>CAMTWR010000023.1:0-87833 GCA_947085455.1 uncultured Planctomycetota bacterium | reverse complement strand
GAGATGGTCAGAACACTGGGCAACGGGTGGTGCCGATTAATGGGCGAACGAGGATCTTCGAGCTGTTCAAAGTGACAAATAATTTCGCTCAGCCCAAGATTCACATTTGATCGTGACAAGTCTTCTCTCCATAGCATGCGATGACATTTCGTATGCTGCGGAGGTGTACTCTAAGCCTTGCAAAAGCGCAACCCTCTATCCTGCCAAATTGACCCAATGTGTGCGATGGCCTTGGTTGTGCAATCCCCGCTGAACCGGATCTGTTACCACGCTGGATCCATAAGAATTGTCGCCATGAATTATCTTGCACTGCACTAACTAGTCTTTGATTTGCTGTTTCTCTTCGGCGAATTCTTTGTGGCACCCGGTGTTGGCTTCCGGGTCTTCTTGCCAGCTGTGTCCGGTTTTGGGAGGCTGCCTTTTTCCGAGGCGGCAGCGGGTTTGGTTTTGAGTGAGGCAGGGGAGCCTTCAGCAGGAGTTTCAATGACATCAAACCAAACGGGATCCGTTGAGTTGGCATCGCCGTTGTAGTTGATCGTCACTTCTTCGCCTGCCTGGATATCGCGAATGGCGATGTAGTTCTTCATCTGGCCCCTGACATCTTCGTAGCAGGCGTTGGGTGTATACGAGTGGTTATAGAGAGAACCAAATCCGAGCGCAACGGCGACCGTGCTCTTACCCCATGCGAACATGTAGTGTGAAAGTACCGTGTCTTCAATCTCGACGTTAACTTCTTTAGCGGGCATCACAAGCACCGGTGCTTGTTCAAAGACTGTGCCTTCTGCAATGAACGCCGTCGCAAAAATTCCTCGACCCTTGGTTCGGCTTTTACGGACTTCGATGAGCGATGTTTGTCGAATGATCATGAACAATCAATACCTGAAGAGCTGTGCAGTAGAAAAAGAATTCAAGGCCGTGCATTTTTTGCGTTATACAGTGGTACCGTTTGCTTGTCGTCCACAGATCCTATCCAGTCTTGCGAATTTCGGCAGTGAGTGGGGTGACGGTCGCCAGGCTCTGAACGTTGTCCAGCGTGTTTGGTGATTCCGGAAACGCTTCCTTGTGCGTTCTGAAATTATTCTGACAGAATCTATCACAGATCGGGCAACAGAAGAGGTAACGTACGCCGAACGCTTACCTTTGCGCCGATGGCTCAGACATTCCTGACTTCCGCATGACTTAAGGTTCGAGGTGGAAACATGAAGCGACTGCAAACTCCAGATGTGACTGTACTCATCGCATTTGCACTTTTCACTCTGGTGCCCAGTTTCGCATATTCGCAGACGACGGAAGTGGAACCACTTGTTCCGCAGTCGCTCCTGAAGCTTGTGCACACACCTGAAGTGCAAAAAGAGCTTGGGCTGGAAGGCGATGCTCGGCTGCTGGAGATTCTCAAAGAGATGGATCGTGTCTGGTGGCCTTCACGCAACCTTCCCGAGGCCAAACAACTAGAGACGACGCGCGAGCTTGAAACACGTCTGATCGATGCTTTAAGCAAGATTCTTTCGCCTGCCACAATGCGACGGCTGCGTGAGCTGGAAATACAATCGCAGGGAACCAGAGCATTGGTGCGTCCCGAGATTGCCGGCGATGTTGGGCTTGATGCGAAAGATCTGCGAAAGCTTAAAGCCGCGTGTCTTGTGACGGACTCTCTCGCGAGTCAGTTGAATGAGAAAAAAGGTGGCGACGCAGATCTCGAGAAGCAGCTTCAAGCAGCTCGCAGGAAGGAGCAGAGTCTGCTCAATGGACTTCTCACTAATTCGCACCGTCGAAATCTCGCAAAACTGGTAGGCGAACCGTTTAACATGCTGGAGTTGAAACGGATTTATCCGTTGGCTCCTGAATTGATCGACTCCGGAGAATGGGCGGGCACTGGACGCATAACTCTGGAGTCGGAACGCGGCAAGGTTGTGCTGGTTCACTTTTATGCGTTCCAATGCCACAACTGTGTCGCCAACTTCAAGCATTACAATAAGTGGCACGATTCCCTTGCGAAAAAGGGAGTCACCGTCATCGGCATTCAGACGCCCGAGACCAGCGCAGAACGGGATTCGAAACTAGTGCAGGTGGCAGCGAAAGAACAGGGGTTTGAATTTCCGGTGCTCATCGACCTGAAAAACTCCAATTGGGATACGTGGGGCAACACGATGTGGCCCACCGTCTACGTTATCGACAAGAATGGATACATCCGATCCTGGTGGCAAGGAGAGCTCAACTGGCAGGGAGCGACGGGCGACCAAACCATCGAAACACTCGTCGATGAACTTCTCATGGAATAATTCTGAAAGACTTTTTCGGCGCCCGTTGAGACATGAAAGCCATCACGCACCTCGCACAATTTCAGACCGAAAGAAGATCAAGCCCGCGGGTTCTTAGATGTTTCTGATCAATCTTTGAACATTAAGAATCGCATGGAAGGCCGCCCCGGAAATCGTGTTGTGCAGAATCCGTCACAATCCGTCACAAAAAGTCGAGGGAGGCCGAATGAGAGCACAAAAGCGGACACTCTGACGTGTCACTCTGCCTTAATCTTTCCCATGCAATGGGTATTCCCACCAGCCGTCCAGTATCGTTATCCCGATCCACCTTATGGACAGATGAATCAAGGTGGGGCGTGAAGATCCGCAATTCAACAGGGTTGAGTGGGCTCCGGATGCCCGAGATCATTAAGGAGCTCTTGTGAAACACCACACTCCAACATAAAATCCAAAACATCGGAAGATGTTCTTTGAGCCTATGTGTATGATGCGACAGTGGTTCAGTTTTTTGGTTGAGTCGTTTGTCTGCAGTGCAAGAAACCAATGAGAGTTTTTCGCGCAACAATCTGTCGAACGGTTCTCTCGATTCTGCTTCTCGTAAAGATGTCAGTCTCGGGCGCCTGCTGCTGCTCCGTCTTCCCGTCCGCTTTGGCGAACACACTGGCCTGTGAGACTTCATGCGGCTGTTGTTGTTCTGGGATAGACGAGACCTCATCCTGCTGTCAGCACCCCAGCTTGTTGAAGGGTGAAGAAGAACAAAGCCGCTGCGGAACTGAATTCCTCCCCGGCTGTTCAGCGAGTTGCGATTGTGATTTCGTCGACGATGCTCTTCCATTCATAAGCCGCGCGTCGGAGAATGGGTTTCAATCCCATTTTGCGATGGCCCCTGGCTTTCTCAGCAGACTTGAGGCCTCTGTCTCCCCAATGATTCCCGTGGAGCGGCGTGCTCCAGATTCTGGGCGAGAGTCCATCCATAACAACCGGCAGGCGAGACTCTGTGTGTGGCAGAATTAATCAGGCACGAATGAGAACAGTGGTTTGATTGTTCATTCGCTTTTCTGAATTGATTTTGGAGATTCTGTCATGTTTCATTTGATGAATTTGTTGACCGGTGGCGTTGCTGTTAGTTCGATCGCGTTGGCCGCTATGTTCGGCGGAAACTCGGCCGCTTCCACCGCCAGCCCATGTGAATGTTGTGCTGTGTGCGTCTGCGAAAACTGTCAGTGCACTGAACGTGGCTGCAGTTGCGACGTTGGCGGCGATTGCCTTTGTGACGCAGCATGTTGCGAAACTGGCAGCTGCTGCGAGCAGGCAACGGCCTGTGCAGCCGGATGCTGCACAGCGAAATGATAAACGCACGGACTGAATTCCGCTAAATTGCGATTTGTGCAGTGACGCGGCTTTCAGATTGGTTCGTGCTTATTTCACAAACTGCTCCCCGCGATCATCGGATCTCGGGGAGTTTTTTTGATCGCTGCGACAAATGTTTTTCGCGGGAATTCGTTCAACCGAGTTTCCGAAAAGCACCGGCTGCGTCACCTGCCGCTGCGTCCTGCTCGCGGGATCATCAGGCACGGCGTTTTAAAGAGTGTCACGGATTTTTCATGGCTGGCGGAATAGTTCCTGCTGCGTAAAGGGCCTGGCCGAAACATCTCGTGAATTGCTGACGAGGCAACACAAACATGGTTGCTGCATAAAGCCGCTCGATTCACTCACACCGAAATCCGAGACTGTACCCTGCCGGAGGAAGTACCAGTCTGTTTGCAGCTGTCGCGGAGATTCGGAATTATGGTTGCGGTCCAGACGCATTCCTCAGGCATGGCGACGATTCTTCAGGGGAGAAATCCGATGATCACCTCGCGAGTCTTTGGTTCTTCCCAATGCCGCTGCGGAGTTGACGGCTGTTAAAGGCTCCATCCTTGGCCGCCTCAGGATTACGTGACCCGCGCTGCTCCATTCGACACACCACTGAGCGGCCGGGGTTGTTATTCGCACGTTGGTGGGGAGACCTTGCCGCCGTTGACGGACATGCAAAAAAAGGGATTTCGCCACGCACAAGCGTTGAGCGAAGGATTCGCATTGACGGGCGGGTACGGAAGTTTGCCGATGGCATTGGGATTGCTGCGTGATAAGATCGAGGCTTCAGTATGATCGGCAACACTGACGAACGACCTGCCGCTGATGGTGTCTGTTCTGCTCGCAATCCTGAGGAGTAATGACTGATGGTTCCTCGCTTCCACCACATCCTTGTCCCATTGGATCTGACGTCAAAGAACGACGCGGCGCTCAATATTGCATTTGAGCTGGCCGTTCAAAACAAAGCGGCAGTCTCTTTGTTGCATGTGGTCCAGAAGATTGAGACCGGAGGTGAATTGCCAGATGATGAAACGAGTGAATTCTACAACCAGTTGCGGCAACGTGCGGCATCGGAACTGGAACGCTTTTCACAGCGATTTCTGGACGCTGAAAAGGCGTGCGAGGTGAAAATTCGTGTGGGTGATCGGCTGAAGGAAATCACTGATTTTGCAGACCAGCATCGAGTCGATTTAATTGTCATGACGTCTCACAAGGTCGACTCCGAACGTCTTTCGGAAACGTGGGCAACACTCAGCTATAAAGTTTCGGTGATCTGTCGATGCCCGATTCTGCTGGTGAAGTAAGTCGCGCCTGGCTAAACATGAAGGCGCCAGAAACGCCTCCAGCGTTCCGGACATTCAGACTACTCATTGCGAGGATCTTCATCGTTTCTTGCGTTGTTGATAACCGTCGATACCTGAGTGGCCTTCATCCGTGATGCAGGGAACGGAGCCAGCATCGGCATCAG
Organism: uncultured Planctomycetota bacterium; assembly: GCA_947085455.1. Lineage (GTDB taxonomy): Bacteria > Planctomycetota > Planctomycetia > Planctomycetales > Planctomycetaceae > SXXK01. The sequence goes on along the minus strand of CAMTWR010000023.1, from coordinate 82,751 downwards.
CTGATCGGGATCATCCAATGCTGAGTCCAGCCATGCATCGTACAAGGATTCCTTCAGGATTACCGGCATGCGATCATGCACAACCGCAACCAGTGAATTCGCTTCGGTCGTGATAATAGAACACGATTCGATCGTGCGGCCGTCCGGCGACTGCCAGCGATCCCACAGACCTGCAAACGCGAAGGGCGATTCGTCGCTCATCTCAAACAGATGTGGAACTTTAATTTTCGTATCCACTTTCTGCCACTCGTAAAAGCCATCACCGGGGATCAGACAACGTCTTCGCCGGAACGCAGTACGAAATGCGGGCTTTTCTGCGACAGTCTCCGCGCGAGCGTTAATCATGCTCGCGCCGATACGTTGCTCTTTCGCCCACGCAGGAATCAGTCCCCAGTGGAGATTGATCAGTTGGCGACTTGAACCTTCGCAGCGAACCGCGGGAATCCATTGAGTGGGTGCAATGTTAAAACGCGGCTGCCATAAATCAGGAATCGTGATTCCGAAAAAATCGGCGATTCGCGACGTGGGTGCTCGAAGAGTAAAGCGTCCGCACATGGAATATTCCCTGCATTCAGGCATCAGGCATCAGGCCAGCAAAGGCTCCACGACTTTCCCATGAATGTCGGTCAGGCGAAAATCGCGGCCTTGATAACGGTAGGTCAGACGTTCGTGATCAAACCCAAGGCACTGCAAAATGGTGGCGTTGAGATCATGGATGTGAACAGGATCGCGGACGATGTTGTAGCCATAGTCATCGGTCTGACCATGTACCTGTCCGGCCTTGATTCCGCCACCCGCGAGCCACATGGAAAAACATCGACCGTGATGATCGCGGCCGTAGTTGTCCTGAAGTCCTCCCTGACCGTAAACCGTCCGCCCGAATTCACCGCCCCAGATGATCAGCGTATCTTCCAGCATTCCTCGCTGCTTCAGGTCGGTAATGAGTGCGGCCTGAGCCTGGTCAATGTCGCGGCATTGCTTCGGCATGTTTGTGGGAAGTCCGCCGTGCTGATCCCAGCCGCGATGATACAGCTGCACAAAGCGCACGCCTTTTTCGAACAATCGTCGAGTCAGCAGGCAATTGGCGGCAAATGTTCCCGGCTTCTTTGCATCGTCGCCGTAAAGTTCGAAAGTTGATTCCGGCTCTTTGGACGTATCAATCAAATCGGGCACAGACGTCTGCATGCGAAATGCCATTTCGTACTGCGCAATGCGTGTCGCAATTTCCGGATCACCGGTTTTCTCCAGCTGACGCTGATTCAGAGCGGAAATTCCGTCGAGCATTTTTCGACGCAGGTTTCGATTCACGCCTTTCGGGTCGGAAAGATAAAGCACCGCATCGCCCGAGCCGCGAAGTTTTACGCCCTGATGACTGGACGGCAGAAATCCGCTGCCCCACAGACGTTCGAGCAGTCCCTGGTTGGCATCGGCGCCGCTGCCGTGAGAAATCAGCACCAGAAACGCGGGAAGATCCTCCGCTTCGCTGCCCAGTCCATAGCTGGCCCAGGCTCCAAGCGATGGACGACCGGGCTGCTGTGATCCTGTCTGAATGAAGGTAATCGCCGGATCGTGATTGATCGCTTCTGTATGCATCGAACGGATCACGCATATGTCGTCAATCACTTTGCCTGTGTGCGGCAGCAGTTCACTAACCCGAGTTCCCGACTGACCGCATGATCGAAATCCAAACTTCGACGCAACGACGGGAAAACTGGTCTGCCCGGAAGTCATGCCCGTCAGTCGCTGTCCCTGCCGAATAGAGTCCGGCAGTTCAGTGCCGTGCAGCCTCTTCAGTTCTGGTTTTTCGTCCAGGAGTTCCAGATGCGACGGGCCACCGGATTGAAACAGGTACACAACGCGTTTCGCTTTCGGCGCGAAATGCGTAAGGCCTGTCGCTGCAAAGCCGTCCTTCTGCAACAATGCAGAAACAGCGGCTGCTCCCACGGCAGATTTTAGTAACGTTCGTCGGGTCGTCATTGGGGCGGTCTCAAATATTTGATGATCACTGTGCAGCGATCAGACTTTATTTATCCTACGGTAACACCGCCAGCCAGTTTGGCGATCCGGATTTCCGCAAATCACCCTTTGATTCCAAGCAATCGGTCGAGGGAATCGGCGGTCTGATAAATCAGGGCTTCCGGATGATGCAGATACGGATGAAAATATTCGAAGGTCAGATAGCCGTCATATCCAATTCCATCGAACGCCTGCATCACCGCAGGCCAGTTTGTGGTGCCGTCCAGCAGAGGACGAAACGCTTCGAGCGAATGATCGCTGCTCTTCTTCGAATATTCTTTCAGATGCACATTGCGAATGCGTTTGCCCAGCATTGGAATCCAGTGTTCAGGGAACTGGTATTCCATAATGTTGCCGGTATCAAAATGCACCTTCACATGTTCGCTGGAAAAATGATCAACGAACGAGATCATTTCGAACGGGGACATCAGATAGCCGTTGAAGAAAATGTTCTCGATATTCAACGACACATCCAGGGTTTCAGCGTTTGGCAGCAGCTTGCTGATCGCGTCTTTCGCTCGCTGATCACACACGTCGTTCGGTGTGGGATCATGATCAGCACGCCACGCGCATAGGCCAGCAGTTGCCGGCGGTCGAGGCCATTTCCTGGCGATCGCAAAGTTTGAGGCTCGTTCATTTTGTCCCGTCCCTTCGGAAAACATTGTCGTGTCATCTGGGCTCAGTTGATCACCTCATGTTTTAGGCGACTGCCTCCATCACATGACTCAGGCCGTGAAATCAAAGTCGTCGTACGAGCCCGCTATACCTTAGGCTCCCAGCCTGGTTCATAGCTGCGTTCCCAAAGCTTCATCGCTTTGTCATTGTTCAGGATGTGTCCGCTGGCCGCATCGCAATGCAGTGAATCGCCCGTGCGGTGCGCAATATTGCCAAGGTGACACAGCAAAGTTGACTTGTGGCCTTCTTCGATATCCGAATGCAGCATCGTCGGATCGTTTGCCCGCACTGCAGCAATGAAGTTTTCGATGTGAGTCTTCAGCCCGTCGGTGCCGGCCACATTCTCCGCCTCTTTGCCTTTTTCATCGAACACCTTATAGCCCCATTCACTTATCCGCAGCGTTCCCTTGTCTCCGTGAAACGTTGCGCCGAAACCCGTATTATCCAGACCGTAGCGATTGCAGCTCAGGCATTCCCAGATGATCTGTTTCTTACCGGGAAATTCGAACGAAACTACATGCGTGTCGGCCGTCTGCTGATCGTCTTCAAAGGCATAACGCCCGCCGGACGAAACAACGCGAGTTGGATAATCCACCTGCAGGCCCCAGCGTGAGAGGTCGATCGAATGGATCCCGTTGTTCCCCAGCTCACCGTTTCCATAATTCCACAACCAATGCCAGTTGTAGTGGAGACGATTGGACGTAAATGGTTCTCGCGGCGCGGGACCCTGCCAGAGATCGTAATCAATCTCCGGCGGTGGATCGCCTGGCGTTCCGGTTCCCATGGGGCCTCGAGTGGCCGCGTACCAGCTTCGGCTGTAATAGACTCTCCCGATTCGACCTTCGTGAACCAGATTGATCGCTTCCGTCAGTTTGTCGCCGCTGCGCCGCTGATTGCCCATCTGGACGCAACGTTTATTCTTTCGGGCGGCCTCGATCAGCAACTCGCCTTCCCGCGGATTGTGACTGCACGGCTTTTCGACATACACATGCTTGCCTGCGGAACACGCGAGAATGCTGGCGGGAGCATGCCAGTGATTCGGAGCCGCACAGACCATCGCGTCGACTTCCGGGTCATCCAGGATTCGTCGAAAATCGGCCACACCCTTGACTTCGTAATCAACTTTCTTCGAAAGTGATTCCTGAAAGTCGGCGAGACGCTTACTGTCGATGTCGCAGACGTAACGCACTTCCACGTCGGGCAGTGTGGAATAAACCTGAGCCAGCGCAGAGCCTCGATTGACTCCCATGACCCCCACAATCACCTTATCAGCGGCTGAAGATCGAGCTGGTGATGCAGACGCAGAATGAAGAGCCGATGTGGCAGCCGTGGCAGCTGCTGCGGAGGCGAGGAACGATCGCCGTGAAGAACCGTCGGCAGGTTGTGACATGCAGAAGACTCCTGAGGAAAGAGTTTGCGGAGAGATCGCTATCGTAGATTGACTCCCATGCATTTGGGAACCGTCAGGCGGGATCAATGCTCGACCTCCAGATAAGCTCGAAGCACCGCTGCAGCGTCGGACTCACTCACTGACGCTTTGAGCTTGTACAAAAACCTTAGCTGGACTCGTGAGAGTTCAGTCGCACTCCGAATTCTCACGAATCTCGCTACCGGTGAGAGTTTTCTTAAGCATTCCAAGTCACCTGCAACATGCGTTCAGGAAAACGGGAGTTGCCACAAAACCTCCGCAAAACAGGCCGTTTGCGTCGGCTGGCAATCCATTAACGAAGAATTTACGGTGAATTTGAAAAGGTCCGCTTCGTTCTTGAACGTGAAGACGGTAGGATTCCCGAGCTTTTCGGCCGTCTTTTTCGCGGAATCTGGTGGTGTCGATGCTCGACGCCCTCCGCGGTGACCTGCTGCTGACGGTCGTATTCCCAGGGTTATCTTTCATGTCTGTCGTTGAGTTTCCGTCCGTATTAGACAGCAATGGCGTTCTACGTCGAACCGACATTCGCAATATTGCCATCATCGCACACGTTGACCACGGGAAAACTTCTCTCGTGGATTGCCTTATCAAACAGAGCGGCATGTTCCGCGAGAATCAGCAGATGGGCACCTGCATTCTGGACTCCAATGATCTGGAGCGAGAACGCGGGATTACCATTCTGGCCAAGAACATTGCCATGATGTGGAATGGCGTGCGAATCAACATCATTGATACACCAGGCCACGCCGACTTTGGTGGTGAAGTGGAACGCGTTCTGAAGATGGCAGACGGAGCACTGCTCGTCGTTGACGCCTTCGAAGGACCTCGCCCACAGACTCGTTTCGTTCTTCAGAAAGCTCTGGAGTGCGGTCTTTCGCTGATGGTTGTGATCAACAAGATCGACCGTCAGGACTGCCGTCCGGATGAAGTCCTTTCACAGACGTTCGACCTGCTCGTGGAACTGGGCGCGGATGACAAGACGCTTGACTTCCCGTACATCTACACGAGTGCTCGTGAAGGCTACGCGACGCATGATCCTGCCAACAAAGGCGGCGATGTTCAGCCACTGCTGGAACTGGTAATTGAGAAAATTCCGGGCCCGGTTGTTCGACCGGACGATCCTCTGCAGTTGATGGTGACATCTCTGGAATGGTCGCGATATGTGGGCCGAATCGCCACAGGCCGTATCGCCGCCGGTCGAATCAAGTCTGGCCAGCAGATCGCCCTGATGCGCGCTGATGGCTCGAAGACAATGGCGAAGATCGACAAAGTTCAATTGTTCGACAATCTTGGTCGATCTGATTCTGAGTTGGCACAGGCTGGCGACATCGTGGCCGTGACCGGTCTGCCTGATCCGGAAATTGGTGACACGATCGCTGATCCAGCGAACCCGGTTGCACTGGAACGCATTGCTGTTGACGAACCAACCCTGTCCATGAAATTTACGATCAACAGCTCACCGCTGGCTGGTCAGCATGGGAAGTTCGTTACCAGCCGTAATCTGCGTGACCGTCTTTATCGTGAACTGCAGTCCAATGTGGCTCTGCGAGTCGAAGAAACTGAAGACAAAGAATCGTTTAAAGTGTCAGGCCGCGGCGTTCTGCATCTTGCAGTTCTGATCGAAACAATGCGTCGTGAAGGTTATGAACTTTCCGTCGGCAAGCCAGAAGTTATCACCCGCGAGATCAACGGCAAGAAGTGCGAGCCATACGAACTTCTTGAAGTGGACGTTCCAAGCTCTGACCTTGGGCCGGTGATGGAACTTGTGGGCGGTCGCCGTGGCCAGGCCAAGGTGATGACCACCACATCTACAGGCATGACTCACGTGGAATTCAGCATCCCGGCTCGCGGCCTGATTGGCATGCGAACCAAGATGTTGAACGCAACTCGTGGCGAAGCCATCATGCATCACCGCTTTGAAGAATACCGCTCTATCGAAGGTGAGATCCCTCACCGCCAGAACGGCGTTCTGATTTCCCAGGACAACGGCAAGGCGATTGCCTACGCTTTGTGGAAGCTTCAGGAACGAGCCGACCTGTTTGTAAAGCCGGGCGAAGACGTTTACGACGGCATGATCATTGGCGAAAATGTTCGCGACAATGACATGGTTGTGAACCCAATTCGCGAAAAGAAATTGACGAACATTCGATCGGCCGGAGCGGAAGATGCAATGCTGCTGCGTCCGCCACGCGAGCTGACTCTTGAGCTGGCTCTGGAATACATCGAGTGGGACGAATATGTGGAAGTGACTCCTCAGGTGATTCGCCTGCGAAAGGTGATGCTGACCGAAAGCGAACGCAAACGCCAGCACCGAGGCAGGTAACCTTCCAAAGATCTCCGAACCCCCGAGTCTCCCTCGGGGGTTCTTTTTTGTGAGGGCTGTTGCTGAGCGTTCGACATCTCCGCACTTTCCTGACACGAGAGGCCCGCGCTTCTGGTCTCCGCAGGTCGTGGTACATAGAATCGATCAGAGACTACTCCCGCAAAACGCATAGATCTGGCAAGAATGATGACCGTCGGCCTGCATGAACTTCAATTCGACAACCAATTTACCCGTGTTCTTCCCGCTGATATCGAACAGGTAAATAGTCGCCGCCAGGTGCGTGGAGCGTGCTTTTCACGCGTGCTCCCGGCCAAAGTGGTCAAGCCGCAACTGATCGGGTATTCGCAGGAGGTCGCCCAACTTCTTGACCTCAATTCGGACGCGTACACGTCTCAGGATTTTGCAGAGGTGTTCTCAGGCAATCAGCAACTGCCGGGCATGGACCCGTTTGCGATGTGCTACGGTGGGCATCAATTTGGTAACTGGGCCGGTCAGCTGGGTGATGGGCGAGCGATCAACCTGGGCGAAGTGATCAACAGCGGCGGACAGCGATGGATGCTGCAGCTTAAAGGTGCCGGCCCAACTCCGTATTCCAGAACCGCAGATGGGCTTGCCGTGCTGCGTTCTTCTGTGCGCGAGTTTCTCTGCAGCGAGGCTATGTTTCATCTGGGTGTTCCGACCACTCGTGCGTTGAGTCTTGTGCTGACTGGCGAGCAGGTTGTTCGCGATATGTTCTATGACGGAAATCCTCAACGAGAGCCCGGTGCGATTGTGTGCCGCGCAGCTCCGTCGTTTACACGGTTCGGCAACTTTGAAATTCATGCGGCTCGCCGCGACACCGAGACTTTAAAGAAGCTGGTAGACCATACGATCCGAGGAGACTTTCCGCACCTGGGTGAACCATCTCCCGAAGTCTATGAGCAGTGGTTTGCGGAAGTTTGCCGCACCACGGCTGAGATGGTCGTTCACTGGATGCGAGTTGGCTTTGTTCACGGTGTCATGAATACCGACAACATGTCGATCCTTGGGCTGACCATCGATTACGGTCCGTACGGCTGGCTGGAAGATTATGATCCCACCTGGACGCCGAATACCACAGACGCCGCCGGTCGCCGCTATCGATACGGCCACCAGCCGCAAATTGCCTTGTGGAATTTGGTGCAGCTCGCGAATGCACTGGCCCCGGTATTTGAGGCCGTCAATCCTCTTCAGAATGGCATCGATCTTTATTCGGCAGTATTCAATGATGGCTGCCAGTCGATGCTGGCCGCAAAATTGGGACTCACCACCGGCCATTTACAGGATGATGAGAAGCTGGCAAATGATCTGCTGGAACTGCTGCAGACGGTCGAAACAGACATGACGATTTTCTATAGACGACTGGCCAGCCTGCGATTCGATGGCGGCGTCAATCTGTCTGTGCAAAATTCTGACGACGCGTTTCTGACAGTGCTCAGTGATGCCTACTACAAGCCGGAACAAGTGACCGCAGACTACTCGGCAAAGCTCATGGCGTGGCTTCACCGCTATTGCGACCAGTGTCATCGAGCTGAGATTTCCGATGTTGCTCGCAGTGAGCGGATGAATTCCGTCAACCCTAAATACGTTCTGCGAAACTATCTCGCTCAAGTTGCGATTGATAAAGCAACGGAAGGCGATTACTCCGAGATCGCTCGCCTGCTGGACGTTCTTCGTCGACCATACGACGACCAGCCGGAAAATGAATCGCTCGCCGCCAAACGCCCCGACTGGGCTCGCAATCGCGCCGGCTGCTCCATGCTGTCCTGCAGCTCATAGTCGTTGGTCGCTCCGCGAACAAAACGGATTGTAGAGCGCACTCCTTCATGCCCTGATCTTCATCCTTCCAAAACATGGCACAGTGAACCTGGTGCAGAGCCATGAAAATGGCTGGTTGCGATGCTGGACCCGTTTTGTTCGCAGAGCGAAGAACGACCATAAAAAAAGGAGGATGCGGTTAGCATCCTCCTCTTCGGGGTTTTCAGCGGCTGGGTGACCGTTTTTTACTAACGTGTCACAGCTTTTTCTGCTGCTTCAGCGGTCTTTGAGGCCTTCTCAACGCGGCCGCGAGATTCACCGGTCAGGAAGTTGTCGACACGAGCCGATTTCGTAAGGCTCTCGAATGTTTCACCGATCATCTTCTGTACTTCACGCTCTTCCAGTTCTGCATGCAGCTGTGCCTGAACGTCTTCGACAGAATGAGACACAGGTTCTGTACGACCTTCATACTTCAGAATCACGTACTGGTTGGGGCCAACCTGTAGAATGCCGGAGATTTCGCCTTCGGTCTTGAACTGGAAAGCGGCTTTTCGCAGAGCTTCGTGAGTGCCTTCGGAATTCTTTCGGATGGGCGGAATTGTGCCTCCCAGAGCGCGGCTGTTGGCTTCGACGGAGTAGTCGCGAGCCAGGCCTTCGAAGTCTTCAGGATTCAACTTGATCTTTTCCCAAATCTCGGTTGCACGACGTGGGTTATCAAGCACGATCATGCGCGCCTTGATGCGAGGCCCGTAGTTGTCTTCGTAAGCCTTCTGCATCATCTCACGAGTGATGTCGACTTCTTTTCCGGCCAGTTTCTGAAGAGCCAGCATCGGCCAGATAATGTCGCGTCGGTACTGTTCGGGATTCAGGCCTCGCTCTGCTTCCAGCATCTTGTACCACTGATCAATCGCCAGACCGAATTTCTTGGAGATCTCGACAATTTCCTGATCCACTTCCGCTTCAGAAACGGTCACACCCTGCTCAGCACACGCCTGGCGGATGATGGAACGGTTGATCATGTTTTCGAGGACTTCTTTGCCATGCTTGGCGACGCATTCTTTAGCGAGCGCGTCGTAGGAAATCGCTTCCCCGTTGACACGCGCAAACGCTGTATTCTGTGCTTCTGTGGCGGAAGGCACATTGGCAGTCGCGGCCTTCTGCTCGGCTGCCTGGCTGTTCTGCGCACGCCAGACCTGCATGCCAATCCCTGCCGCGATCAGGATCACCAGAGTCCCACCCACCATCACACTGCCGCGGCTGGCGCGTTTGCGAACAACAGGTTTGATAAAAATAGAACTGTTTGCTTCCGGCATGACTGGGTCTCCTGAGATCAAAACATCTCGGAACGAAAGAAATTGAGGGAGGGGCACAACAGCAGACGTTCACATTCGAGTCTGCAGCGTGGCCGAGCGAGAACTGAGAGGAGAAGGGAAAAGTCTGATTCCACTTTTGAGCTGATCTGCAGCTGCAATACCCAAAGGCAGTTTCAGCCGAGATGACAATTCTGGACGACCAGATTTTCAGGGTTATATGGCCATTTCGAAAATTGGGTCAAGTTCGGTTTTTCCCGGGCTCAGCGACGTCAGTGAGAATTGAGAAACCGGCAGATTTTGCTACAATGCGGCACACGCATCGGTCGGCTATAAATCATTGTCGCAAAAGCACTTGCAGCGACACGAAATTGGCCGTCAGGAATACGTGCTCGGCCTGAACGAGAATTGAGGCGGACGGAGAACTGCCCGTCGCTCAAAACTCTCGGATGGCTGCAGGAACATTGCTGAAGGTTCGGATGTGTTCCGCTGCTTCTTCGTGATGCACGGTGATTTCCGACGTTGAAACAACGCTGCGGATATGATGGAAGATTTGTCCGTTGCCATTTTGAGTACAGGAGATTTCCAGCTTGTCCACTGACAATCCTCAAAGCGACAGTAGCTTGCCGTTCGATCCGCGTGTTCTTCGCACTGACATTCAGAGCGAGATGAAGACCAGCTATCTGACCTACGCAATGAGCGTCATTATCAGTCGAGCGTTGCCGGATGTGCGCGATGGTCTGAAACCTTCGCAGCGCCGCATTCTGGTGGCGATGAACGATCTGAACCTTGGCCCCACTGGTGGCCGAAAAAAATGTGCCAAGATCGCCGGCGATACCAGCGGTAACTATCACCCGCACGGCGAAGGCGCGATTTATCCCACGCTTGTTCGCATGGCTCAGGACTGGGTGATGCGCGAGGTGCTGATCGACAAGCAGGGCAACTTTGGATCGCTGGCCGGGCTTCCTCCTGCCGCGATGCGATACACCGAAGCTCGACTGTCGCAGGCCGCTGCAGAGATGATGCGCGACATCGATCGCGAAACAGTCGATTACACGCCGACCTACGACAATGATCGCCTTGAACCTGTCGTTCTTCCGGCGCGATTTCCCAACCTGCTGGTGAATGGTTCCAACGGGATCGCGGTGGGAATGGCCACCAGCATTCCGCCGCACAACATGGCGGAAGTTTGCGAAGCCGTGATTCGGATTATCGACAATCCCGACACGTCTTTTGAAGAGCTGCTGGAAGTCATGCCTGGCCCGGACTTTCCAACGGGCGGAATCATCTGCGGGACAATGGGCATCCGGCAAGCGTTCATGACGGGGCGATCCACGCTGACACTGCGATCGCGGACGCACTTCGAAACAGAAGGCAAAGCCGATGTGATTGTTGTCACCGAGATTCCATATCAGGAAACGCGTGACCGCATTCGTGAAAAACTGGAAGTACTTGTTCGCGACGAACGCATTGCCGGGATTTCTCGAATCGTCGACCTGACGGACAGAAACGTACCGTCATGGCAGGTTCGTCTGCATATCGTGCTGAAGCGAGATGCCGATAAAGATGTGGTGCTGAACCAGCTTTATGAATTCTCACCACTGCAGACCACCGTCAGCGTGATTTTGCTGGCTTTGGATGGAAATCGTCCGCAGTTGATGACCGTTCGCAGGATGCTGGACGCGTTCATCCGCCATCGCGTCGATGTGATTCGCCGACGTACAGAATTCCTGCTGCGAGAAGCTCGCAAACGAAAACACACGGTCGAAGGACTGCTGCTTGCACAGATTGATATTGATCGAATTATCAAGACCATCCGTCAGTCCGCCAGTCGAGCTGCGGCGAAAGACGCTTTGCAGCTGATCCCTATTGCCTCCGCTCTTGTTTCGCGAGCTCTGGGAGACGACGGTTTCAAGGCGTTCGTACTTGAGAACGGCGAAGCGACCGACTACTTCCTTTCGCTCAATCAGTCCGAAGCCATCGTTTCGATGCAGCTTGGTTCTTTGGCAAATCTGGAACGTGAAAAGCTGGTCGCCGAGCATCAGCATTTGCTGGACAGTATCGCCGAGTATCTGCGTCTGTTGTCGGACGAAGCCAATCTGCGAGCCGTCGTGCGAACAGATATGGAGGAACTGAAGGCACGGTTCCCAAACAAACGCCGCACCACAATTTCAGAAGAAGAACTGGGCGACTACGACAAGGAAGCTCTGATCGCCGAGCAGCCGATGGTTGTGACGATGTCGCAGCGCGGATACATCAAGCGTACTCCGCTGGATGTTTACGAAGCGCAAAATCGCGGTGGCAAAGGGATCAAAGGCGCTTCGTCGGACGACGAGGATCCGATCGCTCATCTGTTCGTTTCCAGCACTCACGACTACCTTCTGTTCTTCACTGACAAAGGCAAGGTGCACTGGATCAAGGTTTATGACCTTCCACTTCAGGCACGTACGGGCAAAGGTCGTGCGCTTGCGAACCTGATGACTTTGGAGGAAGGCGAAGGAATTGCCAACTGCTTCAACGTTCGCTATTTCCCGGACGACAAGTATTTGGTCATTGCCACGCGTCAGGGGATCATTAAGAAGACGGCACTGTCCGCCTACGGTCGTCCTCAGAAAGGTGGCATCATTGCCATCCGACTGGATGAGGGTGATGCGCTGATCGACGTGCGAATCGTCGAAGGCGACAACGATCTCGTGCTGTCAACTTCCACAGGCATGGCCATCCGTTTCAACCACGAAGATGCTCGTCCTCTCGGCCGTGCAACTCGCGGAGTCAAAGGGATTAACCTGTCGAAGGACGATATTGTCGTCGGCATGGTGGTCGCAGATCCCGAACGAACGTTGCTCAGCATCTGTGAGTTTGGATACGGCAAACGAACTCCATTCGGACCGGCGGACGTCGCTCCGGATGAGCCAGTCGTCACTGATGACACGGCTGTGGTTTCCGCCGAAACGATTCCGGCGGAAGAGACCGTGGATTCCGCAGAAGTGGAAGCCGCCGACGAATCCAGCCCGGGCAGCAACATGAAGTACCGCCGCCAGCGACGCGGTGGCAAAGGACTTCGAGACATCAAGACGACCGCTCGCAACGGCAAAGTTGTTGACGTCTTGAGCGTAATTGATTCGGACGAGATCCTGATGGTCACATCTCGCGGCAAGATCCAGCGTATCCGCGCTTCGGATATCAACACCATCGGCCGCAACACTCAGGGCGTCAGAATCATTCGTCTGGATGACGGCGACACTCTGGTTTCCTGTGCTGTGATCCCTGGCGACGTCATCGACGAAGAGGCCGCTCGCGCCGCCGCTGCGATTGCTAAACTGGCGACTGCGGCAGCGGCGGCAGCTGCGTTACCAATCGTGGACACTGTCATAAGCCCTCCAGCTGAAGAAGATGGAGAAGCATAAATTGATGTTGAGTCAGACGCACAGTCATGGGCAGGACTTATTCTGCCTGGCGATGCAGATCTGAACAGCCGCTTGATCGTTCCGGAAATCAGCACAGGAAATCTATAACAGCGGTCTCATTCACAACGAAAACAGCCCCATCGGATTGGCTCCGATGGGGCTGTTTTATTTTGATGACCGCAAGGTCTGCTGGTCGACTCAAGTCATTACTTCTGAGCCACTTTAGGATCCGTCCAGATGGTCAGTTTGACCTTCATGCCGGGCTTCAATGGAGTGCCGGGGGCTGGATCCTGCGCTTTGACTGTATAGACATCATTGGGGTTAGAAGCCGCCGGGCCTGCTTCGAGAACAATCTGATTGGCGTCCGCATCGTCTTTCACACGCTTTAGCCCCTGACGTTCGAGCTGAATCACGGCGTTCTGATGATTCATGCCGGCGACATTTACGAGTCCGTTTGGAATCTCTGGCGGCTTTTCGTCGCCAATCACCTGCACCTGGCAGTCGCGCAAGTCGGGAGTGAAGTGTGTCTTCGGATTTGCACCAAGAAATTCTGCGAAGGTCTTCTGGTTCTTTTTGAAGTCTCGAAACTTGTAGACCGTAATCTTGGTGCCGGCTGGATCCAGAAGCTGAACGGCTAAAGGCAGAAACTCTTTCAAATCCAGAATGACGTCCGCCTGTCGCCAAGTCTGAGCATCCTGAGGAAGACGCGGATAAACCGTCAAATAGGCCTTACCTGATTTCGGATCGAACTTGCCCCCGGTGAAGAAGATCGTGAAACGTCGCTTTGCCTTCTCTGGCGGCATTCCGAACAGAAATGGCAGCGGACTGTCCATGATGTTCTTGCCCTGCATGTCAGCCGGCAGTTGAGCAACAATGGCTTCTTTCTTTTCCATATCCACGCTGTAAACTCGCTGTCCATCGCAGCTCCATCGTTCCGGCTGTTCCTGAACAAGCATGAAAGGCTTGCCGGTTTTTCCAACGCGGACTTGCGATCGTCGCTTTTCAGCCTTGGCGGCAGTCGCTTCTTTTTCGCGAGCGGCAATGACTTCGGGAGTGATCTCTACGGGCTTGATATCGATGCGGCCTTTGTCGGCTTTTTCGTAAGCGAAGGCCCCTTCGGACTGTTTCTCTGCCTCAAAAGCCGTGTCGTAAACGATCCGAAAATGTTTACCTTCCAGACGATCAATTTTGTCGCTCGCATCGGACCAGAACTGAAGAATTCGATCCAGTTCCTGAACCAATTCGGGCGCCATTTCTGGTGCCTGTTGTTTTAGAATCTCGTCGTCCACCTCGACAGTTGCTTCCGCTGCCTCAGCATTCGCTGCAAGCCCGGCCGCTGGGTCTGCGGGCGGAGCGGCAGCATCCTGAGTTCGGCTGACCGGGCGCATGGGCGCCTTGGGCAAGATGGCTTTCCCCGACACCTCTGAAGGCGTACGCTCGGGAGTCGCCTGAGACCGTGTGCCGGTCGTCCGCGACTGAGCGTTAGCTGGGGATGCAGAGACGATTACAGAAACGCAGGCAATGGCGATTGAAAATCTCACCATCGGACTCCTTCCGATGACACGATGATCTGCGGAAACCGCAGCGAAAATCTGACTTCTGCTGCTTCGACAGTGAAATCCCCTGCTTCCCTGCAGGAACGGACGCTCAGTTGAAACAACAGACCTCCAAATTCGGACGCTCCGTGAGCCAAGCCCGAACTTGTCGCTGAGAGGCTTATAGCGGTTTCCAAAAAATGACTCCAGACAGATTTGCTCGAGATCTGACCGGCAATCGCGGCTTTAACGATCGCTGCAAATGGATGACGCGAAAGGATTTGCATGAGTAAGGCTTCCGGCAATCTGATTTTCACCGAGAACCGTGATCTGAACGCTGCTCGAACGCAGTTTTCGGCGATTCTTGCCGGCCACAGACCGTTTTTTGAGAGTTCAGGCTGCCTGAATAAGCGTAAAAGACGGCAAAATCTGAGGCTCGGCTGTGAACATGGAGAACCTGTCCTTGTTTCTGACGACCAGCGGCACCACCATTCTGTCTGCGGGGTTCATTGCATATAGAAATGCAGTGTAGACAGCGAAAACGGCTGACAAAGAGGCTGAGTTAACGAACTAACGGAGAAGGGCTCGGACAGGGCTCGGAAAACGGTCAGGAACCAAGTGGCGAATCGCCAGAAGGGCATTCCGCACTATTGATTCCCGCCCGGTTTCCTGAGACACCCCGGCCGTGGCCCCAGGTTTTCTTGCGATTTTTGGACGACTTGTACGGACGGCATGAGATGGTTGACAAGTTCATCGAATGGGATCGGGACCGATTGGTCGTAGCGCAGGGCACATCCGACGGCGGTCGTGCCAACTTTCGGCTGGTTAAAATTCTGGAACGCCAGTCAGATTCCGGCGATACTCTCGCACTGGTGGATCAGCTGAAGCAGTTGTTCCCGGTCGGTACTGATCGAAAACGTGCGTCCGTAGGAATCGTTTTTCCTCGGCAGATGGTCACGATTCATCGTATCCAGTTGCCGCAGGTTCCGGACGCTGAGCTGGCCGACATGATTCGGATGCAGGCGACGATGCGGCTGACAGTGCCGGTCGAATCGGTCTGCATGGACTTTACTCCGCTGCCAGTTCAGCCCGGCAGCGCGACTCGCGATGTTCTGCTTGTTACGGTACCAACAGAGCAGGTTGCGATTGCTCGCCGGACCCTGAACGACGCGGGCCTGGATCTTTCCGAAGTGCGAGTCAGCGCCTATTGCGTCGCTCAGGCAGCCACTCGCGCTGGCATTCTTTCAGAAACAACCGAGCCTGGAAAAGTCGACGTTGTGGCTGTGATGCGACGCGACTTCATCGAGCTGACATTTGTTCGCGGCACTACGGTGGTCTTCTCGCACAGCGGAAGCTCGTGGACATCATTGGACACGATCGAACGAACGATTCGCGCCGAACTGACTCGAGCGCGGATGTCGGCTGCTGAGATTCTGGGTGAGCACAAGATCGATCGAGTCGTACTGATCGGTGCGCCGGAAGTCACATCAGCCGTAACGGACCAGATATCCACGCGACTTGATGGCGCGCGGATCGAACGAGTCGACCCGGCCAGTGTCTTTCTGGCCGGCGATCTTCCGGAAGGCATCGCAACAGCGGATGTCGTCACGATCGCCGGTGCGATGGCCGGAATCGGACAGACCAGCATCGAGGTGGTCGATCTGATTCATCCTCGGAAAGCACCGGAAAAAAAAGATCTGCGACGTGTCAGAATTCTTGCGGCATCGCTGATCGGAATGGTGATCTTTGCAGGCGGATATTATTGGCGACAAGGGCGAGTCCAGGCGTTGTCCGAAGATCTTTCTTTGTTTGTTGGCGAGAACGAAACCATCAAGGAAGAACTGGAGGCAGGAGAGAAAAGCCTGTCGCAGGCGGAGCGCGTGGGCGAGTGGGTCAGCCGTGATGTGGAGTGGCTGGATGAAATGGTGCGACTCAAGTCGATCCTGCCAGGCACGGACCGCATGTTTGTCGACAACTTTCAGTTTGTCACTGTGCAGCGGGGTGGAATTGGTTCCATCAAAGTAGAAGCATTTGCGAAGTCGACTACGGACATCGACAACCTTGCGCGAAAGCTGCGAGACGCCGGTTATGGCGTGAAACCTTTTGAGCCGGAGTATCGAGCATCAGCGGTTTCACAGGATTACGGAGTTCGCATTGTGCTCGAAATTTCGCTGCCGGAACAAGCAGGAGTTTGAGTCAGCGTCGGCAATTGGCCGGCGACAAATCGATTGGGTGTGGGCAGCAAAACGTGCTGTCGATGCTTTGAGAATCAGCTTCAAATCTGAGCTTTGTCTCAGTGAGCATATCAACGGAATTTCATGCGATGGACGAAAAACAACGAACCAAAATTCTGGGACTGGGGCTTGGCGCTGTCGTCGCGGTCTACAGTCTGCGATCCACCGTGGACGGCATGGTGATGAAGCCCATTCGCGACCTGCAGAAGAAGCTGGTATCGGCCGAGGCCGAAAGCGAATCTCTGCAACGCCAAAATATTCAACTGCAGGTTGCACAGAGGAATCTGGACGACTGGAAATCCATCAGTCTGCCTCAGGATGTTGATGACGCTCAGCGACTGTATCGAGAATGGGTCTTTGAAGTGACTCGCCAATGCGGCTTCTCCGGATCCAGCTTTGAGGTGACACCGGGTTCCAGAAATTCACAAAAGGAATATCGCACTGTCTCCGTGGAAGTGAAAAAGGCAGAAACTGATCTGCAGGGACTGACGCGATTCTTGTACCTGTTTGATCAGGCCAACATGCTCCATCGCATCTCTACGATGAAGATCGACAGTTCCGGTGCGCAGGGTAATCCGAGTCTTTTGGTTTCGCTGACCGCCGAAGGTATGAGCGTGGATGGCGGTGATCAGAAGATGGAGTTGCTGCCGCGATCATTGCTGCTTACGAAAATCACCGAAGCGGCGACCGAAACGAAAGTCGCTCCAAATGAACTGTTTCCTGCATGGACGCCTTTTGAACCGTTTCTGATTCGAGTTGATCGCGAACTGCTGCTGGTCGAAGCTGTTTCTGAAACAGGCTGGAAGGTTCAGCGAGGCGCCGTCGGGACAAAGCCGGCGGTTCACGATGAGAATGCCATCGTGGAACTATTGCCCGTTGCGTGGGATCGAAAAGAGAAGACACTGGCCACCTATGCTGAGTTTTTAAGTGGCTCTCCGTTCGTGATTCCTTCGCCGCCCAAAACGTGGAACCCGCGACTTGCCGGTGTTTCTGACAAGACCATCAAACCGGGCGAAGAAGTGAAATTTACCGCTCGCGCGGAAAGCCTGAATCCTGAGCTGGGAGAACCGCAATTTGCACTGATCGATGCGGTTGAAGGGATGACGATCGATCCAAAGTCCGGTGAATTTCAATGGACGCCTGCGGCGGCTGTCGCGTCCGGAGCCTATTCAACGACCGTCCAGCTGACTCAGTCCAGCAATCCGGCCGTGAAGCTGGATTCGAAAGTCACGATAACGATTAAGTCTGCGAACGCCGCTCCATCGCTCACACTTCCGGAATCGGCGATCGTGATCATTGGGCGTGAATTTACAGCCACCGCCACAGCCACGGACGATGGTCCCGTTGAATCGCTCAAGTATTCGCTCGGCACCGGATCGCCCGAAGGCCTGACGGTGGATTCCGCGAGCGGTCACGTAAAGTGGACTCCTCCACGCACATTCGTGCCGGGTAAGTACGACGTGGAAGTGTTAGTGACTGATGCCGGCGAAGAGCCGAAAGCCGCGTCGCACAAAATCAGTCTTGATGTTCAGGACGACAACGCCGCCTTGACTCTGCTGTCGGCCGCAGTTTCCAAAGACGGCGTCTGGTCTGCGTGGTTCAGAAATAAGGGAACCGGTAAAACGGATCGCTTGAAGCTGGGTGAAAAACTGACTGTTTCGGAGATCAATGCAGAGATTGTCAGTGTGACCAATCGATTCATTACGCTGAAAGATGCGGAAGGAATCTGGAAGCTGTCTTTGGGCGATTCCGTGCGTGATCGAAAGCTTATTGAGCCGGCCCCGAAGGTCGAGAGCCCAGCCGAGGTGCCGACCGATAAGCCTGCGGAGACATCCGCTGTCGAGCCGGTTACTGAGCGACCGAAGGAGCAACCAGAAACGGCGGCAGAAAAAATCGGGACTATGCCGACGGATTCAGAGACCGCTCCCGCCGAGAAACCAACGGAGGCTGAGACGGCCACTGAAGAAGCCGCAGCGGGATCGATCCAGGTTCCGCCATCAACGTAACTCAATATCGCCGATGGTCGATCTGTTTCGTGGACGGAAATTCGATTCGCACCCGCCGTGAGGCAACTGCTTTGAAACGGTTCAGGCGTTAGATCCTGATTTCGCGCACGTTACCGAGAGGGCGGTGCTGCGGCTGCGAAGTGGGCTCGATACTTGGCAAGAGCGGCCTCACGCTGCTCGTCATTGCTGAAGCCCATGGATTCGATGGTAAAAAGATGTGCGTCGGAAGGCACGACATCGATCCCGAACTCCTGAGGCTTCTCACCCCGCAAATGAATGGCGACGGCCAATGCGACATCTCGCGTCTGCACGGAGAATGTACTGTCAATTTCACGGTCAGGAAGCAGTTCACGCACCAACTGTCCTCGTGGTGGCCAGAGCGTCTTTTCGTTGCTCAGAAGGCTCTCCACCAGAGGCAAATCTTCCGTTTGCTGGAAAGTCGCAAGGCAAAGCAGAGCGTAGTAAGTGCGTTGATTTCGAGTCGATCGGTCGAGTGTCTTCAGAGCCACTCGGCGACCTGCAGGCAACTGATGCTGGATGGCAAACAGCAGCGGGCGATCGACCGCAATGTCCGGTCGCTCAATCCATGATTCGGTGATGGCCTTCAGTGTCTTAGAGTGGACACCCTTTTCGATGAGCTTGCCGAATCGAGGATCGTCCAGAGCACTCGAGATGTTTGCAGACGTTGCTCCCTGCAGATGCAGATCCGGATTGCTTCCGAGCAGCATCAGCGCCGCGAAAGATGTAACCGGAAATTCTTCATCCGCCTGACCATCGCACAACGCCGACACAGCAGCGCTGCGAGTTTCCAGACGTGTGGCAAAATCGTCCGCTGCAAACAAGCGTGCGGAAAAAAGGTCTCGCTCGGCTACCAAAAGCTCACGGTAAACCACCACTGAATCGGGGTCGCTTCCTGTCATGGCCGAGTATCTGTTCCACTCAGGCAGCAAGGCGACGATTTCGGCGGCCTCTGCTTCGCTGGTGTCGTCTTTGGAAAGCTTTTCCAATTGCTCGTCGAACAAACGCCGACGAAGGCGTGGGATCAGCACTTTCAGCTGCGTCGACACGGAGGCTGGAGCTGAGCCCATCTGCGATTCCAGCGACCTGACGTCAGACGCGGAAAGTTCCAGAACCCGCAACGCTGCTTTCTGTCGTACAGAAAAAGTCGAGGAGCCCAGATCCGTCAGAAGCTTTTCCAGTTGTTCGTCAGAACTAACGGACGACGGTTCTTTCTTTCCACCGGCATCCTGAGCGTGAACTGAAACCGTCGGAGCGGCCAGCATCAAAGCGATCAGAATATAGAAATGACGGCGGAACATGCAGGCAACGTCGTTCACGAACGGAAGGAGCTGGGGACAAATGGCTGGACGGAATTCCTCAAGAATTTGATTCCCGAGGAACTTTCCGCATCTTGCATGACGGATCGCTCATTTGATCCTATCGCATTTACGGCACTATTCCGGCCAAAAAAGTGCATTTCCGCGAGTGTTGAGGCGGAAAAACATGCAAAGTCCACAGAAGCAAAAGCGTTCTCTGTACAACCGCACCCACTTACTTAACGCTTCCGGACAGGAATGCTCCTCGAAATACCTCGACTGCCGGCCCCTCCAAATTCACGTTGAAATCGTCGTCCCAGAGAACTCGAAGCTCGCCGCCTGGCATAGAAATCACGACCGAATTCCGATTCGACAAGAGCCCCGCACCGCTTGCCGCCACGGCCACTGCACACGCTCCCGAACCGCACGCCAGAGTCTCCCCGGATCCCCGCTCCCACACTCGAACACGTGCATCCGCTCCTGCGAAGTTTGGGTTGGTGGACACAGACGGGTTTGCGATTTCAACAAACTCCACATTCGTGCGATGCGGAAAAAAAGGATGCGTTTCGATCATCGCTCCGAGTTGTTCCACGTCGACGTCACACAGCGATCGAACAAACAACACTGTATGTGGATTGCCCATGGAGACATGCGCTACGGGACTGATCAGTTTCGGCAAGGTCACATTTGTCAGATCCGAAGCCGACAAGTGCTTCACAAAACGACTGTTGTCAGCAGCGCCCGAGTTCAGCTGCACGGGCTTTCCAATGAGTACTCGAACAACGGCCGTTCGAGCTTCAACACACGACTCCAGAATCTGCGAGGTGATCGAACGAACGCCCATCGAAATTGCAAACTGGGTTCCGCATCGGCCCGACTGATGCAGCCACATGGCCATGCATCGCAGTGCATTTCCGCACAGCAAACCTTCAGAACCGTCGGCATTGAACATGCGCATTCGCGCAGCGCAGGTATCGCTGTCAGGCGGAAGCATCAGTACCAGTCCGTCTGCGCCGATGCCACGATGCCGATCACTCATTTGAACGGCCAGCTGCGCGGGATCGGCTGGCAGTGGTCCGGAGAAGCCGTCGAGAAAAACGTAGTCGTTCCCGCAACCCTGCATTTTGATAAACGGGATCAAGGCCGGAATCCGCCAAAGTCAGCATTCATTGACTGCTGGGCCGACAACTGGATGCGCTCAAAAAACGAACGCAATTCCACGGGCGCGCGATCCAGGTCCAGTTCCAGATTGCCTTCGTAATGCAGCAGCACATCTTTGATTTCAGTGATCAGCGCCTCAGACTCTTCATTGCGTTCACGTTCCTTCAACGCGTACGCCTGACCGATCATGCCCAGTAGCCGCAAGTAAGCTTTTTGCGGGATCACTTCGCCTTTGCTGCGAACGCTGCTGAAAACTTTATAGGCACCGTCGATATCCGGCACAACACTTGACATCAACGCGACACCAAGTCGAAGTTCGGCCAGATCGGATTCTGCGGTGTCCGGAAAGTTGTTGATCACCGCTTCCCATGCCGCTCGCCGATCCGGCTGCAGCATCGCGACCGCATACTGTCGTATTGCCGTGGCTTCTTTCGGCACTGCTTCGGCTTTTTCCGGTTGAGGCAGCTTCACGGAGCGATCGAGCTGCCGACCGGCCACGAACGAAAGTGCCAGCACAGTCAGTGCTGCCGCTGCCACTTTTCGCAGATCGGGCAGGCTGCGAAGAACGTTACCGACCCAGCCCGTCTGCACTGCCAGTCGAGTATTCACGGGGACGGAATTCAGTTTTTCCAGGGCTGCTTCCAGCTCCTCTGGCGTTTGAAAACGATCGGCCGGTTTCTTCTCCATCATTCGCCGAATGACGTCACAAATCTCGTGGGGCAGATCGGCCCGCAATTCCTTCAACGGCAGTGGCTGTTCTTTGAGGTGCTGTACGGCCACCGTCACGGCGTTCTTCCCCGGAAACGGCGGACGTCCGGCGAACATGTGATAACAGGTGATTCCAAACGAATACTGATCGCTGCGATAGTCAAGCTTGTTGCCCTGAATCTGCTCGGGGCTCATGTACCACGGAGTTCCCATCGTGGTGCCGATTTGAGTCAGGTTCATCTGCGGACTGCTGGGCTGATTCAGCTGAGCCAGTCCAAAGTCAGTGACCTTTGCCACGTTGCTGCGAGTCAGCATGATGTTTTCAGGTTTCACATCCCGATGCACAATTCCCGCTTCCGACGCAGCTCGCAGAGCCGCTGCAATTTGCTGCATCCATTTGAGGCCGGTCCCGTAATCCGGGAACCCATGCTTCTTGATCCACTGACTTAAATTCAATCCGGGAACATACTCCTGAACGATATAGCTGATATTGCCTTCTCGGCCCGTTGTAATAATCTGCACAAGGTTCGGATGACTCAGACCGCCCGCAGCGCGAGCTTCTTGTTCGAAGCGTTTCAGCAGAACATCCGGCCCGCCCGCCACCGTGTCACTCTTCAGAATTTTCACCGCCACATGGCGACCGAGCGAGGACTGTTCGGCCAGATACACGTCCGCCATGCCTCCGCTGCCCAGTCGCCGCAGCAGTAGAAATTCGCCCAGCCGCAGATTGCTCAAATCGGCAGGTCGCTTCTCAGAATTCTCGGAGGATTCCGACTTGGGCATAGGTGAACCTGAGGCTCTTTCACGAATGAACTGTTAAGAAATTCAGGTGGACGGTGATCAAGATCCATCGGCCCCCAAAGAAAGCTACGCGCGGGGAATCAGATTCTCTTGATGAGATCAGCAGCCGAGTATCGCACTTTTTTGGCTTCGGCGTATTTATCACTGGACGAACGATAGCCCAGAGCACATCCGACAGTCGCCGTGTACCCGGTGTCCGTGAGTCCAAGCAGGAGATCCATTTTGTCCCGGACGATACCTTCCATTGGGCAGGCGTCGATCCCGAGCAGGGCGGCCGTTTCCAGCAGAAATCCCAAAGCGATATAACACTGGCGAGAATTCCATTCCTGATGACCGTTGGACATGCCACCGGTCTTGCTGAGTACCGCCTGCTTGTAGCCGCTTAATGATTCCACAGGAACAGATCGTTCCGCCGCCATCGCGTCGATCAGCTTTTGAACGTAGTCCGCGTCAGTCGTTTTACGAGCTGCGATCACAACATAGTGCGAGCAGTCTTTGGGCTGACTTTGTCCCCACGCCGCGTCGGGCAATTGATCTTTCACGATCTGGTTCGTGATGACGACAAACTTCCACGGCTGCAGGCCGTAACTGCTGGGCGAAGAAATGATGGCTGTTTCCAGAACCTTCCAATTTTCGTCGGAGATCTTCCGCGTGGAATCGAATTCCTTCGTCGCGTATCGCCAGGCCAGTTTCTGAAGAATGACGTCACCGGAAACAACGCTCATAAGATCTTCTGTCTTTAACAAAGAGTGTTCAGGAATCGGCTGAGTGATTCGAGGTCGTCGGCGAATCCACGGATGCCTTCAGCAAGTTTCTCTGTCGCCATTGCATCCTGATTAAGCGTCCAACGAAACGCCGATTCATTCAGTGTGACTCGTTCAAGTTCCATTGTCCGGGCCGCAGCGGAATCCAGTTGTTGGGGAACATCAGCGTCGGATGCCGAAAGTTCCGTGAGCAACGACGGAGATACCGTCAGCAGATCGCACCCGCACAACGCTTTGACCTGATCTGCGGAACGGAAACTGGCACCCATGACCTGCGTCTTGTAGCCATGCCGCTTGTAGTAATTGTAGATCCGATGAACCGAAAGGACGCCTGGATCCTTTTCGATTTCGTAACCGCTGACTCCCTGAGACTTCTTGTACCAGTCGAGGATTCGTCCCACGAACGGGCTGATCAACGTCACTCCTGCATCAGCGCAGGCCACTGCCTGTCCAAATCCGAACAGCAGTGTGAGATTGCAGTGAATGCCATCACGTTCCAGTCGCTCGGCCGCTCGAATGCCTTCCCACGTGCTCGCAATTTTGATCAAAATGCGGTCGGAAGAAATGCCGTGCTCGGCAAACAGCCGAATCAGGTGCTTGCCCTTTTCAACTGTCGCTGCTTCGTCAAAGCTGAGTCGTGCATCGACTTCCACAGACACTCGACCCGGCACGATCTGCAAAATTCGCAGACCAAAATTCACGGACAATCGGTCAAGGACAGCATTGACCAGTTTCTGATCTGTTCCGGCGGATAACTTTGCGACGTCCTGTCTGCCTGACTTGATCGCTTCCTGAATGAGATCCGCGTATTGCGGCATCTGAGCCGCTTTGGCGATGAGTGAAGGATTGGTCGTGGCATCCTGGGGCTTATTGCGAGCGATGGAATCAATGTCGCCAGTATCGGCGACGATCACAGTGTGCTGCTTAAGTTGGTCCAGAGAATTCATAGTTGCCTCCCACACTGCCAACAGAACTGTATGATCGCACCGCCCCAATTTTCAGCAGCAGAGATCTGCTAATGAACCACGGCGCTCGGCTGAATCGCATCGAGAATTCTCTGGCAGGCTTCGGATTTATTCAGAGCGTAAAAATGCACGCCAGGAACACCTGCTTTGATCAAAGCTTCACACTGCTGAATCGCATGTTCAACACCGATTTCAAACTGAGCCGCACCGTCATCCTGAACGGCTTCCAGTCGTGTGGCCAGGTCGGAAGGGAATTCCGTGCCACACATTGATGTGATCCGTTTGATCCGGGCAAAGTCGGTGATAGGCATGATCCCGGGTACGATCGGAACAGTGATTCCTGATTTCTCGCACGCATCGCGGAACGTCAAGAAGTTTCGATTCACAAAAAACAGCTGTGTGAAAATCGCGTCAGCCCCGGCGTCCACTTTACGCTTCAAATTGAGCAAGTCTTCCTGCATGGTCGAAGCTTCGACATGCTTTTCCGGATATCCGGCAACGCCAATTCCCATCTCGGGATGAGTCTCGCGGATCAGTTCGACAAGTTCGTTGGCGTTCTTGAGTCCGCCTTCCACCGCCCGAAAAGATTCCTGCCCGACCGGCGGATCGCCTCGCAGAGCCATGATGTTCTGGATGCCGGCGGCCGCAGCGGTATCCAACCAGTCCTTGAGTTCTTCGCGAGTCGATCCGACGCATGTAAAATGCGCCATCGCCGGTCGCTGAAACGTTTCCAGAATCTCACGACACCAATAGGCCGTGCGGTCGCGAGTGGATCCGCCAGCTCCGTAGGTGCACGAAACAAACGCCGGATTGTAGTCTGTCAGCGTCTGCAAATTTCGTTTTAAAGAGGCGTCGCCTTCGGCCGTCTTAGGTGGAAAGATCTCGATAGACAGCACGAAAGGCTGTTTCTGGAACAGTTGAGAAAGTCGCATTCATCAAGGCTCGGAAAAGAATACGGATGGCCAAACGCGAGGATCATGGCGAATAAAGGCAGCATTTGCCACCAAAAAGACGTGGCGAATACGCATTTGTATCCGCCACGTCGTCCGGAAAATCGATTATCCGAAACTACATCTCCTGACCCGTTAAACGGGCCACTTCGTTCACGTCTTTGTCCCCACGGCCGGACAGACAAACGACAATCACGTCGTCTTTCGATCGCTTTGCCGCCGACTTCATCGCGTAAGAAATGGCGTGCGAAGTCTCAATTGCGGGGAGAATTCCTTCCGTCCGGGCCATCGTGCTGAACGCAGCCAGAGCTTCATCGTCCAGAATGTTGACATAGTCCACGCGACCAGAATCTTTCCAATAGCTGTGCTCCGGGCCAACTCCGGGATAGTCCAGACCTGCAGAGATCGAATGGACGTCGGATGTCTGCCCGTCGTCATTCTGAAGGACGTAGCTGTAACTTCCGTGCAAAATGCCGGGCTTGCCATGACTGAGCGTACTGGCGTGGTCGCCCGGTTTTTCGCCGCGTCCACCCGCTTCGACGCCGGTCAGTGCCACAGTCTTGTCGTCTACGAACGGATAAAACATACCGGCCGAATTGGATCCGCCACCGACGCATGCGATGACCTCGTCTGGTAATCGCCCCACCTGTGCCAGACATTGTTCCCGCGTTTCGCGTCCAATGATTGACTGGAAATCGCGAACCATCATCGGAAACGGATGCGGCCCGACAACACTTCCGATGATGTAGTGCGTATCGCGAACGGACGACATCCAGTCTCGCATGGCTTCGTTAATGGCATCTCGCAATGTGCGGGATCCTGTCGTGACGGGGCGAACTTCTGCTCCCATCGTTCGCATAATGAAGACGTTCAGTTTCTGACGGCGCACGTCTTCTTCGCCCATATAAACCACGCACGGTAGTCCAAAGCGAGCACATGCGGTGGCAGTGGCAACACCGTGCTGGCCAGCACCTGTTTCTGCAATCACGCGTGTCTTGCCCATGCGCTTTGTGAGCAGAACCTGACCCATCGTGTTGTTGATTTTGTGAGCACCCGTGTGATTCAGATCTTCACGTTTGAAGAAGATCCGAGCGCCACCGCATTTTTCCGTAAGTCGCTCTGCAAAATACAAAGGATTCGGGCGGCCCACGAAATGCTTCAGCAGGTCTCGCAGCTGCCGATCATATTCAGGATCCAGCTTCGCGTCTTCGTACGCTTGTGACAATTGCTCCAGGGCAAACATCAGCGTTTCAGGAACGTAACGGCGACCGTATTCACCAAAGCGGCCGCGTTCGTCCGGCACAGCACTGAGCGGCAATGCGCCAGAAGATTTGGGGGTTGCTGTCGACATGAAGTCCTCAGTATTTCCGATATCGAGTAGAGCGTTGATTTCTGTGGTGTCTGCGAATCCCGAAGTCAGCTGGTTCTCGGCTCGCCCTGTCCAAATTATAGCGGGTACACACAAAACGACCGGTCTGTCGTCCAATTTCCTCGGAAAATGTGCTGAGCGGTCTCGGGATCACCCTCCCGTTTTCCACACGGTGAATGATTTTTTAGAGGGAAGGCGTCAATTCTCGGATCAACGCGTCAATCTGCAGCAGGATTTTGTGGCTTTCCGTCCGCTGTCGAATCTTTTTCAAATAGTTCACGGCCGCTTCGGAACGGCTTCGAGCCATCATGCGGGCCTTGCGGAATCGGATTTCCCAGATGGCCGTTTCCATCATCTGCTGAGTCGACTGACGCTTCTGGTCGAGCGAATCGGCATTCATTTTTGCACTCAGTGCATCCAGCAGCTCCTTCTTTTCACCAGCGGCCAGTGTTGAGCCTTCGATTTCGCCAATCAGTTCATGATATCGATCAAGTGTTCTGTTCAAATGTTCAAAGACGATTTCGCAGCTGCGAACCATGGATGTCTGAAGGGCTCCACGAAGCTCCTGCAGAGCCTGCTGATTGGCGACCTTGGCGGATTCCTTTTCCATCACATAGGTGGCCTGCATTTTCGCAGTCAGCCGAGCCCTGTCTTCCTGTAATCGGTGCCGCCGATCCAGCTGCGACATTGCTCTCTTCTTCGCTCGGCGGAGCAATCGATTTTCTGACCAGAACGTCAACGATTTTGGCCAGAGTACACCGAGCAACTGGATGAAGGCGGTCATGAAGATGACACCCACCGCCACACACAACGAGATAATACCGAACGTCAGCAGCCCGCCTCGCAGTACCGACAAATTGAACGTGCGTCCGGCCAGCCCAAAGGCATACAACATCGCTCCGCACGCGGCTCCTGCAATAAACAGCACCACTCCGCCGACCACCACAAGTCGACTGTCGAGCGCATCGTCGTCCGAATCGTCGGTTGGGATTCGGGTGTCTTTGGCCATGAGAAACACTCAAAAAACAAATGGCATCATGTTTTCAATCGAGGTCGTACTTCGAAACAATTGTGTCATTCTGAATTCGCCCGAGCGTGCGTTCGAAGTTGTCCAGAATATCTTTGATCAGCCGATCTTTCATCACTTCAGGAAGCCGGGAAGTTCGCGCCTTTTCCAGGGCAGATGCTGCCACTTCGTAGGATCGCTGGATATCGGAGTTGCGAGAATCCAGACGATCAATCTCCAACGCTCTCACTGTTGCCTGAACGTACGTTTTAATGGTCTCCGCGACTTCTACAGACTTCGCATCCCAGAACGCGCGGCTCTCGCGAATTGCAGCGTCGGATTGATGCGTGATCAACTGCATTTCCGTGCGATACGCCAGTCTCGCTTTTTCCAGCTGATGTGCGGATTCTGCGTTCCGCAGTCTCAGCCGATTGATCATGCCCATCTGATCCTGTTCCACGCCCGCCGATGCTGACGACAAGCGTCCAGGAGTACTCGCTTCTGGCGCAGGGCTGGTAATGAGTTCTGAGGTCGGCTGAACCGTCACCGGCTCCGCTTTCCGGTCGCGGCGTGAGAACTCCTTCATCAGCCGATTATTGAGATCATTGGTGTCATCGCTCATGAGCCAGCACCCTGGTTACCGGACGAGGTTTCTCGACATTCTTCCTATGCAGACCAGATCCATTGAACTCTGGCTGTTGTCTTCCAGTTTACCGCCGCCAATCTCCAGATGCCACTGCTGAGCCGGTCCACAGAACGGAAGGAGTGCAGTTGAGGATTCGGCACGTTCTTCCGGGCGAAGACGGTATGTGCTGCCCGTCACCGGTTGCGATTTTCTGGACTCCTGCCAAACTGTGAAGTGTGAACAGCCCAGCTGAAGTGTGAATAGTCCAGATTGACCGCCGCAAGATTCCCCCCCGATGCATGTTGTTATCCTTTATAATAGAGTCACACTGTCAGATTCCGCAGGCGATCTGGATGTGCTTCGACAGTGCGTGGCCGTTGAAGAGGCTTTGCATAGCCTTGGCCACATCACTTCTCGTGTTGCATGCACGATGGACCTCGCGGCGGCTCGAGATCAGCTGCTGGCCGAAAAGCCTGATATCGTCTTCAACCTTGTGGAATCGCTCGGCGGCACCGACCGTTTAATGCCCGCCGCCGCGCTATTGCTCGAATCCCTGCAGATTCCATTTACCGGCGCCTCCAGTCTGGCAATGATCTCCACATCCGAAAAACTCGTGGCCAAGCGGCGGATGCTGGATCACGAACTTTCCACGCCCGCCTGGCTCACCGCTGCCGATCATCGCTGGCAGGGAGTCGAAGCGGCCGGATGGACGCCCGAGCAGGCGATTATCAAGGCCATCGCCGAACATGCTTCCCTGGGACTCAATGATGACAGCGTGCTCGCTGTCACGACACTTTCCCTCGCTGATTTGACCAAACGCATTGTGTTACGTTCGCAAGAATTGGGAACACCTCATTTTGCTGAACAATACATCGACGGACGCGAGTTCAATCTGAGTCTGCTGGCGGACAACGGTGATGCCTTCGTGCTGCCACCTGCGGAAATTGAGTTTGTGGATTTTCCGGGAGGCAAACCGAAGATCGTTGGCCACGATGCAAAATGGAACGATCAAACTTCCGAGTACATCAATACTCCACGCCGATTTGATTTTCCGCATGCAGATCTGGCTCTGTTGGATGAGTTGCAGGCTCTGGCTCGCCGCTGCTGGACGGCCTTCGATCTCCGCGGTTATGCACGCGTTGACTTTCGTGTGGATGCTGATGGTCAGCCATGGATTCTGGAGATCAACGCCAATCCCTGCTTGTCCACGGACGCGGGATTTGCGGCAGCGGTAGAAAACGCTGGTCTCACGTTTCGCGATATCGTGGCAAGGATTCTGCAGGACGCAACTCGGGACTGACGGGACTGCCTCGCCGGAAAAAAACTCGCTGATCACTACTTCTGATCAGTCGGTTTCAGTAAGGCCAATGGGACATAGAATCGAGAATATCGATGCCCGTCGGAATACTGCCGTCCGTCAATGTCCGGGACCAGCACGGTCACTCGCTTGGTGACCCGGTTCACAATTCCGTGAAGCCATTGTCCGTCCATTTCAAACATGACTCGGCAACCCGGCTGGATCCCATGGCGTGTTCTCGCCACCTCCGCGGTCGTTACGAGGCGGTGTGTGTGTTCCACATGCCCAAAGATACGCGTTGCGATGGACTGGAATCTTTGCCCTTTGCAACTGGATCCCTGCCATGCCAGTGTTTCGCAAAGGTGGACGAGCTCGTGTTCGACAATTTTCTGCATGGCTTCAAGGCGATTGCTGCACGGCAATCCCACAACCTTGACTTCACGCTGCTCACCTTTAAACGTTTGAAAAAGCAGATGTGAAGAAACGCTGATTTCGAAATCCTCGGAAATCATTCCCGTCTTTCGATCCCGTCGCTTTGTCCATTTTGTCAGACCGCCTGCACGGGTAAGCCTGGGCGCAAGGCGAAACTTCAATGAACGCCCACTCAGCGCCGCATAGCAGGCACCGCCAAGAAAATAGTTGTCATAGGCCTGCACCATCCGCGCGAGATCCTGCGGATGAAATGCTGAGAAATTCGGAGACTGCATGTCTCTGGAACTGTCCAGCGTTTCTCGATAAATCCGCGATTGCAGTTCGCTTCGAGTGACTTCGTCAAAATGCGAAGACGTCAGAATCTCGCGCAGCATTGCAGATTGATCGGTCACATTTGGCAGTGACGATGCGTCCGTTTTTTTTCGATAAGGAGGCACGGCCATAGCGATACGTTTCTAAGCTTTTCCCTCGGCGGCTTTCAGATCGTCCTCATCAGGAATGCCGATATAAGGCAGATGGCGAAACTCGTCGTTGTAATCCAGGCCATAACCCACGACAAATTCGTCGGGGATTTTGAAACCAAAATAGTTGGGTTCAAGATTCACCTGAGACCGCTCGGTTTTCCACAACAGCACGGCCGTTCGCACACTCGCAGGACTGAATCCCTGCACCGCGTCCAGCAGTCCGACCATTGTATGGCCGGTGTCCAGAATATCGTCGAGAATCACCACGTGCCGTCCCTTCAGATCGGGAACCAACGCACTGTTCACGGAAAGCTGCCCCGGAGATGTACGAGTTCCGACGTAGCTGGACGCCGAAATCAGAGCAACTCGCAGCGGTACATTCGTCGCGCGAATAAGATCGGCCAACAAAACGATGCTTCCGGTCAGCACTCCCAGAATGGTCAGGGGCCGTCCGTCGTACTCTTCGGAAAGCTGCGCGCCGAGTCTTTGAACTCGCTCACGAATCTGCTGCTCACTGATCAAAATCTTCATCGCTTCGAACAACCTGTGGTAATTGCAATTGGTGCCGAGACATAGTGCAGAGAAACGTCGCAGGATGCCTTCTTTCTCGTGCCGCTTGAATTCCTGTTTGGCCGAATGTTAGTCATTCGACGATTCAACGGAACTGAGTGATTTCGAAATTGCGATTTTCTCACGGTACCGCAGCAGCGTTGATGAATTCGTGATGTTGTCGCTGACTGTGCCTGGCGATTTCTTCCCGTTAGAATTCTCGAGCAATGACAGATCTGAATAACGATTGAGGAACAGTTTTTTGACCAGCGAAAATGAGTTTGTTCGTCAATTAACGCGGCGATTTCCAGTGCGACAGCCCGTGGAAGTTGGGATCGGCGACGACGGTGCGGTGCTGCGCTGTCCGGCGTCGGAAAGTCTGGTCGTCGTTACCGATATGCTGCTGGATGGAGTCCATTTCGATCTGAAAACATCGGACGTTCGCCTTGCCGGTCGAAAGGCCGTGGCGGTCAATCTTAGTGATCTTGCGGCGATGGCGTGCCTTCCCACGGCGGCGTTTGTGTCTATCGCAGTTCCGAAAACTATGTCTGCCGCACCCGGAAAATTTCTTGATGACCTCTACGCTGGTATTGAAGAACTGACTCGGGAATATGATTTTTGCCTGGCCGGCGGCGACACGAATACCTGGCACGGGCCATTCGCGATTAATGTTTGCCTGACCGGAAGGCCAATGGGAAGCCTTCCGACGCTCAGATCCGGAGCACGGCCAAATGATGTATTATTTGTCACCGGTCCGCTGGGCGGCAGTCTTCAGCACGGGCGGCATTTGCTGTTCACGCCTGCCTTTGAAGCGGCTCAGTGGCTGACCGATCATGTCCACGTCAATGCGATGATGGACATCTCCGATGGACTCTCTATGGATCTGCACAGGATGATGGCGGCCAGTCATACCGGAGCCATTCTGAATGCTTCACAGATTCCAATTCACGCCGATGTACCGGTATCATGGAGCGATTCGCAGCGATTAAAAGCAGCTCTTGGCGACGGCGAAGATTTTGAATTGCTGGTCAGTGTATCAAAAGCCGACGCAGCCCGTTTGCACACGCAGTCTCTGACGGCGGGGCAGTTGTTTCATGAGATCGGTACGGTCGTTGAAGGAACGAATCTTAGTCTTCGCAATGACGACGGCCAGACTGTTCCGCTTGATGTCACCGGGTGGGAACATCAGCTTTAAGTCGACATAACTTGCTATGCCTTTTTGAAGCCGATTTTTAGAAGAAACCGTGCGAACAATTCTTCAGACCTATCGTGATCCCGTTGAACTAATCTGGCTGCACGCGGCTTCTCGAATGGGCATGGAAATTGTCCGAAGCGCTGAAGTCAATGCGTCATGGGATGGACAAAGCGTGCTGACGATTGGGTCGCCCGAGACGCTGGATCCCGACGATAGTCTCGCTCAGATGATCTTGCACGAAACCTGTCACGCTCTGTGTGAAGGCCCGGACAGTTTAAGCAAACCCGACTGGGGTCTGGATAGTTTTAATCCCGCAAAGAAGGTCCGCGAACATGCGTGTCTGCGGCTTCAGGCGGCCTTCGCGGATCGCTATGGAATGCGATCATTCTTTGCGGCGACCACCGTATTTCGACGCTACTACGACCGCTTGCCCGCCGATCCGCTCGCCGACGATGGCGACCCTGCCGTCGTGATCGCTCGCGAAGCGTGGAGTCGTGCCAATGCCGGTCAGTGGGCTCAGGCGCTGGATGATGCCTTACACCGCACGGCCATGGTGAAAGACATTGTCCACAATCTTGCTCCCTCTGAATCGCTCTGGTCACGCCATTCCGATGCCTCTCGAGATGTCCAGGATAAGCCATGACCCGATAGAACCTCGGCGGGGATTCGGAACTACGACGGGGACAGGCGTATTACTGTTCGGCCGGGCTCTTGATAGAGCCACATAAAATGCCGTATCAAACAGAATTGGACCTGCCCCTTTCTCCTTCCCCTTGGAGCAAGTGGCTTCGTCGTAAAGCAACAGCTCCGGTTCAGTTGAAGTACCTGAGTGGGTGGCGGATTTTGTATTTCAGATGGCGCTGCTGTGCCAGAGGACATTGGGCTGAAATCGTCCCACAGAAATTGCGACCCGTTTCAATCGGGCGTTGCCGCAGTCGATTCATCATCGCCTTTGTAATGGACTTCTGGCACGGGAGCGAAAAACGGCAACACTTGGTCTACAAATAACTTTCACGATTGGACGTACCCTTTTGCGAGGTGTGGCTGACTGGTTAACCTTCATCGCATTGAGACCATTTTTTAGCCATGTGGAGATACAGTTCAATGAGTCACTCTGACGAAACTCCGTCGAGCATTCCTTCTCCAGAGTGGCATCAGCAGGCACCACGTCAGCGTGTCGCCCATCGATCGCATCGATTTTCCACTCTGTGCGCAGTCGTGATCATCTATCTTGCTGCGGCCTATATGGTCGTGCCGCTGGCATGGACGCGTTTCGAGAGACGCCACCCCGCCACGATGAACGTGTCGCGGGTGACTGTCACCGGCGATCAGCATCCGGGCGATCCTGTTCATGAAAGTGTCGGGGTCAGTCACACAACCGGTCAGATTACTCATCACATTGACGGAAACGTCGATGCCGAAAGAGATCATCTGATGGAAACTCTGAAGCATGCCGACAAACTGACCCAGATCCAGGCAGTCAGCAATTTTCACCAGATCCGCGAAGGCCGAAACGGTGGAGGTGATCTGTGGCATACCGACGGTCGACTGCTCACCGCCACACTTTCCTCCCGTGACTAAACAACACGTCGGAATCGCCAAAGGGGGAATCGCCAAACGGGACATTGTCAGTACTGCTCGGCACGAAAGAAATTAGAGAAACGTGAATCATGCCGGAGCCATTACACCGAACCGCGTTACCCGTACCGCAGCGAATTTGAGACTGGACAGCCGCCGAACTGTTAGACATCCGATGAACGACTTGCATACGAGACAACGGATGATTGCGAAATCACTGACAGCGCTGGCGATTGCCAGTTCTTTAGCCTCTGTTTCCGCCACAGCCCTGAAGTTGTGAACCTGCTTCCCGCAATGGCCGCTGATCAGCAGGCTGCTGATTGAAGCCCTGTTCTGTAACAGCGTCTGATCTGAGACAGCGTCTGGCGTGTGACTCAAACAGGCGTTTTACTGAAGTGGCCGGGGATTTCCTGGACGTAGCGAGGCACAGCGTAGCCTGGCAGGCGAGTGGCGAGTTCCTCGATGAGACGCTGGCCTGTCGAAGTTGCGACTTCGAAGTGTGATGTCCCGATCACTTGATCGAGCTGATGCAGATAGTACGGCATCACGCCGACGTTGATGAGCCGGCGACTGAGTGTTTCCAGTGCGTCCACGTTGTCGTTAATCCCGGCGAGCAGCACAGATTGGTTTAGGACAGGAATGCCGGATCGCACAAGCTTTCGCAGGCTTGTCACGCAGTCGCCGACGATTTCGTTTCCATGATTGGCGTGTACAACGACAATCGGCTGAGCCCGCAAACTGGTGAGCAGCGACAGCAGGCCCGCGGTCAGTCGCGAGGGTAACACGATCGGAAGTCGTGTGTGAAAACGAATGCGTTCGATATGCGGAATGGCGTCAATTGCCGAACAAAGAGCTTCCAGCCTTTGATCGCCCAGCATCCACGGATCGCCGCCGCTGAAGATGACTTCAGAAATCGTTGTGTCAGCTGAAATCTGTTCCAGAGCCGGCTGCCATTCATCAAGCCGGCGGGGTTCGTCCTGATACGGATAATCGCGACGAAAGCAGTAGCGACAATGAACGGCACACGCGCTGGCAGCGATCAGGAGAACTCGGCCCGTATACTTTTGAAGAACGCCGCTCGCGCGACGAGCCGACAGATCTCCGACGGCATCGGAAACGAAGCCGTCTGTAAAGATTGCTTCCGGGGCCAGAGGCAGCACCTGACGAAGCAGGGGATCTGACGGGTCACCGGGCCGCATGCGATTTAGGAAATTCTCCGGGACGAGAACCGGAAAACGGCGCAGAATTTCGACGGCACGGTCTGAAGAAGTCTCAGAATTTGCGGGCGTTTCGGCACTTGCTGTGATGGAAGTTCGTTCCAGAAGTCCAAGTCGTTCGGCCGCATGCTGCAGAGTTTCACTGGGCTGAATTAGATGCAGTCTTTGCAGCAAATCCTCCGTCGAACGAATCGCCCCGGCCAGTTCTCGCTGCCATGAGGCCGTTGCAGATGCCTCAGAAGCCGGCTCCGGGCTGGAATATGTGGTGATTGGAGGCGGAACGGGCACCATTCAGGATTCACTCGGGCACGAGGTTCTGGTAATCTACAAGGCCAATTTTCAGGGCTTCCTTTCGCGTCACAGAGTGACAGAAGCTCCGATTTGTCGGCTGACTGGCCGAAAACTACCAGAAGATAACAGACTCAGAGAACGACTCCAATGGGCACCATCAACGCAGGTGAATTCAAAAAGGGAATTAAGGTTCTGATCGACAATGAACCCTACGAAATGCTTGAAACCTTCTTCGTAAAGCCTGGAAAAGGTCAGGCTCTTTACCGAACCAAGCTGCGAAACCTGCTGAAAGGGTCTCTGTACGAAAAGACTTATCGCAGCGGCGATGCATTGGAAGCAGCAGATGTTCATCGCAACGACGGCGTGTATTCCTACCGTGATGGCGACAGTTACGTCTTCATGGATAACACCACTTTCGAACAAAACAGTCTTGTCGCAGCTGTTGTTCAGGAAGAAATGCGTTGGCTCATGGAAGGCTCAACTGTTGGTCTGCTTTACTGGAACGGCCAGCTGATCAGCATGCGTCCTCCGCAGCACGTCATTCTGAAAGTTACCTACACAGAACCTGCTGTTCGCGGAAACACGGCGACCAACGTCTCCAAGCCAGCGACTGTAGAAACGGGTGCTGAAATTCAGGTGCCTTCCTTCATTAAAGAAGGCGACAACGTGAAGATCGACACCGAAAGCGGCCAGTACATGGAACGCATTCAGTAATCAGATCTCAGCCAATTGACAGTTGAACGGCAAGCTGAAGAATTGCGATGCTGCCTGCGTGGCTTCGCACAGTTCTTTCGCTTGCCGTTTCGCTCATGACATGTAACCTCGGTGAATTCAAAGTTAAACTTCCATGACTTCAGACCCTCTCGCGCACAATGGCCGGCTTTATATTGAAACAGTCGGCTGCCAGATGAACATGCTGGACAGCGAACTCGTTGTCGCCGCATTGCGCAAGGATGGATATGAGCTGACGGATAATCCCAAAGAAGCAGATACGATTCTGTTCAACACGTGCAGCGTGCGTGAACATGCCGAGCACAAGATTTATAGCGCTTTGGGACGACTGAAATTCAGCAAACGCAATCGGCCGCAGAAGGTCATTGGCGTGATGGGCTGCATGGCTCAGAAGGATCAGGATCTGATTTTTCAGAAGGCTCCGTTTGTTGACATCGTCGTGGGAACAGGACAGCTGGCCGAGATTCCTCGCCTGATCAAGGAGACTCGAGCGGCTTCCGAACGCTCCCATGTGAAGGCTGTCAGTCTGGGCCGGCGGGATGGATCTCGCGAAGAAGTCTCGGACAGTTTTCAGAGCTATGATCCGCTGCGGGATCCGGAGATGCGACCAACGCCGTTTCAGGCCTTTGTCCGCATCATGATTGGCTGTGACAAATTTTGTACGTATTGCGTTGTGCCAGCCACGCGTGGTCCGGAACAAAGTCGTCCGCCCGCACACATTGTCAAAGAAGCTCGCGTATTGGCCGATCAGGGCGTCCGGGAAATTACATTGCTGGGCCAGACCGTCAACAGCTATAAGTACACGGAGGACGGTCGCCTGGTACGGATGTCGGATCTGCTGGAACAGCTCAGCGAGGTTTCCGGCATCGATCGTATTCGATTCATCACCAACTTTCCTCGCGATATGTCGAATGATCTGCTGCAGGCTGTGCGCGATCTGCCCAAGGTAATGAAGTATCTGCACGTGCCGGCTCAGTCGGGCTGCGACGATGTGCTAAAACGCATGAAACGCGGTTACACCGTGGCAGAATACCGTGAGATGATGCATCGCATTTGGGAGCACGTGCCAGGCTGTTCTGTTTCGAGCGACTTCATTGTCGGATTCTGCGGCGAATCGGAAGGGTCGTTTCAGAAGAGTATGGATCTGATGCGCGAATGTCGTTTCAAGAACAGTTTCATTTTCAAGTACAGCAAACGCGAAGGCACAAAAGCGTTTGACCTGTTTGAAGATGATATTCCGGAAAACGTAAAGCGTCGTCGCAATAACGAGATGCTTGACCTGCAGAATGCAATCAGCGAAGAAGACAACGCGGAGTTTATCGGCCGGCGAGTGACCGTGCTGGTGGAAGGTCCAAGCAAGTCAGCGTCAAAGCGCGCGGCGCGCGAAAGTCAGCCATCTGAACTCATTGCTCTGCTGCCCATTGCCGGCCAGGATTCCATGGCCCGTTCGGCGCATGATCACGATCATGATCATGACGGCGAACCTCAGACAATTCAGCACGCGTCCCCCGAGGCGGCTCGTTTAGCCATGCAGCTGACCGGTCGATCTGAATGCGATCGCATTGTGGTCTTCGATGGCAATCCGCGACTGATAGGCACCGCAGCGGACATTGAAATTCACGATTGCACGAGCACCACATTGATGGGTTCGATTGTGACTCGCGAAGTTCAACATGGTTGCGACCTGTTGCTTCCGATTTTGTCATAAGAACGCGGCGAAGTTGCCCGCTTTCCTGCGGTCGACAAGTGTCGTCTACAAGTGTCGCCAAGCCGGATGTTGATCGGCGAAACCGTAGCCAGACTCGTGAAAGTTCAGTAGCCTGTCTGAATCATCACGAATGCGGCTACATGCGAAAGTTTCGTCAGGCATGCTTATCACAGAAACGCCAGATTCAGTTCTTCGATGGCTGCTTCTTCTGCACGCGACACTTTGAAGAAACCGAGCAAACCGCCAGCCGCTTCAGCGACGTTCCATGCACGACCCAGCGTGGTGATTTGAAGCACGGCGAAGGATTCGGGTGAAATAAACATCCTGATGGCACCGACGTAATCCTTCCATGTACGGAACAGTAACGCATCGGGCTGCTTTGAGAGCCAGCGTTCCAGTACTTTGAAGCCCGGGGAGTCTCTGCGGATCCCATCCTGTTCAGCGGCCTTCAGCACCGCTGCCCGTTCTTCGCTCGCGACATATCCGTTTGCCCAGGCTACATGGACCAGCGGCATTAAGGTCAACAGATAAAGTGAGTCTGCTCGAACACCGCAGTCGACAAGTTCAATCAGCACATGTTGATCGGTGATCTTTGAAACGCTCTGCAAAGCTTCCAGCTCAGCTGCTTTCTGACCCTGCTGTCGCCCGGCTTCCAGCAGACGCTGGTTCGACTCAAATGCATAACTGAGTTCCATGATTGCAGCACGCTTCGACAAACCGTCACTTAACATGTGCGACTCCCCTGTACAGATTTCTGCAGACTAGTTGAAAGGCTCAATGGACATTTTTTGAGGGGATGTGTTCAGCACATTCAGGCGCTCACCGATTCTGTGAGTGTCGTCATGCAGTGCTGAAAAGTTCGCGGCCATCATGGCTCACTGTTGTCTGAGTCGATCAGTAGTCTGATGCGATCAGGCAGTCACAGAAGATTTATGTCGTCAGCAAACCTCGGCGAGAAATTTCTCTCCCTCAGGGGACAAAAGAAGTTTGCCCGAGACACACGAGCCGAGCAGATCACACGCGCGGAATTGTCGGACCGTTCTGCATTGGTGCTTCCCTGTATTTTCAGAGTTCTTTCGATGTGGCGTAACGGCATCGTGTTGCCGATCTGCCACGTTTTTGGCCGAATTTCAGCGACGATTGCGACGCTGCAGGTTCATCCAATGTGACTCGCAAACAGCCCACTACGGCGACGCAGGCCGATTGCTGACATCGTGGGCCCACAGAGACTCATGCAGTTAGACTGAACAAAAGCACCGACTGCAGAAGTCGTCACCGGAAAAGGTGTGCACGGAAGCTGTTCGCCGACTTGCTTTCGACCGGTATCCACTTGCACGCGGCAACGGAACTCCCGACAATTGAGGACCCGCAGATCACCCGCCACTTTGCTCACGCATTCCACATGTGATTTGCCACGATATGAAATCTTTGCACTACAACGCTCGTCTGATCTTTGCCCTATGGCTGGCTGCCACGATTGCTCTGGGTACAAAACCGCTTTCTGCCTTCGAAGACAGTCCTGCAGCACTGACGTTTGAAAAAGACGTGCGGCCGATTTTCAAAGCCCACTGCTTTTTGTGCCACGGGGAAGAAGCCGACCTTCGAGGCAAACTGGACCTCAGGCTGGTTCGACTGATACAGCAGGGCGGGGAATCTGGTACCGCGATCGTTCCGGGGGACCATGAGTCGTCATTGCTCGTCAACCGAATTCAGTCGAATGAAATGCCGCCTGGGCCAAAGAAATTGACTGAGGCAGAAAAGAAGATCATTCAGTCGTGGATTGAACAGGGCGCAAAAGTCGCAAGGGCCGAGCCGGAGAATCCAGACGACGCAAAGTATACAGAAGAAGAACTCAGCTTCTGGGCGTGGCAGCCGGTTCGAGTCACCCAGCCGCCGCAGCCGGCGGGATATGCGATTTCCAATCCGATCGACGGATTTCTTGCCGCAGAACTTGCAAGGCAAAGCCTCAGCTTTTCACCGGAAGCCGATCGTCCGACGTTGATTCGTCGAGTCACTTTGGATCTCACTGGTCTGCCGCCGTCTCCTGCGGACGTGAAAGCATTCGTCGACGATCAGTCGGGCGACGCGTGGGAGCAAGTGGTCGATCGTCTGCTGAGCTCGCCGCAATACGGCGTTCGCTGGGGACGTCACTGGCTGGACATTGCAGGCTATGCGGAAAGCGATGGAAATCAGGGCCACGATCACGAACGCCCCTATGCATGGCACTACCGAGATTATGTGATCCAGGCGATGAACGACGATAAGCCGTTTGACCAGTTTCTTGTCGAACAGCTTGCGGGAGATGAATTGATCGAGGGAACTCCGGACGGCAACAATCCGCGTCATGTGGAACTGCTCGCTGCGACCGGTTTTCTGCGAATGGCACCCGATACGACTCAGACAGAGAACGGCATCCCGGATCGCAATCAGGCCGTGGCGGAGACATTAAAAGTTGTCGGCACCAGCGTCTTGGGACTAACGGTCGGCTGCGCTCAGTGTCACGATCACCGGTACGATCCAATTTCCATCGAGGACTACTATCGCTTCCGTTCTGTTTTCGATCCCGCGTTTCCTCTGCAGACCTGAAAACAGCCGGCCCAACGACTCACGGACCTTACAGACAACGCGTGTCGTGATGAGATCGCTCGCATCGAAGCGGAAGCGGTTGCACAGGAAACTGACATCCGCAACCGACGTCGTGCGCACTGTCAGTTGATTCAGGACAAAGCCATTCAAAATGCTCCGGAAGCTGTACGTGAAGCTTTGCGAGCAGCCGTCAATACTCCTGCGGATAAGCAAACGGCCGAGCAAAAAAGCCTGCTCGATTCGCACCCGACCGTGCGCACGATCGACTGGATTGTTGGCCAGCTGATTGAATACGACATGCCGGCCTATCGAAAGTTTGAGGAAGAAGAAAAGAAAGTGGCCGAGACCCGCAAGACAAAGCCGCAGCCCAGAATGGTGATGAACGTGCAGGAGTCGGCAGAGGCTATTCCCGTGAGCACGGTCTTCTTCCGAGGTGATCCAATGCAACCGGCGAAGCCCGTGACGCCTGGTGAGCTGCATGTGCTGACAATCGCTCGTCCAGCTGTCGCCATTCCGGAAAAAACAGAAGGCAAACCGACAACCGGTCGACGACTGGCCTACGCAAAACAGCTCACGGATGGCACACATCCCCTGACAGCACGTGTGGCCGTCAATCGAATGTGGCGCCATCATTTTGGTCGGGGCCTTATAAAATCCGTGGCAGACTTTGGGACGTTCGGAGATCGCCCTTCGCACCCGGAACTACTCGACTGGCTGGCCGACGATTTTGTCCGCAACGGCTGGAAGATGAAACAATTTCACAAGCTCATCGTGATGTCCACCGCATACCGACAGACCTCTCACCGCAATGAAACGTTAAATCAAATCGATCCTGAAAACCGTCTGCTCGGCCGCATGAATCTTCAGCGTCTGGAAGCGGAGGCGATTCGAGACTCGATCCTTACAGCAACCGGCAAGATCAATCTGGCCGTAGCGGGTGCCAGTGTTCCTGTTAGTGAAGATGGTGAAGGCAAAGCCGTGATCGGAAGACGAATTCTTCGCGACGGATTATTTTCCCACACAGAACCAGTCGGCGAACAGGAGTTCCGCAGAAGCCTGTATCTCAGCTCCGCGCGTTCGCTGCCCCTGAACATGCTGGAGACATTTGATTTACCGGCGATGGCCCCGAATTGTGCGCAGAGAACTGTCTCAACCGCCGCGCCGCAGTCGCTGCTGTTTCTCAATGATTCGGGAATTGTGACTCTTTCAGACGGAATGGCCGAGCAATTATTTTCCGCCGAGTTGCCGGATGACACGTCCCGCGTCAATGAAGCATTTCTGCGTCTGTTTGCCCGCGCGCCTGATTCGGAAGAGTTACAGGACAGTTTGCGGTATGTCTCGGAGCAGGCTGCCATTTTTAGAAATGATTACTCTGATTCGCTCCATGCATTCCTCCGTCAACAACCATCTGCCAGGTGTTTATGCATTAAATACCGGTGCCGGCGTGGGTGGACGTGCGACGCTGGGAAGCTGGCTGACTCATGCACTGGGCAGCGAGTCACAGGAGCTTCCTGCGTTTGTCGCGTTGACGCATCCGTGGGGTCTGCCGTTAATTGGTGGAGAGAACTGGACGAGCGGCGGACTGCCGTCAATTTATCAGGGCACAGTGGTCCGACCGAAAGAACCGAGAATTCTCAACCTCGATCCGCCGCTGCACTTAAAGGGCGCCGCACAGGCAAAGCAGCTGGAGTTCCTGCGTCGGATGAACAAAAAGCATCAGCAGCAGCATCCCGGGGAATCCGATCTGGACGCTCGTATTGCCAGCTATGAACTGGCAGCTCGGATGCAGCTGTCAGCCAGCGAAGCCTTCGACATCTCGCAGGAGTCCGAGGCGACACAGAAGATGTACGGAATCGACCAGGACGTCACTCGCGACTATGGTACTCGTTGCTTGATCGCGCGGCGTCTTGTGGAGCGAGGCGTGCGATTCGTGCAGATCTTCAATAACGGGCAAAGCTGGGATCATCACTCTGCGATTTTGACCGAGCTGCCAAATCGTTGCCGCGAAATCGATCAGCCTGCGGCCGCACTGGTGCAGGATTTGAAACAAAGAGGACTGCTCGACGAAACTCTGGTTCACTGGGGCGGAGAAATGGGCCGACTGCCCACGATCCAAATTCCTGTCGGCCCCGACGGTCGAAACAATGTCGGACGCGATCACAACACTTTTGGATTCAGCATGTGGGCGGCCGGCGGCGGGATTCGTCAGGGGCATGTTCATGGAGCGACCGACGAATTTTCACACCACGCGGTCGAAGATATCGTTCAGCATTTTGACTGGCTGGCGACGGTTCTGCATCTGTTTGGAATTGATCACAAAGAGCTGCATTATCAAGCAGGCACTCGCCGACTGGCGCTTGTCGAAAGCGAGGAAGCAAAGATCGTCGAAAAGATCCTGGCTTAGTGGTATTCGGGGTTCGAAAGCCATTGCGAGGCACCCGAGATTTCAGATTTCAGATTTCAAACCGAAAACCGAAAACCGAAAACTTTCTCACATCACTTCGGCCACGTCAATGCCCAGCAGCGACAGGCCCGTACCGATGGCTCTCGCCATCAGATCGCACAGGATCAGGCGGCTTGTGCGAAGGTCTTCCGATTCCGCGTCCTGAACAGAGCAGCGGTCATAAAACTTGCTGAAAGCATCGGCCGTTTCGTACAGCCAGCTGGTCAGCAGATGAGGGCGATATTCGGAAAGG
Organism: uncultured Planctomycetota bacterium; assembly: GCA_947085455.1. GTDB lineage: Bacteria > Planctomycetota > Planctomycetia > Planctomycetales > Planctomycetaceae > SXXK01. The sequence goes on along the minus strand of CAMTWR010000023.1, from coordinate 39,630 downwards.
ACATTGTCGACCGCATTTCCGAACAACAGCAGCTGCAGAGCCAGTCGACGTTCTTCAGGACAGGTCAGCAGCACAGTTGCCCCGGTGGATGAGATGCTGTGCCGATCCAGGTTGAGCTTCCGAAAAATTCCACAGATGCGAGCGTAGGCGTACTGCATGTAAGTCGCCGTATCGCCGGTGGTGGCGAGCATCTTGTCCCAGTCAAAGACGTAGTCGCTGTCGCGATTGTGATGCAGGTCGGCATACTTGATGCCGCCGAGTCCCACGATTTCGGCAACTCTTGCCCGTTCTTCTTCGTTCAGCATCGCGCCTTCGCGCCGACGATCGTCGTTTTCGTCGACGATCTTGCGAGCACGCAGGATGGCTTCGTCGAGCAGGCTTTCGAGACCGACGGTATCGCCCGAACGAGTTTTGTAAGGCTTGCCGTCTTTGCCCATCACCGTTCCAAAGGACACGTGCTGAAGTTTCAGATCAGAAATGCCCCACTGTTTTGTCGTGGCAAACAGCTGCTGGAAGTGTTCAGACTGTCGCTTGTCGACAACGTACAGCAACTCGTCGGCCTTCAATGTTTCGCGACGGTATTGGATTGTGGCAAGATCGGTCGTTGCGTAGGTAAAAGCGCCGTCAGTCTTCTGCACAATGAAGGGAGCCGCATTGCCTTCGATGAACACGCATGTAGCGCCTTCACTGAAGCGAGCGAGATTTTTTGATTTCAGACTGGCGACAACATCCGCCAGCATCGGGTTGTAGAAACTCTCACCCAGTGTCAAATCGAACGAGATTCCCAGTCGCACGTAGATTCTGTTGAGAGCTTCCAGGCAGGCCGGCAGAAACTCATTCCACAGACGATTGTTTTCCGCATCGCCGGCATGAAGCTTTGCGGTTTCTGCGCGTGCCTTTCGAGCGATATCAGGATGTGCGGTTGAAAATGCAAGCAGTGCCGGATCGTCCTGAACCGTCTGAATGGTCTTTTTTGCGTCTCGAAGCGTCTCTTCTGCGGCAGCCAACTGCTTTCGGAATCCGCCGAGCGCCTTCCTGGCTTTCTCGTCAATCGCTGCAGCAGACTCCTGCGCAGCGAGTTGCGCGCGGGCAGTTTCGACGGCCAGTTCCGTTGCGGGTAACTTTGTCAGGGTCCCCTGATAATCGGACAGCTGATTGACCAGTTTATAAAGGCGCGCCAGTTCAGAAACGGCCTCGCGTTGAAAGGCGAAGTCATCGCGCAGGTGGCGGTAGCCGTAGATGATCATCCCAAACTGCGTGCCCCAGTCGCCGATGTGATTGTCGCTGGTGACCTTGTGGCCGGCGAACTTCACAGTGCGACAGATGGCGTCTCCAATCACTGTGCTGCGCAGGTGCCCCACGTGCATCGGCTTTGCGACATTTGGCGACGAGTAGTCGACGATAACATGACGCGGCTTTGCCGGAGCCAGAACGCCAAGGCGATCGTCGCCGGCAATTTTCGAAATCTCTGCCGTGAGGAATGAGTCCTTCAGCTTGAGATTGATAAAACCGGGCCCCGCAATTTCCGGCGGCTCACAAAGATCATCGATCTGAAGCTGTCTGCTCACGGACTCGGCGATCTCACGCGGAGATTTGCCCAGCTGCTTCGACAGAGCCATCGCAAAGTTGGCCTGGAAATCTCCAAACTTCGCATCCTGAGCCGGACGAATCATTTCCAGCAAAGGCTGAACGTCGCTCACCAAAGACGACAGGGGACCAGTGAAACGTTCGCGGACAAGAGTGAGCAGGTTCATGAAGGCCGGGATTTCATTCAACAGAAAGAGAAACAGGAAAGCTGAGTGACGATTCCGCACAGGCAATCGTCCACGGGACGGCCAGCATTGAAAATGGCAGCACGCGTTTCAGGAAGACTCACCAACCGATTGACATGTTCGCTTCAATAACCTTTTGTGCGTCGATGAGGTCCGTGCCTGTGTCCAGCATATACAGACGAATGGCGTGAAGTTTGTCGCCGGACGCACGAGCCAAACAATCGCGGGCGACGTCGCAGGGCCGCATTTTCCCCTCGAGCCCCAGCAGTCGCTTTGAGATCACCCAGATATCACGTGGGCGTTTTGTGATCCGAAGAACTTTCTCCTCCGGATAATACTTCTGAGCCATGTGCTCAGCCTGTTCCAAACTCGAAGCCCACCCGATCATGATGTGAGCTTCTGTTTCAATTTCAAAAAGTGGCATCGCTGAATCCCTGCGAATGGATGAATGATCACTTCTTACGGAGTGACTCGAACCTGCCAGATGTCGGACAATGCTGCTGGATCGCTGCTGGAAGACCTTGTCGTTCCGCGATCACCACAGTCGAACACTCGCCTGCCCTGCCAGCGTTCGTAGGATAGCAATTCTGCACCAAATTTCGACGGACGAGCAAATTCGTGGAAATCCTCGATCTACTGCAGTCTCGTTGAGCGTGATTTGCAGAGCAATCAACTGGGCCGACGTGGGAACCGACGACCTGTCTCTGATGGCGAATCTGAGCCCCCACAAAGAAGATTCGACGAACAAGTAGGCTTACCGAAACGCACCCGGGAATGGCGTGGACTTAGCGTAGCGGAACTCGCCAAGAGTTCCGGCTTTCTTAGCAAATCACCGGAAGTCTACGCAACTTCCGCTACAACTTTTTCTTAAGCACACGCCACTCAAAGCACTATGGGTTGGTGCTTTAAACCCCCGAATCTTGATCCCAGCCCCACCGAGCCCGGTGTTTCGAAAAATGCGGGCCTCGTTGTTGTGCCGCGGTATTTCACAGCATCAGCCGTTGGCCGCGTGCTGAAGAAGGTGTCTAACTCTCCGGCGGGGCAGATTCCCAATGTTCCGGGGCTCCCTCCAAATTTCCAGTCAGCTTTCTCAGCGGCTTCATGGTAGTGGATTTTCGACGCTAATAACGGGACATCGAAATGAGAATTCTAACGTCGAGCCGTTCGGCAGAAAATGCCGACTGGCCGTAAGTCTCTTCCTGTATGAGACTTACCGCTTTCGCGGGTCGTCCAACATCTCCTGAACACCTATTGACGCATTTTTTAGATCCTCGTACTGTTCCTTTCGTTGCAACTGAGTGAACTGCTCAACAGTTACTCCGAAACCAATCGCCCCCGGAAGCAGCTAGAGTCCTCCGCCCCCCCTGGATTCGCTGCTTCCGGGATTTTTTTGCCCTCCCTAGCGTGGATCAAAGTGGCGACCCTGGAAGCCGATCAGTCTGGCGACCATGCACATCCGCTGGAATGCGGTTCCGGAATGGCTTAAAGTTCCCTTTTGAGACCCAGCGTCTGACGAAATTGCTCGTCACTTTCGTCGGTTTAGTTTTAATCAGCCTTTGGAATAACGGATCGATGGGACGTCTATCACTCGCGTGGAAAATTTTGACCAACGGCCGATTCGCGGCCGAAGTCGCCACTCTGTTGGACACGCCCCAGGCTCCGCTCGCGATACCGGCCCCCGCACCGTTGGTCCCAAAGAAGCCATTGCGAAGTGACGCCGTCAGTCTGCTCGCCACTTTGCAGAGAGAAGGACGTCTCGTCGATTTTCTGAAGGAACCGATCGAGGGATACAGCGACGCTCAAGTCGGAGCCGCCGTGCGTGACATTCATCGTGACTGCGGTGCCGTCCTGGAACGTCAATTTGCCATTCGTCCAGTTCTTCAACAGTCAGAAGGCAGCAGCGTCGAGCTGGGCTCGAAGACGAATGCCGGAATTAAATTGTCCGGGAAAGTTGGACTTGGAAATCCCGCATTGGGCACCCTTGTGCATCATGGCTGGCAGGCCACAAAATGTGAGGTTCCTGTCTGGACGGGCGATGCCGAATCGGCGTCACTCATTTCTCCTGCGGAAGTAGAAGTTCGGTAACCCACCGAATTGCCGTTTACATATCTCCATTCGTCATCGACTCCGGTCCAGCAGAAACACTGATTTCATGTCCGCTCAGTTCGTCATTGGCATCGATCTTGGGACCACGAACAGCGTATTGTCGTATGCCTCCCTGAGCGATGAAAAGCCTCTGGTTCAGGTGCTTCCGATTCCTCAACTGGTGGCTGCGAACACCATCGAATCACGCTCTGTTCTGCCATCGTTTCTCTATCTGGCAACAGATGCAGAAACAGCGTCAAAGACATTCGCACTTTCGTGGAATGATCAGACCTCTTTTGCCGCCGGCTATCTCGCGCGTGGACTGTCGGCCGAGTTTCCGGATCGCACGATCGGTGCCGCAAAGTCATGGCTTTGCCACAGTAAAGTGGACCGCCATCAGCCAATTCTGCCATGGCAGGCCCCCGGAAGTGTTCCGAAACTTTCGCCAGTGACGGCTTCACAGAGATACCTGGAACATCTGGTTGCCGCGTGGCACGATCGCTTTCCTGAGGCGCGAATTGCCGAACAGCATGTTGTGCTTACGGTGCCCGCATCGTTTGACGCCAGTGCACGCGAACTGACGCGTGAAGCGGCTATTGCGGCCGGCCTTCCGACATCGTTCGTACTGCTGGAAGAACCTCAGGCCGCGACCTATGCCTGGCTGGATGCTATTGGCGATCGCTGGAGAAAACTGCTTAAGGTTGGCGACCGTTTGCTGGTGTGTGACATTGGAGGCGGAACGACTGACTTGTCGATGGTTGAAGTTGCGGAAGACGGTGGCGAACTAATTTTGCAGCGCGTGGCCGTCGGCAATCATTTGCTTGTCGGCGGAGACAACATGGATCTGTCGCTCGCCCATTATGTGGCCAAGCTGTTTGCCGAAAAGGGATTATCGCTCGATCCATGGCAGTCCGTGTCTCTCTGGCATTCGTGTCGAAACGCCAAGGAGTCATTACTGTCCGGTGCGGGGCCGGACGCGCAAACAATTTCAGTGCCTGGTCGCAGCAGCCGTTTGATCGGTGGGCTGGTTTCTGTTTCGGTCGAACGATCAGCTGCGACAGATCTGCTGCTGAACGGTTTCTTTCCGGACTCTCAGCTTTCGGATCGACCGGCAAAATCACGCGCCGGGTTTCGTGAAATCGGATTGCCCTATGAAGCGGACACGGGGATCACGAGGCATCTTGCCTCGTTCCTGCAGCAATCGCTCGCGGGCAGTCCTCTGACGCATGTGCTTTTCAATGGCGGCGTCTTCAAAGCATCTGCGCTGCGGTCGCGATTACTTCAGCAACTTCAGAACTGGTTTCCTGACAATCCACCGAAGCCGGTGGAAGGTCCTGAAGATCTTGACTATTCCGTGGCTCGCGGAGCTTGTTTCTACGGCTGGAGCAAAGTGCGGGGCGGTGTTCGTATTCGAGGCGGCACAGCCCGATCCTATTACGTTGGCATTGAAACCGCCGGGCTCGCCATTCCAGGAGCTGGCCGCCCCTTGAAGGCTTTGTGTGTCGTTCCGACCGGGATGGAAGAAGGCACGGAGGTCGACGTGCCCTCCGAGTCGATCGGGCTGATTGTCGGCGAAGCTGCGAGATTTCGTTTTTTCAGTTCTGCCTCTCGTAAGTCGGATCAGCCTGGCGACCTCGTTGCTCGATGGACACCGGAGGAACTCGCCGAGACCGATTCACTGGAAGCGACGTTGCCCGCCGGGGAAGATTCAGACGACGAATACGTGCCCGTCCGCTTTCATGCGAAGATCACGGAGCTCGGAATTCTGGAACTTTGGTGCGTCCATGAATCCGACGAGAAACGCTGGAAACTGGAATTCAGTGTGCGGGACGATGTGGATTCTTAGAAACGCCCGATGGTGCACTTTCATTGGCGGCAATTCCAATCCGGTCTGTGGGTGAACCAGAATCTGTAACCTTGCGGCATAGGCAGTAAAAAAGCCTGCTGCGTGAAGGTCGTGTGCGTTAACATGCGGGGAACAAAGAAATTCCCCATTCGCTGACTCTCACCAGACTTTGATTCCCGTGACCGCTGCCGCCAATATTTTAGTCGCTGATGAAGACGTGCAACGTCCTCGTTTTGTCGTCGGCATCGACCTCGGAACGACCAACAGCGCCATGTGCCTTGTTGATACAGAGGCCACCAGCTGGCAAATTGAGACTTTCAGTATTCCACAGGTCGTTGCCGCCGGGCAGGTAGAATCGCTGCAAACACTTCCGTCTTTTCACTATGAATCGCTTCCGGACGAGATCGCTTCCGGAGCCACTCGCCTGCCGTGGCTGAAGGACGCGCCGGCATCTGTTGTCGGTGTGTATGCTCGAGATCATGGTCGGACGATTCCAGGACGCATGATTGAATCGGCCAAGTCATGGCTGTGCCACAGCGGTGTCGATCGAAAGGCAGCGTTGCTTCCATGGCATGGCGCTGCGGATGTGAAGCGTCTGTCTCCCGTCGAAGCCAGCTCGCGGTACCTGCGACACCTGCGCGATGCGTGGAACGCGTCGCATCCGGAACATTTGCTGGAACAACAGGATGTCGTGCTGACTATTCCAGCCTCGTTCGATGAAGTCGCGAGAGAGCTGACAGTTGCAGCAGCTCGAGCGGCCGGGTTGCCAAGAGTCGTCCTTCTGGAAGAGCCGCAGGCGGCCTTCTATTCGTGGGTCGATGCGCACCGTGATGAATGGGAGCAGCATGTTTCGCCTGGGCAGAAAATTTTGGTCTGTGATATTGGAGGCGGCACGACCGACTTCAGTCTGATTCATGTGCGGTCTGGTGAAGGCGGGCGACTGCAGTTTCATCGAGTCGCAGTGGGCGATCACCTGTTGTTGGGTGGCGACAATCTGGATCTTGCGCTGGCTCATTTCGTCGAGCAGAAACTTGGAAACGGGAAAAAACTGGAGGCTCGGCAGTGGAGCATGTTGATTCCCGCATGTCGACATGCAAAAGAAATTCTACTCGCGGAAAACGGACCTGCGTCGCACACCGTGGTAATTGCAGGAGGCGGCTCTCGGTTAATTGGTGGAGCGTTGCAGGCGGAACTCACGCGGGAAGAAGTTGTCCGCATTTTTCTGGAGGGATTTCTGCCTGCTGTTGGGTTAGAAGAGAAGCCTCAAAAACGCCAGTCGGGGTTTCAGGAATTTGGCCTTCCCTATGCGGCCGATCCGGCCGTCACAAAATATCTCGCCGCGTTCCTGCAGAGCCACGCAGCAGAGACATCTGAGTCCGCCCCGATCGGCGCGTCGGGTGTCGGCGCGAGGCCCGATATTGTGCTTTTCAATGGCGGATTCTTTGCCTCGCCATTGCTTCGCCAGCGGTTAATCGAATCGCTCGAACGCTGGTTCCGGCCGACTTCGCCTGGATGGTCTCCAGCGGTTTTGCGAAATGACCGACTGGACCTGGCCGTCGCTCAGGGCGCCGCGTATTTTGGGATGGTGCGCAGAGGCGCGGGAGTTCGCATTGTCGCCGGTCTGGCTCGCACTTATTACGTCGGCGTTGAACAGTCCGACGGAACTCGCGCCGCGCTGTGTTTGGTCGCAGCGGGCACAGAGTCATCTGCGGAGCCGGTCGTTATCGATCGAATTTTCAAAGTTCGGACGTCGGAGCCTGTGGAGTTTCCTATTCTGGTTTCCGGGACAAGGTTGGTCGATAAGCCCGGCCAGATCGTACCATTCGATCCCGAGCAGTTGTCAGCGCTGCCTCCCATTCGAACGGTACTGACGACGCGCAAACGTGGCGACAGCGCCGTGGTGGATGCACGCCTGTCTGCGAACTTGACAGAAATCGGCACGCTGGAATTATGGTGTCAGCAGATCGATGATTCGCGACGCTGGCAGCTTCAATTTGACGTGCGATCAGCGACCGAGACTGACCGCGCTGCCCACTCCGGTGCTGCGGAACAGTCGGGGATTGTGGATCAGGAAGTGATCGATTCTGCACGATCCGTCCTTCAAAATATTTTCGGCAACCATGCGTCTGCCAATCCTGATGACACAATGAAACTGCTGTCCGAAGCGATTGGGATGTCGCGCGCCGAATGGCCGCCGTCACTGCTTCGTTCACTGTGGGCCGAGTTGCTTGAATTGAACGATGCTCGAAAGCGGAGTCCTCAGTTTGAATCTCGCTGGCTGAATCTGGCGGGATTCTGTCTGCGTCCTGGTTTTGGTATGGCGGCCGATGACTGGCGTGTAGAAGAAACCTGGCGCATAACCGCCGGGCGTCCAATTCATTCGACACCCGCCTGCATGGCAGAATTCCGAACTCTGTGCCGGAGAATTTCCGGCGGACTTGCGTCTGGCCGCCAGCACCAGATTGCATCTACAGTTTTGCCTGCGATCCGGCAGCGATTTCGACAGTTGCAGACGGGCAGAGGAAAGGTGGCTCCGTACGCATCCGGAAACCATGAAGCGGCGGAAATCTGGCGCATGCTGGGTTCGCTGGAGTTACTGGATCAGTCGATTCGTATGGAGCTGGGTACGATGATGATGGACTTGATCAACCGAGCCGCGTTTGAGCCCGTACACAATGCGCTGGTTTGGGCTGTCGGTCGCACGGGCGGACGAACGCCTGTGTATGGGCCACTGAATTTGGTGCTGCCGGTGTCCACAGCTTCTGATTGGATTGATCAGCTTCTTCGCACGGCCGACTTAACGTCGTCCGGTGTTCAGCTGACGCTGATGCAGCTAAGCCGCAGGACCGGCGATCGATTTCGCGACATTGATGAGTCGCTTCGAAATCGACTTCTTCACCGGCTTGATGCAACTTCGATGTCTTCTCACCTGATGCAACTCATTCGGGAAGGCGGCACACTGGACGGGGAAGAAGCCAGCCTGATCATGGGTGAATCATTACCGGCTGGCCTGCGTCTGGGTTAGTTAAACAGAATTCTTCACCCCCATGGGGCTTTCAAAGTCGCCTTTCGCCCTGCAAAAGAAGCGTTGATGTGCGCTTCTTTCGCAGAGCGAAAGGCGACTCTTTATTCCGCTTCATGCCTCGGCATTCGACTACAGTCGTGCTCGTACGGCATCCAGTGCCTGCTGAGCGTTCGACTTGACTGAAAAGTCGTTGGACGTCGCGAGTTTCTCGAGCATATCCACACAGGCTTCTGTTCCAACTTTCTTCAGGACTTCCAGCAGTTCGTTCTTCGATGCGCTATCGCCGATTTTGGCGAAGTTCTCCAGGATTGGTTTTTCAATGGCCGGTCCAATCGCAATCAAAGCCTCTTTGACATCATTTCTCACAACAGAATCCGTCACCGACATGATCAGAGCTGGATAGTCGGCAGGTTTCGCGATCTTCGCCAATGTGCGTACGGCACGCTTCTTTGCTTCGTGCATTAATCCATCTGAGTCCGTCAGAACCTTGCGGAGCTCTTCCGCGTGCTCGGCCGTAGCCCAATGACAAAACGCTTCAGTCGCCGACTTCTTGACAAAGCCGTTGCTGTTCTTCATATGGTTTGTCGCCAGGCGAATTACGTCAGCCCGTTTTTCTTCAACGATCGCGATTTCCCCCAACCGCCCGAGCGGCTGCGAGGCACCGATGCCACCTTCGGCTTTGCGGACTTCGGCAATCAGATCATCCACAAGTTTCGGATTGGGAACAGTTTGTTCCTCTTCTTTTTGTTTCTTGTCCAGCTCCATCTTCTGAGCCGCCTGCTCACGCTCGCGTTTGACTTCCTCTGCATCGCGAAGCGTGTAGTTCACGCGAACGGGAACTCGTACAACGCCGCTATCGTCGGTCTGCTCCACATTCGCGGTGTAGTCAAGACTTGCCGGCATCCCCTGGACGGTATCAAAAACAATTGTGCCCGAACCGCGAATCGTCAGATACGGCTGGTTGTTCGCTCGAGTAGCGGTGTACTCATAATTTTTGGCGATTGAGATCCGGTTGTTCAACGCCTGACCGACCTGATAGGTCACTCGTTCCGTCGCTGGGATTTCTTCAAGCACCTGATCCTGCTGGCCGCCCATACCGGGTGGCATCATGCCACGCATGCGTCCGCCCATGCGAGGTCCCATGCCGCCGAAAGGTCCATCGTCCTTCTTGATTCGCTGCAGTTTGGACTCCGTTTCGACATGCCACTGCGATTCCGAATATGCATCCAGCGGCTCAAGAAAAAACACTCCGACCGGGCCGAGTACGGCAGGCAATTGCTCCGAACCCTGAAAATCCAGAACTTCCCCCAGGCCATTCACAGTCAGTTTGCCGTCATCAATCGAGCTGGATCCAAACGAAGGCGGACCCGGAAATCGGCCACGCATAGAACGCATCTGTGGCTGCTGGTGAAACGTAGCGTGGTAAGAAACTTCATACATACGGCCGCCGCTGCTACCCCACACGTTGATATAGGCCACTCCCGGAGTTACTCGCCGCGCCACTTCAGGACCAGCAAGATCCTGACTGCGAGGCGCGATGGGAAGCTGCAGCCCGTTGGCACTCGCGAGGGCTCTCAATTGATTGACCGGCGCGGCAAACCCCACGGAGGTGACTGACGAACCCGACAACTTCGCGCTGGCGACACCCACAACTTGTCCGGCTCCGTTTACCACGGGTCCACCGCTGTTGCCCGGATTGATCGCCGCATCAATTTGAATCTGCTTGCCACGATCCCGATTTTGCACAATTCCGGCCACAGTACCGGTGGTCACTTTGACATCGGTCCCGAGCACATCCGAGAGTGGATATCCGATGGCACGCACGGATTCCGCCAACTGCACTGCGTCGGAATCCGAAAGAACCAAAGCCGACAACCCTGTCGCATTGATTCGAACGAGCGCCACATCAGCCTTCGGATCGACCGCGATCACCGTCGCCGGATAGATCTGGCCGTTCAGGTGAACTTCCATTCGCTTCGCGCCTTCCACCACGTGGGCACAGGTCGCGATGATGCCATCAGGGCTTACAACAAAACCGGTTCCGGTTCCTTCTTCTTCCGTTTCGACGCGGCCAGAATCTCCCTGTACGCGGTAAGCACACACGCCGGTCGTCTTGCGGACTTCATCGCCGGAACCCTCTTCCACCGTGAACTGATACATATACTCCGCACCCGGCTTCCAGTGGTAACGCAGTCGCCGACTGTCTCCACTGATCGCGGCAGTGGCAGGAGGCATGCTTCCAGAACCTGGCGACGCATTTGCATTGACCGAACTTCCGGGCGGCGTCATCGGAGCTGCCGCAACGCCCGTCGCAGAGTCTGGCGGAATGAAGCCGGGAATCGTGCCTGTCAGACCAGCGGGCGGCAACGTACCTGCGGGGCTGCCAGCAGCAACAGAATTTGCAACATCGCCGCCGGAACCCGAACTCTTTGTGAAGGAGATGATCGCAAAGATCAGGACTCCCACAAGCGCTACCCCGCCGCCTGCCAGAAGCCCAACAACCAGACCATTGCCTTGCTTCTTGTTCTGAGAGGCGGCCGTTCGGCGACGCGGCGCCGGAGCCTCCTCATAAGTTTCATCACTGTCGTAGGAGTCTGTATTCCACGGATCGTCGTAGTCCGCAGTTTCCTTCTTCGCCGGCTTTCGAGCTGGTCGGGAGGGAGCAGGCTGAGAAGATGGTTTCGGTCGGGAACTGGCCGCAGGTGCAGCTGGTTGAGTCGGTTTTTTAGGTGGCGTTGGAGCCGGAGCCGGAGCCGGAATTGATGAAGCTGCCGGACGGTTCTTCACCGGCGCAGGGATTGATGCAGCGGCAGACGCCGGCTTAGGAGCGGGCTCGGGAGGATCAATTGCCAGCAATTCTCCACAACGCGGACATTGCAGCTGAATTGTTTGAGTGGCCTCTCGGACCCGCAATTTTGTCAGACAGCCAGGGCATTCTACGATCTGATGACTCATGCTCACCACTCCGAGCACTAACCACTACGAACTTGACGTTTGTACTATCCCTCAATTATCCAACAAGCCAGAAGAATGCAACAGCCACCAGGGTTGGAGGCACGGCTCCGAGGAATAAACCAAGTGGACTGATCCCCATCCCGCCAAATGCCTTCGCCGATTGAAGAATTCCCGCTCCTGCCGGATTTGGAGCGTTAGCGATCACGGTCAGACCTCCCCCAGTTACCGCGCCAGCGACGAGCGCGTATTTCAGCTCGTCGGAAATCCCCTCGACCAGTGATCCCAGATAGGTGAGTGCCGCGTTGTCGGTAATCGCCGTCAATGCGGTGGCTCCGAAATACAGTTTTGCACCAGTCATGCTGCTGATCAGTGGCTTCAGCCAGTATTCCTGCAACGAACCCAGTGTGACCAGACCCGCCAGAAAGAAACCAACCAGCAGTCCCTCTTTCAACTTCAAGGGATCCTGATATTCGTGAGTCGCGGTGACGAGTCCCAGGAAGATCATGAAGATTCCGAAGAACACGTCCGGGTGATGAGCGAACCCCACGACCGCTCCCAGAAACAGCAGATGAAGTGCAGTCAGCCATCCGGGGACGATTTTCTGCTCTGTGGTGTCAGCTTCAACCGCATTAAGTTCTTTCCAGAAGAGCAGGGTCACCAAAGCAGTGGAGCAGAAGGTGCTGGCAATCGCACGCCAGCCGAAATGCGTCACCATGTACCATGTGCCCCAGTCCCATTTGCTGGCCACCATCAGTACAGGGGGAGCCGCGAAGTGAGTCAGAGTTCCGCCGATGGAGACGTTCACAAACAACAGCCCAAGCGTTGCATACGCCAGACGTTTGCTGATCGACTGGTCGAAATAGCGACGCTTCAACAGCAGTGCGAGCAGAGTCATCGCTGCCGGCTCGGTGATAAAAGATCCGAAAAGAGCGCCGATTGACAAGGCCACCAGATAGAACGAAACGGTTTCCTTCAGCGGCAGAAGTTTTGCTATTCGCAGGATGATGACTTCTGCCAGATTGACCACCGGCCGGGTCGCCGCCACAACCATAACGACGAGCACAAACTTAGGCTCGGTATAATTCAGGCTCTCGACATACTTCACCGCATCCGCAATCGAAAGCCGCAGAACGCCCACAATGACAACCAGCACGGCCGCCCAGATTCCAAAGACAACTTCAGTTTCCGCAAGGAAATGAAAGAGATTCTCCTGGATCGATCCTTCAGGATAGCGGTGCGCGAGTTTGGCAAACTGCTTCACGCAGAAGGTATGCAGAATCGCCAGCCCAAACAAAACCGTGGCGACGTACTCAACCGCACCTGAAAACGGATTTACGCCATCGGCTACAGCGCCTGTGGTGGCTTCCGCGACTGTGAAAAGGGACGTCACAGGCAGTTCCATGGAAAACAGATTCATAGGAGGCTCGTTATCCTTCAAGTTGCGAAAGGAGGATGCGTGTCGTTTGGACTCATCAGATCACAAACGCTGTCCCATCGGGGCCATGAGTCTAATGCACCGACGCACCGAATTCGATCTTCAGACGATGACTAAAGACGGCTTGATCCAAATTTGAAAGTCAGCCTTTCCTGTGGACTGAGGAAGCTGACAAATGTTTCCCTCTGAACCCCTGTTTTTGATCGGGAGACGTATTAAACTCCGTCGCCTGAGGGGCAATGCGACGAGGCGGGAGTATTCATTGTGGAACGAGTCTGTTGCGGCAACCGCGATGAACCCATATTCCAACTCGATGCGACCGTCCCTTCCTGTCAGAATATTTTTGCCTCTTGAACTTTCTCAGTCGATCACCGGAGCACTTTTGCATGCCTGTTTACCTTGGCATTGATATCGGAACCAGCGGAACCAAGACCCTGGCTATGAATGAAGACGGCCAGATTCTGGCCTCGGCAATGGAAGAGTATCCATTAAGCAGCCCGAAGCCCGGCTGGTCCGAACAGGCTCCTCAGGATTGGTGGCAGGCATCCGTCAATTCGGTCCGAAAAGTCATGAAGGTCGCAAAGCTGAAGGCCGCTGACATCGGCGGGGTCGGATTAAGTGGCCAGATGCATGGAAGTGTTTTTCTGGACAAATCCGGCAATGTAATTCGACCGGCTCTGTTGTGGAACGATCAGCGCACGGCTGCGGAGTGCGCAGAAATAGAGACTCGCGCGGGCGGACGAGCCAAGTTGATTCAGATGGTGGCCAATCCGGCGCTGACTGGATTCACGGCCCCGAAAATTCTATGGTTGAGAAACAAAGAGAAAAAGAACTTCGATAAGACAGTTCAGGTTCTGTTGCCAAAAGACTACGTCCGATTTCGTCTGACGGGAGAATTCGCGACGGAAGTCAGTGATGCGTCAGGAACATTGCTGCTGGATGTTATCAATCGAAAGTGGTCGACTGACCTTCTACGAAAGCTGGAACTGGACCCGAAACTGTTTCCTAAAGTTTATGAGTCGGAAGACATTACAGGAGTTCTGTCGGAAACCGCTGCCAAAGAAATGGGATTAAAAGCCGGCACCCCGGTTGTCGGCGGCGGTGGTGATCAGGCCGCGAGCGCCATTGGTAACGGGATCGTGGGCTCCGGTGTTATCTCGGCGACGATGGGTACCAGCGGAGTTGTGTTTGCTCACAGCGAACACGTTCAGGTGGACCCACTGGGACGCGTCCATACTTTCTGTCACGCGGTGCGCGGACATTGGCACGTGATGGGTTGTGTTCTTTCGGCCGGCGGCAGTTTGCAATGGTTCCGTAACCAGCTGTGTCAGGCAGAAATCGCTGCCGCAAAGAAACTCAAGGTCGACCCTTATGAATTGATCACAGACCAGGCCGCGTCGGCTCCTGCAGGCAGTGAAGGCTTGTTCTTTCTGCCTTATCTGACCGGCGAGCGAACGCCGCACGCAGATCCCAATGCACGCGGGTCCTGGGTTGGTCTCAGCCTTCGCCATGGAAAGAACCATATGGCAAGATCGGTGATGGAAGGCGCAACCTACGCTATGCGAGATACTCTGGAAATCATCAAGTCGATGGGCATTCCGGTGAAGCAGATTCGCCTTTCCGGCGGAGGCGCACGAAGTCAATTCTGGCGGCAGATGCAGGCTGATATTTACGGCCAATCTGTCGTGACGATCAATGCTTCCGAGGGCCCGGCCTACGGTGTTGCTCTGCTGGCTGCCGCCGGCACGGGCGCTTACAAAGGAATCGTTGAAGCCTGTGAAGCCACAATTTCTGTTGTCAGCAAAACGCCCAACAAGCCGACTGCTACAAAAGTTTACAACGCTGGTTACCCTGTTTATCAGCAGCTGTACCGTTCGCTGAAAAACGACTTTGCAGCGATTCAGAAGTTGATTGATTAGAGGCTTAAAGTCGCCTTTCGCTCTGCGCAAGAAGCGGACTCGCTGCTTTCGCAGAGCGAAAGAAGACACTTATTCTCCGCTCGATGCTTACCGCCCGTCGGAAGGCGCGCGGTAACCTCGGCGCTTAGTCGTGAGAAAGATATTGAGGCATCACTTTTTCGAATGCTGTTTCAGGAATTTCACAATCAATGCAGGCGCCTCAGCCGGAAATTTATGCCCCGAGGATGTGATGTAGGTCACGACTGGCGCTCCGACTTTGGACGGATACAAAGTGCAGTCGCTCTCCCATGGAACGCCTTCACCGCATTGATTCGTCTTTCTGACGGATTCAATCATCATTGACTGCCATGCAAACTTCACCAGCGGATCATTTTCACCGGCGATGTGAATCATTGGTCGAGCCTTCAACGTGTTTCGCGACTTCAGCGCGGCAGCGCCCGATGGAGCGAATGCTGCAAACACATCCGGACGCTCGGCCCAAAGCAAATACGTAAAACTGCCGCCGTTGGAGTGACCGGTGGCATAAATTCTTGCTGAGTCCACCTTGAAATCTTTGGTCAGGCTCGCCAGAACCTGATCGAAAAATGCGAGATCACGATCCTTCTGATCACCCTTTTCTTTCTGCCAACCAGCTTTTTTGCCTTCCGGATCTGTCAGTTGACCGGGCGTTTTCAGGCCCTGCATATAGACGACCAATGCCTCCGGCCACACTTCATGAATCCGAAAAGATCGCGCGGTGTTCTGCATGGAACCGCCGTGACCATGGAATACAAAAACCACAGGTGCCGGTTTCGAAGCAGCATCCGCCGGAACAGCCAGCAGGGCCTTCCGTTCATCACCTTCGATAGTCCATGTTTGTGGCTTCAGGTCCGCAGCAGCGGGCGACAGGCCTGCGACTGTTGCCATGAACAGGATGATCGTGAAGCAGAAATTTCTGCGGTGCATAAACAGAACCTCCTGAAACGACCACCCGCGATTGATCGGTTGAACATTGCCTGAATGACAGCAGGGATCAATGCCTCGACGCGACAATGCCGTGAGAATCGGCCGCCAAGCTGCAGCCGGTCTAACGGCGAGCTCCAAGCAGTTCTCGCAGTTGTTCGAACTCATCGACATTCAACTGGTCATCTTTTTCGGAATCGACCTGGTCAAACAGCCGTTCGAGAATCTCAGGGTTGTCTTTGAGTCGTGGGACTCTGCTGATAGCGTGCCGCGCTTCTTCTCGGCTTAGCTTTTCGTTGGCATCACTGTCCAGCAGTTTGAACAGCGCCTGCCCGCTTCCACCTCGCAGTCGAGCCACCGGTCGCTGTTCGCCGACGGGAGCAAACGTTTCCACGTATCCGATCATCATTTCTTCAAATGTCTGCTGGCCCCAGTGCACAGTCCGGCTGGGGTCCGGATTAGCAGGATTTTTGTCGCTGTTATCAAACACCGCCGTGACTTTTACCTGACTTCCGGCCGGGATTACTTTCGGTTCGCGGTAGTCGTAACGCAGCTGCCAGTTGAAGTCATAGTGAGGAATGTCGAGCAGTGTCTCTGTGACTCCGTCCGGCGAAATCATTTCAAAGCGAAACGATTTGCCACGGACATGCATATGAGCCATGTACGCCAGAACGTGAGTGTCCGCGGGGACCGGACGAGTGATGGATTCCACATGGTCGGCCTCATTGGGCGGAATATTCAGATCTGCGTCCGCCAGAGGAATCGTCGTGATCACATACTGTGGTTCACTTTTGGCAAATATCAGGCCCATTTTCAGCTGGTCCTGGGTAGCCGTTCCGTTGGGCGTGTAGTGAATTTGAAAACTCACTGTCGCGCCTGCGGGAAGTTTGCGAGCAAAGCCGGCCGGATAAACCTGCCCCGCGTTGCCGGGGACATACGCCGCCCAGTATCCGCCAAGACCCTCTTCGCGATCACGCGCTCGCCCCGAACCTTTCTCATGCACGTTGACGATCACATGGTGCACAACGCTTCGGTCCGTCGGCACAATCTCGTAGCCCTGCACCCATTTGTCTTCCTCAAGCGTCGTTTCTGCCGTCACGAACTGATACGGCATCGTCCCCGTGGCTTTCACCTGAATGGGCGCCGGGATCTGCACGATCAGATCGGGCGTTCCCATCGTCCATGCTTCCGGAAAGACGAGTGCCAGAGGGGCATCGGCAATATCACCTTCCAAACGATCGCTTCGCAACCAGGTCAGCAAATCGCTCCGATCGGATTCCGAAAGCGAAGGATCGTTGGCCCACAACGACGCATGCTGTCCGGCCACAGGAGCCGCAAACCACGGTGGCATTGTACCTGCCTGAGCGACCTGTTCGATCATCGGCGCGTGACCGACTACATCCGCCCATGTTTCAAGAGGAAACGGACCAACCCCTTCACTGCGATGGCATTCCATGCAATGTTGCTGAAGGATGCGCGAGACTCGATTGTGAAATGTGATTTCAGTCTGGACCACTGGCTCATCGAACTCAAGTCTGCAGCCAGGCGCTTCCGTTGCGGCGATCTCCGGCTGTTTTCCAGCCAGGAGCGCGTCGAGTGCTGACGCCAGGAACGAATGACGAGGCGCATCGGTCGCGTAGCCGATGCCATACTGATCGTCGATCGCTCCGTGATAGACGACTGTCCGGGCCTGATCCAGCACGATCACATCGGTCGTTGTGACCGCACCGACATGCCGGGAAATGATCTCGTCCGTATCATGAATGTAGATCGCCCGATCACCCAGAACCGCTGCCGCAGTGAATTGCTTCTTAGCATTGTCGACTGGCACACAATTCACGGCGATGAACTTGACACCTTTGTCTGAGTACGTGCCAACGAGTTGCCCCAGCGACGGAAGATACTTGCGGCTTAACGGACAACTGGTGCTGGTCATCGCGATGACAACAAATCGGCTGTCCTTGTGGGTACTGAAGGAGGATTTCTGACCCTTGATGTCCGTGAAAGAAATGTCGGCCACATAGCGTCCGACGCCATGATCTGCCGGGCGCAGCAGCGTCGCTTGCTGCTTGAGCCCTGAACTTCCTTGTCGCGCATTCGCCGTAGAAATTGGATCTGCTTTTGGAACAATCGCAGGACGCCCCTCGACCTCCTCCCGCGTGAGCAAGCCCGCCGCAAATGCCTGTTTGGCCTCGTCCAGCGTGACAACATTGTCCTTGTCACTGTCGAGCTTCTCAAAGATCGCAGGTGCAGTTAATTCCTGAGGCGTAAGTTTCCCGTCGCTGTCTTTGTCCAGCTGTGTAAACCGCTCGGACAAAATTTTGCCGTCCTGCGCCGAGACCAGCTGAAGACCCATCGCACCGGCAATTACCAGCGCACTTGCCCAAACACATCTGCGCGGAGACAGAAGACTCATATTAAGATTCCGTGAGACTACACCTCGAAAAACGCCCTGTCGCTTAGTTCAGCGGGAGAACAAGTTCCACCTCTGAACGATCTTGAGGCTAACACAGCGTGGTTCGAAATGAGTCCCGGTTTCCTGGAAAGTTTCACGCGAAAGGCGGGAAGCATGGGACCTTCGGCCGATCCAGTCAGGCGGATCGTGATCAACCGATCAGATTGAAGCTATTTGCCGACCTCGTAGCACATCAACTTGTCCTGCTTTCGCAAGTACAGTTTCCCCTTGACCACCACAGGATGCGGCCAGCCGTTTACCCTTCTGATAGTCGGGCGCGAAATTGCCCTTCAGCTTGTATTCGGCGGGACTCGCCTCGATCAGGGCGATCGTTCCGTCCTGATATCGAAAAATCGAATGTCCGTCGATCAATAGCAGCGCAGCAGAACCCTTGCCAAATCCCTCGGCAGTCCACAAATGGGCCGGAGGATTTTTCTCCCAGTCGTTCGATGCAAGTTTTTCATCAGGAACCAGACTCTGCACAACAAGCATCGCCTGTCAGCTCGCAGCAGGCTGAAATCGAATCAACCCGTGTTCAGCCTGCCTTCTTCACCAAATCACAACGAGCTGAATGGCTTTGAGGTTAGTGGCAGTGTCTGTGATGTCGGTATCCACCGTAACCGCCCCCGTACACTGGTACGGAGTAAACCGGGACTGAGTAGAGTTGGGGAAAATCGGCCCGTTTGTCCTTGGCGTCTCTGTGTGACTGGACGCTGAAATGATCCGACACCAGACATTGCTCCGTGGCTGGCATGCACCTTTCAACGCCTCCGACAAACCGGACCGGCAGCAACCTCGTAAAATTAGTTCTCTCTTGAGTGTTGCCTGCGTCTTTTGCGGAATGCGAAAGAAATACCAAATCATTAAAAACATCGATGAGATGCGCAAGTCTCTGCCCTGAAGCATCTTGGGATGATTCACCGGTGGGCAAGTCAGAAAGAGCGGCCCAGCTTGTGACATCAACATGAGTGCGCGAATTGTCAGTGGGATGACAAAGCGGGAGGGCACCATGCTGGTTTCGTTTTACACGGATCCGACTGCACGGCTACTCCACCAGAATCCTCGACGGCAACTGGCTCGCCGGGACTAAGCATCTTCTGAAGAAGGCGCGAACCAGCACGGCCGCACCGCTGCCGGAAAAGTCTATGATGGACTACGCCTCGCGTTACAACGCCGTGGCAGATTTTTTTGCCCTGGAAGATGCCTACGCTCAGGAACGCAGCGGGCTCGATTTTTTTGACAACTCGCGATAAGTGAAGTCGAGATCGTTCTTCTGACGAACCTGCCTCCAGCGGACGCTGATGCGGGCGTTGTTTCGTACTCGCTGGAAGATCGAACGAGAAAGCGATGCTGAAAGCCCTGGTCCTGACGACATCCGCTACAGCTTAAGCCCACATCATTCGGGTTAAAGAATTCGGCCCCATTGCTCGTCGAGCTTTGCAGCAGAGACACTGACGGCGGTGCCGAGTTTCTGAGCGAACAGCTGAATGCGATACTCTTCCAGCATCCATCGAAAATGCATCAACATCGGATCCACGATCTGCTGCCGCTGATGATCTTTTAGCTTTTGTTCGTAACGCGCAAGCCAGGGCGACAAGTCATTTTCCAATGACTGTTCTGTCTTTAACCCGCCCGATGAAAGTCGCAGCAGCCTCTGGCGAATGCCGGTAAAATATCGAGGAAACTGAATGAGCCACGGCCAGGGAGTTTCGACCAGGAAATTTGGCTGAATCAACTGAGCCAGCTGGTTCTTCATCCCAGCCAGCAGATGATCCCAGCCGGGTCCCCGCGTCTGCTCAAGTGTGCGGCGAGTTTCATGGTATTGCTGGAAGAGGTGCGGGAAGAATTGCACGAATTCCTGTGCGATGATTCCCAGCCGCTCACGACCTCGCTGCAATGTTTTATCATATGCCGCCTTTGAGCGAGCCAGCGGCTGATCCGCCAGATAAGCTCGCTGCACCATCAGCAGCGACAAATGGTTCATCAGTTCCAAACCCTTGATCGACGACGACAGAAGCTTCACCTGGCCGATCTGAGGCATATTGCCGATCTGTATCAGAATCCGTTTGCGTTCCGACAACAGGATCAGACGTTGCAGTCCCTGCCGAAGAATTCGAGAAGCATCTTCGGGAGTCTGACAGAGCATCAGACTGACTGTCTCGCCGTCATCTTTCAGCGATGGAAAGGATCGCAGTAACATGCCCGCTCGTTTGATCTCAATATGTTCGGGGATATCGTAAAAATCCCAGGCCTTGAAACCTGTACGAGTCCACAAGGCCTCTTCCGGTGACGGACCAGCAGCGACCATCGCTTTTGTCGTCGTCGCAACAGCTGCCTGTGAACGTTGAATCAGCGTCGCTCGCAGATCTTTCAGATCGCGACCTTCAATAATTTTCTTTCGCTGATCATCGACGACGAGGACGTTAAACTTCAGATGATCGTCGAGCGTATTCAGGTCAAATTCGCGTGAATCGAATCTTTCGCCACCGAGCTGTGAGAGCCGTGTGGCCACGCCGGTCAGCAGATCGCCGCGTCCAAACTCCAGATCGCTGGCAACCAGTTTTGCAGTATCTGGCGCCGGTATAAAATGACGTCGCAGATGTTTGGGAAGTGAGCGAAGAAGCGCCAAAACCTTCTGTTCGAGCAGCCCGGGGACGAGCCATTCCAATCTCGACTCCGTCAGCTGACCCAGGCCTTCAATCGGAACCGTGACCGTAACCCCGTCAGCGTCACGCCCGGGGTCAAGCTGATACGACAACGGCAGATGCATCGCGCCGAACTGAGCAGACTCGGGAAACATCGCCGCCTGTTCCAGGCGATGTGATTCTTCCGAAAACTGATTGATGTCAAACTGACACAGCCGAGCATTTCGAGTCACGGTTCGCTGATACCAGCGACGCAGTCGATCGCGGTCACAGCACTCTTCCGGAATCTGTGATCCATAGAATTCGAACAGCGTCTCATCACCCGGCATCATGTGATGCGAGCGAGTTTTTGCCTGCAGTTCTTTCAGCTGTTCAAGCACATCATGATTATGCTTGAGAAACGGGAGCTCATGGCCCCAGCCTTTACGCTTGGCAGACGGATTGGCCGCAGTGCTGCGACCGGGGCGCACTTTCGAAGCACCGCGCGACAGAGCCTCCTCTTCATCGTCGTAATCTTCGCCAGGATCGCCGTCCGTCTCGGAATCTCCAAACAGCAAACCAAATTCCACCAGCCCATGCTGAATCAGCATCTCCCGAGCTTTGACAGGCTCAACCTTCGCGTACATCACTTTGCGACGCGGCACAATCGGCAGGCCCCAGAGACTGACTTTCTCGAAGACCATGATATTTCCCGCGACCGGATCCCAGTGCGGTTCGAAATATTCACGAGTGACCAGGTGCCCGGCCAGTGGCTCAATCCACTCCGGCTGAATCCGTGCAATTGTCCGTGCAAATCGGCGACTTGTCTCCACAAGCTCACCCGCCACAAACCATTTGGCTCCTTTGGGAGCCAGTGCGGAACCAGGCCAGATGGCCAAACTGTTTCCCCCCGCACCCATAAAATCGCCATTCGGCGCCTGATAGCCGATGTTCGCCAGCAGCCCCGTCATCAGTGCTTTATGAGTTGCAGCAAAATCATTGTGACGGCCTCCACTTTCCGGTGCACGGTTGGGCGTTGGCCCTCCGTGTCCGGCACTCGTTGAAAGCGGAGCACCGGCAGCAGAAATCCGATTGGATTTGGCCTGCCCCGCCTGACCAGCTTTTGGCTTTCCGCTCTCCGCTTTTCCTCCGGCCGGTGGGCCGGCGCTCGCGTTGCTCGCTGGTCCCACTCTACGATTTTCGTGCAAGGCCCGCGCTGCCTTCGCGATTGCCTGATCATCACTATCCGCCAGCAGATCCTTCAGCTGCGAATGCACATCGATCCATTCACGCATTCGCATGTACGACAGAAAATTCTTCTGGCACCATTTGCGAACCTGACCGTGCGACTGAGTTCTCTGTTGTTCGTGCCAGGCGTCCCACAGATTTAAAATCGTGAGGAAGTCCGAATCGCGGTTGTAAAACTTTCGATGAGCCTCATCAGCCGCCTGTTGTTTTTCGATCGGTCGTTCGCGAGGATCCTGGCTCTCCAGCAGTGCGGCAATGGCGAGCACTTCCGGCAGGGCGTGTTCATCGACAGCGGCCAGAATCATCCGACTTATTCGCGGATCGACCGGCAGACGCGCCATGCGGCGACCGATCTCGGTGAGTTCACCTTCGGGCGTAATCGCGCCGAGTTCTTCCAGAGTTTTATAGCCCTCACGAACGGTGGTCGAACGCGGCGGATCCAGAAACGGAAACTCTTCGATGTTCCCCAGTTGGAGATTAATGGTCCGCAGAATCACCGCGGCAAGATTCGTCCGTTGAATTTCCGGCGCCGTGAAGGCTTCTCGCGCGTCGAAGTCTTCTTTGCTGTAAAGACGGATGCAGATACCCGGACCGACTCGCCCGCAGCGTCCGGCCCGCTGATTGGCGGACGCCTGCGAAACAGGCTCTACCGGCAAACGCTGCATACGGGATCGTGCCGAGTAGCGGCTGATGCGCGCCGTGCCAGTATCAATCACATACCGAATGCCGGGAACCGTCAGAGATGACTCAGCAACATTCGTCGCAAGAACAATTCGACGATACGCACAGGGGGAAAAGACTTTGGTCTGGTCGGCCATGGACAAGCGACCGAACAACGGCACAATCTCGGTCGCAGTTTGAGGCGTGTCGCCTCGAAACCGCTTGCCGCCCAGTCGTTTTTCAACCTCCCGAATGTCGCGTTCTGTCGGCAGAAAAATGAGAATATGACCGCTGTCGATGGCCGACACTTCTGCGACGGCGTCACTGACTCCATCAAGCCAGTCACGCGTTTCGCGATTGTCCTCTTCCCCCATCGGCCCATCGGGATCGTCCAGCGGCCGGTAGCGGATATCCACTGGATACATGCGCCCGGAAATCTGCAAAACCGGAGCCGGCCGCTCTGCTTTCTCATCCCCCGGTGGGCCAGCGCTCGCGTTGGTTGCTGACCCAGTCCTGCGGAAATCAATGGCCGGAACATCGGTCCCAAAATGCTCGGCAAATCGTGCCGCATCGATTGTTGCTGAAGTGATGATCACTTTCAGATCACGACGTCGCGGAAGCAGCCGCTTCAGATAACCCAGCAGGAAGTCAATGTTCAGAGATCGCTCGTGCGCTTCGTCGACGATGATCGTGTCGTACTGATCGAGAAAACGATCGGTCTGTGTTTCAGCGAGCAGAATTCCGTCCGTCATCAGTCGTACGCGAGTGTTGGGCGTGCTGCTGTCGGTGAACCGGATGCGAAATCCAACCTCCTGTCCGAGCCTGCAGTTCATTTCTTCAGCGAGCCTCGCAGCGACGGATCGTGCAGCAATTCGGCGAGGCTGAGTGTGTCCGATGACGCCGCCGAGACCACGACCCATTTCGATCAAAATTTTTGGCAGCTGAGTCGACTTGCCCGAGCCAGTTTCTCCACACAGCACCACGACCTGGTTGTCGCGGATAGTGTCGATAATTTCCTGCTTCCGTGCTACGACGGGCAGATCTTCGTCCCACTGCAGACGAGGCTGCCAGATTGCACGTTCTTCGCGCCGCCGTTTAGATTTTTCCAGCTGCGCCGTCAGTTTCTCGAGCAACCGGTCAAACGGTTTTCCCGATTTCTCTGCGTCGCGGATGGTTCTCATCAGCTTGCGCAGCGAAAACTGATCCACCTGCATGGCGAGAGAAATGGACTGTTCAATTTCACGTAAGGACGACATCGTCACCGGGCGACACAAAAAGGGCGTGGAAGGTTCTGCGGGACACTAAAGGATAGCAGTTCAAAGAGCGTCCGAAAAAGGAACGGCGAAACTTCCGCGCGGCGCGTTAAAGTGGAGAATCGCGGTTGAGTACCAGGCATTCCCTACAGGCCTCGACGTTCGCGATAATCCAGTTGACCCTGCCAGCCAAGCTTTCGATGCAACGTGCGATAATAGCTGTGCCCCGTCAGGCGAATCAGTTTCAAAGTGGGCTCGGCTCGAGTCACCTCAATGTAGTCATCAACTTCGAAAGGACGACGAATCTGACCGTCAATCACCAGCATGACGCCCACTGGAGCATCTTTCACGGACAGACGAAACGTGCGGTCTGCAGAATCCACGATCGGTCGAACGGTCAGCGTATGAGGACAAATCGGCGTGATTACAAAGACCTTCAGTTCCTGCCGCAGAATCGGACCACCTGCAGAAAGATTGTGAGCCGTTGAGCCAACAGGTGTGCTGATAATCAGACCGTCGCAACTGAACGTGGTCACGTCTTCATCGTCGATACGCAAACTGATATCAAGCATCTTCAAAGCGCCTGCGGACGTCACAGTGACTTCATTCAGTCCCAGATCCGTCACAACAGTTCCGTCGGCTTTGTGATGAGAACATCGATACATCAAATGTTCGACGATCGTGTACTGGCCTCGCTTAAGAGATGGAAGTCCTTTGCGGAATTCGGCAGGGCTCAGGTCGGTCAGAAATCCCAGCCGTCCGAGATTCACTCCGATAATTGGAAGCTGCCGCTGCCCCAGTTGTCGACATCCGCGGAGAATGCTGCCATCGCCTCCCAGAACAACAACCATGTCCGCGTCCAGCTCTTCCGGGATCTGCTGATCACTGGAAAAGACTCCAACCACAAGCACGTCGCGGACGCCATCCAGGTAGGTTCGCAGGTCCTCCCATGCGGCCATAATGTCTGCCCGATCACCGCCGGTCAGTACAACAATTTTTAGTTGATGATCTTTCACGCAGACTGATCCAGAAGAAGCCGGAACAAATCGGCTCACAAGTTACTTTCGGGCGATCAACGGCCGTCCCGAATGAATAGACAACTGCCGGCAATCTATCCGCTGGAACTCCTTAGCCCCAGTTTCGCCGTCGAGCAATTTGATTTTTGCAGCCAACTTAACGCATTCGGTCCGTTTCCCCGCCAGAAACGGAGGGTCGAACACTGTTTCCACGAGAGCACGCGCAGAATTATGGGTGCGGCCTCGGAAAACTCCCCGATTCTTTCGGTCGCCCCGTGAACGCACGCTCGGACCTGCGGGCCCGATAAAAACAGGCACATCAGCGCGGCAGAGAATTCTCAACGGGGCGGTGAGAACTCTCTCCGATCACCGTCGCTTTGACGGAGAAACAAAGTCGGGTATCGTCCTTTTTGTTCTGCCGGCGCAGGACAGTTTTATTTACGTGAACGTCAACCGAAGTGTCGACTCCGGTCGAAACTTCTGAGTTCTGTTGAATGCATTTGTGAGTTTGAAGCGTTTTTATGTACGACATTATCGGCGACATTCACGGTCACGCAGACGAACTTGTTGAGCTGCTCGAAAAGCTGGATTACACAGAACGTGCGGGCGTCTTTCAGCATCCGGAACGCAAGGTCATCTACTGCGGTGATTTTGTGGACCGAGGCCCTCGCATTCGAGACACGATCCAGATCGCTCGCAGCATGTGTGAAGCCGAAGCAGCTCGCGCGGTCATGGGAAATCACGAACTCAATGCCCTGGCAATTCATACTCCACATCCGAAACAGCCTGGCGAGTTTCTGCGTCATCGCACGAAGAAAAATCTGCATCAGCATCAGGCTACGCTAACTCAGCTTGATGCCCAGGAAATGACGCAGGCGCTGGAGTGGTTTCGGTCGCTGCCTGTCAGCATCGATCTCGGAGCGTTGCGAGTTGTTCATGCCTGCTGGGATCCTGACAACCTTCAATTGATTGCGCGGAGTTTGGAAGACCACGGAAGAATGACGCCCGAGTTTCTGTATCTGGCAACTCAGACCGGCCATCCGCTGCATACCGCGATTGAACGTGTCATGAAGGGTCCGGAAATGATGCTGCCGGACGGCTGCTTTATGGTCGACAAAGAAGGAAACAAACGAAGATCGACTCGTATCCGCTGGTTTGAGCCCCACGAGAAACATACGTACGCTTCGTATTCCATTCCCGCATTGCAGCATCCGGAACTGGTGACTGTTCCGGTGCCCGACTTCGTGAAGCCAGCTCCGTATGCAAAGACGAACCCGCCGGTGTTTGTCGGCCACTACTGGCTTCCCGATCGATCGCCCGCACCATTGTCAACGAACATTGCGTGCGTCGACTACAGCGTGGCAAAGGACGGAATGCTGACAGCCTATCGCTATGGAGGAGAATCGGTGCTCCGAGCTGCTAATTTTGTGACCGTACCCGCTCGCGCGTAACGAGTGTTTTGAACCGGGGCCGCGGCCCGTTGCTATGCGATGAGTGCTTTCCCGCTGAGCCAGTAGGGTATACCCTACGCGGGGATTTCCTATCTCAAAATCATTCGCGTCAGCACTAGAACCCTCTCGTCAACTGCTGTCCCCGCACGGATGCGGGAACAACGACTCGCAAGTCTCATCTTTGGCGTGGAATCTTTCATTCGCCCGGGAAAGCTTACGTTGTCCGACTCAGCAGTCGCAGGCGTCGGTGACCAAGGTCGCTGATTCAGGTCAAAGTGAGGTTCCCATGCAGGATAATTCAGAACGATCCCTGGCTTCGATGGACCTTACCTCTTTACAGCCCGGAGACGCCGTCATTGCCGACTCCAATCGCGTGAATGCCGAGTCAATTGCGTGGTGCCTCAAAGCTTATGGCGGCTTTCGAAATGTCACGGCCGTATCAACCGCAGCGGAACTGATCCAGACAATTCGAAGCCAGCGTCCTCAAATAGTTCTGGTTTGCGAAAAGCTGATCGTGAAAGCTCTGCGAGATGTCTTCTCCGAACTCGCCGTGCGACTTGGGGAAACTCGAGTGGCGGTGTTTGGTGACGGTTTAACCGATCGTCAGATGGACCTGATCGTAAACAATCGAGTTACCGGTATTCTGTCGCGTGAAGATGCCATGAAGAAAATCAGCGAGCAGCTGTCGCAGATTTCCGGCGGTCAGACGGTGCTGTCGGAACAGCTTGCAGCTCGTGTCCAGCTCAGTCGCGACGGTCACTTCCGATGTTCAGCAAGCAGTCAGATGCAGAAACTGACGGATCGCCAATGGGACGTTCTGCTGAAGATTGCGGAAGGTCGTCGAGTTTCCGAAGTTGCAGCGGCTCTCGCGATTTCCGAGAAGGCCGTCGAAAGCCACAAGTATCGCATTATGCGAGCTGTCGGAGCAACGGATCGCGTCGATCTGTGTCGCTGGGCGATTCGAGAAGGCCTGATCGAGGCGTAGGCACTTTTAAATTTCCGGCGTGGCACTGGCATCTCAAATGCCTCGGGATGCCATCAGAAGAGGAGTCCGCCGTCCTCTTCTTCGTCGGTCTTAGTATTTTTGCGAGACGCGCGAGCGGCATCCTGAGTGGAGCTTCGCTGCAGCGTGGACGTTGAATCAAACTCTTCCGTTATCACTTCGCCATCCGCCGACAGTTGAGTCACCAGCTCAATTCGTTGGGCGGCGGCGTCCAGTTTGCGATGACATGTCCTGAGCAGTGACATGCCGCGTTCAAATTGCGAAAGTGATTCGTCCAGTGTTGCCTGCCCGGATTCCAGTCGCGACACAATCTGTGCCAACTCTCCCATAGCCTCCTCCAGCCCCACTTCAGGAGCGGATTCGGGTTCGGACTGAGATTTTCGCTTTGCCATTGGTCCAGCCACTTTCCCACACAGACGACAAAAAAGTTCGCGGACTTCCGGAGTGGAACATCGGGCACTTCGTCGCTACGTTGCCTGGATGCGATGTCAAATTCGCAAGGCACATAAGCGGCCGTTTGCCACTCCTCTATCCAATCGCCCAAGTGTAGCAAAAACAGTACGCCTGGCACTTCAAGAGCCGCGAGTAGTTTGAATCATTTTCGGCGTTCAGGTGATTCCACTTTTTAATCGTCGGGGTAATCCGTGGGAAAACGCAGTTCTCAGACAGGCAAAGTCATCGTAATCACCGGAGTCTCTCGTGGCCTCGGTCGCGCACTGGCCACCGGCTTTGCAAAACTGGGGCACACTGTCTGTGGATGCGCACGGTCGTCCGAAGGCCTGGCATCTTTGCAGGCGGACCTTGGCGTTTCTCACCATTGGAAAGCGGTTGATGTGTCGAGTGATACGGAGGTCGCTGCATGGGCACAGGAAATTCTGGACAGCGCAGGAGTTCCCGATCTCCTGATTAACAACGCGGCTGTCATCAATCGAAATGAAAAACTCTGGAATGTCTCGGCGGCCGATTTCGACACGATTGTGTCGGTGAATGTGAGTGGCACTGCAAATGTAATCCGTCACTTCGTCCCGGCGATGGTCGACGTCGGCAGAGGCGTGATCGTCAACCTCAGCTCCGGTTGGGGCCGATCTGTTTCGGCGGAAGTGGCACCCTACTGCGCAACGAAGTGGGCGATTGAAGGCCTGACTCAGGCACTTGCAGAAGAGCTTCCTCCCGAAATGTGCGCGGTACCGCTGAACCCCGGCATCATCAACACGGAAATGCTGCGAAGCTGTTTTGCTTCCGGCGCAGAATTTTATCCATCGGCCGAGTCGTGGGCGCAAAGAGCAGTGCCATTTCTGTTGAGTCTGGGGCCAGCACAAAATGGCCAGCCATTGACCGTCCCCGAATGAATGCTCGTACGGGCCATTGGCCGTTCGGATTCCTGTTGGCCCATCGCTTGTACCTGCGGAGCGTGTTCAGGATAATCGTGCGTTGGCAGTCCCAGGTCGAAACATCTGCCACATTGCCAATTGATGGATTCAGCCTGTCACGTTTCCTGCAACGTCCTGAATCGCTCAACTGTCCCACTGTTTTCGAAGTGAGAATTCCATGAAACTGAGCGTATTGATTTTTGGAGCATTTCTGATGTCGTCTGTCGCATCCGGCGCTGAGCCGAGTTCGGAACCCTTTGGAAAAACCAAAGACGGCCAGCCGGTTGAGATCTACACCCTGAAAAACAAAACAGGGCTCACGGCACAAGTCATGACTCGCGGAGCCACACTGGTTCAACTGCATGTTCCGGACAAAGCCGGCAAGTCGTCTGATGTGCTGCTGGGATTTGATAGCGTCAGCGGATACGAATCCGATGACAACCAGTACTTTGGATGCACCACAGGACGCGTCTGCAACCGAATTGCGAAAGGTAAGTTTACGCTCGACGGCAAAGAGTACACTCTGGCCATCAACAACGAACCCAATCACCTTCATGGTGGCCTCGCGGCAAGCCTGGACAAAGTTGTTTGGAAGGCCGCTCCTTATTCTTCTGAAAAAGGGCAGGGCGTTAAGTTCAGTTTCACCAGCCCGGATGGTGCCGAAAACTATCCAGGAAATCTGAGCGTCACTGTCAGCTACTTTGTCCCGAGCGACGAAAATTCGATCTCCATTGAATACTCCGCGACGACAGACAAGGCAACGCCGGTCAATCTGACCAATCATGCTTACTTCAATCTGGCGGGTGAAGGCAGCACAACGGTACTCGACCACAGCCTGCATCTCAACGCAGACAAGTACACACCTGGCGATGACGGAATGATCCCGACCGGGGAAATTTCGCCCGTTGAAGGCACTGATCTCGACTTCCGAAAGCCCACACGCATCGGTGATCGGATTGAATCGATCGGCAAAACAGCGGCCATCGGCTACGATCATAACTTCGTACTGAACGCTAAAAGGTCCGGTGAAGAAATGACGCTCGCCGCGATTCTGACAGAATCCACATCAGGCCGCAAAATGACGGTGACGACAACGGAACCGGGGATCCAGTTCTATTCGGGGAATTTCCTGAAAGGTCAGAAAGGCAAAGGCGGAAAAGTCTACGCTCACCGCAGCGCACTCTGTCTGGAAACTCAGCACTATCCGGATTCTGTGCATCACAGCAATTTTCCGACGACGATTCTGAAACCGGGTGAGAAATTCGCGTCAAAGACGACCTACACGTTTGCGATCGAGACGCCCGTGTCTAAAAAGTAGTATCGAAACTCG
Organism: uncultured Planctomycetota bacterium; assembly: GCA_947085455.1. Lineage (GTDB taxonomy): Bacteria > Planctomycetota > Planctomycetia > Planctomycetales > Planctomycetaceae > SXXK01. Next base: position 9,241 of record CAMTWR010000023.1, on the reverse strand, counting down.
ATACTTGTGTTGTGCCTGTCGCGAGGCCCGGCTTTCGGATAGCCGGGCTTCGTGATTTCAGTCAGATCCGTGATAACCCGTGATCACCTCTGACAAACGCCGGTCGTTTTTTGGTCAATGGTTTTGCTTCCGCCAGGAAGCCGAAAGTCGTTCGGAGAAATCCCCATGTGGCCGGAAGGTGAGCAAACTCAGGAATTACTAAAGAACGTTGCCGACGGGGATAAGTCTGCGATGAACCGCCTGATGGACAGGCATCGTGACGCTGTGCGGCGGATGATTCAGATGCGTTTGGACCACGCTGTCGCCCGCCGCGTTGACGCAAGCGACGTGGTGCAGGATGTCTTGATGGAGGCCTCGCAGCGGCTGAATGACTACATGCAGAATCCGTCGATGCCATTTCACCTGTGGCTGCGCCAGCTTGCCAAGGATCGCATTATCGACATGCACCGTCGCCATCGCGCGGCAAAGCGTCGTTCAGTCGATCGCGAGCAGAATTTGAGCGGTTTGGGTTCTGATGACCAGTCAGCAGCTGATCTCGCCGCGTTGCTGAAAGACGCCGAACTGACTCCCGCAGCGGCCGCTCTTCGCAAGGAAATGGAAGAGCGATTTCTTGTTGCCCTGGATCAGCTCGAAGAAAATGATCGCGAGATCGTGATCATGCGACATTTTGAGCACCTTGGAAACAGTGAGGTCGCTGAAGCATTGAAGCTGAGCGCTCCAGCCGCAGGAATGCGCTATCTGCGAGCCATCCGCCGGCTTCGAGAACTGCTCGGTGGCGAAGAATCGATGGATGGCTAGTAGCCCGCTGTCCAGACTCCAATTTCAGCCATCTGATTTTCAGCCATCTGATTTCAGTGGTGCCGCACTTTCATTTTTCTGCTCAGCACGCGTAAGTTTCTGGAGCATACGCTGCATTCCTCGGACCCAGCGATCGTAGTCTTCTGTTTTCAGTCGAAAGAACTCCAGCACTTCCGGATGTGGCAGGATGAGAAACTGTTCCTTCCGCATGCCTTCGATGACTGAGCCGGCCGCTTCATCGGCGGAGATCGCATGCAGATGCAAATAGCGATGGATAGGATCGGAATCGTCCAGCATGTCCGTTTCCACTCCCAGCGGGCAAACGCAGGAAACGCGAATTCCCTGGCGACCGTAACGCACCGACAACCATTCGGCCATCGCGACATCTGCATGTTTGGTCACAGAATACGATGCTGAGCCGATCTCTGTCAGAACTCCGGCAGCTGACGCTGTATGAACAAGGTAGCCTTCGCCTCTTTCAAGCATATGCGGTATCACGGCACGCGCGGCAAACAGCCGTGACATCACGTTCACGTCCCACATCCGCTGCCACTCATCGTTGGAGGATTCCAGCCCGCCCTTGAAGGTTATTCCAGCATTGGAGCAAAAGACATCCACGTGACCGCCGTGTTGAATTGCCTGAGCCACCAGTCGCTGCAAATCCTGTTCGATAGCAACGTCACAGCAGTTGGCGATGCCCCGAGAACCCAACGCCGCCGCAACTTCACGCGCGGCACTTTCGTCACGGTCAGAGACAACGACCAGACGTGCTCCTTCGGCCGCAAATCGCCGACACAACGCCGCCCCGATACCGCGACCGGCACCGGTCACCACAACAACCTTATCCTTCACTTCCATGTGCGGTGCGAACCTCAGAGTTTAATGAAATCTTCCCATAATCAGTCCATCACACTCAGCCAACCGGGCCAGCAGAAGCTCAACGCCCGCCGCACGCAAATCTCCAATCATCACTCGGAAAGATGAAGGATTGTTCGCTGAGAGCAACACCGGGCACAGCGTAGCGAAAAGCCGGCATCACCGCGATTCCGGTTCCAGTCAACAGCACGCCCAAAAATCACACGGCAGTTCGAGACGCTACGACGTCAAACACGTGAGATACGCTGAATCGACCATTCGAAACCTCGACACCCGAATTCCGAAAGTACTACTCCCGGTGCGACCGACCGGCTAATTTTTCCTGTCTGCTTTCGCAGTTCTTCGGCAATAATCGCCGACCGAGTTTCATTGGCTCCATATAACTGACACGACCGCTTGCAGCCCGGGATCATCCTTTTCCCGATACTTTTGCTCCTGTGCAAAAATGCCGAACAACAGTAGCACAGCACCGCAGGCTGATGGCTGCTAACGGCCATCCTGAACATCGATTGACACAACGGAGTCGCATCAATTGTCCTCGTTGGATGCCCACATCCACATTACGAAACCAAGCCCGGCCACCAGAGTGCCGTTGCTTGTTCTTTCCCTGCTGCTCTGCGGTTGCGCCTCGGGCCCTTCCTGCTATCGCGAGTTGACCTGTCGAGACCGCCTGCGAGAAGCGTCGCCGGAAATCGTGTTTGAGTACGGCAGGCCTCATTTCCTGCTGGACGGAATGCAAAAAGTTGCCGAGCTGCCCTCGCGTCTGATGCTCGGGGGCCGACTGAAGCCTGACCATATTCCAACCGACGAAACTCGCGAGATCCTGACCGACTATATTCAGGAAAATGAACTGGCCGACGTACCCGTTTTTGTCAATGACTATAGCCCGCTCGGCGAATGGAAACGACTTCGCGAGAACGATCGCATTGCCCCCATCTGGAAATACACGGCCGGTACGTTCAGTTTGGTCAACTACACGATCATGCCCGGACGCGTTTTCGGACGTGACGATTACAACCCGTTTACGAACAGTCTGTATATCAACTCGGGACGCCTGACTGATTCTCTGCATGCGGCTGCATATGCAAAGGACATTCATCAGCGAGAAGCCCCAGGGCCGTATGCGACCGTGAATTCTCTGCCCTTCCTGTCGCTCTGGAAAACCACTCGCGCGGTAGATGACATTGTGTACTACGCACAGGCACGTGATAACTGGCAGCTGGAGTCCGGTGTCTATCGCGATCAGTTTCCACAGGTGGCCGTGGAAACAATGGTGCCAGCCGCCTTCTTTATTTCGCCGATCGGAAATCTGGCGCTCGCCATAAGCGGCGGAGCGGTCGGGTACGCCGTGGGTCGCAGCGTGGAACAGCAGAGAATTGCCGAACGCAGCACAGAAGGTGATGAAACCGAAAGCCGCGGTTCCCAGACTGACGATGAAGAGAACCCGTCACATGTTGAACTTGCCGGGCACCAAAAAACGTCTTCCCCTGCTGACGCTGACGCAGACGACAAGGCTCAGCCCGAAACCGAAACCGACAACCGTCGCTGACGGACTTCAGGAACTGACTGACTTCAGGAACTGACTGGCTTCAGGAACTGACTGGCTTCAGAACGGTACACAGTTGCCAACGATCGACAAATGCTGACCGAATGATTCGAGCCGGCAGAAGAGTTCACAGGAAAAGATGCCAGCGCCACCTCAGGCCTGCTGGCTCTTTCCATCGCCGCTTCTACTTTTATGTTTCGTCGTCCTTCTTCATCAACTCTTTGTAACGCTTCTGAAACTTGCTGACCTTGGGTCCTACAACGGCCTGGCAGTAAGGATTGTCTGGATTCAGAGCGAAGTAGTCCTGATGATAATCTTCGGCCGGATAAAACTTCTTCAGTTCTTCAATCGTCGTGACAATCGGGTCGCTGAAGTCGCCCGACTTGTCCAACTCCGCGATCACCGTCTTGGTCGATTCTTTTTGTTGTTCATCATGGTAGAACACTGACGAACGGTACTGAGTTCCCACGTCGGCGCCCTGGCGATTCTTCGTGGTCGGATCGTGCGTGTAAAAGAACACGTCAAGCAACTGCTCAAAGGTCACCTGCGACGGATCAAACGTGATCTGGATCACTTCCGCGTGGCCGGTCAGCCCTGTGCAGACTTCTTTGTATGTCGGATTCGGTTTGGGGCCGCCCGTATAACCGCTGACGACTTTGCTGACTCCCCGGACCTTCAGGAAGACAGCTTCTGTACACCAAAAGCAGCCTCCTCCAAAAGTTGCCAGGCTGGTTTTTGATTTTTCCGCTGCCTCGTCTTTAGTAAATGGCATCGCTGTTTCCTTTCGTCAAATCAGCACACGGCTGCAAGCCGCATCACTTTTGCTCGGAACGAGCGTCAAAGTTCTGAATGCATGGGATGCATCCTCTTCAAATTTCGACGCGAATCGACTGTCTGAGTTTTACGAACATTCGACGATCTTTTCAAAACGCTTTTGAAACTCGTTCCGGAAATCCCTCTTTCCGTGGAATTCGGATTTCTCGGCAAATGACTCCGAAACTCTCTTCTGCGGCCGACGCTCATCCTTTTGCTCGCGCAACCTAACTCCATAACACGGCAGAAATTGCCGATTCAGCGAACGATGCACACCGACGCCACAGAAGGCTTCAAAACGTGCAACCAGTTGACCGAAGACCTGACGTCACAATCCTAAGAACCATCAAGTTTGAACCTTCTCGACGTCGATCAGATCGATACTGAAGGATCCGCGTCGTCCAATGGTAAATCCGAAAAGACTGGCAAGCGGGGAATTTTACTGATACTCGAACGTTCTTCGACGCTCACAGTTTACGCATCGTTGACCAGAGAGCTGAGTTTCCATTGCAGAGGACCTGAAGATGAAAGATGCATTTGGAGACGCTTTGCAGAAGATTACTTCTGCCGCTCACAAGCCATCATCGCCGGCTGAGTTTCCATTGGTGGAAAACATCGCCCAGGAAGTCTCAGTGCCTGAGTCAATCTGGATCGCACCGCCTTCGATCACCATCATCGAAGAGCCACGTGCCGTCAACAACTCGCCACGCGAGATCCCAAAAGCGATTTCGACCAATGCCGCAGTCGAGCACCCAGTCGACGTCACCGCCGCTGGCTCCGAAGAATTGTTAGTCGTACAGTCTACGCTTCCACGGCCGGTCGAAGAACGTCGCTCGCCGCTGACATTTTTTCTGGACCATCGTCGTCAAACCGCTGCGGTAGTTGTGCTCATTTGTATTACTGCGATATGGACAGACGATGGCACCAGTCATTCGCTGTTCACATCGTCAAACAGACAGTCTTCACAGAGTGACTCGTCGAGTGTCAGTGACGCCGAGTCCCTGCTGTCCGATTTTGACGCAGTTCAGATTCAGCCTCTGCGGGAACCGGCAGATCCGGTTGAGCCATCGCCGGCTGATCCATTTCCGTTTTCCATTCCGGCAGAAGAATCGGAAGCGTCGGTCACTTCGGACCCAGCAGCGTCGAATGTCTCGCAGGCGACCAATCAGATGCCTCCCGCGACAATTCCGGCGACGCGGAAGGAGGCCTCATCCGAGCAGTCTCCGTTCAGTCCAGTCTCCTCCTCTGCTTCGCACGCTGTCAGATTCACCGGCCAGATTGAGCCTTTGAAGTAGACCTCCGGGTTCAGAAATTCTCTCGATCTTTATCCTCCTCACTCAGCGAACTCCGGCAGAAACTCAGGACCAGGGACTTATGTACGAATCATTCTGGAAGCTCTCAGGTAAACCCTTCGCGAATCGCTGCGAGCCAAATCATTTTTACCGCGGCAAGTCCCATCACGCGGCTTTGCTGAGACTGAAATACAGCCTGGAAAACTTTGCAGGCCCCGGTTTGATCGTGGGGCTGTCGGGCACAGGGAAGTCGAGCCTTGTTCGTACATTCGCTGCGGAGAGTCCAGAGCTGCGTCCGTTTGTGCATGTCGTCTTTCCGGCTCTGGAATGCCACGACCTGCTGCGATTGATCGCGTCTGAACTTTGTCCAACGCTGCCGGCTGATGTTTCTGGTATGGACAATGTCCTGAGAAACATTCAGACAACTCTCAGGGCCTGCGCGGCAAAAAATCAACGTCCGTTGATTTGTCTTGATGACGCTCATCTTTTGTCAGAAGACGCTTTGCAGTTCGTAGTGCAGCCGCTTTTGAATCTTGCCGAATCCGATTCCTCCATCCGGCTTTCTATTTTGCTGGCCGGACTTCCCGTGCTGTCTTCGCGTCTTAGAAAAGTTGGTGAGCTGAGCGAACGAATTGCAGTCACGACACCTCTGAGCGGATTCACGGCCAGTGAGACATCCGACTACGTGACGGCGTGTCTGACACAGGTGAATGGTCCGCCTGAAATCTTTTCACCCGGCGCTCTGCAGCGACTTTACGATGTCACCGCAGGCAATCCGCGTCGTATCAATCGCCTCTGCGATATGGCGTTACTGGTCGGCTACGCGGAACAGCTGACTCAGATCTCGGAAGCCCAAATCGACGCCGTCGGTGCCGAACTGCTTCCCGCCGCCGCCTGATCAGAGCCGCTGAGGAGAGTTGTTTTGCGTTCGGTCCATTTGGATGCCGCTGCCGAACGCCCAGTGGCGATGAATTTTCTTCGCAGCCGACGGAACACAGCTCGTTCGACGGCCGATTCACCTAATTTCAAGCGATGATTCGTTGCCAAAGTCGCAGCCAGATCGTTTGAAATGGCGAAAAGACGGAACATTTGGGGCCGTTTTTCAGGAATTTCCCCATCGTGGTCAACGTGTACCGCAGAACCGTGTAAATTTCTGCAATGCAGAGGACCACTCTAACCGCCGTGTCAGATGCGTCTCCATCACGGTTAATGCTCAGCATCCAAACCCGTTTCGGTCCGTGTGAGTTATCGGGCTTTGTTCGTTCCTGTCTGTTTACAGGATTTCACCACGGAGTTGCACAATGGACGAGTTCATTCAGATGATTACTCAATATCTGTCGATGCTCATCGAATTCCTGAAGGCCAAGCTCGGCAATGAACTGTTTGCGTCTGTAGCTGCCAAGCTTCCGGATTTGCTTGGGAAAGCAAAATAGCGTGCAGAGCCAGAGTTTCTTCTTCGAAGATATTCGATCACTGACGCCGAACTCTTCCCAGAAGAAAACTTTCTGTCCTGCAATGTTTTATTGACTAACGGCCTCGCACATTTCCAGATCCATGACGCGTGCAAATCTTTATGTCCCCGTGACCGCTCGCCGTGGAAGTATTGCCATCGGCAACTTCGACGGCGTGCATCGTGGTCATGCGGAAATGCTGCAGCGTCTGAAGCAGATGGCTACAGCCACGGCATCGCATGCCGTGGCTGTAACATTTGACCCGCACCCAATCGCGATCCTGCGGCCGGAATTCACTCCGCCCATTCTGACAACTCTGTCAGAACGGATTACGCTTCTTAAAGAATCAGGGGCGGACGAAGTGGTCGTTCTTCCCGTGACTCAGCAATTGCTGGAGATGACGGCCGAGCAATTCTTTACCGAAGTTATTGTCGAGCAGTTTGAAGCACGCGGCATCGTCGAAGGGCCGAATTTTCATTTCGGTAAAGATCGACACGGAGATACGCTGCTTCTCCAATCGCTGTGCGATACTCATGGCATCCAATGCCATGTCGTGAAGCCAGTGGTTGACGGCGACCTCATGATCTCGTCCAGCCGGATTCGCGAACTGTTGTGCAGCCGCGCGATGACTCAGGCGACAGAACTCCTCGGGCACCCGTATCGCCTCTCGGGAGTTGTAAAGCAGGGCGCACAGCGAGGACGGACGATTGGATTTCCAACCGCCAATCTCACCGATATCCCCACGCTTCTGCCGGCTCACGGCGTCTACGCGGGCCTAACGCAATTGGACGGACGGTGGTTTCCTGTCGCTGCCAGCATCGGACCCAATCCCACGTTTGGTGAACACCGCGAAAAGATCGAATGTCACATCGATGGATATGCAGGAGACCTCTACGGAAAAATCCTGCACGTGGATTTGCTGTCGGAAGTGCGAGCCCTGCAGTCCTTTTCATCCATCGACCTGCTGATCAGCCAGATTCAGTCTGATGTCGCATACTGCCGCCGGACGGCCCAGCAGTTTCTGGCGAAGGGCTGATTACTCAATTCCCTTGAGCCGCCGAATCATATTCTGAATGTCACGTGGCCAGGCCGATTTGTAGTCATGTACTTCCTGAGTCACCGGATGCACAAATCCCAACTCGGCCGCATGCAGCGCCAGTCGTGGTGCACCGCTTTCGTCGCGGATCGCAGTCTTCCCTACAGCACCACGATATTTCACATCCCCGCAAATGGGATGACCCAGTTCAGCCAGATGAATTCGAATCTGGTTGGTACGCCCCGTTTCCAGCCGACACTCCATTTCATGATATTTTCCCAGATGACGCAGTGGCGCGATGTGTGTCACCATCCGCTTGCCAAAGCTGCCATCCGGCGAGCTGCCTCGGAGCCCGTCACCGCGATCTCGAATCTGACGACTCTCGATCGTTTGCGCCGGCAACCATCCAGGAATCACACACAGGTATCGCCGCAGCGCATCGTGTGCGGCGAATTGTTCAATCAGCCCGGCCTGAGCCCCTTCATTGCGAGCAAACACAAGGATCCCGCTGGTCTCGCGATCAATCCGATGCACGGCCAGCAGCTCATCCCCTGTGTTCCGCAATACAGGATCTTTCCGACGAGAAATCAGGCGGTGCAGACTTTCTTCCAATGAGGGCTGTCGGTCCTTCTTTTCCTGCCTCCAGTTCACATCGCCCGGATGCCGCAAGGACAGCATTCCTGCCGGCTTTTCCGCCACAACCACATGCGCGTCGATAAACAGGATTTTTACATCGTCATCGCCTGGCGGCGGAGGCAATGGCTGACCACGCAGTTCGATCGTGTCACCCGCAACGACTCGGCGACCTTCATCAATGCACAGGATTCCATTGACGGAGATCCGCCGGCCGGCCAGATGCTTTTTCGCCGCCGACCATGTGAGATCAGCCACATGCTTCCGCAAAGCTGCCAACACAGCCCCGGCGGTTTCAGGAGTAATGGAAAAATGCTGAGCAGTCATGGAATCTGTCGTAAGTCACGTCCCCTTCGGGCCACCGTTTGGCCCTTTGATTCCGACAGTCTAGCACAATCTCCCTCGCAACTCGACGGACCTGATCGCGTTCAATCAGGCTGCATAGCACTTGGCGAATTCCGCAGCCCCCCGAAGATTCCCGTCACACGTCGAGGCTCGAGTCATAGAATGACTCGCCTACGTAGGTCGGTCACTCCGTGACCGAATCCTCGCGACTAGTTGTCGCCCATCATCATGTCAGGCTGGTCGAAGTCATCCGCGAGCCAGACCGAGGAGCCAACTGGTCCCATAGTTCCTTCGAACGCCGTCACGCAGACCCGTGAACTGTATACCAACAGCGTGGAAGATGAGCGGCATGAGGCCACCGTCGACCGAGCGAATGACTGGGTCAGCAAGATCAGTCAACTGGTCAGTCTCAACGCAACCTCTTCCAACGGTCTGGCCCAGAGCCTTGCCG
>CAMTWR010000022.1:0-109318 GCA_947085455.1 uncultured Planctomycetota bacterium | reverse complement strand
GTCTACGAATGTGGTGTCAAACTGACAGAAATCGAATTCCGACCGTTCGCCGAACGACTCCTCAGGTCAGAGAAACTCCCCAAGTGGAGCCTCACAATCAAATCTAAAACTGGGTAGAACTTCTCTTACTGCCTGCCTTACGTTGATTCGATCTCTTGACTTCGGTGTGCAGTTCTCCCGCTGTGACATTTTGTCGCTTTGTAATATACTCCGTACTGCTCGGCTCTAAACAAACCAATGTAGGTCAGAGGGCGATTGAGCTGACTTAAATCCGAGTAGTGACGATGGGGCACGAAGTGCATCGACGCATTGAAGTGAATGAGTTTTTCTGGCTCTCTGTGTTACCCGAGAGTACGGCAGTGCCTGTTGAACATGTGAAGAATTCTATTTGGCCGGAACTTGCACGGTGATCACATGGCCAGACCAGATTTCTTTCAGCTTCTCATCCGTGATGGAATGAACGCTGGTCGCAGGATCGGCAATCATGGCTCGCTGATCATCGGCATAGAACACAACCACAAAGTGGTGATCATTGAGATGAGCGATAAAAGGACACACCAGATCCTGTAGATGTTCTGGGTCGATGCGATACGCTTCTGCAGACAAACAGACGGATCGAGCGAGATTGCGAAGTTGAAGCAGACTCAGTCCATGCTCAGACAGTTCACCAGCCTGTTGATAAATGGAATTGGTGACAGAAACACCAAGGAACATCGCCACCATTGCCAGCGCAGCGAGTCCGCAGTCAGACTCATGTTTTTGAGCAACAAAGGGAAACCGGCTGGCCGGGATATGGCGAGTCTGCAGGGATTGCTGATGGCTGCTTGCACTCAGGTTCGAGTATTCCGCATTGCAACGGCCGATTGCTCCGGATCCCGGGAAAAAGTCGGTAACGGCCACGGAAAGGCACTGCAGCTCAGTCAGGGTGGAGACAGTTTCTTCGGAATGCAGGCCGGTTAGACACAAACTGCCGAAGCAATCCCCAGGGCCGAGCTCCAGACATCTGCCGTACTTATAGGACAGGATTGCGCTACCTTCTGTAATATGAAACCAACGATCCTTTGCCAGCCCGGGGCCACAGAGTGTTCTCATGGCGCGAAAATGTTCTGGCTTTAATAATTCAGCATACGCAAGAGCCGACGGAGCGGACATGAACCCCAGATAATGCCGGCCCGTGACAAAGTTGATCGACGCATGGAGACGAATGAGCTGTTTCAGCAGGTGACCATCGATCTTTGCTGCCCTGAGTGCCGCTCGAACTTTCTGCACCGGAAGCCTAAGCAGTCGGCAGCGTGATGCTGCCCGACACGTTGCCGTGTGCTGATGCGGTGTCAGCAGGACGTATTCACCGAACAATTCTCCTTCTCGAACAAGACCGAGCGAGACATCACGTCCCGATTCCGAACGCCGCAACACCCGAACTCGCCCTTCGAGCAGAAAATGTAACCATGCTCCCGTGGCCCCTTCTTGAAACAGCACTTCCCCTGTTTCAAAATCCGCAGAAACGGCATCATCCATCAGCGCATGCAAAACCTGGGCATCAAGCAGTTCGAACAGTGGGTAACGAATCAGGAGTCGTTCTGACAAGAGAGCAGGTCCAGCAGGGGATAAGAAATTGAACCGCCTAACAATTTAGAATTCAGCCAGCGATTGAACAAATCTCTTCGAATTTCTGCTTGCGTCTCTTCGGAAAATTCCGCGCATGTCACCGAATCAACTCGTACAAGCACCCAGCCATCTTTTGTTTGCACCGGACCGACGAGCTCGCCGGGCTCACCCTTCGTCATGGTGTCAGCCAGCCGACGATTGAAGCGACCACGAAACATCTTCACCGTCCGCATATTACTCGCTCCGGAGTATGCTGGAGTATGTGCCTTGACAACTTCCCGAAAACTAATCCCATCTTCGAGTACTTGTGCCTTGATCTCTGCTGCAAGGCCCTCGCTTGGCACGTCCACGATGGACGTCGTAAGTATATCCCATTGGTCACGCGAACTTTCAAAGCAGTTAACAGCATCGCGAACCACCACACTGAACACCGCTTGACGTATAAGGTGGTCCTCAATCATCCTCTCAAAGTCAACGACCGAAAGCTGGCGTATTTTCAGCCATTCGTACATCTTCTTTGCCGTGAATAATCCTTTTGTGCGCCGAAAATTGTCTGCGGCGACTTGTAACTGACCCGAGTCTGGTCGAACACCAAACTCATCTGAAGTCGTCTCCAGGACTTTCCGAATTGCGGTTTCCCGCAACATCGTCTGCAGGCGTCCTTGCTGATGCAAATGAATCAAGACTTCGGACAGGCTGACAGTCCGTCCCACTACATTGATTGCTTGCACAGACTCAAGCGGGATCATCTGGAATCTTTCCGTTTCTGATTCTGGACTCACGAACAATTCTGGAACGCTGCGCACTCATGCAGTAAACATTAATGGCGTTCGCTGGGTTGCCCTCAAGCAAAAGAGTCGCAGTCACGGCTATCATTGTCTTGCTGCGACGGCTCTGAGAAATCTCGTTGACTGGCATCAATCTGCTTCAGACTCCGGTCCTCACTGGCATCAGGATCGTGCCGATCTTCTGACGGAGCATCAGGGTCTGGCTTACTCCAGATCGAGACACTCTGATTCGATATATCCGCCACGGGGGAAGTCCATTCTGGGTCGATGCTCATAAATTATTTCTCGAAAATTGTGCTGCTACAGGCGATTTGCAATTAACCACGCGCTTGCAGCATTTATTGAAAAGACGTCGGTCAGTGCGTACACAATATTACCCCGATTGATGCCGCTGCAATTGTTCCACAACACTTTCGCGACATCTGTTGAGCCTGCATTACAGGCCTTTAGGGCTCTGGCCACGTCACTGAGATTAATACTCTTTCCTGAGTTCCACAACGCGTAGGCAACGCTGTCTAGCGTCCGTCCCGGAATGTTCTTGATTGCATTCCCAATCTCATTCCAGCCAAAATTGAGGCTACGCAGAGAGTTGGCGATGTGATACAAGTAGATCTTTGAGCAGTTGTTCCAAAGAGTCAGTGAAATCGTGCCAGCGTTCGCATTGAGACTTTTCAGAGCGTCTGCAACCTCAGTGAGACTAATGCTCTTTCCTGAGTTCCACAACGCGTAGGCAACGCTGTCTAGCGTCCGGCCCGGAATGTTCTTGATTGCATTCCCAATCTCATTCCAGCCAAAATTGAGGCTGCGCAGAGAGTTGGCGATGTGATACAGGTAGATGTTTGAGCAGTTGTTCCAGAGAGTCAGTGCAATCGTGCCAGCGTTCGCATTGAGACTCTTCAGAGCGCCTGCGACATCAGTAAGATTAATACTCTTTCCTGAGTTCCACAACGCGTAGGCAACGCTGTCAAGCGTTCGGCCCGGGATATTGCTGATCGCACTCCCTATCTCGTTCCAACCAAGATTCTTCCCCCTTAAAAACCCAGCAATGTTGTACAAATAGATGCCCGAGCAGTTATTCCAGAGCCCTGCACTCAAACCGCTGATATTCCCACTGCAACGGTTCCATAATTCTTCTGCGATCTCCTGCCAACTGGTCGTGACAGTCCTGAGCGTTGACGCCAACTTGTTCAATTTTGAACTGATGTCGCCAGAAAGCCGGCTCCACACCTCCGTCGCTATTTCGCCAACCCGGGCACTTGCCGCCTTCAGGGCGGCGGCCAGTTTATTCAGGTCTCCACCGGCGCGGCTCCACACTTCCGTCGCTATTTCGCCAACACTGGCACTTGCCGCCTTCAGTGCGGCGGCCAGTTTATTCAGGTCTCCACCAGCGCGGCTCCACACTTCCGTCGCTATTTCACCAACCTTGGCACTTGCCGCCTTCAGTGCGGCGGCCAATTTATTCAGATCGCCACCGGCGCGGCTCCACACTTCGGTCGCTATTTCGCCAACCCGGGCACTTGCCGCCTTCAGTGCGGCGGCCAATTTATTCAGGTCTCCACCCGCGCGGCTCCACACTTCCGTCGCAACCTCACCAATCTTTGCCCCCGCAGCTTTGAGCGCACCGGCGAATTTGTTCAGATCGTTATTGCAATGCGCCCAAAGAGGAGCTGCGATTTCGCTGATCTTCTTACCGGCCTTCGACAAGGCTTCTGCCGCCTGATCGACTCGCATGTTGAAATCGACGACCAGCTTTCTGACGGTTTCCCCCATGCCGGAATCGTTGTAGATAATTCCAATCGCAGCGGCGACGAAATGCGGATCATGAGTGGCGGCGGCGGCGGCGAAGACCACTTGCTTTCCCTGACTCTTCAACCGTTCTTTGTATTCGGCAAGTTGATCCTGAATGTCTGCGAGTGACACCTTGTTGCTGCGATACAAGGGAATCACGCGATGTTCCGCATCGCTGTTGCCATACAGGAATACGTCTTTATCCCACTGGTCGTATTCAACAAGTCCCACTTCTCCCTGCATCTGCAGCGTCAGATCGACTCCAAGTCCAACCACAATCTGATCAGGATTGATGTCGCCGACTCGCACTTTCAGCGTGTCCGGATGGGGCGAGACAAACGTCATATCGCCATACGCCTCAATGCCAACTGTTCCGGTAACTCGCAGGAAATCCACAAGCAACAGAATGTCGCCCTCCACGATGACTCGGGCTTCCAGTTTTCCACCCAGCTTAAAATTGGGCTCGATGTCCTTGGCTGAGGTGTCTTTCTGCACGCCTTCGATGTAGAAGCCCAGACTGTCGATTCCGGTCAGCATGTTGATATCAAAGAAAAATCCAGGCGTTAGGTTTACCTCTACCGTCGCGTTCACAATGCCGAGATAACTCGCCACGACCGTCTCGGGAATGACAGTAATTTTCGCCATGTCCTTTTCAAAACGCTGGTCAATATCGAGGCTCACAATGTCATAGGTCTGACCGCTTAACATGCGGTTGATGTTCGTCGGGTTGAACAGGTCAAAGCGAATGTCCAAAGTGTCTCCGGGAACCGAAGGCGTCGCCTGCCCTCGGAATGCCAGCGGAGCAATCACGTACTGCATGGCCTTGGGAATATCCAGCAGGTCCATCACGTTCTGTTCGAGCAACGGAATCTTTGTGCCCAGGAACTGCTGAGTTGATTCCGGAATCGGATTGTTTTCTGCAATGCGATCCAGCATGTAGTTCTTCAGAGCGTCTTCAACACCGTCGGCCCCCTGAAACGCCTCCACAACGTCGGTCAGTGACGTTTCGTTGATTTTGTACTGGAAGTCACCAGTAACAAAGTCGTACGAGACCCCTGCGGTCCATGAAATCGAATCCGGCAAAAGACCGTTCAGTGTTGACTGAATCCAGGATGGCAGTTGCTGAACAGGGCTGTCGACAGACATCTTCGCATCGACCTGAATGCTGGAATCAAAGGCCACGGCAAAGGCGTTGGCGGAGAGATTCGTCGCGTAAAGACGTTCGCCCGCCTGAGCATCACCATCGTTCACTGTTGCCAGCAAAGAAGCATCGACGACGTGCTGACCTTCAGGGGCACTGGCTGAAACGTGGACGTTCACGAGGTTCGGAATTTTCGCAGCCCCGTCCAGATTTCCGTCGGCCGTCACCATCAATTCAACCGCCGACCCTTCCTGAATGAACAGTCCGCCGACAGCATCGACGCCGAAGGTGACCGTGATGTTGTATTCCGGCTGAACGGTGAAGTTGCCCGCGACGTCAAATTGGACGCCACCTTTTCCGAACGTCCCGGATCCGGTTCGCGAGATTGTGCTGCCCACCTCATGCCGGTGCCACGTCACAACAAACAGATCGCCCAGATTGCCTTCGATCAGATCCTGGAATCCGATCGTGGAGTTGATCTGGAAGCCTCGGTCTTCCAGGTAATCACGGACTCCGTCTTCAGGAACGTCCACATCCAGCAGCGACTGCAGCCGGTTGGTCACATCGCTTTCGATTTCATCTCCGATGACCGGAATGTCGCCGAGCCTGTCCGTCAGAATGTGAGTGCGGTCGGAAAGTTGTTCCAGAGCATGGTCGACAGATTCCGCGACACCATCCAGAATGGCGTCCTCAACTGCGTTTTCATCAATGGTGATATTGCCGGTATTTTCAATCGGATTCCATTCAAAAGTCGCGGGCACATTGATCGGGTTGGACATGCCGGGAACGGTGAGCGAAGCCGTCACGCCACCGAAATCCATATCGCCCGTGATAGTGGTGTTCGTCGCAAAGTCGCTGAACAGAGCATCCATGTCCAGATACAGATTTTCGCTGTTTATTGCATCGCCATCGTTGAGGACATACTGACTGCCTCCGGTGAAGTGACCGGCTCCGGACAATGCCATACCAACCTGCGAGTTCGGATTTGCAGACGCAGACAGAGTTCCCTGAATATCGGTTGACGCAGTCACCGAGCTGCCTTCGCGAACAAAGGCCCGCCCCGACGCATTCAGTCCGAAGACCAGGTCCCCTGCGACACTCAAAGTTCCCGACAGTGTTCCGGTGACAGATGCTGCGATCGTCTTTCCCTGCATCGAAAGCTGGTCTGTCTCAGTGGCCGTGACAGTCAGTGTTTCCGTCGTACTGCGTTGCAATCGCAGCACCAGAAGATCCTGACTGGCGGCCGTACCGTTGGTTAGGAATCCACCGATCTCAGAAGACGTAGCTCGGGAAATCACCGTGATCCCTGCCGCCTGGAGACTGGCAGATGTGGCATTGTTGATCTGACTTCCCAGGATTCCATCCAGAGCGGCAATAAACTGCTGCCGAGCCGCATCGCTGTTGAAGGCAATCTGTCCGGCGCCACTTTGCAGCGAAGCGGCTTGCTGTCGAACCTGTTGCAGCGCCTGCAGCACGGCGGGAACCATCTGTTCCGGAACTGCTGGGTCCACTCCGGTCGCCGTTTGGACGCTATTGTTGATCGTGGACTGAGTTTCGGGCGTCAACGCCACGGTCACGGCTGACATCACCTGGCGGACTTCCAGGACTTCCATCGACTGACCGGAGAACTTCCACTTTCCCTTCCTTCCGGCCCCATAAATCTCGGCCATTTCGGATTCGGTCAGATTCTCCAGCGGTTCCAGGTCTTCGATGCGGATGCGTGCGGTGCGAACGGTCATGGTCGGATTCCTGATGAGCGTGAAGGAAAATGCACTTGATAAAGGGCACTACGCATGAGCCGAGTGATTCATTTCAGAGATTTCACAAATCTCTGCTGAAGCACAAGATGGCGATGTTGAGCATGTTTGATGCAGAGAATTCGGCTTTGCCTCTGAGGATGATCATTTTCCGGACCCGGTAGACGCACTTCGCTCTGAAGTTCCAGACGTACCTTGTGGCCCCTGGCCTTTCTTCTGCACCCAGTAGATTACAACGCCGACAATCGCTCCAGAGAAAAAGCCACTCCCCGCTTTAGGCAGGATGTTCTCGTATCGGCCGTCGAAAACTTCACCGAGGCCGTGCATTGCAGAGAAGCCGACCGCAAACGACGCCGTTGAAGGAAGCCATGCCGGAACCGGTAGTCGCTGCCAGGCTTTTGCGGAAACGCCAATGCAGATGACTCCGATGGAGCCTGATGCTCCAAACTTCAAGCCTCGCATGACCAGAGCCATCATATCACCCTCGCTCTGCAGCCACGCACTGCAAAATCCCATCAGAAAGAAGAGCCCAAAGACTGTGGCGACGGTCATCAATCCCAATTTGACAGTAATGCGATCAGTTCGTGTGGTGTGGGGAGCTGAATTGGTCGGTGTTGCATCACAAGGCTTCGATGTCATTTGAGGATACTCGTTCCAAGGGATTTGTTGATGGGGCTAAACAAAGTGCGTGAAGTGCCGGATCACTTTCTCAGTCTCAGTGTCTCCATGGCTTTGAGAAACAGTTTCTGATTGCCTTCAAAAGTGCCCGACGGGCTGGTCAGGAGAGCGACAAGCACATCCTTTTCACGAGGAATAGCGATCCAGTGTTGAGTCGTCTTCACTGGGCCTTTTCCATCGATTGCACTACCGTTGCCCTGGCCTTCGACGATCATCCACATCGCGTCTCGGCCGGCGATTTTGCGGACTTCTTTCTCCAGCACGGTGGCTGAGAGTTTTTCTTCCTGAGCCTTTGCACTTTCCGCCAGCATCCACGAAGCATCCATCAGGTCACCGGTTTCCTGAATGAATACGTTTAGGGAAACTCCACCGGTCCGTGAAAATGCCGCCCTTGCGATTCCTGGAACAGTGAACGATTCCAGCGGAGCCGGTTTCCAGTCGTCGCCTGTGGTGATGGCGAAGCGATACTCCGAGTCGAAGTATCGTCCCGGAACAGGAAGAATCTCCTCACCTGTTCTCAATTCGAATTCCGTTGGCGACAGCAGACTCACATTGCCAGCTTCGTCCGCTGTGTAGTAAACAAACTGACCATCGAGCGTTTCGCGATCAGCGTCCAGAACGGAGCCGCCGACATCGAATGTGGTAGATTTTTGTTTCGGCAGAATCACGGTCGACCATTTCACATGCAGGTCTTCAGCATTATGTGCCGTCAGCAGGCTCTGATCGAAGCCAACATAAACAGTATCGCCCCCTAGGCTCCAGGCACTCGCAGAATAGTAGTGCGAGACCGGCCCGTGGCGGCCCCCGTAAGTTGGGTTCCATCTGGTCGATGCAGGGAAAAACCGTCTTGCAGTCGGAGATATCGTGAACCGTCAGGGGCCCACGCGGCCGCGGCAGGGGCCTGACGAATACGCTCCGTCACGTCGTCAGCAACATTCACGTGGAAAGCACCCGGAAAGAACACTTCTCCGCCATTGGGGCGCCATGTCGCAACATTAACAGCTGGATTACCCGGAACCTCCGTCAGCAGCGAGATTTTTGATTCTGTCGAATCCGGATGAATGTGATAAATTCTTTTCCCTGCATGAGCCACCAGCATGCCCTGCTTCGACCAGCCGACAGTCACTACAGTGGATTCGCCAGTCTCGATATCGTGCGAAGTTTGGCCATTTCTATCGAGGATTAAAATGTGGCTGTTCCATGTTCCTGTCGCCAGTTGCGTCCCATCGGGATTCCACGCAAGGCTGTAGTATCGCCCGGCGACCTCCCGGAAGCTGCCTTCCGTTTCACCAATTCGCAGGCGATTTGAATGGGGAGAGAGGACGGCTATGTGACTGCCATCAGGACTCCAGGCGACCCGTCCGGCATACGCTGGCTCGTTCAGCGGCATAATGTGTTGAGCGGTTCCGTCAGATGTCCAGATACGAATGCAATTGTCGTTGTCGCCGACGGAAGACATCAAAGTTCCAGAAGGATTCAGACTGATCGAGGAGAGTCTTGTCAACGTGGCACCGGAATCAAACTCGATCCTGTTCAGTGACTCATTGCACACGGCCAGACGACCTGCGGCAACGACCAGGTGTTTTCCGTCCGGCGACCAGTCGATGGCCGTGGGGATCAAATCACTTTCGGCTGACACATAGATTCGTTCATTGGCGGGCGTGGACTGACCAGACTCAGTGTTCAGATCGTAGAGATTATCTCGCCAGATCGTCAGGTGTTCGCCGTCCGGACGCCATGCGGTGGCACAGTACGGCTCGGAAGGAAATTCCTTCAAAACACTTCCATCAGCACCGCAGATCACAAGTCGATCGGACAGCGACAATGAGATCCTGTCTTTGGAACTCCAGCGAATGCGATGACTACCGCTCGGTGGGAAATCGATCGTCTGTTCAAGTTCATACGTTTCCGCATTCCAAATGCGGGCCTTGTCGTCATGCCAGCAGACAAATCGCTGGCTGTTAGGAGACACTGCCAAAATGCCGATGTGACTATTGAGAACCGGCTGACCTTCCGTGAGTGATTTGATCACCAATCCGCTTTTGTCTCGAATTTCCAGGCCATTCGTTCCGGCACAAATCAATCGGCTGCCATCAAATGTCCATGCAACGGCCGTCAGTGAGATTTCGAGGAAATCACCCATGATCTCCTCGCGCATAAGTTGCCCATCAACCTTCCAGATTCGAAGCAGTTTTCCGTGGTCGGCAGCAACCGCAATCTACTGACTGTCCGGATGCCATGACAAATCAACAACTCCAGCTCCGCCTCCAATGCCAGGCAGCAGTTGGTGCAGCTTCATATTGGCAGTCTCATAGATGCGAACATGGCCGTCACTACCGCCCGTTGCGAGCCATTTGCTGTCGGGACTGTATCGAGCCACCAGGATTAATCCTCGCGAATGAACGGTATCGACGTTCCAGCGACCAATCTCCTTGAATTCCGTCGGACGCTCAACCACTCCCGGAATCGTGAAGCTCTCTTTCATAATCGACCAGCGAGGTTCCTCGGAAGCCCACGCTGGCAGTGGCCCGACCGGCCAGAGCTTCGGCTTGTCTGCAGACGCTGCCTTTCCGACATTGTTTCCGTTGTGTGCCTGGAGTTCCTTTTTGGCAACGACTGGCGACTTCATTTCCTTGGTGTCTGTTGCGTCACTCGCACCGGACGCCTCCTCGCGAATACTGACCTTGCTGCCCGGTTGGACGTCAATATCCGCCACGACGCCACTGGGAACGCGAACAGTGGTTTCTTTGCCGTCCTTGTCGCGGATCGTGATGATCAGAATGCCAAGCATCAGCAACAATCCGCCTGCACCAGCCGCGAGAGCCAGTTTGTTCCCACGCGGTGGCTGCGGTGGAGTTCTTCGAACAACAGGCTTCGGAACGATCGTCACTTCAGCGATATCTGTGCTGACGATCGACCCGATTGGGGTCCGAGATCCATTGCTCAGAGTTTCCAAACTGCCGGCCGTGCCTGCAGACGGATTCCTCAGGGTCTGTTCGATGTCCGCTAATCGCTGGCTCACGAGGCTCGCTGATTGCGGTCGCTGTTCTCGATCCTTCTTCACCAGTTCAGTGATCAGTTCAGCCAACTGTGGATGAATGTCAGGAGACACAGCTTCAATCGGCCGCGGTTCATGATGCACAACCGCCATCAGCGTCGCAGTGAGATTGTTGCCCTCGAATGCCGGCTTTCCCGTTGCCAGATGATAGAGCACGCTGCCCAGGCTGAAGAGGTCGCAGCGATGATCGACATTCTGCCCCTGAGCCTGCTCGGGGGCCATGTACTTCGGTGTGCCAAGAACCATGCCGGACTGCGTCAGCTCGGCATCATCGGAGACGGATCGCACAAGGCCGAAATCCAGGATCTTGGCTCGGCCGGTTTTTTCTTCGATCCAGATGTTGTCTGGTTTAATGTCCCGGTGAATCAGTCCACGATCATGAGCGGCCGCGAGTCCAGCCGCGACCTCCTTGCCAATCCGCACGACTTCAGATTGTTGCAGTCGGCCTTCTCGTTCCAAACGCGTCTTCAGCGATTCGCCTTTCAGGAACGGCATCGCAATAAATGGAACGCCGCGATCTTCACCAACCTGTTAGATGTGAACGATATGGTCGTGCTCAATCGATGCGGTGAACTGGGCTTCACGAAGAAATCGATCTTTGGCAGATCGGCTGGCGGCGATTGACGGCTTCATCACTTTCAGAGCGACCTGGCGTTTAAGCCGCGGGTCTTCGGCGCGAAAGACGACTCCCATTCCGCCACGGCCCAGCACTTGCAGGACTCGATAGTCGCCAAGTCGCCCGATCTCGTCGGGCTGCTGAGCTGGTGCAAGATAGCTGAGGTCGTCTTCTGCGAGTTCCGAGTTCGCTCTCGTCGATTTCGGTTTACTCTCGCCATCATTGTCATCGGGAACTAAACCGATCTGAGTTTGTTCGGGCAGTGCCGTCGGCAAGTCTGGTCGAAATGCTTTCGCGCGACTGATCACAGAATCCACCAGCACCTGGTCAGCGGAATCTTCAAATCGGATCGGGCTGGCCTGACGAAACGCGGTCACTTCATTCTCGGGAAACAGAGTCTCTGCCGTTTGTGCGCATGGCTCACAACTGAGCAGATGAGATTCCAGTTGGCGAATTGCTTCGGAATCCGCTTCACCGTTCCGCAGCAGTTGCAACAGTTGATCAGGGCTTGGGCATTTGGCTGGATTCATGAGAATGCTCACAGGGAGAGAAATTGATACGTGAAGGTCTCGCGTAACAAACTGCTAAAAAAACTAACCAAGATAACGCGACGTGTCGGGCTGAGATGACCATGTGGCCAGAAGAATCCTGAATCACGTTTCGCATGCGTCCGTACCTCATGAGCGTACTACTCGCGAAAGTGCGGCAACATTTCAGACAGCTGGAAAGTTATTCCAGCAATCCGGCAAGCTCTTGACGTAACCTCTTGAGCACACGGCACTTGGCGACTCGAACGGCGTTGGGAGAAATTCCCAGTTTTTCAGCGACGTCTGCGGCCGGCCGATCGTCAGCGACGTACATCCAGCACGCGGTCCAGGTGATCGGTTCAAATTCCGCCGCAATCAACTGCTTTGCCCGTTCGACCAGAAATGCACGGTATTCCCGTTCGTCAAACGCATCCGAGCATTTGTTCGGAGCGATGTGTTCGATAAATGAGGACTGATCGGTATTTGGCCGCAGCGATTGTCGCCGATTCCAGTCGCGGGCCTTGTTCAGAGTGACCGTATGCAACCAGCCGCGAAACCGCTGACTGGCGTCGTATTCGAATGCCGCCAGCTTTGTGACCAGCAGCGTGAGTATTTCCTGCACAAGGTCGGCAGCGTCAGTTCCGTTGAGTCCATGCTGCCGAGACCAGTAGAACATCAACGGGGTGTACAGCTCCACAAATCGGGACCATGCGGCGTCCGAGTCCGGTTCTTTGAGCCTTTTCAAAAGATTCACGGACGTACGGTCCAAGATTGACGCTCTCGCTGGCAACTGGCCTGGAGGAATGACACTCAGTCATCCTACAGGAAGGTCACTTCCGAAAGCAACCCGACCAGCGGAGTCCCTTCCCCAGTCCGAAAGAATTAGTCGGGCCCTAATGTTCTGCGTGTCCGCGAGCCCAAAAAAAGGCCGCCATGTTCTTTGAGAACATGGCGGCCTTTGTGATTTACGGATTCGAAAGTGCATCAGCACCATCGACTGTCACAGTTTACATCCGATACTTGGGATTGTCGCGGCTGAAGTCTTCGCCAACCAGCTGAGTTCCGAAATCGACGCGTGTAAAGGAATAGTCTTCGATCAGCGTCTGAGCATCCAGTTCGGCGGCGGTAATTCCTTCAGCGGCTTCTGTCCAGGTGTGATTGATGACTCGCAGAGGAATGTGGTAGCGAGCATCCAGCAGCAGCAGGCTCTTGCGATACGTTGCGTTGTATTTCGGAGCGTCGTATTCGTAAACAAAACAGTAGCAGTCGCGTTCGTCAAAGACTGTGTTTTCCAGGCGGACACAACGACTGCCTTCTCCACTCTTCAGATCTAACTGGCGATAGTGAACCAGCTGCTTCAGCATGCCGTGAACTCCGGCTTCTGTCACGGGATATCGAGCCTCAGCCATGGCTTCCGGGCTTGATGGTTCCAGTTTGATGGATGGCAGCAGGCGACCCTTCAGACCACCCAGTTTCACGACCATCTTTTTGTCGTCGTAAGCGTCATTGAACAACAACTGTCGACCGGTATCTCCATTCTTCCATTTCATGTAGATGCTGAAATTCGGCGAGTGCATCACTTTCATTTCGATGTTTTGCACATCACCCAGATCACCCTGAATTCTCTCCTGCTTGCTGAACAGGGTGGAGTAGGAATTTACGTTTTCAATGAACCGGCAACCATCCTGAAGCATCAGTAATGAGAACTTAAGAGCGTCGTGATTGTCCAGAACCATGCCACCGGCTGGCTTTTGAGCGGCAGGTGGAGCACCGCCGTCGAAGGGAGCGGCAGAAGAATCCGCAGGGGCCGAACTGTCGGCGATAGAATCAACGGGCAGAGGCACTTCCATCGGGGCTGGCGGCAGAACGCCAACTGCAGACAGATCTTCCCCCGCTGGAGCGGGATCGAAGCTGCCAAGAATGACTGTCAGACTGATCGCGGAGATCAGCGTCGCGAACGCATTGGGCATACCGGAAGACTTACGAGGACAGAGTCGCAGCATCGGGGAAAAACCTTGAGAGAACACGAAACTCTGATCAGTCCTGTTGAGACAGAGAAACCGTGCGAAGAGTTCTGGCCTAAGATCCAACGATTTCCGGTCGTTATGATCTGGTTGAATTCGCCGGAATCCCTTCCGGGTGGAGTGTGACGCAGACTGAGCTGGTAATCACATCCCTGATCTGGACTCAAAACCTGCCCGGGGCCGCAGAAACCCCATGACGGTTCGGTATCTATTTGAGAATTCTGAATCGGACGACTAATCGAATCCGCAGGCATTACGCCGATGGTACCGCTGCAGGTCAGGCTGCCGTTTCAGGACGTCGCCAAGAAAGCCGAAGAGGAGAGAAAGGATGCTGATCACAGAAATCAGTCACAGATTCATCGGCGTGGGACAACCCCTGCTTTGCATAGTGTACCGGCAATTTTTGCAGGTTTGCCGAGATCTCCGATTGCCTTAGATGAATTCATCAAAGCCCAAACAGTTCGCCGTGTTTGACTTCGCCGAATGATCGGTCATCCTTTTCTGTTCGTTCAAGTCGGTCAACGCTTCTCTGGCCCGCCCGATCATCACGACAACTTTATCCCCATGCAGACTTCTTTCTTCAATGCCGCGCTCTCTTAATATTGCAGATCGTCTTCGTATTTCGGCACAGGCTGTGCCTCACCAGCGCGCGGTTGTGTTTCCTGAATCTCGCGATAAGGCCGGCCGAGTTGCGTGGACTCATTTGACGTTTCGTGAACTGGACAATGAAGCTGACGCGATCGCCCGCGGTCTGATGGAAATTGGTGTCAGGCCCGGACATCGAATCGTCCTGATGGTACGACCATCCATCGAATTCATCGCACTGACTTTCGGCATTTTTCGCACCGGCGCGATCTGCACTTTGATCGATCCTGGCATGGGCAAAAAGAGTGTTCTTAAGTGTCTGGACGAAGTGGATCCCGATGGCTTTGTGGCCATCCCGCCGGTCCACATCGTTCGAAAGCTGATGCCATGGCGCTACCGCAATGCGCGGTTCAATGTGATCGTCGGCCCCAAATCGGCACGTCTGAAATGTGTCAGCTATCGCGAACTCCTGACGTCCGGCCAAAGTTCGACGGTGCCGCTGCCTGAGACGAGTTCAACAGATTCTGCGGCGATCATATTTACCAGCGGCAGCACAGGACCGCCTAAAGGTGTGCTGTATGAACACGGAATGTTCGACGCTCAGGTGGATCTGATTCGACAACATTACGGCCCGGAACCCGGGGAAATCGATCTGCCCGGTTTTCCTCTGTTTGCGTTGTTCAACCTGGCCATGCAGATCACGACGGTGATTCCCGACATGGACCCGACGCGCCCGGCTCACGTGAACCCGGAACGGATCCTGGAAGCGATTCGCACGCAGGGAGTGACGCAGGCGTATGGCTCACCGGCTTTGTGGAATCGAGTCGGTCGATACTGCGAAGAGCATCAGATACAGCTGCCCACGCTCAGGCGAGTTCTTTCGGCCGGAGCTCCGGTTCCCATTCATGTCCTGAAACGCATGACAAAAGCATTGTCGCCGGCTGCTGATATTTTTACTCCGTATGGTGCGACCGAATGCCTGCCCGTGGCTTCTATCGGAGGGCGAGCCGTTCTGAACGAAACCGCGGCGCTGACTGCTGCGGGAAAGGGAACATGCATCGGAACGATCTTCGACGGCATGCAGGTTCGGATTATTCAGACTTCGTTTCAGACACTGGAAGACATTCGCCAGGCGATCACACTGCCCGCCGGTCAGATTGGGGAAATCATTGTGAAAGGCCCCGTGGCAACTCGCCAATATTTCCGCCGCGACGCAGCTACAGCCGGCGCAAAAATTAAAGACGCCGATTCTTTCTGGCATCGCATGGGGGACGTTGGATACTTCGACGATCAAGGCCGACTTTGGTTCTGTGGTCGGAAGGCTCACATTGTGTTTGCAGCTGAGGAACCGATGTATTCCGTTTGCTGTGAAGCCATCTTCAATCAGCATCCGGCAATCTACCGCAGCGCGCTGGTGGGCGTGGGAATTCGGGGCCAGCAGACGCCTGTCATCGTGGCCGAACCGGAAGAAGGTCAGTTTCCTGCCACAACCGCGGATCGAGCTCGTATCAAGGATGAGCTGCTGCATTTGGCTCAGGCGAATCCTCTAACGTCACGCATTCGCCAGATTCTGTTTCACCCGTCCCTGCCCGTAGACACGCGCCACAACGTGAAAATCAACCGCGAAGAACTGGCCATCTGGGCCAAGGGCAGGAACTCCTGATCCAGCCCTCGCGACTGTGGATTGTGAAAACGTTTGCAGGGTCGCAAAGTGCAAGGGTGGACATCGCGAGACACAGTCCGCTGCAACCAGATTTACAGCGACGTCTGTCCACGGAAAACACGATCCGCCGTTCCATTTCCGGGAAAACCATACCGAAGCCTACCCAAACGCGGCGACATTAATAGACATAGATGTCCTGATATCTCTATATGAGATCGTCACACAAGGTTCTATGTCGCGTTTGGAGGCGAAAACACGATGCCTGCCATTGTTTTGCTGGGAATACTCATGGGTGTTGGGCTGACCTTTGCGGTCTTCTCGCTGATGTTTTTTAGCGTGGCGTTTGAGCAGCCGCCGGTCATCAAGGCTCAGGAATTGACGAAAGAGCAGGCTCGCGCGTGGTTTCGACGAGTCTCCAATAACCACATTGATCCGGCCGACTGCGGTTCCCCGACTTTTGGAGAACTACTGAAGCGAGCATCACTGGAGGATCTTCGAGAAGTCACTTCCAGGAGTACCGTTTCATGAACGCTTCGTTTTCGCTTCTGCGAGACACTCGCCATCTGCAGATTTTGGCTCTACTGATCCTTGCCGCAGGTGGCGGTGTGTTCTTTCTGCGAAACCAGATGGTTCCCGCCGACTTCGGTCAGCAGGGTCCGTATCGCGCGGCGGCTCTGACAGAAGAGAAGGCATTGCCTCATTCGTTTTCGTCGGATGTCAGCTGTCTGAAATGCCATGAAAGCGTTCACGAAGAACGCAAAGATTCGCCGCACGTCGCGGTTCGATGCATGCACTGTCATGGCAATGGTCGTGAACATATCGCACTCGCCGAGAAAGCTTTGACAGCCCCTGACACAAAGATCCCACCCGCCTCCGCATGGGACGGCGACTTTCTTACCAAACTGGATCTGTTCGTCACGAAGGATCGGGCGATGTGCCTGTCGTGCCACCAAAAAGTTGTCGGAATGCCAACTGCGTTTCGCGCGATTGAGGTTGCCAAACATCTTGAAGAACAGGGCGCCACCGACGCGGCCAGTCCGGACGTTTGTTTTGAATGCCACACGGGTCATAGCCCGGGCATCTGATGGAATATGGGAGCAACTGATGATTTCCTTGCTGAACATTCTGAACAATCCCAAGCCTTCCGGAGCCTGTAGCGGAAGTTCGTGTGGAACAGGTTCCTGTGGATCCGGAAGTCCGTGTGGCAGCGGTCCGCAGGGACCCGGCGATAACTCACGCCGCGCTTTTCTGCAGCGTGCGACGTCCATGATGCTGGGGTCCTTCAGCCTGACTCTGCTGCCCATGTTTCCTCAGGATCAGGCAGGCCATGCGAATGGCGAGTCTGCAGTGGATTCCGCAGCGGCCGGCGGTCACGAGCCCGCAACTGCTGAATCGCTGCGGCCGGTGCTTTATGGGTTTCTGGTCGATACAGAAAAGTGCGTCGGCGCCGGCAAGTGCCTCACCGCGTGCCGTGTTGAGAACAAGGTCCCCGAAGGTTATTCTCGCACCTGGGTCGAACGCTTCGTGCATTTGAAAGACGGCACGGTTCAGGTCGATCTGGTTCCGGAATCCGGCTACTACGGTTCGGCAGTTCCGGACATTGATCCAGAGCTGGTGGACAAGGCCTACTTCGTTCCGAAACTCTGCAATCAATGTGTCGACGCACCCTGCAATCAGGTTTGCCCGGTCCACGCGTCCTACACGTCGCCGGAAGGTGTGGAGCTGGTCGACGCGGATCGCTGCATCGGATGTGGATACTGTGTTCAGGCTTGTCCATACGGCGTGCGGTTTATCAATCCGGAAACCAACAACGCGGACAAATGCACGTGGTGCTATCATCGCATCACCAACAATGAAAGTCCTGCGTGCGTCGAAGCGTGCCCCGTGGGAGCTCGCGTGTTTGGACGTCTGGACGATCCCGAGAGTGAACTCAGCAAGCGTCTGGCTTCTGTGAGAACTCATGTACTGAAAGAGCATCTCGGCACTCATCCGAAGCTGCACTACGTCGGACTGTCCGGGGAGGTGGTCTGATGCACGGTACGGAATTTGTCTTCCCCAACGATCCGCATGTCGCGTGGAGCATCATGATTGTGCTCTACCCGTTCATCACGGGACTTGTGGCCGGGGCCTTTGTGGTTTCGGCGCTGTACCACGTGTTTCACGATCATGCTTTGAAACCGGTCGCCAGGCTGGCGATGGTCACGGCCCTGTGCTTTTGTGCATGCGCGACCATTCCGTTGCTGCTGCATTTGCACCATCCGGAACGAGCCTTCAACATCATGATCACTCCGAACCCCATGTCAGCGATGGCCGGCTTTGGATTCATCTACAATCTGTACATGCTGCTGCTGGTGGTTGAAGTCTGGTTGATGTTTCGCCCGGAAATTGTAGCCACGGCAGCCACGGCGACTGGAATTAAGGGGCTTCTCTTTAGAGTTCTCTCGCTGGGTTTTCGCGAGATTTCAGACGGCAGTCGCGCGGCGGATGCGTGGTTGATTCATGTTCTGGCAATCGTTGGAATTCCCGCCGCCTGTCTTCTGCATGGTTATGTGGG
This sequence comes from uncultured Planctomycetota bacterium, assembly GCA_947085455.1. GTDB lineage: Bacteria > Planctomycetota > Planctomycetia > Planctomycetales > Planctomycetaceae > SXXK01. Next base: position 90,531 of record CAMTWR010000022.1, on the reverse strand, counting down.
ATTTCTCTTCGGTGGAATCAAAGCCAATCCCTGGTGGTCCACTGCTCTGCTGCCCGTGATTTTCCTTTTGTCAGCGGTCGTTTCGGGAATCGCAGCATTGATCGTGCTGTACTTGCTGCTCAGTCGTCTGCGTGGCGTCAGGCCGAACGCTGACTGCGTCGCCGCACTGATTCGATATCTGTGGATTTCCCTCGTTGTCGCGGTCTCGCTGGAGATGCTGGAACTGCTGCATCTGGCTTACGAAGCGGGCGCTGAGTGGGACGTGTTGAGAACGTTGCTCTTTGAGAGGCTGATCATCCCGTATGGATGGATTCAGGTTCTGATCGGATCTGTCGTTCCGTTTGTTCTGCTTCCGATCGCTCTGTCACTGAAGCGTTTTCCCCGACTGATGGGATTCATCGCCGGGCTGACCAGTATCCTGGTGGTGATCCAGGTCTTTGCGATGCGATGGAACGTTGTGATTGGCGGGCAGATGTTTTCGAAGAGCTTTCGTGGGTTTGTCGAATACCAACTTAGCTGGGGCGGGCGCGAAGGCCTGATCGCAACCATCATCATACTCGTGTTACCGTTGGTCGCTTTGCTGATCGCCAACAGAGTGTTGCCACTGTGGGACGAAGAGCAGCAGCCGTCGTAGGTTGCCGTTTAGAGTGCCGCTGTCATCCTGGAGCGATCGATCATGGCATGCAAATATTCCAGAAGACGATCGGTCGCGTTCTCGAGGCTTAGCTCCAGCGCACGTTCTCGCGCGGCGATTGACATGCATCGCTGCAGTTCCGGATTTTTCAGAATCTCCATGGTCCGTTCTGCCATCGTGCAGGCGTTGTTGACGGGGACGAGGAAGCCACTGATTCCATTCTGAACCTGTTCCGTATTTCCACCGGCGGCCGCTGCGACGACGGGTGTTCCCGAAGCGAGACTCTCCAGAATCCCGGCGGAGAAATTCTCTGTTCGCGATGCCGTCCAATAGACGTTTGCTCGAGCGTACCAGCCTTTGAGTTGTTCGCCGAAAACTGCACCAGGCACCAGCAGGCGATCACCAAATGGCCGAGCAGCCTTGCGGAGCTTGTTCAACAGCGGGCCACGGCCGAGCACGGCCAGGCGAGCCGACGGACAGGACGCCTGCACGCATCGGAACGCCTGCAGCAACTGCCAGACGGTTTTCTCGCGAGCGATTCGGCCCGTACTTAAAATCAACGGTTGATCGTCGTCAGGAAGCGGACTGAAACGGATGTTGTCCGGCGTGAAGCGATCGGTGTCGACTCCGTGAAAGCTCAGATGCTTCACGCGGTTGCTGTAAATCGCCTGATTTCGTTCCATCAAAAATCGCGACGGGCTAAGGTTCGCGTCGTAGCCGGCGGCAAGTGGCTTCATCAGTTTTCGAACCAAAGGCACCAGCAGGCGAAAAGGAGCGACGCCCATATAGTGCTCACAATAACCTTGCCAATCGGTCTGCATAAGATTGATACATGGAATGCCGTGCTGCTTTGCATATCGAACACCCACCGGCTGGCCATAGCCGCGCAGCCATCCGGACGCTGCGCCATAAAGACCGGCGGCTTCATCCACGGTGATCACATCGGGCGCGAAGTCTCGCAGCAATTCACTGTCGTTCCAGACTCGATGCGACGCCGGATCGGGGAATGAGCGACGCAATGGATTTCGAACTGTCGGAAATGCCACCGAGGAAAAGTTGTCAAACTCCTGAAGTTCGTGAAGTCCGACAGAACCTGGCGAACTGCTTTCATCGCCGGAAGGCACTTGAGGATGAAACAGGCGGACGATGTAACCGCGTTCCAGCAGGCAGGAAATGCGTTCATGAACCAGCGAAGAGATGCCGGTCATCATCGGGAAGTAAGAAAACGTGAAAGCTGCTATTCGAATTGGGCTGCGGCGCGGAGTTAAAGTAGCGTTCAATTCCTGGCCAGTTCGTCATAGAACACATCGCCTGCGGAGTTCGCTCAGACACACACTTCTGATCGCGGCACAATGTCATCCGTAACTGCCGTCGCAGGAATCTCGTTTAAGAAACGACTTCCAAATCCGCGCTCAGTGACGCAACTTAAAAATGTGACACAAAGAAATCACATCGCTGACGGAGCTGCATTTTTGCGATTGTGTCAGTCCTGTTCAACAGAATTGTAGGGCGGAATTCGCTCACCCCTGAAATAATATTGCCGGCTCAGCACGCCCGGAATTGGCTTACCCGCGACCCCGACGGATCATTCCGTTGGAGTGGAAGGCGACGTCAATTATTGCTCTTCAAGCAGCAAATCGTTGGAAATCAGCTCAATCAGGCTGTCGATCTCATCGTGCGAAGCGATGGTCGAAGGCGAGGCATGCGGCGATGGAATCGATCCGGCCGCCGCATCAATACGTTGCACGCAGATCGGGCTGCTCTGCGATTTCGCAAAGTCCTGCGGCAACTGTGTCATCACCGATTTTGCAGACTGTCGATTGTTTCCGTCCGGGTGTAGTCGCGGATGATTGTTAACTTGGGAGGGCGAGGCTCCTGCCGAGCCACTGCACTGCGGAAACGCACGGCTCGGCAGGAGCCTCGCCCTCCCGGAATTGCACTTCGTTGCGAGCTACCGAAATCCGCGACTGCACCCTTCCGTCCCGCGGTGGTGCGGAACCGTGACAGAGGAGTGCTGTTAAGCGAGAGTGGCGTTCCAGATTACTCAGCAGTAGAAACTGCTGATGACGGGATTTTCAGAGCACTATATCAGTGACGCCAGTGGATTCTCTTTGCACTGCAGAGGCATACTGACTGGTCCGCCGGCGCGATGAGATTCAAAGACGGCCATGACCATCTCGATCGCGCCTCGAGCTTCGTACATCGAACACTTCGGCTGGCGGTCTTCTTCAATCGCCGCGATCAGATCCAGCGCGGCGGCTGGATTGCCACCTTCGTATCCGGTTGCTGTAATCGTCTCCGGCTGATCCAGACCTGCGGATGAGATCACGCGCCATGGTTTGGTCGCTCCGTACAAGCCCCACGTGGCATCATTCAGCAACATCGCGGGGTTCGCATATCCAGAAGTATGATCGATCATCCCTTTGCTACCGAAGATCCGCAGGCCGAAGCGATTTGGATTTCCACCCGCCGATTTCTTCGATGAGAAGTAGCCTCGGATTCCGTTTTTGAATCGATACATCGCGTCCACGCGATCTCCCGCCAGCGGTCCGACACCTTCATTGCCCGGCTGGACGTGTGCAGCAGTCACCGGTTGACCATCCTGATAGAGCGTGGCATAGCAGGATTCCGGATCACCCGCATAGGCCCGCATCAAGTCCAGCACATGTGTGCCCAGCACCCAGAGATCTTCCGTGCCGCCTCGTGCGTCTTCCTTGCCGCGTGCTCGTATCTCCAGCACGTCGCCAATCTCACCCGCCTGAATCACTTTTCGTACCATCTCCAGCTGCGGTGACCAGCGACTGATGTGAGCGACGGCCAGTTTCAAATGTCGCATCTCACAGGCCTGAATCATCTCATCCGCTTCGCCCAAAGTTCTGCAAAACGGCTTTTCCATATACATATGACAGCCGTGCTCGGCACATGCCAAAACCATGTCACGATGCTGATCAATCCATCGCGGACAGACAGCCACAATCTGCGGCATTTCGCGGTCGAGCATTTCGCGGTAGTCAGCGTAGACTCGCGCGGCACCCGTTCGAGTCACCGCTTTTTGGCGACCCACTTCATCCTGATCGGCCACCGCTACAACTTCACAGTTCCCCATCGACTTCCATACGCCGTCCAGCCCGTGCCCGTAATCGCCTCGCCCCGTGCTGCCGATGATGGCCACTTTGTACTTTGCCATAGAAGAGTGCGCCTGCGAAGGGATGGAGAACGAGGGCCAAATGGATTTCAGAAGGAGAACTTATCCAGCGTCAGACGCCCGCCGGCACTGCCCAGTGTCCGTCTCGATAGTTCCGACGAACCATCGCGTTTGCGGCATCTCCGTTGGTGATAATTTCTTTGTCCGGATCAAAGTGCAGCACCTGACCGGTTCTCGCCGCGATATTTGCCAGATGCACAATCGTAGCTGACAGACGCCCGGCATCGACCGATGCATTCAGCGACTTCGCAGGATCACGCACGGCATTGAAAAAATTCTGATGATGCGCGGGCAGATCACCACCGCCTGTTCGCTCGGCCAACAGTTTTCCTCGAGGACCATAGAGTTTCCAGCCGACCGTGTGGCCCATCACCAACACGCCCTCGGTGCCGTAGAACGCGGCGCCGTTTTCGTATCCTTCCTGGACGTAAGGAGCCCAGATGCGCTGTTCGAAAATCAGCTGCTTGCAGCGACCAGCCGGTGCGCCGGAAACGGGATACTCGCACACGGCATACTGAGTGTCGGGGAACTGCTGATCATCGTCAAAATAGTTCTTCTGACCAAAGCATGTTACTCGACTGGGATGCGTTTCCACGCCCAGTCCCCACATGGCAACATCGATATCGTGAACGCCATCGTTGCCAATGTCACCGCATCCAAAGTCATACCACCACCGCCAGATTCCGTGTAACAGATTCGGACGCCATTGGACGGTGGCTGCGGGGCCAAGCCATGTGTCGAAATCCAGATGAGGCGGCGGAGTCCCCGGCTCGGCTTTGCCAATGGAGCCGCGCCGTTGGCTGTTCCACGCTTTCGCAACCAGGATCTCGCCGATTTCTCCTTTGTGAAGGCGTTCGATCCCTTCCTGAACGAAAGCTGTGCTGCGGCTTTGAGTGCCCACCTGCAGTCGCTTGCCACTCCGCTTGACCGCGTCTGCCAAAAGCCGGCCTTCACGAATGTTGTGGCAGCAGGGCTTCTCCACATACACGTGCTTGCCCGCATCGAGGGCCATGATGGCAGCGGGAGCATGCCAGTGATCCGGTGTAGCAATGAAGACGGCATCAATAGCTGGGTCGTCCAGAATCAGACGAAGGTCGCCGACTATTTTCGGTGCCTTACCAGATCCTTCCTGAACAATTTTCGCCGCAGCCTCCAGTCGTTGCTGATCCACGTCGCAGACTGTGGCAATTTCCACATCACTACGAGTGGCCAGGGTTCTCAGATGATTCGAGCCCATGCCTCCGCAGCCAATGAAACCAATCCTGAGCAGGTCTGACTTCGATTCGTCCGCAGACGCTTCACGGGATGAAACCATCGCTGCTGTCGCAGCGACTGCTGATGCTTTCAGGAAGTCTCGTCGAGCCCCAGTCATCGCAACGCTCCTGTAGAATAGAGGGTGAGGCTGCGAGAGTAACGACCGGGCCTTGCGTTCGTCAATCCTCCGCCCACCCTGCAAACGGCGAAGGGTGTAGTCGTGGATTTCGGTAGGTCCTGCCTGCCGGGCAGGACTTCGCGGCTTGCCGCGACCTCTGTGCATGTGAACCGTCAGTATCGGCTTGCCGTCTCATTGGCACGTCGCACAAGGTTCGCCTGCGGCGAAAGTCCTTTCCGGCTGAAAGGACCTACTTTAACAACCAGCCGAGACTACACCCTTCGGCGTGTTGAGCTAATGGGTTTTCACAACCCGAAACGTCAGCGAGGGATCTCGTGGAACACTGCCCTCGACGCAGAAACGCAATCCCTCGCTGACGCAGCGGGTTGGGATAGTCACAAATGCGCAGCTTCAAAACTCACGCTTCGGGTTATGATTGAATCAACAGACCCCAAGTGCCGCGGGTGCCGCGGGTGCCGTCGACGATATCGGTAGATCCTGCTTGCAGGACTACGCGGCTTCGCGGGTGGAATTGCTTTGAGGCGGCGGATTGTCCATGCTCTTTGTTTCACGAGCTGTCAGCTGTTCCAGCAGATCACGAATCGCGTGTTCCGCTTCGAGACGTTCGCGATGCCAGCGATTTTGCATGGTCGCAATCTGTGTCTGAAGCGCTTCGATGCTTTCACGCTGATCATCGACGACGGAATCGGTCGCTCGCGCGGTGAGTTCGGCTTCTCGTCCGGCAAACCACTCTTCAAGCTCGGCGCGATCTCGACGGAACTGCTGCTGACGTTCGGCCACTTCTCCAGCGGCCTCTTCAACCTTGTCACGATCCATATTGATCTGGCTGCGAATGCGGTCAAAAAACGCCTGCACATCGCCACGCGCCTGTTCCAGACGGGCTCGCGCGATTTCCGGCGAAAGACTATCACGCAGCAAATCGGTGCGGGATTCTTCAATCACCAGACGGTGTTCGAGAATCTCCGACTGAGTCTGGTCCAGTTCGGCTCGCAGACGATTGAGCCTTTGCGAGCGATCTTCCAGTCGCGCCGCAAGATCCGCCATGGCCAGTTCCTGCTGACGAACTCGACGCTGACGACTTTCGATATCGCGAACGATCGCATCACGTTCTTCTTGACTGCGACGCTGTTGTTTTTCGATGTCCGACAACGCAGCCGAGCGAGACCGTTCCACAATTCTTGATTCACGACCGACCGACGCATCACGCTCCGTCAGCAAGTACCGAACGTGCTCGAGCTGGCGGAAACGTAAACGGTGCTGTTCGAGAAACCGCAGGCGTTCACTGCGGAACATCTGCTGCTCGCGACGGAACTCTCGCAGTTCGCCTTCCAGATCTTCCTTCGCGCGAGTCAGGTGTTCAAACTGAAAGCGGTAGCGGCGCTGCAAATTGTTTTGTTCGGTGAGCAGTCCCTGACGCTTCTTCTCAATCTCTTCCCGCAGACGCTGCTGTTCGTCTTCGACCTGCTGACCGAACAGTTCTCGCTGCTGCTGCAGATCGTCTGCCTGCTGCTGGATCTCCAGAAGCTGATTTTCGTGCGCCTGCTGGAACGCCAGCTTCTGGCGATTCAGCACAATGACTTCTGCCGCCAATTCTTCACGTGTCCGTTCGGCCAGGCGTTGCTTTTCGAACTTCAGGTCTTCATCGAGCTGACGAATTCGATCGGCGTGATCCTGACGTTCGCGTTCGGCCTGAGCCCGCAGCCGATCACGTTCAGACTCCAGAATCGCGCGCTCCTGACTGAGCTTCATGCGGTCTTCGTCGAGCTCCGCTCGCACTGACTGCTTGAGAATTACACGTTCTTCGGCAAGCGATCGCTGGGCGGAGCGAAGTTCGGCGGTCTGACGCTGCAGAATTGCTTCCTGCTGCCCAACACGGGACAATCTCTGTTCCAGATCGGCCATCATCTCGCGCTGATCAGCTCGATCATGAGCCACCTGGGCAGCAAATTCCTGAGCCCGCTCTTCAAAGGCTCGACGCTCGGCTTCCAACTGCTTCTGATCGGTAAGGATTTCCGCGCGACGCTGATGAAGTTCGGAAAAACGAACCTGCAGAGACTCGGCTGCGGCAGATGCCTGAAGCAGAATTTTCAAAGCTTCGGATTCGCCGGCTAAGGAATTCATTTCGGCGTGAGCGGCCTGGTCGAATGCGGTTTCCTGCACCGATGAGGTCGTGCCAACTCTCGCAGCATCTGACAACGTCAGACCCTCAGCAGAGTTTTCCAGCATGTTCGGGACTCCTTTCCCAAACGAGACCAGGGGCAGTGAACTTTCCGCAGACGATTTGTCAGAGTTCACACGCACTTGAATACACATTCCCCTTCAGTCGGAGGTCAAAATCCTTTCGACCTCAACGAACTGCGAAGGAGAACTCAATGACTAGGACAGAGCCTTGTCGATCATGTTGACGAAGTGCTGCTTGGGAGGAGCACCCACAACTTTGTCGACCAGCTGACCGTTCTTGAACAGCATGACTGTCGGAATGCTGGTGATCCCGAACCCTGCGGCCGTCTGATGGTTGTCGTCGGTGTTGACCTTACCAATCTTTACGCGACCAGCATACTCGCCCGCCAGTTGTTCAACTGTTGGCATCAGCATGCGGCAAGGGCCGCACCATGGAGCCCAAAAGTCGACCAAAACAGGCTCAGATGATTCCAGAACTTCTGACTTGAAGTTCGCATCTGTAAACTCATGCAAGTTACCAGCCATTACCATCACTCCTGTGAATTCTCATGAGAACAGACGTCTTTCGAGTCTGCTCTTCGTGTGTCGGCGGAAAATCAATGTCCGGTGCAACCTTTGCATCCACACCGCGCGACTTGGTCCCAGTCACCGCAAACCACCACTGTTTGATCCCTGCCAAAGTGGTCAGGACGCGAAATACTGCAGAAACTGCGTAGTTTGCCAATTCAGTCGCGTTGTTCACGTTGAAATGGGATTATTGGACAACAGAGTGACACTGTCAACGCGGGTCCCGTTCGCGGGACGGGTAGTCCATCAGGAACTGGAATCTGCTTCCGGATTTCAACGCATTGTGGTGACTCATTCGTGATCCACCGGCAGATTGTGCCGATGTGCCAGAACAATGGGCCTCCGTCGTTCGATGACTCGCCATCTCGCCCGTGTTTCGTCATCATGCACAAGTGGACACTTCACGCGAAGCCCTGACATGTTTTTTATCCCCGAGCACCCGACCATGAAAACGTCCGTCCGTTTGTATTTTGCAGTTTTGGTAACTCTTAGCGTGGCTGTTTCAGGATGCGCGGTCGAGCCAAAGCCGGAAGTGGCCGGCACCGCAGAGTCGTCTGGTAGCGACCTGTCAAAGGATTCCGGGACGGCCACACCAGAGAAGCGCCAGACGATCGGATTCTCGGCGCTGACGCTGACCAATCCGTTCTTCAAAATCATCGCCGACACCATGGCAGAGGAAGGTGCAAAACGTGGATATGACGTGGTCGTTGTTTCGGGCGATCAGGATGTCAATCGCCAGACGTCGCAGGTGGAAGACTTCATCGTGAAGGGCGTGTCGGCCATAGTTCTGAACCCGTGCGATTCGAGGGCAATCGGAGCCGCCATTCGCAAAGCCAACGAGGCTGGCATTCCGGTCTTCACCAACGACATCAAGTACGATGGGACGGAAGGCAAAGTGGTCTGCCACATCGCAACAGACAATTATCAGGGCGGTAAACTGGCTGGCGAAGCGATGGTCAAACTGCTGGGCGAGTCCGGCGGTAAAGTGGCGGTGCTGCATTATCCGGATGTAGAATCCTGCCAGCTGCGAGTTCAGGGCTTCACCGAAGTTGTGGAGGCTCACAATGCGAAGCCGGACGCGGGCAAAATTGACGTCGTGACCACATTGAATGGACAGGGAGCGCGCGAGGCGGGATTTGCGGCTGCAAAAGATGCCATCGAAGCGCATCCCGATCTGGCGGCCTTGTTCGCGATCAATGATCCTTCCGCCCTGGGGGCTCGAGCTGCTCTTGAAGCGTCTGGCAAAGCCGATCAGGTTCGCATCATCGGATTTGACGGAGCGATCGAAGGCAAGCAGGCTATCTTAAACGGCCAGATCGTGTGTGATCCCATTCAGTTCCCCGACCGCATGGGCCAGACGACGATTGACATGATCAGCAAGTACTTTGAAGGCGAAGAAGTTCCGCCGGAAGTGTTGATCCCGTCCAGTCTGTACTACAAGGCCGATGCCGAGAACGATCCCGCTCTGAAGAAGTAAAAGGGGACTCGACGTAGCGCAATGGCTCGCGATGTGAGTACGGTGCCTCGATACGCTTGATCGACATCAGATTCAGATCTTTCAGTAATCTGGCAGATTCGTTTTTGTCTCTCGGAGAATTTCCAGAATTGCCAGCCGATCGTCGTGGGACAGGTGAGCAAACTTTTCTGAAGTGTCTTTTCCGGTCAGCACATCGAACATTCGTTGCAGCACGTAGTCGCGTGACGGCTGCGGCAGATTGTCAAAGGCATCCGTGTAGATCAGAAAACTGCAGGGGTACTTGAACATGCGAGTCGCCATGTCGAGGTCTCGCAATGATCGGCCCCTGGAATCTTTCGGCCCGATAGTTGGGAAGATTTCCATATAACCCGATGTGCCCGCCATCGGTTGAGTCAAAGGAGCTTCGCCTGCCATCAGCATGGCCTCCACCACACGCTCGCCCGTGCTTTTGATTCGCCGTGTTGTGCTCTCCAGCTGAGTTCCCTCGGGGTTCTCCAGCGTCTTGTTCAGCATCTCATCGTAAGCCAATGCCTGGCGTGTATCGAAGCTGGCTTTGACAATGCGGTTGTGTACCAATGCCTGATGTTCAAGAATCATCAGAGCGACGATATCACTGTGAGGAGTCAGATAGCGATCTGGATTAATGCGGTACTGAAGGTCGACAACGTTCTGGCCTTCAGAATTATCGACAGGTTCCTGCACGTCTCGACCTCGGATGACAAGGTTGCCCATGTGCTTCTGAGAACCGTGAGTTCCCGTGACGTACCAACCGCCCCAGCGATGTTCAATCGGTGTTGTATGATCAACCATCCGGGTGCCGGCCGACAGCATCGGCTGACCGCCGGCATCCACATACAAGGATCGAACGAGGTGCCCGGGAATGCCTTCCGTCCGTGAAGAACTGTGACAGACGAGACAATTGTCTGTGCGGCGTTCTACAACGGGAGCTTCCGCTTTTCGCTGATCCAGAGTGTAGAAAACTGTCCCCAGCTGCGGATCGACTGCCGAAAGTTCCAGGACGTCGCCTGACTGGCAGAAGCCGACGTAAATATCATCATTGAAATAGATGGCACGCGGGGTTCGAGGTGAGATTCGTCGTAGCTGCAGGCTGGTTTTTGAAAACACCAGCGTCTGCGATTCCACAGGAACCTCGAGAGCCTTCAACAATGCCGGCAGGTAACCAAACTCGGGCGAGTGATCCAGTGTCAATTCGCCCTTATCGAGTTTCGCCTGCATTGCCGACACGCGATTAATCGGCGCGGCCGTGGTGTATAGAATGGGCTCACGGTCGAAGTCTTCGTCCGCCACAAGAGCACGCTGCGGTGTCATTGCAAAACACAGACACAACAATGAGGTTGCTCGTACAAGATATCGCAGGCTTGGCATGAATCGCATGACTTGCTCCAGTGACATTGGGACGTTCAACTCATCGATTTCGCTTTCAGGTATCGACAAATTGATTCTTCGCTTCAAATGCTCACGATTCCTCAGGTGGTCACGACCACTGCCGTCTAAAACGCTGAAGGAACTGAGCTCCTGTTTCCCAAAACCGCTCAGTTTCCATTGTCACTTACAGTATCGACTCAATACTATATGTAAAGGTGTAGTAATTGGGATTTCTCTGGATAAGGAACATCCATGCTGTCAAAAACGGCCGAGTATGCGTTGCGGACAGTCGCGTGCCTGGCGAGCGATGCCGGACGGGCGGAGTCGGCCGACCTGCTGTGTGAGCAGACCAAGGTGCCTCGACGGTATCTGCATAAAGTTTTGCAGGATCTGGTGAAAGCGGAGCTCGTAAGTTCTCGTTCCGGCCCAGGCGGAGGATACATGCTGACGCGCGACCCGGATGCGATCACCATTCTGGATGTTGTGAACGCTGTTGCTCCACTGGAGCGAATTCGGCACTGTCCGCTCGGCCTGCCTTCACATACAAGCCTCTGCCCGTTGCATAAAGAATTGGACAAAGCCTACGCTGCCAACGAAGAGGCTTTTGCTCGAGTCACGATGGGGCAGGTCCTGCGTTCTGAGAGCAAGATCATTCCGCTATGCGATGTGTAGTGCATATGCGAAATGCAAGTCTTCAGCAGAAAGAAAAAACTCCCCAAGCATCAAGGAAAGCCGGGGAGCTGCGGTTCATTCTTTTAGAGGCAGTTCATCGCCGAGGATTTCTTTGCTGAATGACCGATCGTGGAACAGTTCTTTAACGCCTTCCGCAGGCTTCGCTTTTCGTTCGCCTTCGACAATCAATGAGCTGTCATGGAAGGTAATGCTGATGTCCGATTAGGCGAGACCCGGGACATCAACGCTGACCGTCCATCGGTCGGATTGCTCAGCCACCGTCATTGCGGCGAACGCAGGCGAGCTGTCCAGCTCCAGCTGTCGCTCAAAGTCTTAGATACTACGAGTCCACTGGATGAGTTGATTCAGGAGATTTGTCGCGGCTCCTGATTGGATCGCGTCTTTGGCGATGTCGACGCCCTTTTGCAGGGTACTCACTTTTTCGCAGGCCAATAGCGCTGCTGCCGTGTTGGCGAGTACCATCGAGCACGGGATTGGCGCCTGTCCATCAAAGGCCGCTCGAATCACGGCACCGCTTTCTGCAGCGGTCTGGACCTGCAAGTCGCTGACCTTGCATTCCGGCAATCCGAATGATGCTGCCGTCCATTCGTGACGTGCGATTCTTCCCGGGGTGATCTCGAAGGCGAGCGTCGTTCCCCACAGCGACACTTCATCCAGTTCATTGTTGCCACAGACAACGATCGACTTGCGCCCGCCCAGCTGGCAAAGTGAATCCGCCAGCAGTTCGGCGCGTGCAAACGAACTGGCGCCCAGCAGTTGATATTCGGCAGATGCTGGATTGGTAAGTGGTCCGAGCAGATTAAAAATCGTTGGAAATCCCAGCTGCTTTCTCACCGGAGCCGCATACTTCATCGCGCCGTGAATCAACGGCGCGAAACAGAAGGCGATGCCCAGTTCATCCAGGCATCGACCCGCATCCTGTGCCGACAGGCTAATGTTGACGCCCAAAGCTTCCAGCACGTCGGCCGAACCACTGGAACTGGAAACACTGCGATTGCCGTGTTTGGCGACTGGCATGCCACAGGCTGCCGATAGAATCGCAGTGGCAGTGCTGATATTGAATGTGTGCAGGCGATCCCCGCCGGTTCCACACGTGTCCAGCAGAGGACTCCTTTGAGTCACAATCGGAGTCGCTCGGCGTCGCATCGCGCGGGCGGCCCCCACGATTTCCTCCGCGACCGGACCTTTCACCGCCATGGCAGTCAAAAAAGCCGCGATGTCGACAGGTTCGCATTGGCCGTCCATAATCACACCGATGCTTGCGCAGGCGTCGGCGCTGGAAAGGTCGTGTTTCTGCAGAAGCTGCTCAACGGCTTTCTTCAGGATTTCGTGCATGGCGGGTTTAGCCAATTCGTTCATTCAAAGGAATTCGGGAGTCGATTGCCGGAGTCAGTAGAATCAGTCGGCATTGCTGCCAACAATCCGGCAGCAGGCCAAATTCACCAGCAGCACGCAGGTTTAAGTGACGATGGCGTTTGGCCGAAAGGCGCACAGTCTACAATGGGATCCGAAGAGTTAACACACGACGAGCCTTCAGGAGAATTGGAAATCGAAGGTTCCGATTCGCCCTGTTCGTATTTGCCCGGGCAGACGGCTCGCATGATCTATCGCCTGGCTTACAAATTGACGGACGCTCGTTATGAGCAACTGCTGTCGCGTGGGTGGAGGCGTTTTGGGAGAACTCTGTTTCGTCCGGCGTGCTCGGCATGTGCTGCATGTCAAAGCCTGCGTGTTGCAATTCCGGAGTTTGCACCGTCGAAAAGCCAGCGACGAGTGATCGCGAAATCTCCTCAGCTGAATGATCTTACGGTGATCATTCAAAAACCTTCGATGAGCACAGAGCATCTGTCTCTGTACAACCGCTACCACCTGGATATGCATCATCGACGTCAGTGGCCGTTTCGGGAGATCAACCGTGACCACTACTTCGATTCCTTCGTCGATGGACATTTCACGTTCGCTCGCGAGTTTCAGTATCGCTTTCAGGGCAAGCTGATCGGACTGGGGCTTGTGGATGTGACAAAGTCCGTAATGTCCAGCATCTATTTCTTTCACGACCCCGACTGGCGCGATGCTTCTCTGGGAACCTATTCCGTGATGCGCGAAATCCAAGATGGTCGCGAGCATGATCGTCAGTGGCTTTACATGGGCTACTACATCCGCGACTGTGGTTCGATGAACTACAAGAACCGCTACAAGCCGCATCAATTGCTGCAGAGTTACGTGTCCGATCATGAGACTCCAAACTGGATGACTCCGTTAAGCTCCGATGAGACCTGTTAAAAAAAAACTGCCTCCGCTTCATTTCTTGAGTGAGTGTTCATCATGATCCGTCGTTATTTCAGCCTTTATCAAATGACGTTCGCTGTAACCTGCGTGCTGTCTGTCATTGTCACCCAGCAGTCCGCGACATGTGCGGAACCTGTCACCAGGAAGATCAATCTGATCGAACTGATTGAAAAGGGTGATGTGGAATACCATCTGAACCAGGCGATGGAACTCCATGACGCGCCGTCCGATGTTTGGAAAGTTGAAGACGGAGTGCTGCATGTGAGCGGTCGAGGTTACGGATATGTGGCCACAAAAAAGAGCTACCGCGATTACCGGCTGATGCTTGATTTCAAATGGGGTGAAAAGACCTGGGGCAAACGCGAAAAAGCGGCCCGCGACAATGGAATCCTGCTGCATGCGTATGGGCCTCACGGAGCTTTTGCCGGCACCTGGATGGCCAGCATTGAAGCTCAGTTAATTGAAGGTGGCACGGGCGACGTCCTTGTGCTGAGCACGAAACTGGACGATGGCACTCAGTTGCAGACCAGCCTGACGAGCGAGTTTGTTCTGGATCGCGACAAAGAAAAGATCTGGAAGAAAGGCGTTCCTCGCCAAAAGGTCACTGAAGGTCGCATCAACTGGGAGAAACGCGATGAAGACTGGTCCGATACGAAGGACTTTCGAGGAGCCGCGGATGTGGAGAAACCGGTCGGCGAATGGAACACTTTGGAAGTGATCGCGAAAGGCGACACGCTCCAGTATTTTCTGAACGGCGTGCTGGTCAACGAAGGATTTGAAGCATCACCCAGCGAAGGCAAAGTGCTGCTCCAGACCGAAGGTGCCGAAATGTTCGTGCGCCGATACGAACTACTGCCCCTCAAGTAACGTCCCCGCATCCCAAACAAATTCCGCTCTCCACCGCCGGTTTCCCGCTAAGGGCGTGGACTTAAGACGTAGCGGACGTCGCCAGAACTTTCGGCACCCACGGTTTGCTGGGAAGCCGAAACGCCTGACGCGTTCCGCTACTCGAATCGCTGCGACATGTTTAGCGTGGAGGCATCGCCATTGTTACGGTCTTCAGTTCGGTGTAGTTGGCAAGTCCGGCTTCACCAAGTTCGCGGCCGATGCCACTCATTTTGAATCCGCCGAATGGGGCGGCCGCGTCGAAGACGTCGTAGCAGTTGACCCAGACCGTGCCGGCACGCAAAGCATGAGCCATCTGATGGGCCTTCTGAACATCACGAGTCCATACGGCGGCGGCCAGACCGTAGCAGGTGTTGTTCGCGCGCTGAGTGACCTCGGCGACGTCCTTGAACTTCAGAATGCTGAGCACCGGTCCGAAAATTTCTTCGCGGGCGATGTCCATCTGATCGTGCACGTTTGTAAAAACTGTGGGCTCGATAAAGTATCCGCGATTTCCGAATCGCTGGCCGCCCGTAACACAGTTGGCTCCCTGAGCCTGGCCGCGATCGATGTAGCCCATGATTTTGTCGAACTGAGCCTGGTCGACCTGCGGCCCCTGCTGCGTTTCGGTATCGAAGGGATTCCCGAGCACTCGCTGTCGAGTCCTGCGAATCAGCTTTTCTACAAATTCATCGTGCACCGATTCTTCCACGAACAGGCGACTGCCCGCGCAACAGCATTGTCCCTGATTGAAGAACAAACCAAACTCGGCGCCAGCAATGGCAGCGTCCAAATCGGCATCGGCGAACACAATATTGGGACTCTTACCGCCCAGTTCAAAGGTCAGCCGTTTGAGAGTATCGGCGGCTTCACGCATGATGATTTTGGCAGTGGTGCCTTCACCCGTGAAAGCGATTTTGTCAACCTGCGGATGCGCAACAAGGGCGGCTCCGGCTGTCGGACCAAAGCCTGGAACAACGTTGATCACGCCCGGTGGAAATCCGGCTTCCAGAGCCAGTTCGGCCATCCGCAAACAGCTCAATGGTGTCTGCTCGGCCGGTTTCATGACGATCGTGTTGCCGGTCGCCAGCGCGGGACCCCATTTCCACGCCACCATCAGTAGCGGAAAGTTCCACGGAATAATCTGGCCACACACACCGATCGGTTCACGACGCGTATAACAGAAATAGTTGCCTCGAATCGGAACCGTGTCGCCTTTGATCTTATCAGCCCAGCCCGCGTAGTAACGCAGGCAGTCGATCGCCAGCGGCAGGTCGGCCGCGCGAGCATCATTGATCGGTTTGCCATTGTCGAGTGTTTCCAGAGCGGCCAGTTCGTCCAGATGCTTCTCTGCCAGATCCGCCAGCTTGTTCATCAGACGGCCGCGATCTCGTCCATCCATTCGTGACCACGGCCCGGTCTCAAACGCAGCTCGAGCGGCGCGGACGGCCAGATCGACATCCGCAGCATCGCCTTCTGCAACCTGGCAGATGACCTCTTCGGTGGCCGGATTCACCGTCGCAAATGTCTTCCCACTGACGGACGATCGGAACTCGTCACCAATCAGAATTCCGGTCTGACGAATTTTAGGTGCCGCAAACGTGCGTGGTTCAACGACTGAAGACATGGGACGCTCCTGCCTGAGTGGGGGATGGAATCATAGGGTGCCATTATGCCCACGTGCCCATCGAATTGCGAACGAGGCCTGATCCTTGTCGTCCTGCGTTGTCTGTCGTCCCGGCCTACTCGGTCCTCCTGTGCTGTCTGTCATCCTGAGCGCAGCGAAGGATCTCCCGAGCGTGCGTGGCGTGAGTGCGTTGGCCGCACATTTCTTGAACGCTGTTCTGGGGTGGAAGCGAGATCCTTCACTCCGCTGCGCTCCGTTCAGGATGACAGCCCTTGTCACCGTCGCTGATCCTATCATCCTGAGCGGAGCGAAGGATCTTCTGCTTCAGTCGATGTACGCGAACTCGTTCGAGTTGAACAGGACGAGGCACAAGGATGCGATCGCCAGTTGGTCGGGAGATGGAGCAGGCTCGGATGTATCACCGGACTGCTCGTCGTCGGGCAATGCAAACTGATCGATCAGCAACGCCTGCACGGATTTTCGTTTGGCTTCATTGAGCTGTCGATCGAACACCGCCAGGCAGGCTACGTCACCTTTCCAGTACTCGCCGCCGATATTGCCCTGCTGCCCAATCACCCAGGGCGTATCGAGTCTTCTTGCGGGCAGCGAAGTTGTTTGCGGGGTGACAGTGCGATGCTGTTGAAACACCATGGCTCCATCAGCACCGTTGGTTGCGGTCAGCAAAAATGGTCGTTGGCGATTGCGGATTTCTCCCACGCCCGAAACAGCATCGCTCAGCCGGACGGCGTTTTCATTTGTCATGCCCACAAAAAACGAAGTCGCCGAATTTCCATCGCGGCCACTCCAATTCGAAAGCAACTCACGATGCCCGGGAGCACCCTGGTCCGTCACCACGGCCAACACCGTCGCTTCATCATGAGACAGCAATGAGCCGGCGATATTCATGAAGCTGCCCACACCATCAAATCGGACGGCCGGATGCCCGTTCACGCAGTCCTTCACAAGCACCGGACACAGCTCGGGAATCGACTGAGTCGCTTCGTGGGCATCGCCATTCGCATTCTTCCAACTCGAGACTCGCCCGTCGCTGTTCGTTGTCACAAGTGATGCAGCATTCAGCAGTAACACGGCCGACTTCAGTAGTTTTCCCCCATCCAGAGTGTCTTCCTTGTGCTGGTCAACAATCGCCGGCGCGATTGCGAATTGCTGCTTTTGACGGTTCACATGCTGAATCGAGAACTCCAGCTCATCCGCTGCCGGGCGACGATTCAGAATGGAAATCCACACGCGTTCAACCGCATCCGAGACCTGAGAGTCAGAACTTCGGGCGTCCGGAGACTGCTGACTGGCATGAAGTATCTTCGTCGCAAGGAACGCGGCCCGCTGATGCACGAATTCGTTGTTCAGCAGTGTCAGAGCCTGTGGTGCTACAATCGTGACATCACGCTGCCCGCAGGAGAGCGTCGAATCACACATATCGAACGTAGTCATCAGCGGCGGAAGCAGACTTCGCTGCGTGAAAATGTAGAGACTTCTTCGCAGCTGATCTGCAGGCGGCGACGCGTTCCATGCGGATGCTTTGCGTGACAAACCTTCCAGCGCTTCGGCGCTGATGGTCGGATGAAAGCTGGGACCTCCCATCGACTGGTCCAGTTCGCCTGTCGCCGAGAGAAAACCGTCACGCAGGGACTCTGCATCTTTGCGACGTCGATGAGTTCTCCAGAGAAATCGGTTGGCCGCATCGATCTGATTGTATTCGTCCTGCCTTGGATGCAGTGACGCCTGCTGCCATGTTTGTGAAGTCAAAATCAGCCGATGGATATGCTTGAGACTCCAGCCGCTGCGAATCAATTCTGCGGCCAGCCAGTCCAGCAGTTCGGGATGAGTCGGTTTGTCTCCGGTGTACCCAAAATTGTTCGACGATCGAACCAGGCCGTGTCCAAAGTGATGCTGCCAAAGTCGGTTAACGATAACTCGCGCGGTCAGCGGATTATTTTCCATCGCAATCCAGTCAGCCAGCTGAAGTCGCAAGCCGGTGGTCCGAGCATCTGCGGGTGCGGCGGTGAATTCACGAAATTCGCTTTGTACGCAGCTGAGTGCTCCGGCGCTGACAGGTTCCAGTGGAGAATGCCGTTCACCATTCCGCAGTTTGTGCAGCGGCTCGGGAGACTTTGTGATATCCGTCCAGCCCAACACGTCTTTGTAACCCAGTTCCTCAGCCGATGGCCCGCCAATCAAGTCACGGTCTCGTGGCTGAATCGGACCGGGCCAGAACGCCGCCGCCATTCGATAATAATCCGTCTGCGGAATTGGATCGAACTTATGATCGTGACAACGCGCACACTTGGTCGTCATTCCCAGGAACGCGGACGAAGTTGTGTGGACCAGATCTTCCAGACGTTCATACTTATAATCTTCCGCATCATTCGGCTCATCGTTCCATGTGCCAAGACACAGGAAACCGGTGGCGATGACAGACTGCTCGCTGCGATTGGGAAGCTCATCGCCGGCCAGCTGTTCGCGAATAAACTGGTCGTATGGCATGTCGCTGTTGAAAGCGTTGACGACCCAGTCTCGATACTTCCATGCAAACGGCTTGACCTGATCACGTTCGTAGCCACATGTTTCTGCAAAGCGCACCACGTCCAGCCAGTGTCGAGCCCAGCGTTCTCCAAACTGAGGCGAATCCAGCAACGCATCCACAAGTTCGGTCACAGCCGCTGTCTGGTCTGCGCTTTGGGAAACGTTTTGAATATCAGCTGCGGTCGCCGGCAGCCCGGTGACATCCCAGTACAAGCGGCGGACAAGCAGGTCGGTTGCTGCTGGCGGAGCTGGTGTCAGTCCGTGGGTTCGCAAAGTCTGCGCCATGAACCGATCAATCGGGTTGGCTGCCGGCGAAGCGGACTCATCGTGCGGAATAACCACACTCGTCAGCGGCTGAAAGGACCACCAGTCCCGTCCACCGCGAACGTCCGTCGTTTGTTCGTAGAGATCCAGTCGACGTTGATCGGGAAAGACGGCCCCGGTTTCAGCCCAGCGTTGCAGAACGGCGATTTCGTTCGGCGGCAGCTGCTGACTTTCGCCGTGTTTGACTGGAGGCATCTCCCCTGAGACGACTCGCTGCAGCAATAAACTGTCGGCCGGTGCGATGCGATCGAGGACCGCGCCACTTTGGCCGCCCTGTGCCAGACCGGCCGCGGTTTCCAAAGACAGGTCGCCGGACGGATTTGCTGCCTGATGACATTCGAGACAGCGGCGAATCAGCAGCGGAGCAACGTCCTTTTCAAAATCCGGCGCTTGGCCGAAGGCGTTCAGCGGCAGCGCAATGAAAAGTACCATGAGCCGAAACACGTGAGACAAGATGGGGTGCCTCATATCGTTTGCTCTTTGTCAGGACAGGGTGGGGTCAGCGTGGGGAGCAGCATTCACGAAGCGGTGGTGACTTCGTGTCGGCTGCCTGCATTATCGTGCGGCGGCAAACTTGTGCAACTGCAGCCAGTCTGCAGCACGGTTCGACCAGTCACGAGCCCCCGGCGGTGGAGTACGATGTCGCATGCCAAAACCATGGCCTCCGGTTTCATAAATGTGCAGTTCCACGGGCACCTTCATTTTCGTCAGTTCAATCATCAGCCGAGCGCTGCCTTCGGGCGGTGATGATTTGTCGTCGACAGACTGCGCGATAAACGTGGGCGGTATTGATGCCGCGAGAGTGATGTCCGATCGAAGTGCTGAGCGGTCTGCATTC
The DNA here is from genome assembly GCA_947085455.1 of uncultured Planctomycetota bacterium. Lineage (GTDB taxonomy): Bacteria > Planctomycetota > Planctomycetia > Planctomycetales > Planctomycetaceae > SXXK01. Next base: position 70,488 of record CAMTWR010000022.1, on the reverse strand, counting down.
AGCACCTGATATGGATAGATCAGCAGCATGAGATTCGGTCGGCACTGCGAATCATTGCCGTGCACGGGGATCAATGGCTTTCCTGCGGTGGCGACCAGAGCCGTCTGGCCACCAGCAGAAAATCCGATGACACCAATTCTCTGCGGATCAATATTCAGCTCGGCCGCCTGGGATCGCACAGTGACAATTGCCTGTTGCAGATCCTGAGCCGGGCCTTCGACGGGATTCGAATGCTTGTTGGTCGGCGTGCGATAGGCGAGCTGAAGGCCAACGATGCCCAGTGAGTTCAGCCAGCGACAAATATCCGAGCCTTCATGTTCGTCGGCCAGTCTGGCAAATCCTCCGCCTGGTGCCACGATCACCGCGGCACCGGTCGCCCTCTGCTTGTCCGGCAAATAAACAAACAGGCGAGGAACGGAGACATTGAAACGGCGAGTCAGTCCATCGTCGCCTTTCACTTGAGACTCCGCCGGACTGGAACTGACCCGGGGTTCCGGGTGCTGATCGGGCCACAACAGAATTTCTGCTGGCATGGGGTCTGTGGTTGCGGTCTGCTGAGCAGCGGCATGAGTCGTCTGCGTGATTGAACCGAGCAGACTCAGCAGGAACAGATAAATGAGCCGTTGAACGTGCCTATTGCGGGGGAGATAAATAGACATCATTGATCCTGCGAAGAGTCGGAAATAAAACGGCCGGCGTCCTGATCAGGTCGGAGCAGCCCTGCAGACGATTCAAAAAAGCGTCGACGGCGACCAGGCAATTGTTCGGCATTCGTCGACTGTTCTTCGAGATCATGAAGGTTGGCCTGGCACACCCGGCACCCTACGGTGCGAACGTGGAAGTCGATATATTCGGCCGCAGAAGCGTTCAGGGTCCCTAAGACGTAACCACCAAGTTCCGTACGAGATGGACAGCTGAGCCGGCCCCGCTGCCAGATTTCGCCAAGAGAATTTCCGCCCTGATCTCTATGACGAATCACATGGGCGACTCGCGTCTGCAACGATTTATCAGTCCGCAGCTGCATTTCGAATTCCGCCATCCTCGCCGCCGGCAGCAGTTCGTCCAGCCACCCGGCAAGCTCGCGATCGGTCCAGGTCATGGGGTACGTTCCAGTGTGGTCGTGATGAAAAAGGAAGGAAACGCAACTGTTGACGCGTGACCAGCCTGCGGCCAAATCCGCTGACGTGGGTCGTTTCGAAATTCCAATCCGTAAAACGTTTGCAACGGACGACTTCTGCCGCCTTGCTCGAATAGGATATGTCGGCTAGATTCGTATTTTCCAGTCGCAACCACTGAGCAAATCCAGAACTTCAGCTTACAAACGGTCGCTGCCCAGTTGGCACGCCGGGACGATTCGACAGTGCAGTATCGTTCCTATCACAACTCAGATCCTCCTCGCCTGCACCAGCTTTGGCACTCCTGTGGCCTGGGGCGGAATGCAGCCGAAGGCTTCTCGTGCGATGTCTACGAGCTGTTCGCCTGTTCGCAGCCGTATTTTGACCGCAAAGGTTTAATACTGGCACTCGATGGCGATCGCGTCGTGGGCTACGTCCACGCGAGCTTTGCCGTGAACAGCACCGAGACCGCTCTGGACCCGAAACAGGGGATCATCTCCGCGATCATGGTGCATCCCGGCTATCGCCGTCGCAAGATCGGGACGGAACTGATTCGCCTGGCCGAGCAATATCTGCAATCCCACGGTTCCGAAACGATTGAAGCGGGCGGCGGACTGAATCGGAACGGCTTTTACTGCGGCATCTACGGCGGTCTGGAGCCCTCGGGATTCTGCGGCTCGGCCGCTGCCTGGAAAGAATTTCTCGGCGCCTGCGGATATGGACCTGGGGAAGAAACATTTGTGATGCGTCGCGACCTTCTGGAAAGTCGCGACCCGGTGAATGCCAAACTGCTGCGTCATCGGCGGCACTTGAACCTGGTGATCACCGACCGCCCGTCTCGCGAATCATGGTGGTGGTTCGTGCGATTTGGACACCTGGATTCTCTGCGATTCGAACTGCAGGAAAAGTCCAACAAGGAAGTCGTCGCTTCAGGCCAGATCATCGGGATGGATCTGTTCATTCCGAAGTGGGGCGTTCGCAGCGTCGGGATTCGCGAAATCTTTGTGCCTGAAAGTCAGCGTCGACACGGATACGCACAGGCCCTGGTGCTGGAGATTTGTCGCCGGTTGCGTGGCGAATCTGTGCAGTTAGTCGAAGCTCATGTCCGCTCTGATGCCCGAGCCGTGATTGATCTTTTCACGTCGGCCAAGTTTGAGCTGAACGATCTACTTGTCACTTTCCGCAAGACATTGCCGACCAGCGTGTAGGGAGTCAGAACGAGGATCGATGTGGCGATCGCGACAAAATCTGCGATAACCGCGCGACAGCATTTGCGAACGCATTCCGACATCGAACAGCAGAACCGTCGAGCCGTTGGGTTGGGAGTTCTTATTGTGCTGGGGATGTCTTCGGCCTCTGCGGGGATCCTTCCGCAAAGGCAGCATTCAGGGGATGGCGTCTGAATGCTGAAAGGCAGCCAACTAACTCCCAACCCGAACCAATACCGAACGTTCAGGCCACTTTGTGCGGCAACCGAATTCGTCCGTAACGTTTTCCTGTGGCGTCGTAGAGCAGAATTTCGTTCGATGTTTCCGCCCAGACGGCGGCCAGTTTCACTGATCGAGGACCATGCAGAACAAACTGGTATCCGCAGCGACGACCGTTCTGCTGCAGTTCAAGTTCGCTCATCTGAAAGTGGTTCTCGAGCAGGTTCTCTTTACGACAAAGTGTGATATGAATGAAATGGCGAAGATGATCGAGTGACTTAACCTCAGCGGGCGTTTCCGGCAACCGAGGTGCTGTTACAGGCTGACACATGCAGGACGGACCCTTGCAAAGTGTGATTGGTGATTTTTTCGATTGCAGCACGAAGGGGAATTCCGGTGACCTGGTAAACTGTTCCTTCGATGCTGGTGGCGTAGGTATCGGACCAGACCGTGAGCCGTCTTCCAAAAACGGGCGAGTCACTGCACAGTTGCCATGAACGGATCGAACGTCAGCACCGGTTGAACCGGACAAGTCACAGGGAAGTTCGAACGAGCAGTGTCAGAGTTTGAAGACTCCACTGCAGGATCAAATTTTTCATGAGCACCAAGACAGTTTTCTGGCTCATGATGCAGCCGCATCAATGCTTTTCCCCTAAGGGAAACCCGCCAGATATGGAATATGCAGCACGTAATGCAGACTGTCTGCTTGGCGTACGCAAATTCGGCAGCGGTTAAACTCTGCGCGATCAAACCAATGCATGCAGGTTAGCTGACGCGTACAGGCACACCACGTTCGGCCATGTATTTTTTCGATTCAGCGATCGTGTACGTTCCGTAGTGGAAAATACTGGCGGCCAGAGCTGCACTGGCTCCTCCCTGCGTAACGGCCTGGTAGAGGTGTTCAGGTGAACCGGCTCCTCCGCTGGCTACGACGGGAATTGAAACCGCATCTGCGACAGCGCGCGTGATTTCCAGATCGTAGCCGTCTTTAGTTCCGTCCGCATCCATGCAGGTCAGCACGATTTCTCCGGCACCCAGTCGTTCGACTTCGCGAGCCCATTCGACGGCCTGCAGACCGGTCGGGATTCGGCCGCCGTTGATGTGGACGTCCCAAAACTCCTTTCCATCCTTCTGAATGCGCTTTGGGTCAATGTTGACGACGATACACTGGCTACCAAACTTCAGAGCGGCCTCCTGAATAAACGCAGGATTTTTCACCGCCATGGAGTTGATGGAGACCTTGTCGCAGCCGGCGTTTAACAGTCGGCGGATATCATCGACGTTGCGAATGCCGCCGCCCACGGTCAGCGGCATGAAAACGACTTCTGATGTGCGCGAGACAACATCCAGAATGATGTCGCGTTGTTCATGACTGGCTGTAATATCCAGAAAAACCAGTTCATCCGCGCCTTGCTGTTCGTACTTACGAGCGATCTCGACAGGATCGCCAGCGTCCTGCAGGTTGACGAAATTCACGCCCTTGACCACTCGGCCCGCGTGAACGTCGAGACAGGGGATGATACGCTTTGCCAGCATTGATGTTTCCAAAGTCCGAAAGGCCTGACGGATGGTCCGCACTGCAGACCGGCAGTATAGTCTCACGGATACAGGCCGCATCTTTCAACCGTCCTGGGGATTCGCCGTCCTGGATTCGCCGATTCGGCCAGGTCTTTCCCCGATAATCTGAGGTTCCCGTCGTCCGATGAATTCTCCCGCCACTTCCTGGGATCGTATCGTCCACGTGTCACTGGGAACTCGCAGCTACGACATCGTCATCAACGAAGGCTGCACGTCTGCCGCAGGTCACGCCATTGCCGAATGGTTGCACCAGGCTGACGCCAAAGGACTGCGATTTCTGATCGTCGCCGATGCCACCGTTCAGGCAATTCATGGAGCCGCCATTCAGAAAAGTCTCATCGAAGCAGGCGCGGAAGTGCGACTGGCCACGGTGCCATCCGGTGAGCAGTCGAAGTCGTACGAGCAAACGCACCAGCTGTATGATCAGCTGGTAGATATGGCAGCCGATCGACGCACGATTGTCGTGGCCGTCGGCGGCGGAGTCACAGGAGACCTCGCCGGCTTCGTCGCCGCCACATACGCTCGCGGGTTGAGATTCGTGCAGGTGCCGACCACGCTGCTGTCCATGGTCGACAGCTCAGTGGGCGGCAAGACCGGCATCAACCATCCTCGAGGAAAGAATCTGATAGGCGCGTTCCATCAGCCGATGGGCGTCCTGATCGACCTGAACACTCTGCGGACGCTGCCGGATCGCGATTACCGTTCGGGATTGGCCGAAGTGGTCAAGTATGGCGTCATTCAGGATGCGGAATTCTTTGCGTATCTCGAAGCCAATGTCGATGGATTAAATCAGCGCGAGCCTTCTGTGATGCGTCATGTGGTAGGACGAAGCTGTGAACTAAAGGCCGACGTGGTGCGTCAGGATGAATTTGAGACTCTGGGACTGCGAGCCATCCTGAACTACGGCCACACGTTTGCTCACGCGTTTGAAGCCCTGTCCGGATACGGAACTCTGTTGCACGGGGAGGCCGTGTCGATTGGTATGATCTGTGCGAGCCGACTTGCAGAATCGCTCGGGCGGATCACCGCCACCGACACCGCTCGTCAGGTAGCTCTGCTGACCGCTTTGAAGCTGCCTGTCACCGTGCCAGACGACCTGAAGAATCGCCCGGACGAGATCGTGAGTTGCATGATGCTCGACAAAAAAACCGAAGGCCACGAATTACGATTCGTACTGCCGTCACGCATGGGCCATGTGGAAACCGTCAAAGGGATTTCGCCGGAACAGGCACTCCGCTGTCTTTGATACGGCACAATATTTTCTGCTGAACACGTTTGGTCATGAAGCTCCTCCATCGCGGCAGCAGTAACCCGCTGGCGATCACGGGACCCGTTTTCAGCAGCGACGTTCCGCGGCTCGCGTTGTTCGGCGATTCTGAGATTTGCGATAGACGTCGACGTACTGCTGAGCACTCTGGTTCCAGGACCAGTCGCCCGCCATTCCATTTTGAACAAGCCGATTCCAGACCGGCTTTTCTGAGTACGTTTTCAGAGCACGCTCCACGGTTTGCGCAAACGCATCATGGGAATACTCGGAGAACAGAAATCCCGTGGCAGTGCCAAGAGATTTCTCGATTGATTCGGACGATGCCGCTTCCGATTCAAAGTTGATGACCGAATCTGCGAGCCCGCCGACTTTGCGAACGATCGGCACCGTTCCGTACTGAAGGCTGTACATCTGATTGAGCCCGCATGGCTCGAAGCGACTGGGCATCATAAACGCATCTGATCCGCCTTCAATCTGATGCGCCAGGGATTCGTCAAATCCAATTTCGACCGCGACCTGCTCTGGATAACGAGCCGCCAGTTGGCGCAACTGATTTTCGTAGTGAGGGTCGCCGGTGCCAAGAAACGCCAGCTGAACATTGTGCTGAAGCAGGCGATCCGTTGAGGCCATCACCAGATCGAATCCCTTTTGATCGGCCATTCTGGAGACCATTCCCAGCAGCGGCACGTCGGCTTTCTGAGGCAGGTTCATGCGTTGTTGTAACAGGGCCTTGCATTTCGATTTGCCGGCTTCAACAGTCGCGGCGGAATAGGTCGCCGGAAGAAGCGAGTCGACTTTGGGATTCCAGACGTCACTGTCAATTCCATTCAGAATGCCAACGAGATCGCGGCTGCGAAAGTTGAGCAGACCTTCCAGACCATAGCCGCCGTCGGCATGGCAGATTTCTTTTGCGTATGTGGGGCTCACGGTCGTGATCTGATCTGCGAACGCGATGCCCGTCTTCAGCAGATTCAGATCGCCCCAGGCTTCCATCTGATGATGGTTGAAATACTTCCAGTCCATGCCCGTCAGCGGCATGTCAAAATGCCAGAACCGACCCTGATACGCCATGTTATGCAGCGTCATCACCGTCGTGGTTTTTTCAAAGCCGGGCAGATGCGAATACTGACTGTTGAGCAGTGCGGGGATCAGTCCTGTCTGCCAGTCGTTGCAGTGGATAATGTCCGGCCGCAGTACCATCTGGCGGCAAACTTCCAGCACCGCTCGACTGAAGAAGCAAAACCGTTCGCAGTTGTCGACGTAGCCCTGACCGTTTTCCTGATACAGCTGACGTCGATCGAAATAGTCGGGTTGGCAAACCAGCAGGACTCGGACGTTTGTTCCCGGCAGCGTCGTCCAATTGATGGATCCGCACACCGGCTGACCGTTCATGGAAATGGTGAACTGCAGTCCGGTCTCTACGATCTTTGGGAGCCCTTTGGCGTTCTGTCTCATTTGAAAATAATCGGGCACGATAAGAGTCACATCGTGGCCCAACTGATCCAGCGACTTCGCAAGGGCTCCCACAACATCGGCCAGACCACCGGTCTTCGAGAAGGGTACCGCTTCTGAAGACGCCAGCACAACACGCAGCGGGCGAGCGGAACTCATCATGGTCGGCCTTAACAATTACAAAGGCGACGTCACTGCAACTTGACGTCTCAAAAGTCTCTTCAACAGATTCTACTGAGACGCATTGTCGGTCTGTGTTTTGACATTTCTGAGTCTGAGCATTGCGAAAATCAGGCAGGCCGGACAACTGGCGTCGGCCTTTCGTGCTCTGGCGATTTTAGCGATTAACCGTCGTCTCTCCTGGCGATTGGGATAATCGTCATTCGCTGATTGAGCCGGCGGAGCGGCTCATGTACGTCGCTTCGCCCCTCCGTCGGCGAAACGCATTCGGCCGTTCACTTACGGCGATTCACCCCAGCGAGCCATCAGCGAATGCGGCACGTGCAGGTGATCGCAAACTCTCGCGACGATGAAATCCACAAGGTCCGCAACCGACTGCGGTTGATGATAGAAACCGGGCATTGACGGAAGGACTGTCGCACCGGCCTGACTGACGCGAGTCATGTTCTCCAGCTGAATAACGCTCAACGGAGTTTCACGAGGCACCAACACCAGCGGCCGTCGTTCCTTCAGGTGCACATCCGCCGCGCGGTGAATGAGGTTGGTCGATGCGCCGGTCGCAATCGCGGACAGCGTTCCCATTGAACACGGGCAGATGACCATGCCATCCGTCAGGAACGATCCACTGGCGATCCCCGCGGAATAATCAGAGATCCCATGCACTCGCAGACTTCCGCTTTCCGTTTTATCGACGATATCCGCGGCCGACGGCGAAGCTGCGAATCCCCACAATTTGGCAATCCGGCTGTTCAGAGCGCCTGTGAGAAACTGTCGCCATGCGGCTTCACCGGCACCGGATGCAGGAAACTCGACCTCCAGCTCGCGCAGCATGACCTGTCGAGCCGCACCGCTGACGACCAAATGAACCGAACGATTGGCACTCAAAAGAGCGGTGATCAGTCGAATTGCGTAAATGGAGCCGCTGGCTCCGGTCATGGCGATCACAACGTTTTGCGAAGACATGCAGGTTCCTGCCGAGAGTCTGAAGAGTATTTTAGGGCATTAAAGCACAGCCGGAGCGATTTCCCAATCGGCAGCGATCACGATCGGCAGAAAAGAGGAACGCGTGGGTCGCACAAGCAGGCTCAGTTCGCGGGAAATCGCTTTGACTGGGGACACGGTCGCCTCTGCGACTTGAGACTCCCTGCCGGGGGGCGTACCATGTTTTTAGGAACGTTCCCACATTTCACTGCAGCTTCAGATCACAGGCAATTTTATGGCCGACGCCATTGTTACCGGTCAGGTTCATTTGATCGAACCCACGAAAACCTTTGGGCAAAAGGGATTTCGCAAGCGTACCGTTGTGCTTGAACAGACCACCGGTCGCTTCACCAACTATATTCCGCTCGAGTTCGTTTCCGACGCGTGCGATTCCGTCGATAGTCTCAAAGTCGGTGACAAAGTGAAGGTCACCTACCGCCTGACCGGTCGTAAGTGGCAAAAAGATGCCATGAGCGAAGTGAAGTTCTTTCTCAACGCTGAAGCGACCGGCTATCAACTGGTCTCCGGCAGTGAGGCTCCTGCTCACTCGGAATACGACGACGAACCCGACTTCGGACCGGCCGACGATTCGGCACCGTTTTAAAAAGAGATCCAGAAAGCCCTACGAAAAAATGCACGCGTTTATTCTATCTTCTGCTCGCGATTTCCCTGATTGTGCTGGCCCTTGTTTCGCGCCTCGCGACTGCACGCGGTTCTATCGGAACTCAATCCGCTGCGGACAGAAGCGTTTCAGCTTTGCCGGATCGATCTCAATTCCAAGCCCCGGCTTTGTGGGGATCTTCAGAAAACCTTCACTGTCAATGACAAAAGGGTCCGCCGTTAATTCGTCCATGTAGGCACACGGCGTCAGGTATTCCACATAACGAGCGACCGGCAGGAATGCGGAAATCTGCAGGTCTGCCGCCAATCCCACGGCTGTGTTCCATCCATGCGGAACGACTTGCACATTGTGATCCTGTGCCATGCAGGCAATGCGTCTGAATTCGCTTAGGCCTCCGTTCTTGGTGACATCCGGCTGAATGATGTCTACAGCATGTCGCTGCAGCCACGGCTGGAATGCCTGGCGGCGTGTCAGCACTTCTCCGCCAGAGATCGGCACCGGCGAAACACGAGTCAGCTCGACGAAACCGTCGATATCGTCGGGCGGCAGAGCTTCTTCAAACCAGACGATGTTATAGTCGGCCAGCATTTTGGCCGTGTTGCGAGCCCAGTTGGTTCCGTGCGGCCAGAACTGTTCACTGCCGCCGGCGTCCACCATCAGTTCAACATTGTCGCCAACCGTGTTTCGTGCCGTTTGAATCAGGTGTTCATCGAACGCGCGATCGCGTCGACCAAACGGACGCCATCCCATCTTGATGGCTTTGAATCCGCGGTTGACCACACTTTCCAAACTGTGCGCCAGCGCTTCCGGTTCATCGAACAGGATGGAGCCATACGGCTTGATTCGATCTCGGTAGTTGCCGCCCATTAGTCGCGAAATCGGTTGTCCGCACGCCTGTCCCATCAGATCCCACAGCGCGATATCGATACCGCTGATGGCATGCGTGACGGAGCCGCCGCGGCCCTGCCAGAAGGTCGACTGGTGCAGATTTTCCGACACCCGCTCGGGCTCGATCGCCACTTCACCTTTCAGCATCGGCCACAGCAGCTCGACCGCGCCTGTGATCAGCTTGCCCGAGGTGAAGCAACTGCCATATCCGGTCTTGCCTGCATCGGTGTGAACAGCCACCAGCGTGTGAAGATTTTCCTGAGGCTCATGTCCCTGAGGCCATCCGCCGTCGACAGTTGCACCTGTGAGCGGACACACATCAATGCCGGTAATGATCACCTGGAAACTCCTGAATTCGTCGTCATGAGGTCAGTTGAAAAGCTGGTGCAGATTCAGTTCCGCATCATCAGGTCCAAAATCGCAGGTTAGTCAGTATGGTGCAATCCAAGGCAGCCATTTTCTCCGGAGTCGTTGAGTGTGGACGGGGCACCTTGTCATTTAACGAAAGAGAGCTTGCGATTGCAGCTGTTGCGACTGTCCCCTCTCCCCCTTGAGGGAGAGGGTTAGGGTGAGGGGGTTGCGGTTGGTGATTTTTAGTTTTTGATTTGTTCGTTGTCTGCAGCGTTGCCCCCCTCATCCGGCCTCCGGCCGCCTACTCCCTCCGAGGTGGGGAGAAGGGCGGTTGATGCGGCTAGATTTGATGGGGAGAGTTTGGGGTTATCGCCTTGCGACTGTTTCCACTTGGGAATGTGGGGCGAATTCAGGCGGTCACTGATGCTCAGAAAAGGGGTCAGGAACCAATAGTGCGCAGCACCCTTCGGGCCATTTGGCTATTGGTTCCTGACCCCTTTTCTGAGCCTCTATCGAGGCTCGCAAGTTGTAAGAGTTACAACTCGCTGGATCGCGAATGGGCGGCGGTTGCCGAACTGGTGTTGTGGTTCGGCGGATACTGCTGTTAGCCTTCCGTAGATTCGCGTGGGCGAATCTTGGGCGGGTGTTGCAACATAGATCAGAAAGGAGGAAGCGAAAATGGGTCTCAGACGATTTTTTCCGTATCGCAGCGTCGCTTCTTCTTCGGGGCGACGGCCACTACGACTGATGCTGCTGACGGCCGGCCTGGCATTGGCATGCACAGGCTGCTTTAACGCTCAGAATACTCGATTCCCGTCGTTGTACACGTGGATGCCAAGCGCAGAAAATGAGGCGTATGAGCGACAGGATCCGTTTCCGGATCCCGACATCGGGCCTTCAACGGATTCCACTCCGCGAGGATACGATCGACCGCGCAGTGAATCGCGGCGGGCTGCCGAGCAGCGGATGTTTCAGGGACTGCCGGTTGGACCGGAAAATGTTCGTCCGGGTGTTCCACAGGGCGGCTTGAAAAGTGACCGCGCGGTGTATTGAATCACGCAGACGTTTCCAGCCGACCGCATTTGCCGTCAGCGCATTTCCTGAATGACGAGACGAATCGTGTTATCAGATCCGCGTACCGCCGGCTATCAGAACTGGCAAAAGCTGGCATTCCTGCATTGGCGAGTCTCCGCAGAATCACTGCAGAAGGTGATTCCGGATAGTTTGACTGTCGAACAATTCGACGGAAGCGCTTGGCTGGGTGTCGTTCCATTTTCGATGGAACGGATTCGGCCATGGTGGTTCTGTGCTGTGCCTGGCATCTCATGGTTTCTCGAAACCAACGTGCGTACCTATGTCGTAGACCGGCGTGGTGTGCGAGGTGTGTGGTTTTTCAGCCTCGACGCCAACAAGCAACTGCCTGTTTCTGTCGCTCGAACCTTTTGGCATCTGCCCTACAAGATGGCTCGACTGAAATTGAATACTCAGGAATCGAGCAAGAGCCAGCAGATCTCTTACAGCGGCACTCGTCTGGATACGCCTTCCGCTGACTATTCGATTGCGGTCGACATCGATCGTTCGTGCTGTTCCGCGCCCGCTGCTGAGGGAAGCCTCGAACACTTTCTCGTGGAGCGATACATCCTTTTCGCACAGCTCAAGAACGGACTGCTGATGACCGGCGAAGTCCATCATGAACCGTATCAGCTGCGGCCCGTGAATCACTGTCAGGTAACACAAACACTGACCGACGCGATGGGCTGCCCGTTCCACGATGCCCCGTTCGACCACGTCGCGTATTCCGACGGCGTAGATGTTCGCGTCTCTCCGCTGACGACAGTGACTCCACTGTCATCCTGAGGCGAGAAGTCACTTCGCCGGGAGGCTGTGAAATTCATACAAGCTCGAAGCGCCAGCCGTGGTCTGTTGGGCAGACGCAGCTAACCTCGTAATACAGCGGCCAGAATTATCGGGCCGGCAGATAGTTTCGCAGGTAGGTGCAGCTTTGTGTCAGCGATGCAATTCGATCTTCAAGAGTGGCTTCGAACGCGCGATCTTCCACTTCCACGCAGACGGGCCCGCGGTAGCCACAGTCGGTCAATACGGAAAAGAAGCGGCCCCAGTTCACGTCGCCCATGCCGGGCAGTTTGGGCGTATGGTACTTGTTCGGATGCGCCATAATGCCGACTTGATTGAGGCGATCCTGATCCAGACGCACATCTTTCGCGTGGATGTGGAACAGCTTGTCTCGAAAAGTCCGCATTGGACTCAGATAGTCCATATGCTGCCAGATCATGTGCGACGGATCATAATTGAGCCCAAAGTTGTCGGACGGCATATCGGTGAACATTCGCGTCCAGATCTCCGGCGTCGTCGCCAGATTTTTTCCGCCCGGCCATTCATCCGCTGTAAACAGCATCGGACAATTTTCTATCCCCACGCGCACTCCACGATCTTCGGCCAGTTTGATCAGTGGCTTCCAGGTACTGAGGAATCGAGGCCAGTTGTCGTCAACCGATTTCGTCCAGTCTCGCCCCACGAAACTGTTGACTCGATCCACGCCAAGTCGGCAAGCCGCTTCAATCACCACATGCAAATGAGCCACCGCAGTTTCGGCCTCGGCCGAATTGGGGCTGAGCGGATTGGGATAATAACCCAACCCGCTGATCTGCACCCCCGTCTCCTGCACACAGTCTCGAATTTCCTGCACCACGTGTTCCGTGACATTGGCCACATCAATATGCGTCACGCCCGCATAGCGTCGCTCCGCCTTGCCGGCCGGCCAGCAGCAAACCTCCACACAGTCGAAGCCGAGCTTGCGTGCAGATTCAAAAACTGCCCGGAAAGAAAGATCCGGAAGAATCGCGCTGACGAAACCAAGTTGCATGGGACGACTCACTGAAGAGACCAACGTGACTGAAGCAGAAACGCGCAAGAAGATGCACCTGGAGCGGACAAGCAACCCCTTCCGTAGCTGAACTCGTGAGAGTTCATAAGCACAACCGAATTCTCACGAATCCGGCTGCACCGATGCGATTCTTCCGGGGTTCCTGGATTTTATGGTGCAGACTCTACTGCGGCCGTGGGAGTTGCCGCGGCCGCTGGTTCACCGGAATCCTGTGGGTACAGGATCAGCCGATCGTGGCACAGGACAATTAAATCGGGACGACCGTCGGAAGTGACATCCACAACAATGCCTTCGCGCGGTTCCGTGCCACGTTCGGTTTCAGCGGACACCAGACGTTTCTCTTCGAACACTCGAAAATGAGTGGCTTCACGAAGCCCTTTTTCAGCGTCGAGATTCAGGATTTCCAGACCGTCAATGCTGGTGTCGATCACAGTTAGATCAATATGCCCATCGTGGTTGATATCCCCGGCAATCACATCGGCTGGATACGAATCCTTACGGTCCGATTCAAACGAAGCGAGTTCCCGAAGTTCTGAATCCGAGCGACCTGTGTACAAGACAGAAAAATACTGCGATCCCACCAGCAGCAGATCATCGCGACTATCGCCGTTAAGATCCGCGACGATGGTGGATGTGAACTGCAGAGATCCCAGATCCACTTCTTTCCACGGACGATACAGCCCCTCTTCTTTCTGCAACACTCGCAGACGTCGTACACCGGTATCCACAAGGACGATTTCATCACCGTCTTTACCGTCAAGATTCAGCGATGCGACTCCTTCCAGGCTGGCCGATGTTTCGCCGGCGTTGAACTGGTCTTCCACTTTCCATCCGGTGTCACCGAAGGACATCTCGCGAGCAAACGAATCGCGAGCGACCAGCAACCGGTCCCCACTGACGAACGTTCGGCCGGCGGCAGCGACACCCAGATCCAGATCGCTCTTCTGTTTGATCAAATCCAGCGAACCATTTTCCTGCTGCAGCAAAACCTGAATGCCGGCCTTTGCGGTACCGCTTGGAACAGACAGCAGATCCATGCGGCCATCTTTATTGACGTCCATGCTCACCAACCGCAGTCCCCGAGCTCCCACAGCCCCCGTCAGTTCAATCTTGCGATCGCCGGTGACCGGTGTCCATTCGCCGGATTCAGAACGAGTCAGTCGCTGGAATTCCAGCTTCGTGGAGTTTCCTGTTCCCTGAGTGACCGCGACCACAATTTGCGGCTGGCCAGCAGATTCAATCACTGACAGCGCCGCGAATTCAGACCCTTCCGGCTTCTTGAAAATGCTCTCCGGAAACTGAATGCGACCTTCTTCAAAATGAGTCGTCGCGATCACGCCTTCTTTGCTGCTCAACAACACAATATCCAGGCGAGCATCTCCATCCAGATCAGACAACGCCAGATCGCTGACGCCCAGCAGCCCCGGGAAGATTTCCGCCATACCCAGCCCATCGATGCCGTTCTGTCGATAGAGCAGCAACTGAGCCTGCTCGGGATCTGACACAAGCACATCCGTCAGTTTGTCGCCGTCGATATCTCCCGTCACCACCGCGCGATCGCGACTGGCTCCGGCGGTGCCAATACCGTATTGAAGCAGGCGCGAAGGCAATGCATCCACGTCAGATTCGGCCAAATGAAGCGCCGACACAAGAACTCGCCCGGTGCGTGATTCTACAGTAATCACTTCGTGCCCGGGTTTCTGATCCACATTAGATAAAGTCACCGACCTCGGCTGGTCCAGACCGAAGCAGACTTCCGGCCCCAGTCGGCCATCTTTGCTCTGCATTCTCGCACAAAGACGCCGCGATTTTCCGTCATTGGCCAGATAACAAAGGTCGTTATGTCCGTCACCATTCAGATCGGCAAACTGAATCATCGACAGTTGCGGCGAAGTATTAATCAGCGGCTTTGGCGTTTCCATTTCACCCTGATCGTTCTGGTAAATCACATAAGTGACCTCCTTGCCCAGCACGACGATATCATCACGTTTGTCGGAATTAAGGTCGCCCGCCGAAAGCATCCACGCAACCGGCTCCAGACCGGGCAGTCGAGTGGTCCATTTCTTTGACCACTCTTTCTGACCGGGCTCGGGCTGATACCGAATGCTCAACTCGTCCGGCGTGCCAATGCAGGCCACGTCCAGACGTCCGTCGCCATTGAAATCTCCCACAGCAATACCGGCCAGAGTTTTATCTACCGGGACCGAACGCTCTTCGAAACGCCAGTCGGATGCGAGGTCGTTGATCTTGCCGGTCTGTCGAGTGACCTTCTGATCGGCGGCGTTACGCTGCGCCATCAGCCGCAGCGCACTGCCTCGATTGTCCACGAACATGACATCATTCAGACCATCTCCGGTAAAGTCGCCGTGCACAAGATTGAACGCGCGGCGATCCACCTTGAACAATTCCAGTCCGCTGAAGCCGTAGTACTGGGCCAGCGAATTGACTTCCGTTGCGTCATCCGAGGCTGCCAGCGGGCGTTGCGTCAACGTGAGCAGTGTTATCAAAGCGGCCGCGGATATTAGGAAGCAGCCGCGACGCAGCGAGGTAGACATCAGCGTACTCATGGTGGAAAAACACATGAAGAGACTCCGAACTCGACGAACGCTCGGCCTGAATGTTCAGGTGACCGCGTGCCGAAGGCATAGAAATCATTGATCGGGACTGGATCCAGATACCCGTGGAGGAAGTCCGATCGCCCGACGCATTGTCAAGCCGACAGCGTTGACATTCAAGCGCTGCGCGAGCACTCTTTGCCGCAAATCACCGCAAGAAGCAGCCGAGCTGCGTTTCCCGTTGACGAGACACCGTCGCTATGGAGGTGTCGGAGGCGAGCGATCTTTGGAGACGATCGAGAGGACTCAGTAGTTTCAGCTCATCCGTTCGCAATGGAATAGTTGATTCCTGCGATTCTGCTGCAGGGATATTCGAGTTCCCTTGGGGCATCATCGGACGGCTGCCCGAATCGACGGCCCATTGCAGACCGAAAAACGGTGAACTCGAGTTGCTGTCCATCTGCATGGACGAACCGGCGTATTTACACCCGGCGGCTGTCAGCAGCGCAGTGGCAGCAAAAAGCAGATTGGCGGAAACTTTCCACATCGATTCACATCGCCTGAGCACAACTTTGCTAACAACTTCTGATCTTCATCCGGCCGGAATTGATACCAACTTTACAGGCGGACTGACAGTGGAAATGGACGCCGCAGATCGTCATTCAAGGCTGCCGCCGACTGCTTCGGGCTGCACATCGTTCGGAATGGTTTTCCCAATGGCCCGTTCGGCGAATTATGCCGATTCACACGGGGGCAAGTGAATACATTCTCAACCGCACGCCTGAAGCGTTCAACTTCAAACGCTGTCGACGCGGGGCCGCACGGCAATTCGGCTAATGAAACTCGAACACCACCAGCGTGACAACTGCGGGGACTTGCTGAGCATTTGCGGCGGCCGCTGTTTTGTCATCCTGACGAGCGACCTCGGGTTTCACCAATGCCAATTCAGACGCTTTCGCAGTCCGCTTCTGCAAGGAGTGATCTTCTTTTGCAAGCGCAGCCGAAGGAGCCACGTCGGCGTTCTGAGTTTTTGGTTCTTCGAACCTGTCTCCAAGCGCAAGCTTCGCTTCCTGCTGCGTCGGTAATGCTACAAAAATCCGACCATGATGCAGTTCGGATCGAGTTGGATAACGCAAAGACTCACGCACCGCCGCGATAATTTCCAGCGACGTGGACGCAGCGACTTTCGAATCCGCAGCCCCTTTTGCCGGCGACTGTTCTCCCAAATCACGCTCCATCGCGGTCAGCACTTCCGAGTTCTGATCCACCGCAGATGTTAAGACCACTCCCAGCCACTCGGACTGATCCTGGCCAGCAGACTTCTGCAAACGCAGACCATGCTCTTTCACAATCGCCTGAATGCGATCCATCGCCATGTCACGATCGTGGCCGTCGACTTTTACAACGACGACGTTCCAGTTATCCGACTGGATCAATGGAGCAATCGAGATGTCGTCTTCCGATGCGCTGCTGTTTTCCACAAGCAACGTCGGCATGTCTGATTCCATGACCGGTGCAGCCGCAGCCGGGGATTCTACAGGCGCTGCCGCTCCGGGTATTCTTCCGACCATCATTTCATCCGAAGTCTCCAACGAGAACGGTCGATCCGGGGCCAGAGAATGTTCCGACGACAACGGCGACAATTCGGCCATCATGGGCGTTGATGCAGCGTCATCCGGCGAGCGATTCAGGGACAGGAACAGAACGCCGCACAAAACGGACGTGACAATTCCCACGACCAATCGCTGAGCACTACTGCGAGTCTTAGGTTCTTCGAACGGCCGGGGCTTGTGAATTTCGAGCTCCACTGTGGCCGTGGAGACTGTGGCCGTGGAGACTGTGGCCGTGGAGACTGTAGCCGTGGAGACTGTAGCCGTGGAGACTGCACCGGCCGAGGCAACTGATTTCGCGTCCGCGGGCGGCTGGACAAACAGAGACGAGCCGACGGGCGTTACCGGCAACAGCCGCATCGTCGTTCGGATCTGCTGACACTGACTTCGAAAGCTCTTCAGTTCCTGCGGATAAATTGCTTCCAGCCGAGTAAGCTCGCTCTCTTCAGCAACCGAAAGCCGTTCATCCATCGCGCGAGACACAAGCGAATAAGCCTGCGAAAGCGGATCGTCGGGCGGAATCTTGTGGTTCGTTGAAGTACTCATGGAAGGCATTAACCGTAGTTTGCCGAATTGAATTCAGCGGAATTTAGGCGGGCGCGTACGCGATCGGCGGGTCGTCTGCCGTTAGGACGCGTGCTGGTGCGAACTTGTTCCCTGAATTTCTATAGAATTTCAGGAGAGCGTCTGTTCAGTGCTTTTGCCGATGGATTTCGAGCTGGTTGCCCCCGGTCGGGAATGCCTGCCGTCCAAGGTTGCTTGTCATCCTGATGTCATCTGTCAGCGCGGCTTGCCTATGAATTGGCAATCCGGGCGACTCGATGGAAGTGGAGTTCCACTTCTCGATCGACAACTCGCCGCAGACCTTCCACCAGGCAGTTAGGCTCGTGATCGGATTCGCCTTGGCGCTTGATGTCAGCCAGCGCCGTCCCGGGTAGCACGCTGAACGCGCCCTGATAGATGATCTGATTGCCGGCATCCAGTTCCGGAACGATAAAATGAACGGTGGCTCCAAAGCACAGCATGTGATGCTGATAAGCATCTTCATATGGACGAAAGCCAGGAAAAGATGGCAGCAATCCATGATGCAGATTGATGATTCGGCCGCCGGCGAACTTCCAGCACAACTCCGCCGGGAGAACTCGCATGTACCGAGCCAGCACGACATAGTCGATGTTTTGTTCGTCGACGACTTTCTCCAGAACTGAGTAATCCGGGTTACCCTGAGCATCCCCGATATTAATCCAGGGCACATCGAACTGATCAGCCACACTGCGGCAGGAGTTCCGATTGCCGATCATGACAGCGGCTTCTGCCTTCAACCGTTTATCTCGAATCGCTCGCAAAATCGCGAGCGGCGGTTCGGAGCGAAACGTCGTGCAGATCGCGAGACGCGGCGGACGAGAAAACTCGTCCCGTGACCAGACTCGAACTTGCAGCCCTTTTAACTGACCAATCTCCTGCAGTCGTTCGCGGAGCGTGGCGATGGATTCTGTAAGCGACGTCCATTCAATGCGCATCAGCATTGCGAAGAGACGTTCCGAGTCCCGGTCGTACATCTGGATTTCATGGATGTTGGCGCCTGCTCCCGTGACGTAGTGGATGATGGGATCGGCGAGCCCCTTATGGTCGGGGCCCACTGCTGTAATCGTCACCTGCATGAAACGCTCTCCGGATGATCTGAATTCGTGGCGCCCGGCCGTTTTGTAAACCGTGAAATAAAAGCGGGGCTCAAGAATGAGCCCCGCAGTCGTCAGAGTTTTAACGGACCAGACCGATTATGTCGAGGAATCGTCCTTGCGTCGTCGTAGCAGAGCCCATGGGGCCAGAGCCATCAGCGAGCCCAGCAAACCAGTCGACGATTTGTTTTCCACGTTTTCGACAGCAGCAACAGCAGTTGCGGGAACCACAACGGCCACAGGTGCCGCGTTGGCAGAATCCCACCACTTCTGCTGATCCCAGGCCGCAAGAACTTCGTCGGTCTGAGGAGTCAGTTGTGCGTTCTGTTCTGCCGCTTCTGCGGCAACAGCCGATGCGTCAGCAGCTTCAATCTGCAGTTCCGCGTCGACTGACTGTTCAGCAATCACCACCAGAGCCTGCGGCGAACCGGAGACAAAGGACGGCAACATGCTGATCGTCGATTCCGACACAAAGTCTGACATATTCAGGCCATCGGAAGTCAGCGTATAACGGCTGCCAGCATCTTTGGTCTGCACATCCGAAGCGTCCACAATTGTGAACGTGATCGATGGTGCGTCGCTCAGCATTGGACCACTCATCGCCCCGTTGGCCGCGTTGACGGCTCGCACCCAAACTCGGTACTTGCCCTTAGCCAGCGTGTTCGGCACGGTGAAGGATATCGACCCAATACCCGTCTGCTGAACAACCGCCACGTTTGGATTGGAGTCCAGAGAGATGAAGATCGAATACCCTGCAGCACCGTCGACAGGCTTCCAGGTGATCGTTGGAGTCTGGTCGGTTGTGGAACCGATTGCATTTACAACCGGATTCCCACCGACATAGAACTCGAGAACGGTACTGTAGTCACCGGTGATATCCGCACTGCGAGCACGCACGCGGGCCTGGTAAAGACCCAGTGGCAACGTCCGGGCAATCGTGTAATCCGTATTCGTCGTCGAAACCACCGAGTAAATCACATCGGACTGACCTGCAGCCGGGATGAAGTCGAGACTGAAATCGTATGAGGTGGCACCGGCAAGGACGCCCCCAACAATTCCGGCCATGTCATTCCAGGCAAAGGACGGTGTTCGGTTGAACGTCGACGAAGCGGGTCCGGAGACAACCGGAGCCGCCACGATCTGGAAGCCCAGCGAAGGACTCCAGTCGCTCAGCTCACCAAACGCACTCAGAGCCCGTACTTTGAACTGGTACCGGCCAATCGGCAGATCGGCCGGAACTGTGAAGTTCAAGGCATTAATAGCCGTGGCCATGTAAGCCACGACGTTCTTCGACACACTGAAGATCTCCACCTGATAAGTCTGGCCGCCCAGAACACCGGACCAATTCAGAGTCGGCGTCGCATCGGCAACTCGGCCCGAAGGACCAATCAAGGTCGGAGCCGTTGTGACTCGGAAATTACGAGCCACGCTCCAGTTCGACACAGTCGCTGCATCCACACTGGAGTACGTCCGCACTTCAACCTTGTACGACCCAATTCCCAGATCGCTTGTTGGAGTGAAGCTCGTTCCTGTGACTTGGCGAGAAACCAAAACTCGGTAGGACGCACCTTCTTTGATGCTGATGCGAATATCGCTGACCGATGACGCAGGGCTCAGTGGCGGGTTCGTCCATGTGAAGACTGGCCGTGGCAGGAAGGTCGTTGATGCCGGACCAGTTATCACAGGTGATTGAGCTGACGTAAACGTCGTCACCAGACTGATACTGGAGTACGCTCCAGCCTGACCGGCGATGGCCGCATCATTCAGTGCCCGCACTTCATAGGTGTACCGGCCCAGTGGAAGTGCTGTCAGCATCGTGTGCTGAGTCAGGTTACCCGGCAGACCGATCTGCCTGTACACAACACCGAAGTTTCCGAAGTCCCGTTTCACGGTCAATTCGTACGTGTCTGCACCCAGCACGGGCTGCCATGCAAATGTCGGAGTCGCGTCATCAAGTCGGCCAAACGGATTCACCACAACCGGCCGTGGGGCGAGATTGAAGAATCGCGGCTGGCTGGCAAAGCTGGACTCATTCGATGCATTGAATGCCGTCACGATCACTCGGAAGCGTCCCACTGACAGGCTGGTCGTCGGCACATACGAATTAGTGCGGATGTTCGTGACCGTTGGCAACGCGACGTTATCGGTCATATTGAACAACTGAACTTCGTAGTATTCCGCTCCCGTCACCGCTGTCCACGTAAAGGTCGGCCGTGCGGTAGTCGTCACCGTCGCTGCAGGACCCGTCAGCACTGGTGCTGTTCGCACAGAGAACGAAGTGAACTGACCCCAATCACCAGGCAGCCCATCAGCATCCGTTGCACGAATTCGAACTGCGTACCGACCAAGCGGCAGGGTAAATGGCGTTAAGAACGACGAAGGACCACTCTCAGGGCGTGAGACAATCGTGCGACTTACCACGTTTCGGCCAGTCGTCAGCGAATCGATTTGAATCGTGTAAGACGTTGACCCAGGAACATGATTCCAGGTGATTGTTGGGCGTGACGTTCCAATATCTCCGGACGGTGAAGACACCACCAGGCTGACCACCTGGAATCTGTAAACCGCCGCCGTTGCAAAGGTGCCGGCCTTGTTCCTGCCCGAAACCCGAACGCTGTATTCACCAGGCACGAGCGAACTCGGAATAGTGGTCGAATCCACCATCAAATTGGACACGTTATGAACCAGCGTCCCGGCAGCATTTCGCACTTCTACCGTGTAAGAGTAGTTTTCAGGATGATGACTCCAGGCGATGACAGGCGTGCTGTCGGTCGTCTGAGGAATCTGGCCATCCGTCAGATTGAAGTCTACAGGCAACGTAACCGTCGGAGTGACCGGAGCCTGAACGGCGAGAATTTCGACGGCATAGTCTTCCACTTCTCCGTTCTTTGCACGAGCACTGACCGTCGCATCCGTTGGCTGCAGCGATCCCGCGGAACTGAGACGGAAACGCATCATAGATGCACCAACCGAAGAACCAGCTGGTACGGTAAAGAAGATGCGATTCACGCCAGCGAGCACAGATCGGCTGATTCCGCCAAAGAGATGTTCGGTCGCATGATCAAAGTCGCCATCGCGATTGAGGTCCAGCCACGCGTCGAGCTTGCCGACTCCCGTCGAACGAACGTCGATATAGGTCTGCATTGCCACGCCAGGCGACGTTTCAATCGTCACCGGGAAAGACACTCCGTCCTCATCCGCACCGTCGCCCGTTGCCCCCGCGGTTGGCTGACCGGAGATTTCTTCGTCTCGCTGAGTCCCCAGCAGCAGGCCACCGGAGATGACGTGAGCCGCTCCATTATTGCCCTTTGTGGTGCCATAAGAATCCGGTGCGTCACCGTAGTCAACGATCAATACCGTCAGCAAAGCCGTGTCAGTGCTGGATGCACCACGTGAGTCGGTGACTCTGAGACCTATTGTGTTCTGTGATGGAGCTGTGATTCCAAGAGCTACGAGAGCAGCCCATGTCACTACAGTCTGCGGATTTGTCGTAGGCCCGATGTCATACTGGCCGTCATTGTTCAAATCCCACTCGTAGTACTGAGTGTCTCCAAACGGAACTTCATCGACGTCGTAACTTGGGCCGGCATCCAGCAGCAGATTGTAGCCTTTGTCCAGGACGTAATTGCGAGTCACAGCAACAGGGATATCGTTCACTTCTTCAATCACAATCGTGAACTTGATCGGAGCCGCCTTACTATCGTTACCCGGCGATGCATTCGAACCGCTGTCCTCAAGCTGAATTGTGATTTCGGCCACACCGGCGGTGTTTAGCTTAGATCGATACTCCAGCGTCCCGTCAGGCTGCACCTGCAATACGTCAAACTGCAGATTGCCTGACAGTCTTACGTAACCAGTCTGCAGCCATGTCAGGGTCTGAGACGCGAGCTCGTCGCGAGCCGTCGTGCCAAAAGCAGCCTGAGAAAGATTGATCAGCGGCACATTGATATTTTGAAGGCTCTGATCTTCCTTGCTGGTAATCTCTGCCACCTGACCTGGATTCGCAGACGCTACGATGGTCACATTTGGCACGTTCGTGATTGGCAGCGGCGACAGTGTGAAGTACGGCTCATCGTTCAGCGGATTCACAGTCAGCACGAACGTTTTCGAAACTGTCAGCAGCCCGTCTTTCAGATCGACTCGCAGAGTGATGGAACCATTGACATCCTGAGCCGTAAGGAACCGCAGTTCGTTCGATGCCGTATCGTAGAACGGAGCCGTCGCAAAGAACTGTGACGTCGTCCACAACGATCCCACGGGAACGGAAACCGGAGTGATGGTCACCGAGCCAGCACCAAGTGTCAGCGTCTCGTTTGCAGCTCCAGGATTCAAATTCTGAATAAAGCTGCCAACCGCCACCAATCCAGCATCTTCATCCACCGGCGCCACGACCGCCAGATCATACGTCGGAGCGTCGTTGATGTTACGCACAGTGATATTGATCGGGTGTGTCGAGACAGCCGACAGTCCGCTGAACTCGCCCAGGTCGTCCACTTCAACAGTCACGGACGCAACACCAAAGAAATCGGCTGTCGGAGTGAATCGCAGACCATCAATCGCTGCGTTCAAATCCTGAAGCTTCCCGGTGAAGGTCATCTTCGCATTCAGCGTTCCGTTACCATCGGAAAAGATGAAGGAAGACGCCGTCGGAATACTGCCCAGGGTCAGACGCCCATTCGTAGCCGTCAGCGTGACAGACAGAATGTTCGTCCCCAGGTGCGAGTCCGGGTCAAAGATCGAAATCTTGTTCGATCCGCTGAACACCAGCGCTACATCTTCATCTGTCGAAGCAGAAACAGGAGCCGTGATCTCTGGCGGATCGTTGAATCCATCCGTCAGCACAATATCAAACCGAGTGGTCCCGTCGGCTTTGTTCGCCAGCAGGTAGTTGCCCGCCAGGTCACGTGGTCCGTCAACGGTGTCGCCGGTGCTGATCCCATCGTTGTCGACCGTCAGAATGTAGCGAACTTCAGTGTTCTCGTCAGCGAAGAACGTCGCCGCGGTCAGAATTGCTTCTTTGGTGACTTCGTTGTACGTAAACGTATAGTCCACTCCCTCGACGAGCACCACCTCCGTCACACCGTCTGTCAGAACTCGCTTCAGGACAAACTGGCTCTTGTCGACCGTCAGATCATCGATACCAATTCCTTCGTCAAACAGACGAATCCGGAACTGACGAAGTGTCTGAACCTGGTCGATCCAGACTTCGTCAATGTCGGCATCGCCGTCCAGAGCAGACTGGTCTTCCGGGTTGGCCAGCTGAGCCTGCGGCTGAGCAAAGTCGACGCGGTCAATTGCACCCCGATCGAAGAGAACGCTGGCTCCCTGGCCTGCTGGCGTTTCGACGTCCGGGTCGTTTCCGCGTAACTGCCCGTACAGGTCAAATTCCGGAGCGATAATCGGAGAACCCTTATCATCGCGTCCATCAAGATCCATCGGCTGCTTGACTCGCAGGATCGCATCGCGATCGCCCAGCGAGGTCAACGAACTATCGATCGCTCTGGAGTTCGGTGCCGGGTAGTAGTTTCGATTGGCCTTATCGACGAACAATGCTTCGCCCGCAATAAGCACAATTGGGAACGCCCCCAGACCCATGTTTGAATTGACGCCGTTACCGCTGTAAAGGGACGAACCTATGGTCGTGCCTGCATTGACAGATGACGGATCGACGTTAATCCCGGTTCCGAAGTCAGCAATGATATTATTCAAAATCGATGGACTGGCCGACTGCTCCACCAGAATGCCAGTGCCTCCGCCGCCAACGATGCCAACGATCGTGTTGTTGATGATGCGACCATAAGGAACCGGACCTGCTGGGCCGCCAGCCTGATCTCCGCTGAATCGAATACCCCCCGCCTGATTCACAGCGATCACGTTGTTCATGATCACGACACCAGTCACCAGACCTTCGTCATTGATGGTGTGCAGATTTCGCACAGAACCGGGTCCCGGAAGATCAGCATTTGCACCCCGTGCTGCCGCATCCGCCACGATACCGAACTGGCTGGAGTCCGTGATACTGCTCTCACGAACAATCAACTGCCCCTGATCGCGGTGATGGTTTTGGTCGCCGTACGCATTAAACGCTGTCACAATCACACTGGCTGAAATATCAGCAGACACAGCAACGATTGCATTTCCAGTCAGGTACAGGACGTTTGACCCACCCTCCGAAAAAGCTGCAGCATTATTCGGCGAAGCCTTAATTGCCAGTCTGCTCTGAACAACGGGGCTGTTGATCGCGTTCCAAAGTTTTTCGGCAAGAGCGCCTGCTCTTTCAGCATTAGAGGAATCATAAGGAATTGGAAATGAGCCTGGGGCAACTCGAGTTGCCGAAGACACATCATCGAATTCGAAGATAACCTGATTGATACCATCTGAAAGAGTGATCGTTGAACCATCGGAAATGCACCATGAGTCTGGCAATTTCAGAGAAACCAACTGCCCGAGACGATCATTGGTATCAATCGCTTCATCAAGCCTGTTGCGAGGCGAATCATCTACAGTGGTGGCAAAATCAGAAGCCCGGCGAATTTCTACGTCGTAGGCTCCGAGATCAATCCCCGTGTAACCGACCGGAGCAGGAACCGCAATGAAACTGGAGGTCACGGGAGCATTAATCAATATTTCGCCACGTTCGGCGGAGGCGAGCACAATATCATCAATGTAGACGCCTTCAACGGCATTGTTCATCCCTCGCAGAGATCCGGGACGATTTCCTGTCCCGTCTTGGAAGCCGGTTGTGAAGGCCCCGAAAGCGTCACCGGGGAGTGATGTTTCAAGCCCGAGTGGCCCTTGATCAGTGACCGGGTGGCCAATGATCCAGATCAAGTCTTCTGATCCTTTGACGTTAGCCAGATCCCCATTGGAAAACTCGTCCGCTATCGCCTGACGAATCACCAGCGCCACTTCGTTGGCCGTCATCGCGGGTGATACGACAACCGGATTGTTCGCGCTGGTTACTCCCGTGCTTCCCTGGATAAGAAGATTCGGGGACGGCGAGCTTACGGTGCTGCCCGGGAAAACTACGCGGTTGGAGACGTCAGTCGCCAACAGCGCAGACCCAGCCCCCAGTGTGGCGTTCACGATAGCCGCCGCCTTGGCAGCCACATCCTTGGAAGAATCGGTAGCCAATACGACAATAGTGTTCGCGCCAGCCACCCCCGCGAAATTGAAGGTCTCCGCGCCCACTGTAAAGCTTTGCCCTAAGGCCACGGCACCCGACGGCATTACAATTGTCGGGCCCATCTCAAACTCAAATTTTATTCCGTCGATTTCAAAAATCTGCCCATCGCGCAGTTTAGTACCTGTGATGGCCCGCAGTTCACTCCCCGTGAGGAACGTGCTTCCGAGACCCATTGACCCGGCCGTGCTGAAGTCAAACCTCAGACGCAAATTACTCCGCCCCGCGACACTACTGAGGTCGATCCGGGCCTGTCGCCACTGTGCCGCCCCATTCGGATCGACTTGATTGTCAAAAGTTTCGCCAACTGCACCAGTATCGAATTCATCAGGGCCATTGGCATCACGGTAACTATTGTTCGTACTCACCAAATTCCACTCGCCTGATTCATCGGCGACAAACACTCGGAACGAATCCCGCATCAGAATCGCAGCGTCTGTGTTTGGATTGCTTACGGCATTCTCAGTCTGCAGATAATAATTGAAATACAGCACCGGCTTGTCGTTACTGACATAACCCTGCAGACTGAACTCGTTACTGATCACCGAACCCTTGGCACCGCCCGGGAAGTTCACGTTTCGCTGAAGAGTTGCGTCCAGATTATTCTGGTTGCCGGCCGCAACCCCACCGCTCTGATTTCCAAAGTACAGGCTACTGCCGCCTTGTTCTCGGGTGGCCAAAACACTGTCATCAAGGCGTGTTTCGACTCCATGACCTGCATCATCTGATCGGTTAGTTGTCGTTGCCCAGAGATTACGATCCAGCGTGCTGAATGCAAGGCCAGTAGTTCCGCCGCCAAGCGTTGTCGCAACCGTTGATTGTCCGTCAAAGAACACGGGAGCCAACTGCCCGGCTGTCTGACCGCCAATCGTCTGCCGGTAAAACGCAACAAGTCGGCCGGTATTCGTCATTGCGAACAAGACGTTATTGTAGGCCCCGTTCTCTACCCCAGCAGGAGCGGCCACCAGACTGGTGAAGCCAAAATTCTGGTTACCGACGCTCGTTGAACCTACCCGGGTTGTCGCGGCACTACCAACATTTACGGTGTACAGGTTGCCGAGATTATCGACTGCATAAGTTATGCCTCCGGCGAAGGCCATGCCAGTAACTGTACCCGCCGCATTGATTCGTCCAATTTCCTGCTGAGTCGTGCCGGCTCCACCATTGGCTCTGGCATCATTTATTCGATCTACAGGCTGGCCGTCCACTGCCCCTGACACAACATTAAATCGATAAAGAATGTTGTCATCGTAGGCTGAGACATTCGCGGTCGCCGCTGGCTCACTCACAAATGCCCGGTCGCCAACCGCATACAAGCTGTTGGGGTTAGTACCAATGTACGTCATGGCCCGATAAATCATCCCGGCATTGGATGCCGTTACGGTATTGTCGCCAGGTGTCAGTAATCCGGTGCCGTCAAGATTATCAAGATTCGTGACAAGACCGTCGTCACCGATCACAGTGGCTGCGGCAGTCCCCGTATCAATTCGCAGGTAGTTTCCAGTGACCCCTGTCGTCTGCTCACCCGTCCCCTGCGGACTGGTTGTGAAAGCGTACAACTGACCGTCTGGACGCATCGCAATATCGCCGACGGAAGGACCAAACGACCCAAGATTTGTCACTGTTCTACCGGTGAACGGGTTGATGGTGCGAATGGTAGTTTCGTCAGTGCCTTTCAAGCCACCATTCTGGCTTACGAACAAGACGACGTCGCCAATGTGATACGGAACGGCATGCTTCGCATCGAGTGCCCCGCTGCCATCGACTGTAAAAAGATTCGTCGTTGGCACTTCTGCGGACGTGTAAGTGTCGTTGTCTCCAGCAGTAAAACGTTCTTCAAACACTCTTTTAATTGAGTTTACAGGCTCCACCCTCAACAATGGGAAATTGGAACTGGCCTGATAGTACTTCTCCAAGGCTGCAGGCACACATCGATTATTGAAAACAGCAAGCCTATAGCGTCCAGCCGGCAGTTCAACGGCACCAATGAAGGGGTCGAATGTACCCACGGATCCACGAGTCAGGTCGTCCGTGTCAGTGCCCTCCAGCGGGCCGGGTTGATCGTCGATAATATTTGAATCAATGCCAAACAAAATGAGTCGGCCAGAAGAATCGAAGATCGCCATGTTCAGGTCGGCCCGGCCCAAACCGTCAGCATAGTCAAGGTCGAAGACCACCGGAACATGCGTCGTGGCCAAGCTTACGCCCGCAATCTGCTGCGTATGAGTGTAGCTCACTTCAAACTCATAGAAGTCGAAGTCATTCAAACTGCTGATGTCCCCTCGCACCGCCAAAGCGGCACGATCACTATCCATGAGGTTACCAAGTTGTCCGGTGGTTCCCTCGACTTCTTCGGATTCACCAAGTAGCGGCCCATGAATCGGCTGACCCGTAATCTGAATGCCGTTGGTTGCGAATCGAATGTCACTGTACTGAATAGTGGTTCCCGCGAATTCATCTTCCTCCTGCAGTCGAACCTGCATTTGGTAGACGCCACTTGTCAAACCGTTCGCGACCTTACTGTTGCTCTGAAGGTCGGCTCTCGGAGCCGCCGTTGCCGAATCAATGTTGCTGCTGCGAACTCGGATCCAATAGCTGCTACGGACACCCGCCGTGCCCGGCAGCACAACTCGGAATCCCGCATCGAGAGAATTGGTCGAATAGTGGTCGTCGCTGAGGTACTGCGAGAAGTCAAGACCGTTGGCCTGGATGTCGCCCGCTGCTGATGTAAAGACCGGCCATCCACCGACAGTTCCGGTTTTTTCATTGTAGTAGTTATCAGACTGGGCCTGAATCACGCCGTTCGAGTCAATCAGTTCAACAACGGTGTCAAGACCATGAGTCGTCCGATCGATGTCGATCCAGACCTGACTGCCAGCAACTCCGGAGAAGCTGTAAACGTCGACATCACCAGGACTGTCAATGAAGCCCTGCAGATCGATTCCGAGACGCAGATTTTCATCGCCCCACTTTTCGTTCTCCGCCAGGGACCCGATGAACTCCGACTCTGCAGCTACTGAATTCGTATCTGCAGACTGACGATCCGCGATTTCATTTTCGACGTAAACGGCGACATTGCGATCGTGGGAGTAACGATCAATGTTCACGCCACGCCAGTCACCCGCAGTACCAACACTCGCACCATTCCCATTCGTATCTTTCTGCAGCAATCCCTGCAGGTCATAGCCAGCTCCGACGGTATCGTCTGCCAAAGAAGTAAGAACCACAGGCTGGCCTGGCTGCCCAACTAAATGCAGCATGCCGCCAATGCGGTCAGTGATGTCCAGCGTCGAACCACCCGCTGTAAATCCAGCATTGGCAGCCCCTGAAAGTTTAACCACCAGACTTTCGTTCGAGCTGCTTTCGAGCCTTATTCCGCCGTAGGTATGCAGGTTCGGCACATAGATTTCCGACTGCACAATGTGAACGACGTCCGTGTCGTCCCAGATACTCTGAGTTGTGAGGGTCTCGCCGCGAACGATCATCCCATTCAGGCCATTCCCCTGAAGCACGTTATCTCGAATCAGTGGCCCCTGATTATCACCATAGCTCAACTGTGCATCGGCAAACCCCGTGGATCGGCCTGTGTCAGCCACAAAGTTCTTGTTTAACGCGTTAACGTTGATGTTAATCACTGCGCCGCTGTTGCCCACAAAGGTGTTGTCGAGCAGAATCGGCTGAGCACCGCGGACGAAAATGGTGCCAGGCGCGTTTGTGAATAGTCCCGATCGAATTCCGGAGGAAGCACCATCCGCGTTTCTTTCAAAAGTCGTATTGCGGATACGTACTTTCGATTCGTGAATCTCAATAGGATTGAAGGCAGAGAAGCCGCCGCCAACCGGTACGTTTCCACCGGCAAACGTGATCAGTGCGCGATCCACGCTGCCAGAGCCCATGTGCCCGAAATACAGGCCGCCCCAGTTTCCTGCAGCAGGAACGCGTTCTGCGGCTCCCGCAGCATCGTCGTTGTTTGTATCAAACGTTCCGCTTGCACCGTACCGGTCGTCCAGTCGGCTGGTGAAGATCACTTGCCGTCCAGCAACGCCTTCAGCAATCAGCTGAGCGCCCATCTCGGCTTCAATACGGGCTCCCTGCAACTTGACCACAATGCCTGGGTCAATCGACAGGCGAGCATCCAGGCGGGCTCGGTCTCTAGCACCGCTCGGAGAAACCAGAGTCCGCTGCAGCGTTACTCCACTGTCGGTATAGGTGGTTGCAGTTCGGTCCAGATCCGCAATCAATGTGAACGTACCGCCGCCCCCGAGTTGGCTGCGGTAAATTCGCCGACCCGTGTAAACGCTGTTCGCGGAGACCTGAGGAAGCTGCGCGAGTCGGACAGCCCCCGACGCTGCAACCGTCACCAGCCCCGTAGCTGTCGAGGCAGGACTTTCAAATCCATTTTCATCGGTAAAGACAACGCGGTACTGATAGGCACCCGCTACTAGTGTTCCACCCGCCAGCGGAGTCAGCGTCACCAGAGTCACTGAGGGAGTGATAGTTTCGCGAACCGCACCGCCCGGCGTACCCTGAATCTCCAGGTTCTGCGCCACGAGATGCACAATGTCAGTGTCGTTGAAGCGGCCCGGTACAGTCAGCTTTTGCGTTCCGCCACCGGCGATCGTGTCCATGCGAACGAACAAGGCGTTATTGCCATTGTTCAACAGCGTGTTGCCACTGATGTCCGGGCCAATACGCTTGTAGTCCACTGTAAAGGCTGGCTTACCAGTCTGGAAACGTGGCGAATGGAATGTGAGTTCTTCAAAGCTATCCGGGTCCGCGGACATCGCCGAGTCATCAGAGAACTCAATCCTGTTGTTAACAATCGTCGGCTGCGATCGATCCATGTGGATCGGGTTGATCGTCTGAGTGGTGGAATCAATCGTGACTGTACCACCGCCCCACAACAACCGGGCATTGCTGACGTAGTTGAGAAAAATGCCTTCGTTTTCGGCATTGAAGCGGTTCTGAGCACGATCGATTTCATTCCGGAAAATGATCCCGCCCCAGTCGCCTTCATCCGCAACTGTGGGAGTCGACGTGGTGTCGTTACCGATGGTTTCGTCATTCCAGGACGTCATGATGACCTGACGGGTTGGTATTCCCAGTACCTGAACGGCGCTGCCACTGCGGTCTACTGATGTGGTCGAACTGCCTGTACCGATCCAGCCTTTGCGAAGCTTAACCACAGCCCCCTTGTCGATCATCACGGTCACGCCACGTGGCGCTTCCAGTGCGGCACCGTCCCATAGAGCCTGACCAGCCGTATTGACACCAATTTCATACGGGAAGCTGTCCTGGAGCGTGTCCGGGTCGTTATCCACACCGCCGTTACCAACGATTCTGACAATCTGTCCAGGCGTGGCGACAGCAAGTGCGTCATTGACGAATCCAAAAGGCGTGAGTTCAGCACCATTCGATGTCGTCTTGCGAATCGGCGAGTCAATGCTATGCGACGAAGCGGAAGTTCCGTTCTGCGCACGTGCAACCGTCAATGTATTCGTCGCTAGATTAATCACGGAAATCCGCATCTGCTCGTTGTTGATGCGAATAGTCGTGTTTAGAGCAAAGGCCGCCGCGCGCTCGACGCCGATCGAAGTGGCCGATGCCGTGATCGCGGTCCTGAGAAAGCTGGCGTTTGCCTTGTCAACAAACAGCGTATTGGCAGCAGTGGCAGCCCTGAACCAGAAGTTATAAACGCCCCCCTGAATGCCATCGCTGTCGCCGTCAAATGTGCGGCCGGTCGTATCAACGATAGCAGAACCTGGTCCAAAAACATTGGGGCGGAAGTTCACTCGCAGGTCATAAACTCCTTGCGAAGTGCCCCCCATGCCTGTGTTTTGAATGGAAGGATCGTACGCATCGTTCCCCGTCGACGACACGCCGATGTAGTACGTCCCAGGTTCCAAAGTCAGTTCGAGGAATGAGTCCTTGCTGAAGTAATTGTCGTTTTGTGCGATGAGTTCCCGTTGACCGTTCACCTCGCGATACAGTCTCAGCACGGAATCCAGCGTACTGGAGTTCGCCATCCGCTCCGCCATGATCTCAGCTGAGAAAACGTTGGTCGCGACCGTTTGGAACTTGTAGAGATCAATGTCGATGCTGTCCGGACGGTACATGTGCTGCATATGCACGATGTCGTGATCGCCAGCCAGAGTCGGCTCAACGCCAGTCCCGGCTGATCCACTTGAACCAGCGCCCTGCACTGTGGGAGACGGCAAATCGTAAGTGTGACCCTGACCCAGCAGATGCCCAATTTCATGCATCGCCACATTGAACCAATTCTGACCTGGCAAATTCGCCCAGGTGTTGCCCATGTCCATGATGGCCATACTACCGCCAGCAATGCCCGCGACACCACCTGGTCCGGTCGGAATCGTTGACTTCAGAGCTCGCATGTCGCCGGTCACGATCGTCAATCCACTTGACGCAGTCTCCACAAAATCAATGCCCGAAATCTCGCTGTAATAGGCGAAAATTTCGCGAGCGCGATCTTTCTGAGCCTCGGTGATCGCGTTGCTCAGGGGATTGCCCAGCGGGTCGGAGCCGTAATTGCTCTTGAAGTTGTATTCGAGGATTGGGACCCCGGATGCCCCTGAATCCGGGCCGGGACCAGGCGGAACCGGCAGAAGGTGATTTTCGACTTCAATTTCACGGTGCCCAGGTTCATCGTCTGCACCAGGAAACTGGAACGCTACGAACTGCAGGTTGATGGCAGAGGAAATCACAGTGCTGCTGTTCGTCCCTGCGCTGATTGCTGGCAGATCTCTGGCAGTACCGAAACTTGACCCTGGATCATCTGCAGGTTGCAGTAACGCCAGAGGCGTCGGCACCGTGGGCGCTGCTTCCGCATTTCCCACACGCAATCGATAGGAGCCGGCACCGTATAGTTCCGCAATACCGCCGGCGAATGTCAGCGTCGCCGTATTCTGGGTAGAATTATAAACAACGGAGGTGGGGTTTACCTTAGAGTCGTCAATCGTATTGACGGTCTCGTTCGTCTTGATCAGCTGGTAAAAAAAACGGTTCTGGGCAGCGAACGAATTCAATCGATCGTTATTAAAATAGACGACAATTTGATCTCGGGCCTGAGACAATGTGCCGTTAATCCCACGAGTCACTGGCTGCGGATCAACAGCGATGATGCGAGCCCCCAGGTCCAGCTCAAAATCAAAGGTCGAATTCGCTACCGGATCATCAACGATTCCAGCAGTTGTTACGACGGTTGCATCAAGGGAGTTCGTGCCCGTCCCATTGATCACGATCCGATATTTTTCGTCGATCAGGTTCTCACCAAAACGAAGCACTACTTCGTTGGGAACACTTCCAACTCCGACGTATCCAATCGTAACAGGGATATCATTCGAGTTCCCCAGCTGATTGTCAGACCCCGAACGGAACACCCGAATGGACTGATTCGTGATCGTCGACGCTGTGATCGTTGAACCAAGACTGAATTGCAGAGTCAGTTCCTGGGGAGCCACATTTCTGATCTCGCCCGGGTCGAGAAACTCACCAACATTCGGCCGAACCGCTTGCAGGGTTGTTGTTAAAAGAGCTCTGATCTCGAGGTTTTCTGACGCCTGAGCCGCTGTTTTTTGATTCAATCGACGCTTAACAACTCGTGGGCTTTGGATTCGATTCCGAACAGCAGTCAGAAACGCAGAAATCAGCATAACTTCAATCCTGTCAAAGACACTTATCAAAACAATTGTCTGATGAAAACCACGATCACCTGAACACTAGTCAGACGCCCGCGGGATCGCAGCGTTCCGGTATCCCGCTTGAGAAGCGTAAGTTCTCTAAGGCCAATACACCCATGTCCAGTCAAAATTAAAAACTTTGCATCTAGACGGAAACAAAACGTTAAAATCAATTTAAGGCCTTGAGGCATGGCGACGCTGAACACTTCGGCAGGCACGAATCGTTCGCTACAAAGTTCCAAAAAAACTGCAGATTCTGCCGAATAAACCGACCGAACAAATGCACATGGTATGGCGCATAAATTCGAAAGCCCCTAAATTGCCATTTTCGTTCAAGGACTCGCCAAAACAGATTCCTGAACTACACGGTGGTGAAACGGCGTATGCTTCGATTCGAGTCGGAATATTTGCTGCGGTGGGCTGTTTTCAGCAATTTTCACTGACGCCTTGTCGCGGGTGCAGTCCCGAATTTCGGTGGTCGCGAATAAGTCGTGGATTTTCGGGAGGGCGAGGCTCCTGCCAAGCCAAAAACAACGGAGGACGCCCTCCCGGATCACACGGCTTAAATGATGCGTGGCTCGGCAGGAGCCTCGCCCTCCCGGATCACACGACTAAACGCAATTTGCGATTAATTGCGCCCTCACCTCGTCTGAACTCAATCTACGAAATCGATACGCAGGGCATGAGTTCGGTCCGGAGTGAGATTCGACTACGCGGGCCGTCCAATAGTGCGTAATATCCGGGCATGTGATGTGCATCAGTCCGTCACGGTGGTTTCTTTCGCGGATGGATGGGAAGCATGAGTTTCGCCAGTTCGATTTTTCACAGCGTGAAATCCGGATTCATTCCGTCCTCAGCCAGGTTGTCTCGCTGGAAAGCGACCGCCGCTCAGGTCATCCGACGCAGCGATACTCTGAAGAACCTCAGCGACGCGGATCTGCTGACGGCCGGCCGCAAGGTTCGCTGGGATGCGCGAGCCGGCACTTCTCTCGAAGATTTAATGGTCGATGCCTACGCGCTTATTCGCGAGTCGGCTCGCCGAACGCTGGGGATGCAGCATTTCCCCGTGCAGATTATGGGCGCGATCGCCATGTTCGAAGGTCATATCGCCGAAATGCAGACCGGTGAGGGCAAAACGTTGACGGCGACGATGACCTCCTTTTTGCGAGCGTTATCCGGGCAGGGCTGTCATGTGGTGACGGTGAACGATTACCTGGCGAAACGCGACGCCGAACAGATGGGGCCGGTTCACGTCCGGCTCGGCCTGAGCGTGGGCAAGATTCTGGAGAACATGGAACCGGATGAACGTCGCAGCAATTATGCGTGCGACATCACCTATGGCACCAGCAAAGAAATGGGCTTCGATTTTCTGCGAGACCGATTGCGCAAAGGAGCGACTCAGGAAGACGGCGGCGGCCAGCAGACTCGGCGTTTTATTCGCACGCTGCAGGGCGGGGAAGAGCCGGTTCAGCGAGGTCACCATTTTGCTTTGATCGACGAAGCAGACAGCATTCTGATTGATGAAGCGAGGACTCCGCTGATCATCGGACTGACTCAGCCGAACGATCCTGCCACGGTGAATCTGTTTCGTTGGAGCAATCGAGCCACGTTTCAACTGGCGGCTCGAACAGACTACATGTACGAACCCGAACGTCGCTCGGCCTGGCTGACGGACGTGGGTTGCCGCAAAGTCGTGCTGATGTCCAAACCGTCTCTGCTGAGTTCCATGGATACAGAACGAATCTACAGTCAGGTCGAAAAAGCACTCACAGCCAAGCATGCTTTCGAACGCGACCGCGACTACGTAATTGTGGAGAACAAGATTGTGATCGTCGACGAAGGCACAGGCCGCGTGATGGACGGTCGAAAATGGCAGGATGGGTTGCATCAGGCCATCGAATCCAAAGAACTGGTGCCGATCACCGCGGCGACCGGTGAGGCCGCTCGAATCACGGTCCAGAGCTTCTTTCGCCAGTACACTCATCTGGCCGGGATGACCGGGACTGGTCTGCCAGCGGCTGCGGAGCTGAAGAAAACTTACCGACTGAAGGTGACGAAGATCCCCACGAATAAAAAGTGTATTCGACATGGAAAGCCATATCGCATCTTCAAGACTCAAGATGCCAAACGCGATGCGATCGTGACCGAGATCCAGAAGCTAATCAAAGCCGGCCGCTCGATTCTCGTGGGAACTCCTTCGGTCGATGCGTCTGAAGCGCTGGGTCAGTTGCTGAAGGACAAGAAGGTTCCGCATCAGGTCTTGAACGCTCGCTTTCATGAACAGGAAGCCGAGATCATCTCGGATGCCGGGGGACCGGGCAAAGTGACGATCGCCACGAATATGGCAGGCCGCGGGACCGATATTCTGCTGGAAGATGACGTGAAGAAAGCTGGCGGCCTGCACGTTATCGCCACCGAGATTCACAGTTCAAAACGAATCGACCGCCAGCTGGTAGGACGATCAGCGCGTCAGGGCGATCCCGGAAGCTTTCAGTTCTTTCTGTCGCTGGAAGACGAACTGCTTCGCTGCCGTGAGCCGCGTGAAATTCTCCGCAAGCAACGACTCGCGATGGCGAATCGCGAAGGGGAGCTCGGGCGATCCTGGCTGCGTTATTTTATGCGAGTTCAGCGGTTCCTGGAAAAGACTCACCGCAAGCAACGCAAGCATCTTCTTAAACAGGAACGCCATCGCCTGGAACAGTACGAGAACATGGGCATCGACCCGTATTTGGAACTAACGGAATCCTGATGCTCGCACTTCGTGCGAAAGGTGTGATAAGTGAACTCGCAGGTTCTGAAGTTGCGCGTTTGAGTTAGGGCTGGAAGCCCGGCACATCCTTTGCCGGTGGCGTGAGCCACCGGACTGCAAAAAACACTGCGACTCAGGCCTGAAGGGCCGACACATCCGCCCTTGTGTCGGCCCTCCGGGCCTCAGGATTCTTTATGTTCGCATACCGGTGGCTCACGCCACCGGCATTGGATTTGCCGACCTTCCGGGCCTGAAAATGAGCAATCCCTCGCTGACGCAGCGGGTTGGGATATGCACAAACACGCAACTATAAAACACGCAGGCCTATCCGTGCGAGCCTTGTCCGGAATTCTGCACCACACGTTCTACCGATCCCGTTGTTCAAACATCCTGTTCCAGCACGCGATGCACACAATGGGTCAGATCAAAATTTTCGGGTAGAGCATTGCGGATGTCTTCAGTCGCATAGATGCGGACTTTTTTTACGCAGTCGTCGAACTGTGTGCGAGCCATCGAATCGACGATCGGAGAGACTTCTCGAAGTGACCTGTAGCGACGTTCGGATGCCGAATAAATGTCGACGCGAAATTCCACTTCCCGATGTTGCGGCGGGGCATCGATCAAAACATCGAGCCGATTGATCTTTCGCCCAATCGCGCGAGAAAGCTCTTCCGCGAGGCGCGACGAGTATTCTGCAATCTTTGCATACGTCTTGCCTCGCAGTGCTCGGTAGAGAGTTTCTTCGTGGAAAATGCTGAACTCTGCAAGCCGCTTATGCAGTCGTCGACGTGGGCCGAACAGTCCGTCCGTGAGTGACTTCACGTCGGTGCCCTCAGCGGTTTGCTGCAACGTGCGAATCAGATCCGATTCCGCCATGCGAAACAGGGAACTCACATTCAGCTGAGGCAGCAGTTCGTAAAACGATCTGGCAAACATGGTCGTCGCGCTGCGAACAGCATGATGCCAATAGACCTCTGTGAACATCACATAGCGTGCAAACACCATCATCTCAGCCGCAGTTTTGCCTTTGGAGGTAATCGCAAGGCCATCGCCCGCTTCATTCACGATCAGCGAATTCATCAGGCGATTGCGATCAAAATGCCGTCCGTAGGGCACTCCACAATGCTGGCTGTCGCGGACCAGATAATCCATCTTGTCGATGTCAATCGGGCCGGAAAGTATCGACCGTCGCAAGCGGCTGCTGGGTGAATCGACGCGGGCGACAAGCACATCCAGAACCTCTTCGGGATCGATGTTCCAGACATTCTGCAGGATGTCGCTCAGTTCCGTGCCGGGGCCAATGAACTCACGCGCGAATGATTCATGCGGCGGCATCTGCGGCAGAGCCATGTCTTCAATAGGATGGCAGAACGGCCAGTGCCCAATATCATGCAGCAGCGCGGCGACAATCAGAATTTCCGCGTCGCGAACACTGACCGTTTTCACGAAACGAGGATCACGACCCAGTTGCCACAAATAGCGAAGTGAGTTGTGATAAACGCCGAGTGCATGTTCGAAGCGAGTGTGAGTCGCGCCCGGATAAACTCGCGAAGCCAGAGCCAGCTGCGTGACATGACTGAGCCGCTGGAATTCCGCCGAATCCACGATCGCTCGAACTCGCGAAGTAAACGGCACGTCCTGCTCGACAGGAATGCGGATCACTCCAAAGGTGTCCCCGGTTTGCGCGAGTTCTGGGATTTCCGAATAGGCATGGCTCATCTGCGGCATTCTGAAGAGCGGGCTTCGTCTGTACAAGTGCGCCGGCTCCGTTCGCGAGCCTTCTCGAACGGGAAATACACGCCAGTGTGCTTTGTCACGCTGATCTGCGGCATGCAGCGCGACAAACACGGGACTTTAAAAGCGGGACATTAAACTCAGACCGAACTCGTGAAAGTCCACGGGGATAGTGGTTTGTCTCTTCCTCGGCAGCAAAGTGCGAAGTGAGCAGTCCACCGTGGGAAGCCAGTACAAAAAAAGGACCGACGAAGTGAATCGTCGGTCCTTTGGTTTGCACGGAAGGTGCAGGTGAGCTGTCGTCGGAAGCGTCCGGTGACAGCGATGGATCAGCGTGACATGAACACGACGACCTTACCTACTTCAACCTTGAGCATTACGTCGTCGATGGTTGGCAATGTCGTGACGATGCACTTCATTGACGCCTTGTCGACGGATAGCCATTCAGCACTGGCTGGAGGAGCCTGTTCGCCGACAGCGTTGTACAACTTGCGAATGTTAGGACGGTTACGCAGCGTTACAACGTCGCCTGGTCGGACCATGATGCCCGGCTTGTTGACGGTTTTGCCGTTCAACTGGAAATGGCGGTGAACGATACCCTGACGAGCCTGTGGGCGAGTCAATGTGAAACCCGCGCGGCGGACCACATTGTCCAGGCGGCGTTCACAAAGAATCAGCAGAGTCGATCCGGTATTGCCCGTGGTTCGCTTGGCAATATCGAAGTAGCGGAAGAGTTGGCGGTCACGAAGGCCGTAGTAGAATTTGATCTTCTGCTTCTCGGTAAGAGCGGCACCGTAAATGGTGTCTTTCTTACGACGCTTGTGCATGCCTGGTGGGTATTCTTTGCGTTCCGCAGCTTTGATCGCTCCGGCGTTCTCGTAAACATTCATGCCCAGACGGCGATTGATACGGCCCTTCGGCCCTGTGTAACGACCCATTCCCTTGAAAACTCCAAAACTTTGCAATCGGACTCTGCACCATCCTTTCGAAACGCTCGAGAGGACCGTCACCACTGTTCTGGCCTGAAAGGCTGAACTCGACAGGCAAAAACCGCAATCAATGCGGCTGCGTGCAGAGAAAACTCCCGACAACTGCGCACTAGGCGAGGCGGGAAACGGGAAAAGGTATCGACAACGAGCCCAATGAGCAACATCGAGAAACAAACTCCGCCCCTAAAATACTGGGATTTCGTGCACCGCTGATGCCCTTGCTTCTCTTGTCAGTGAGTAAATTCCCCTCAAAACGCCCCAGAACTCGTCCACGGGGACTTCGCGGCCGCCCACAACCGGACCCGCAAAGAAACATTCCGGCAGCGTTTCCAGCAGGATTTTAGCTGCTACAACCCGCACCATGGCGATCACAACCATTCGCTGATGCGCTCGCCACTTGGCGAGATCTATCCGATATCCTTTTTCCTTCAGGGTTGTTTTTCCATGAGCAGACTTGTGCTCGGGCTCGACATGGGGACCACCAGCATCTCGGCCGTTGCGGTCGATGAATCCGGCTGCGTCGTGCACTCCGTCACCAAAACGCATCATGCGAACGTTGAAAATCTGCCATCCGATTATGCAGAACAGTCGCCCGCAAAGATACTTTCCGCTGCCGTTGAAGCTTTGAAAAGTCTAAGCCAGCAGTTTCCATCGGGCAGTGTGGTTGGGATTGCTCTCACCGGTCAAATGCATAGCACCGTTCTGCTGGACCAGACCGGCAGCACGGTCGGCAATGTCGTGACGTGGCAGGATCGTCGTTCGCTTATTATTGATTCGTCGGGCACACTGTTGGCAGAACTTCAGCGACGAGCGACCGAAGCCGGAATGCTGAGCACTGGTTGTCGGTTGTCGGCCGGATACCTGGGGACGACGCTGTTCGCGATGCGAAGATTGCAGCAGTTGTCGTCCGCAGTCGATCACGTTTCCTTCGTGGCAGATTGGATTGGCAGTCAGCTGACCGGACAGAATCCTGTGACAGAACGGTCCCACGCGGCGTCATCGGGCCTGTATGATCTACAGTCTGATGAATGGAGCGACGTTCTGCTGCAGGCCGCCGAGATTCCTCGCTGCTGGCTGCCAGATGTCCGGGAAAGCGGAGCAGTGACAGGCCAACTGAACGACGCCATGTCCGCAGCGACAGGCTTGCCCGCCGGCTTGCCTGTGTTCAACGCCATCGGTGACAATCAGGCGTCCGTTTTGAGTGCTCTTCCGGATCAGCCGGGCTCGATTCTGATCAACATTGGTACGGGCGGTCAGATCGTCTGGCGAGTGCCCGCGTTCGTTCGGCAGCTCCCTTTGGACACTCGTATTTTGCCGGGCACACCGGATTCTGTTTCACTTCAGCCGCAGCCGCAGTTCATGATCGTGGGAGCCGGATTGTGTGGTGGCGATGCGATCGCATGGGTGAACCGGACCGTGCGTCACTGGCTGCAGATGTTTGGTCTGAGCCTAACGGAGGACGAGGTGTGGGATCGCTTGCAGGCGTCGGTTTCGCCGCAGCAAAGTTCCAGTGCGCTGGTCTGCGAGCCGTTCTTTCGAGGGACGCGGTATGAACCTGAACGTCGCGGTGTCCTGAAAAGCATCAGTCCGGACAATCTTACGCCTCCGAATATGTTGATCAGCGTGCTCGACGGAATCGCTCAGTCGATGTTTGACGTCTGGGCATCGTCGCCCGAGAGCCGTCAACATCCGTTGCAGCGCGTCGCGATGTCCGGCAATGCGGTGAAGCGAAATCCACTGCTTGTGGAAGCGGTGCGTCGGCGTTTTGGAGTTCCGGTTGAGGTGGCTCGACATTCCGAAGAAGCCGCCACGGGAACTGCGATGCTGGCCGGAGTACATCTTGGTCTCTGGAACTCGATCGAGGACGCTCGACGATCAGTGCAACAGGCGACACAATAGCCGAATACAGTCGGGTGGTGTTCGCCGCCCCGGGGACTGAGTTGGATGAGAGGATTTTATTCGCATGGCTGCAACACCCGCTGAAGGTTTCAATAACTTTTCCATCATCCGGCCCGGGGACGATAACCGCGACCGCATGGTCTGCTCCGACTGTGGCTGGATCAATTACGAAAACCCACGCATTATCGTAGGAGCCGTCGTGCGATGGCAGGATCAGATCCTGTTCTGCAGACGAGCAATTCGGCCACGTTACGGCTACTGGACGCTGCCCGGTGGCTTCATGGAACTGGGCGAATCACCAGAAGAAGGCGCGTGCCGTGAGGTGCTTGAGGAGTCCGGGGCAGAGATCCGGATTGAGTCATTGCTGGGGATTTACTCGGTGCCTCGAATTGGCCAGGTGCATCTGATTTATCTGGCGGATATGGCTGAACCGCGTTTTCATGCCAACGAGGAAAGTCTGGACGCGCAGCTTTTTCCGGCGGAACATGCAGGTATTCCCTGGGACGAGTTGGCTTTTCCCGTCAATCATTGGGTATTAAGAGACTTCCTGTCGTTGAACGGTAGATCCGTCACTCAGCCATTCACCGCAAAACCCGAAGATTTGATGCAGCGAATGTCGAAGGTTGATTACCATCCCGACTTTCCACCGCCGGATGTAATCCCTCGGTCCTGAGCTGCTGAACAGATTTGGAGCAATGGCGTGCAACAGCCCGTTTCCTGCGGTTTTTTGATTTTTCGCGGACAGCCGGTCGATTCGTTTCTGCTCGTGAAGCACGCGCGCCGCTGGGATCTTCCCAAAGGCCATGTGGATGAAGGGGAAACCGACCTGCAATGTGCGCTGCGAGAATTGCGCGAGGAAACCGGAATCCTGGAAGTCGATCTGGAGATTGATCCGGAGTTTCGATTTGAAAACCGCTACATGGTGAATCAGAAACGATACGGCGGAAAAGGTCTGATCGAAAAACGGCTGCTGGTCTTTCTGGCGCGGCTGACTCGTCCCGTGGATATCGTGCTGACCGAACACGACGACTTCCACTGGTTCGACTGGAGTCCGCCGCACAGAATACAGGAATGGACCATCGACCCGCTGTTAAGAGCGGCTCACGACTTCATCCAGACTCGACGCGCCGGCCGGTGACGGTTGGCAAATTCCGCTGCATTCGCGCATGCCAGTTTGCCTGGCATGAGCGGACGTGTGATGGCGAAAACATCGGTTGCACGATGTGACAGAGCACTAGCTCTTCACGGTAAAACCGTGCAAAGCTGCATCGGTGAATTTTACGCTGTAGCCGGCGGCTTGAGGTGGCATATAGCGACCGTGGCGCATGATCACGGGATCGCACATGTGTTCATGAAGGTGATCGGAGTATTCCGTGACGCGGTCTTCCATCGTACCGGCCACGCAGACGTAATCGATGATGCTTGCGTGCTGGACATATTCACACAGACCGACTCCGCCCGCATGAGGACACACGGGAATGTTGAAGCGAGCGGCCAGCAGCATCACCGCCATCACTTCATTCACGCCGCCCAGTCGGCAGCAGTCCAGCTGACAAACCTGCAAAGCATCCGCCTGCATGAACTGTTTGAACATGACTCGATTGTGGCACATTTCGCCCGTCGCAACACGAATCGGAGCAATCGCCTGAGCGATCGCGCGGTGACCGAGGATGTCATCAGGAGACGTCGGTTCTTCTACAAACCAGGGACGAAACGGGGCAAGATGCTGAATCCATTCGATGGCCTGTGGCACGTCCCAGACCTGATTGGCATCGATCATCATATGAGCCGATTCGCCCATTTCTTTCCTGAGCACGCTGCAGCGACGCAGGTCGTCGTTCAGATCGCGTCCCACCTTGATCTTAAAGTGACTCCAGCCGCGAGCTTTCAGGTCGGTGCATTTTTCACGCAACGCTTCGTCCGAATAGCCCAGCCAGCCTGCGGATGTCGTGTAGCTCGGGTAGCCAACGGCATGCAGTTCTTCAATCCGGTGTCGACGGCTGGCGGAAAACCGATCCAGCAGCTCGACCGCCTGAGATGGCGTGAGTGCATCCGTCAGATATCGAAAATCCACACACGAGGCAAACTGTTGCGGTGACATGTCGCACACAACCTGCCAGACCGGCTTGCCCTGCAATCGCGCCCACAGATCCCACACCGCATTGATGACGGCCGCAGCGGCCAGATGAATCACACCCTTTTCAGGACCGACCCACCGGAGCTGACTGTCGCCCGTGAGTTTTCGATACAGCGTGACCGGTTCGGCCATCAATGATTCAACCGTCTGGCCTTGCAGCAGCGTCGCGAGCGCTCGGATGCCAGCGACGCACAGTTCATTGCCGCGACCGATGGTGAACGTCATGCCGTGGCCGGCGAGTTCCTTTGAATCGGTCTTCAGAATGACATACGCCGCTGAATAATCCGGGTCCGGATTCATCGCATCGGAACCGTCCAGATGCTGCGATGTCGGGAAGCGAATGTCGAACGTTTCAAAGGAGGTGATGGTTGTGGCCATGGATCTCAGATTCCCGGAAAGCGGTCGTAGTGAACAAAAGAAAGCGGACCTGCGAATGTTCGATGTCGGTGATTCGTTTCGGCCAAACTTCGCCATCAGCGATACAGCTGCGACGATTCATGGCCCACACCCAAATCAGCCGAGTGACGAATCACCCAGTCGTTTCCGCAGGAAATTGGCGCGCGCCACATTGCGGTCGGCGGTTTCCAGTTCAGCGCCATGCAGCTTTTGAAGATGCGCGGGCTGTGTGTGAATAAACAGTTCGTTCACCGCAGCAACATCAAGATTCGAGACCAGTCCGAGGCGAATTCCCATTCGCAAACTGGACAGCAGCAGCATCG
The DNA here is from genome assembly GCA_947085455.1 of uncultured Planctomycetota bacterium. Lineage (GTDB taxonomy): Bacteria > Planctomycetota > Planctomycetia > Planctomycetales > Planctomycetaceae > SXXK01. Next base: position 26,768 of record CAMTWR010000022.1, on the reverse strand, counting down.
TTTCTTCAGAACTGATAGAACGAGCGCTCGTCAGTGTTCCAAAGGCGCGAGCGACCTGATCGTGCAGCTGAGACTTGTTGTCTCGCAGAAGTAAATCACGGACTCGCCGTTCCCAGCCAATAATATGAGTGACCACTTCCTGCACTTCGGAGATCAGGTCGGTTTCAGATTTGCCCAGCGTGACCTGGTTAGAGATCTGATAAAAATCTCCCATGGCCTGACTGCCTTCTCCGTACAGGCCTCGCACGGCAAGGTTAATCTTTTGTGCCGCCTGATGCACCTTTTGAATTTCCCGAGTCACTCGCAGTGCAGGCAGATGCACCATCACGCTGACTCGAATTCCAGTTCCCACGTTCGTCGGACACGCGGTCAGATAACCGAGCTGAGGATGAAAGGCATATGGCACGGTGGATTCGATCTGGTCGTCCAAAGCGTCGCATTCCATCCAGCATTCGTCGAGCGCAAAGCCGCTGTGCAGAACCTGAATTCGCAGATGATCTTCCTCGTTGATCATCACACTGTGACGCTCGCCCTCACTGACCGCGACGGCTCGCGGACCGTCGCTGCGGGCCAGTTCACGACTGATCAGCTGACGTTCCATCAGCAACTGGCTGTCCAGCGCTGACAAGGCTTCAATGTTCACATGATGCACGGGACGATGCTGAATTTCCGTGCGCAGAGCCGCCTGCACGAGCTGCACGATCTGATGACGAACGTCCCCGGCGGCTCGCGTAATGAACGGAAAGCCGGCTACGTTGCGGGCCAGACGAATGCGACTGGAGATCACAATGTCGGATTCCGGTCCGTCGCCGCGCAGCCATTCTCCGCTGGTGCGAGCCAGTTCGGCCAGAGAGAGTGAATTATCCGAGCGCTCTGAACTCAACGAAATCTTCCTTGTGCTGTAGAAACTGATGCCCACGCAACACGGCCAGGTGACTCAGATGCGTGAACTGGTGGAGTCGTGTGACGCACCAGCTGTACATCTGATGCGTTTGTCGGATCCCGTTGGATTGTAGGGTGCCGCCCGATTCCGGTACAGGCAGCACACTTCGCAATCGTAACACAGCCAAACGGTCGGTGAGGGACTTCTCGCGGAACAGTGGCGAAAACGCAAAAAAGCAATCTCTCGCTGACGCTTGGGGTTGGGAGAGTCAGAGACGCGCAGCTTCAAAACTGAAGCACCGGGTTGCGACAGGCGGAACCTGTTTGGAGACTGTTCCCTACTTGAAAAATCGCGAATCCGCTTCGACAGTGGTGGACGCTTTGATGTTTTTGACACTTACCGCCTGCGACTCAGACGGATGCCGCTTCACAGTGTCGCGTTCTTTTTCGCTTGGCGCTGCGAGCACACTTCCGGTCAGCAGAACGGCCTGACCGATGAAAGATTCGGCGACAACGAGCGTCGCGTGATGTGCGGAAAAGTCGAGCTGCCATATCTGGTCGTCCGCGTGGACGGAGAGTTCAGGCGTCTCAGAGGTCTCAGACAATGCCGCTCGCACTGTGCCTCGAAGTGTCACGTTCGCGGCTTCCACGACACGGTCTCGGCAATCGGCTTCTGTCAGTTTGATCACGTCAACGATCCAGCGGACGCGTGTCTCTGTTCCCTCGATCTTTCGAAGCGTACCAGTCACGACAACGGGTTGCTTGTGTTGCCGGGCAGCAAACTCCCGAGTGGATTCATCTGGTAATTGCAGTTCCCACGACATGTTCTGAAACGTGATTGTCGTGCCAGTAGATTCACCGCCGATCGCAACAACTCCATGACGCAGTCGACCATGGCACTCGACCGAAACGGAAGACTCCGTTGACTTTTTCTTCGGTAACACTTCATCTGCCATCAGCAACGCGGGGAGCACAAAAACTGTTGCCAGAATGAAGCTGAGCGGAAAGCTGGATTTGTTCATGAATGGCTCGATAAAAACGGAACGTTTTCGGAATCGACTTATCTCAGTCGGACCGGGTCCATAATCATCCGATTCTCGACGATTCGCCGACGTCGCGGAATGTCGACAAGTGGCGGACCAGTCACTGGCGGGGTTTCGCCAGTCGATGAATTTAACAAAAAGGTCAGATCCAGAACGCCGCCCTTAATTTTCGCCGGAGCCGCATGGCCCCAGAATTCTGTGAGTGCCGCCACGGGGCGAGCATTCTCGCAAATCAAGTCCCGGATTTTTGCCATCTGAACTGGATCCTGAGTCGGTGACTCGAACGTACGAGACCAGATCAAAGCGGCAGCACCAGCAACGTGCGGCGTTGCCATGGATGTTCCACTGAATGAGTCATATTTGTTGTTTCGAACTGTGCTGACGATGTCAACGCCCGGCGCAGCGATGTCGACAGACTGCTTGCCATAATGACTAAACGAAGCACGCTGATCTTTGATATCAATGGCACCAACAGCGATGACATTTGTCTGTCGCAATGATGAGGGATAGCTTGGGCGCTGGTCGTTATTGTTCCCCGTCCCCCCCGTGTTTCCCGCGGCGGCAATAAAAAGCACGCCTTTTCGCTCGGCCCTTGCGACCGCCTCGGAAAGTTCGGGCGAAGTATCCGGGCCGCCCCAGCTGTTGGAAAGAATATGGGCTCCATTGGCGACGCCCCAATCAATGCACCGAACGGCATCGGAAGTCGCGCCGGAACCATCAGGGCCCATAAATCGCAACGCCATGATCCTGGCATTCCAGCTGACGCCCGTGACGCCAATACCATTATTTCCAACACCGGCAATCGTGCCGGCACAATGTGTTCCGTGATCCTGCTGGTCCATCGGGTCATCATCGTTCTCGTAAAAGTCGTAACCATGTTTCCCCGCGCGAGTCCACATGTTGTCCTTCAGGTCCGGATGCAAATAGTCAACTCCGGTATCGATCACGCCGACGATGATGTTGGCGGCATCATGAGTGACCGGCCACACTTTGGCAGCTCCACTGTTTTGCATGCCCCACAGGCGGTCGAACATCGGATCGTTCGGCCTTGAGGCGGAGGCCGCTGGAGGGTCATCGCCTAACTGCGAAGTTGACATGATGTAATCAGGAGCAGCGTAGGTCACAGCCTGGTCGGCCATCAATGCATCGACGGTCGTCGCAGTTACGCTGCCGTCGTGTGGTTCAACGATCAGAAACGAACCGCTTTCGTAGTCCTCAACCAGCTTCAGACCGGCAGCCTGCAGAGTCTCCCTGGCCGGTTTATTGTTCCGGTCGGAATAGCTGATCAATAGTCGAGTGGACCGCTCTTCCTCGGGAGGAATTTCGGTATCAACATGAGAAGCCATCGTCTGCACGGTCGGCACCTGACTCTCTGCGACGTCATAAACGCCCTTCCCGTCCCGACAGATTCCCCGGTAGTGAGACTTTGCACGCCGAACCAGAACAAGTTCCGCGGACAGTCGTTTTTCGCCGCTGCACTTTGCCCTAAATCTATAATGATCTGCTGACAACGGCTCCGACAGTAACACACAGAAGAAGGCAACGGCCACGCATCTCTTTACGATCGCTGCGACTGGGTGAAGAGAGTGACTGTGAGTGGTGCACGATCGATAGCGCATGAGTTCGTCCTTAGTTCGATGTCCGGGGACGGACGCTATCGCAGACGATGATTTCGGTAAAGATCATTCGTGCTGCCGCTGTTCGGTGCAGGGCAACTCAGTTCAGTCAATTTCTCGCCTCTGCATAGATTGCGAAGGGTGAGAAGGCGGTTGATTTGGGAACCGGCAGAATCGACCTTTCGGCGATTGGGCGTTCCTGCATACACTGCCAGTCTCCTCTCGCAGACGGCATTTTTCGCCAAACATCTCCCCGGCGATTTGTGTCAGATGCCAAACTCACTTCATGTGATCCGTCTCTCAACGATCTGAACACTGTGGCTCTCCACCGCGCCTGTTGAGATCGAAAACGGATTGCAGCATCCTCTCTCAGTGCTGCGCTGAACATCATGAAATCATCCACTTCCTGTTGGCTCTATGGCCTCGGACTTTACTGCGCTGTGATACTCCTTGCAGGGTGCGCACCGATGAATAGACCGGGCGCGTATCCTGGTGGTTATCCCGGCACATCGCCCGGAGCCTACCCGCCCATTTCCTATCTTCCGTATCCCGGTGGCGTTCCGTGGTATAACGTTGGCCATCCACGTTATCCGGGCCAACCTTCGATTCCAGTTGTGCTGAATCCATCACCGTCACCGTCACCGTCTCCAGGAACTCAACCCGGCACACCGTTGCCCAATCCAAACCCGTTGCCCAATCCAAACCCGGGGACCACGCCGACGATCCCTGTCGGCTTGCCGGGATCGGAGACGCCTGGCGACAAATACCTTGATTTCTGGAGTCCGTGGCCACTTCCTCCTCGCAAAAATTCTTCATCCACGGCCGCGTTGCCGCCTGGTCGAAATGGCAATGGAGCCGCGGTGGGACGCAGAAGTGCAATGGCTCTGCAGAATCCTCAGCCTCAAGATCAGTATCAAACGGTGTCTCATTCTGTTGAGCGTGACCTGGACCTCTTTAGCGATGCGAGTTCAGTTTCGGGGCACGATCTGAAGTATCACGGCGGCAAAACGATTCGCGATCTTTACTATGTCAATTTTTATGTCAGCGGCGACACGAAATGGTCGCGAACGGACATCGAACAAATTGACACTCGCCTCACAGCAGCCATGCGTGATACGCAACTTAATAATGTCCTGTTGCAGTACTTCGACAATCAGCCAATCAGAACCACTGCGCTGCCGTCTCATCCGCTGGTGGGATATACACCAAAGACCGTGACGCGCGGCGACATTCAGGCGATGATCGGCTGGCTGCATCATCAGGGATTTTTGAGTTCCTTTGACCTGCAGAATACAGTCTTCAATCTTCTTTTGCCTCCCGGTTCCGTGCTTACGGTCGATGATCGGGTCTCGTTTGACGTGAGCGATGAAGTGGCGGCCAGCGTGTCGCCTCGATCGAGCAACGGAGTGCCGTCGTTTGAAGAAGGTGACTCGTTAACAGGGCTGGCCGGGTATCACGGTTCGGTTGTTACGGCAAATAATGAACGAGTCTATTACACGGTCAGCGTCTACTCCCAACGCGGCACCGGTGGGACAACGAACGGTATCCCGGCGTTTGTGGAACCATGGAAGAATGTGGTGGCGACGCTGTACCATCAGCTGGTCGAAAGTCGCACAAACCCGGATGTGGAAGACGCGATGCGAAACGCGTCGGAGGAGAACGCCAAACAGTATCTCGGCTGGGTTTCTGACTCTGGCCTTGAGGTTGGTGATGGTCCGATTCGGTCGAACATTCCGCTGTCGTCGATCTTCCGAGAAGTTCCTCTGACGAACGGAAGCGGCACGGTTCCAGTTCAACTGCTTTGGTCCAACGCGATTCACGGGCCAGAAGGCCCAATTTCTTCGCCCCACTCGTTGCCTTGAAGACGGGAGGGCGAGGCTCCTGTCGACCCGTATGTGTGAATTTCATAGGCTCGGCAGGAGCCTTCCCCTCCCGGGAATCACGCTTCAATTCGATAACTCCGAGATCCGGTGCTGCACCCTATTGCTGCGGTCGCTCGTGTCGGGATGACGGCGGTTTGTCGAGTCGATACACTTCGGGGCGTGTACGGAGGCATCAAGTCCCTGTCCGAGGTTGCGTTTCCATGCGGAAGCTGGATCAGGCCGTCGGATGTTTGCTCAGAAAGCCATGCAGTGTCGAGGAATCTCGTTTCGATCGGGAACTATAAAGTTGGTGATGGACAGCCTTTGTTGTTCATCCTTGGCCCCTGTGTAATGGAATCAGAATCGCTGGTGTTAAGCATTGCGGATCGGCTGGCCGAGCTGCGAGATCGACTGCGGATTCAGATCGTGTTCAAATCCAGTTTCGACAAGGCGAATCGGACGAGCGTCGACAGTTATCGAGGCCCGGGGATGGACGAAGGCCTGCGGATGCTGGACCTGGTCCGTCAGAAAACCGGTCTGCCAACGACAACCGATATTCACGAGGCCGCTCAGGCAGCTCCCTGTGCACAGGTGTGTTCGATTCTTCAAATCCCGGCGTTTCTCGCTCGTCAGACTGATCTGATCGTGGCCGCCGCCGACGCCGCTGTCGCCAACAATATTTGCGTGAATGTTAAGAAACCGCAGTTTGTTGCCCCCGAAGATACGATTCACGCCGTAAAGAAATGCCGAGCCCGCGGGTTGAACAGCATTATGCTGTCCGAACGCGGCTCAACGTTTGGCTATGGACGTCTTGTCAACGACTTTCGATGTGTGCCCATTATGAAATCTTTTGGCGTGCCTGTGGTCTATGATGCCACGCACAGCGTTCAACTGCCGGGCGGTGCAACCACCGGTGGACAGCGTGAAATGGTGCCGGTCCTGTCCCGGGCCGCAGTGGCAGTCGGCTGCGACGCTGTGTTTATGGAAACGCATCCGGATCCGGACAAAGCATTCAGCGACGGACCGAATATGGTGGTACTTGATCAGCTGGAAACTCTGCTGAAGCAGTTAACGGTTCTGCGGGAAACGATTCTGTCTTTTGAATAGTGAACCCTGATCATTGTCCCGGATCGTCAGCATCAATTCAAAATGTTTCGATATTTCAGAGGTGTTCCTTGTTCTGCAACTCCTGTACTTCCGGTCCTCTTGAACATGCATACGACTCGGCCAGCAAAATCCCGATGGCCATTTTCTTTGGCCTGACTGTCCTTGCGACGATCGGCCTGGCGGGCTGTTCGGATAAGCCCGTGGAAATCAATGCCATTGATCCAGCCGCCAGTCAGACGGCTTCGAAGGAAGAGTCGCGTCGGAAACTGGGTTCTGCCATTCAGCGAATCCAGCCTGAATCTATGGCTATTCAGTCACGCCGCGAACTCGTGGTGAATGGACTCAATTCGTGGCTCGCCACCAGTGCCGAAGGCGACGTCGAAAAACTAAAAATCAGCGACGCCAACGGATCGCGACTCAGCCCTGCAGTGCTGCGAACGGCGAGTGCTGTGCGGTTCAGTGAGAACGATATTGTCTACATCCGCGATTGTCTGCTGCTGAAAAGTCTGACGGAATCGATCTGGAAGCAGACGGATTCGAGCAGTTCCAGCGGCCAGGCGACGGACCGCGATCGCATCGTAGCCACGTTCCGGCATCTGGTTCGAAACGTGTCCCTGCTGCGAACTGACGAAGATCGAGTTCCCGTGGGACTTTATGAAGCGTTGCTGACCGGACGAGGATCCGTCGAAGATCGAGTCTGGGCAATTTCCGAAGCACTGCGTCAGCGATCGGTCGACACGGTGGTTCTCAAGGCCGCGACGCCAGGCGATCCCACGTCGACCGACGTAGTTCTTGCCGCCGATACGCTTGTCGGGGTGATTTCGGGCAAGGAGATTTTGCTGTTTGATCCGCTGCGAGGCACGGCGGTCCCAAAGCCAGATGACAAGAATGCTATTGTGCTCGACCCGGCAGGTCTGGAGGCACTTGCGGGAATCGAACGCTGGACGGCAGCGACGCCGCTGGTCGTTTGTCATCCGTCCGCCTTCGCCCCGCGCATGCTGGTGCTTCAGGAACGACTGGACGCGTCCGATTCTGCCATCCTTTACGAAGAACTGGCTGGTGGCACGAGCGAAATCAGGCCATTGCTGGATCGCCTGAATGACGTCATCGGAACGACCTGGCCATCAGATTCTGTCAAAGTCTGGGATGTGCCCGAGCAGCGTATCGCCGCCGCGGCCGCTCTGACGGAGCAGCAGAAGCAACAGTTTGCGTTGCTCATGCGACCGCTGGACAGTCCGTTCGAACGCGAATCCGTCAACGTTGGCAACCTGATTGATGATCCCAACGTGAATCAGGAAGAACTGACGATGGATCAAAAAATGGCAATGAAAATGGAAGCTCTGGACAAGCTTCTGGAACGCAGCGATGACCTGTTCGGCAAGCCGTCTCGCCGCCTGCTGATCACTCGCGTGCAGCAGATCATGGGCAGCTTCGACGTCGGCATGATTCAGGACCTCCAGCAGATCCGAATTGCCAGTTTGCAGGAAAAAGTCGAACTGGAAATTCCGGTCGACGATAAGGAGGCGATGGTCGTTCCCTTCAAACTGCCTCAAGCCATTTTGGATGTTCAGCGCAATGCCGTGGGAGACACGCTGTACTGGACCTCGATGACTCAAATGTCACGCAACGATATGGGCGCTGCCGTCGCCACGCTGCGGAACTACCGCAGGCAATACCCCGCCGAGAAATTGGTGTTCCCTTCGCTGACATGCGAAGCCGAAGCGTTGTTGCAGCTGGGTGATTCCAAAACTGCGGCGTCAGCCTTGCAGGAAGCCAATGTGGCAGAAAATCCGGAACAGCTGCGAGCCCAGTGGATGCTGGCTCGTCTGACTCCCGCCGCTGCTGATCCCTCGACTCCGGAACCTGCTGCAACACCAGAGCCCACAACACCCGCTGAACCGGCGGCTCCGGCAGAGCCAGCGCCGCAGCCGGAACCTGCTCCGGCGGAGCCAGCGCCGAATGTTGAGTCGCCAAAGTAAGCGGAACCCGAGTGCTTTTTTGAGTTTGGAATGCGACCGGCCTCGCCAGTGTCGCTGGAGTAATGATGAAGATTGGGATTCTGGCCGACATTCATGACAACGTGGACAATCTGCGTTACGCCATTCGCTTCTTTAATGAAGCCCAGTGCAAAGCCGTGCTGCTTGCCGGCGACTTTGTGTCGCCGCTTGTTGTGCCGTGCATGCGCAAGCTGACTTGCCCGGTGATCGCCTGCTATGGTGATAACGACGGGAACATGGTCGGCATTGCGGGAGGCATGAAAATTGTCGGGACGCTCGGGCATCCCCCGATGTGCTGGAAGTCACCGGATGGAGTGAAGTTTCTGATGGCCCATCAGCTGGACGATGTTCGCAACTGCATCGACGATGCTGACGTCGTCATCTTTGCACACACGCATCGTCCAAGCTCTGTGCGAGACCGAAATGGGCGGCTGTTTCTCAACCCGGGTGAGGTGGGCGGCTGGATGTTTCGCAAGCCTACGGTCGCGGTGTATGAAACCGAGACTGGTGAAGCGCACATCATCGACCTGCCTCCGATGCCACCCGCAGTGCAGATCGACGGCTACTGATCGACCGCTGAACCAATCCCACAATGCCGCCCCTGAAAATCAAAACTGAGCCCTTTTCCTGATGAAAACGAAAGCCGCGATGACAACGACCGCAGTCAACACCCCGGGCATCGCGTGAGATGGATTCACCACATAGTGCATCAGGCCTTCCGTATGTTCCGGATGCCCGTGGCCTTCGTGAGCCAAAACGGACGAAGCGGAAAGAAGGACAGTGCAAACAGAAGCCACTCGAGAAACCATGACAATGACGCTCCGCAAAACCTGATAAGATATCCGCAGCCCTCATTGGCCTGATCGGGAAACTGTGGACATCGTGCCCCAGATTTTCCGACTGCTGCGTTTCTGAATGCGGAGATTAGCACGCTCGCGGATGAGATGCCACGCCGGCTTCCGTTGAGCACTAATCCAGAGACATCATCCCGATTCCGTTACCCAATCCTGCCGATCTCATCTGCCGTGTTTCTGCGTTGACCACAATACTGGTGCCTCATTACTGCTGCAATGGACGTGGCGCTAGCGGTGCACCGGGAGGCGCCGATCCAGGCGGCCCACCAGGCGGCCCACCAGGCGGATTCATCAATTGAGGATTGTCCTTCAGGACCTGAACAAGACTGCCGGGCATATTCAGGGATGCCGTCACAAGGGTCTTGTCCGCGTTTGACGAAAGACTGCCAACAGCCTGCTGCAGGCTGGGCTGAACTTCCGGCGGTGCCTGTCCGAGCAGTATCGGGGCCATCTGCTTCGCCATCATGACGCCCTGCTGCAATGCCGCGTTCGCCTCGGTAGCCGCCGACGCTTCCGTCAGATTCAGACTGATATTCACTTTGAGATCTGCTCCGGCTTCAAACTGCAGAGCCGCACCGGACACGTTGCCCTTGATGGCGGCCAGAAATGCGGCGACCTGAGGAGGAGCGCCCTGCGGCTCTGGAATACTGCCGCTCATCGCTGCCAGCAGCGGGCTGGAGAACGCGAGCACCATGTGATTGCCGGATGACACGAATCCAAAACCTTCTGAAGCGGATTCGCCTGGACCATTCGGTATCGCAGCCTGAATCGCAGCTTCCGTCGATAACAGAAACGTCGATTCGTCTACTGGGAACAATGCCATGGGTGGCTGAGGCGGAGCATTCGCTGGTGCGGGCGGGCCGGCCGGTTCAACGGCCTTCAACAGGTAGTAAACTTTCTCGTCCTGAGTTGATTCCGTTGCACCGGTGGCTGACATCAACTGAGCGATATCCAGCGGTTTGTTGGTGCGAATGACCATCATCGAATTGTTCGCTTTCATGAACTGCTGGCTGGCACTCGCCGGATCCATCGGCTGTCCACTTCCCATTTGTGCGACCATGGGCAGCAGCATGCCCATCGCATTGCCCACACCAAGCGTGACCGATTCTAAATCGGTCGGCAGGATGCCGCTCTGAGCCGTCAATTTTGACATCGACTCTTCAAACTCGGGTGTTTCGATCACTGGCTTCATGAAGCCACTGTTCAACAGATCGGCCGGGCGAGCGTACATCAGATAATCTGTATCGGCGGGAAGCCAGGCCATGTCGATCGGACCGGCCGTGAGCGAGGAAGCTGATGCACCTTTCGATCCGTTCAGAAACGGATTCGTCGGTGCGTCGGACTTGGTCGAAGCCAGGGCGTCGGTCATTTCCTCGTCCGCCGGCATTGGCGCGTCAGGGTCTGGATTTGCTGCTTCTGGTTCTACGGCAGCAACCACAGAAGGTCGCTCATTGATTTTATTTTCCAGTTCCTCGCGAGCTTTGTTTTTAGCAAGAATCGCATCCGCTGCGGCCTGGGTTCTTGCTTCTTCCATAGACTGCTGTTGCTCCAGCACGGCTTCTGCAGCTGCGTTGGCATCGGCCAGCAACTGGTCCTGCGACATCAGTGCGCGTCGCTGATTCTCGCGATTGTTGGTCTGTCGAGTCACCAGTTCGCCGCCGCGATCGATCTGCGTCTGCTCTTCAATCATGCGTCGAATTTCACCCTGAACCTCGGACAAGGCGATGCTCACAAGGTGAGCGTCCCCGGTTGTCTGCTCACGCTTCAGGCCTTCAGCAAACGCTGCTTTCGCATCGTCAGTCTGTCCATTTTCTGCGAGCGTTACACCATACATGTAGAAGTATCGCGGATCGGATCCGCCGGCAGTCGTATTCTTCAACAGTTCAATGGCGTGCGCCAGATTGCCCTGCCGTCGCAATTCCAGTGCATCGCGATAGACCACCTTCAGACGGGCCGTTTCCGGATCAGCCTTGATGGCATTCCGAGCGGCGATCCGAGTCTTCTGAATCTTCAGGCGAACAGGCCCCTGAATTTTTTCCAGAGCGCGGTTCACCAGGGACGTCGTGCTGAACTGCGTCTCCAGTTTTGCACCCATCTGAAAATCGTTGCCACCATCCTCACCGAACTGTTCCAGAAGAATCCCGCGATAGTAAAACACACGAGCGTCCTCGGAGCCTTCAGCGATCAGCCTGGACAGCAGTTCCTTCGCGGTACTCACATCGCCATTTTGCCACGCCGTCAGCGAAGCACCCAGAGGATCAGGAGCGACAGCATTTTGACCCGCGAGACTAACCGACTCACGGAAGACGAGAACAAACAGAATCAGCAGAAACAGAGTGCCACGTTTCATCACATCACTCCCGGACAACAAAGGCACGTCGGCTGCCTGCTTCATGATGACCGATTGATGCGAGCAGACCCTGCTGACAACACGGAAGACACGAAGACAATTTCCACACATGAAGGCTGGCGACGTTAAAAAGACTGAACCCGGAACAGGCGTTATTCCATAACATACACACTGTTCTGGCAAACGATGGTAAAGGAACCTTACGAATTTGCACGAGCGGGCTCAGAAGACGGTAGCCGGCAGTACGCGGCGATTCCCCACCAAAACAGGAGCATCTGGCAGACTTTAACCAGATTTGCCAACCTTCCGGCCCTTCGGTCGAATTGCCTGACCAGTCACGACGTGAGGAATTGTGAATCGTCCCCGCAGACCGCACATTCTGAATGCCGCATTTTCTTTGCTGCTGCACTTGCTCCGCCTGGTCCGACCGCCATCAAGATTTGCGAGTCAGTGCCAGTATTGTGACGTCCAGACTCTACACTGCTTCAATTGCGAGGTCGCGAAAATGTAGGTTGGGGGGCGTCTTTGTGTCGCTTTATCTTGATTGACGGATGCGACCTTACTGGAGTGGTTCAAGGTATTTGAGCCAATCAAACCGCGGCGTGTATTCGCAATGCCATCGGCAGAGCTATTGTTGCAGCCTTTCGAACTTACGCGTTCCAGCTAAAAGCGATGTGCTCACCTCATCTCCCCCAATGAGAGTCCCCATCCATCATCCTGAAGAACTGCAAAGACACGCCATCGGCCACCTTTACGGCCTTGTAAATTCCGGAAACTCGTCTCTGTCAAACGAAAGTTCAAGAAACAGCTCGCAAAGAAAACCCGCCAGCGTCTGTTTGTGCGGTCTGGTCGCTCCAGAACGGCCCCACTCGCCGAAGGTGCGGCACAGCATTGAATGTTAAGATCGGAAGCCCGGCTTTTTTAAAAGGCCGGGCTTCGGTTGTTGAAGTCATTTGGGCCACACCAACAACGTTGGAATGCGCTCTGATATGGTGACCAGTCTGTCCACTGGAATTTCATTGAATGAACTGATCTGTCCAGACGGCCAAAGGATCGTCAGTCGTTCGACGGCGGCATGGACGCCAAGTCCAAAGTGCAGAATCCGTTCGTTCGATGCCTGGTATCCGTCGCCCGCTGTAAGTTGTTTCCGAAGACTTGTTCCGCCAAAGTGAACTTCTGCAATGGCACCTCTGGCATCACGCGCTGACTGATCGGCGTGAAGGCGGACATTGACCCAGTGCCCGGCATTGGAAGACTTGTTCGTTGCGAGAATGAAAGGCGTTTCGAGACACGAGAGTCCAAAATCCTCAAGCCCATCACGATTCCAGTCCAGCACAGCAATCGACCGTCCAAGCAACTTTTGTCCCAGCACGGAATCAGACGTCGCGGGGGATTCCATTGCGAATTGCACCTGACCTGTATTTCGAAATACCTGCAACGGCATCGAGTATTCGACGTTGGGCTCTCCAAAATCTGCCACATGGCCATTTGCAACTGCCAGGTCAAGATCGCCGTCGTTATCTGCATCCAGAAACTGTGTTCCCCAGCCAACGTATGGTATTCCGGGCGATGCTAAACCAGTGCCGCTGATGGCATCTTCGTAGAAGCCATTTTTGTGCTGCAGGTAAAGGCAGTTCGCTTCGTCCTCAAAATTTGTCACAAAGATGTCCATGAGCATATCATGATTGATATCCCCGCTGGCGACACCCATGGACGCTGTGGACTGCCCGTTTCGATTGAACGCGAGACCACGCTGTGTCGCCTCGTCGGTGTATCGGCCACCCTCCGTCGGACGAAGAAAGAAATTGGGAACCTGGTCGTTTGCGATAAACAGATCCGGCCGCAGATTTCCTTCCGGATAGAGAGCAACCAACCCGAGCCCTTTGCAGTTCCTGGTCGGAGTGGCATCCGGAATATACTCAAACGTGCCATCTCCCTGCGACACGAGCACCTGGTCCGGCGCACCTTCAAAGGCCAAGACCGAGCACCGACTTTTGCCGCATTCCACGAGAAAGACATCGTCGCCCTGAAGATAATTGACGTCATATATGTCAGGGTTTCCATCCGCATTCAGGTCAAGGATAACGCAGCTGGTCGTCCATGCACTGTGACTGATTCCGGCCAGTCGTGTGACATCGGAGAAAGTCCCGTCACCATTGTTGACCAGCAATCGATTCGCACCAATAGCAGCAATGTATAAGTCCGGAAAACCGTCATTATTAAAATCGCCGACTGAACAACCCTGACCATAGCTTTGGCTATTAAGTCCGGCCAGCCCGGCAACATTGACGAATCCAGTGCGGAGATTCCGGTAAAGCGCGTCATTGTAGCTGGCAGATGGTTCGGGGAAACGCGATCCCGCTGGCCATTCGTTTCCCTGAGGCAGTAGCATGTCAGCCCAGCCGTCCAGATCAAAGTCAACAATCCCCAGCCCGCCACCAGTCGATTCAAAGATACGAACGGTCGACGAATCGGAACCTGCACTTTGAAAGTATGTGAAGTCAATTCCTGTTGCGGCCGCCTCATCCACGAAATGCAGTGGAAACCTGGACTGTGCTGACGCCAACGGAGATTGATTCGGAGTCGCTGACGTGGTATCGAACGAAGGACTCGGGAAATCCGAAAAGTCGTAGATGCGCGTCAGGTCAAATTCGGTGGTAAATCGAGGCAGCCTGGACTTCTTCACACTGGCGATCGCCTTTGATATGTGTTCCGGCAGCTCATGAAGATTGACATCGTTACCCAGTAACGATGTCCAGCCCAGGGCTTCCCAAAATCGCCCGGTATCAACAAGGATCTCAATGAAACGCACGAACGTTTTAGCGTCGCGTCCCTCGCTGATCAGTACATTTTCTGTCAATAATGTCCCTTCACGCAGCAATTCGGCTCGCTTTTGAAACGCAGCGCTCGCTTCGGGTTTAAGAGGAGCCAGCGCTTGACCCAGTTGGTAAATCGCTCTTTCATGACATGGATCCTGCTTCACCGATTCCCACAGGCAGCGAACGGCAACTTCGTTTTCACCGAGTCGGCGGAACCACATACCGAGAACGTACCAAACATGCGGATGATTCCGCACATTCTTTGGCAACGCGATTCGCCATGAATCAAATTCGGCTGGCACACTGTCGAGCAGTAACTCGCCAAGTAGCGCCTGAGCTTGCGCCAAGTCCGGACTCGACCGAAGCATTTGCCGAAGTCGATCTCTTGCGACCTCCGGGCGTTCATGAGGAATCTTCATTGCCGCGACTGCAAAGCTGGTTAAAGGATCCTGCTGGTCGCCCGAATCACAAAGGGAAAAAAGGGTAGACTCCATAGACTGCCTGTGGGGTTGCGTCAGCATGACGAGCTCTTTGAGTTCGATACGACCGTATTGAAGCAACTGCATCAGGTGGTGGTCGGCTCGAGTCCTCTGGCCGCTCATCACGAGCAACGTTGCCAGCCTTGATCGAAGCGTTGAATCTCGAGGAGTCTGACTTACGATATATTCAAAATGTGCAATGGCCGGAGACAGTTGGCAGTGATTGAGATAGTAGCTGGCAGCAAACTCAGCGGCTCGAAGGGAAGTCAATGACCCGTTCTCTCGAATTGAGTTGAAGCGTTCTAATGCAGCCTCCGGCGTGCCCGAATTCATCTCCATCTCGCCGAGAATGAGTTGGGCATTTTCCCAAAGTGGATCGTCAACCGGAATGGAAAGAGCCGTCGCTCTCGCAGCCGGATAATCTCCTTCCATGGCCTGCTTTTCCAACGTCGTCAGATATTCGGTCGAATTCGGCGAGCCACAACCCGTCAGAAAAATGCAGCAACATCCGAAATGCAACAAGCAAATCCCTCGGCGAAATCGCACTCCCGTGATAACCATGTGACGGCTCCGGAATGAATGAACACAGGGAACTCTGATACATGAAGACACTGTGGGAAACGTCGTGCGGAAGAACCTGAATCACAACATGCCACGTTGGAAAAAGGCGAATCACAATTCCAGAATCGCTCGTGCTGAATCCTTCTGTTATCATGGACAAACGCAGTCCTTTGGAAGAATATTTCCATCTGAAGATATCATTTTTACTACGACTGTCCACTCTGACTGAATAGATCGCGAACCTGGATGGCAACCGACCTGAAGCCCGATAACACTTTTCCGGATTCTCGATCTCGCCAGCGCCGATGGTCCGGTCGAACGCGCTTGTTCATTATATGCAGTTTGATCTTGTTATCAGTCTGGTCAGCTAATGTAACCTGGCGATATTTTAAGTCTCGTGAGTTCAGAACAGCATGTGAAGCAGCGCGTGAAGCGAATGACTGGACCGGCCTGCGTGAGATTTCAGGGCAATGGGTGCAGTGGGATTCCAATGCCGCTCGGGGCTGGTGGTTTGCGGCCGAAGCTGCCCAGGAACTCGAAGACCTTGAAGACCTGGCCAACTGTCTGGGCCGGATTCCGGAATCGGATCCCAAAGCCATTGTGGCTTATACCGAAAAAGCCAATCTGGAATGGACCGCGCTGAATCGCCCGCTCGACGCACTTCGCACCAGCAAGCGCGTACTAGAAATGGACGCCAGAGTGCTGGAAATCCATTCACGCGTGATTTCTTATTATGCGATGACGATGCAGCGGGTTCCTATGTTAAAGGCGATCCGAGCGGCGATTGTCGCCGGGGCTGAACCAAAGGAAGCTTATACGTACTTCATGATGGCGGACTTCCTGTCCTTTACCAATGGGGATTCAATCAACAACTTATGGCTTGCAGCGGAGCCGGAGGAGGTTCGTTTCAAGATCGGCCTTGCGATTCAGACAGCTGTGAAAGTCACAATGAATCAGGAGTCATTGCGAACGGAAGAATCCGTTGAACTCAACAAGGAAGCTGCACAGCAGCTTAATTGGTTCCTCGAAAACCAGCCCGGTGATCCAGTGCTGCTCTCGTATATGTTGCACCGCGCATATCTCGCGGGGGACATTGATGGGGCCGCTAAACTACTCCTTCAAGTGGACGAGCGATCGATCGAGGACCACATGATTTGGGTCTATCGAGCCTGGTATCACACAATGGTTGATGAGTTTGAAGAAGCGGAAAAATCAATCCTCGAAGCCATTCGATTACATCCAATGAGTCCACTCGCCCATCATGAATACACAAATCTGCTGCGACGTCTCCAACGGCCTGAAGTAGCCGATCAACAGCGAATTGCCGCGTACGGCAAGCAACTGCGTTCCGAAATTATGCGAATCGAAACTGCGTCCGATGTGACACTTGTCCTGTTGGTGCAAATCCAGAGTTACGCAGAAGCCTGCAGAGAGATGCAGATCGCAGAATCGATTAAGAAACGCCTGTGACCGATATTGCTAAAGGGTGACAAAGTCTTCCGCTTTAAGTAGGGTACACGCGAACATTTTGTGTCAGGTGCTTGCTTATCTGACTAATCCGACAGCGAGTGATACTAGGATGCCGTTTGGAAAATCTCAAAAAAAATAACGAAATTAACCGAAAGTTTCCGTTGTAATCCATCAGCGAGGCGGATATTAACCTCCTAAGCGGTTTTTTTTCGCTCGTCGGCACATTTGTTCGGCAGCGAATGTTCTTTTTATGTACAAATCAGCAGGTTTTTTATGGTACGGCTGTTGATGCTCGGATTGTGTTTGTTTCTGGCCGGCTGCGGAACTCCCGGCCCGGAGCTGCAACCTGTCAAGGGGAGGGTTTTGAAAGGCGGAGAGCCACTCAAGGGAGTGAGTGTGACTTTTTCTCCTGTTAATCCTGGCCCATCGTCTGGTGGTATCACTGACGACGAAGGCAAATTTGTCCTTCTTTGCCAAAGCGGCAGGGCTGGAGCAGTGGTTGGTAAGCATAAGGTTGTCTTAACAGCGGCCACCGCGGCCAACGCAGGTCCTGTAGGTATGGAAGCGATGATGGCAGCGCGCAAGGCGTCGGAAGGAGGCGGTAAGCGTGGGGAGCTCGCGAAGTCGAAGGAAGCTCCCAGTTTTTCACCGGAATATGGTGACGCACAAAAAACATCGCTGTCTTACGAAGTGAAGGCCGGTTCTAATGATTTTGATGTTGTAATTCCGTAATTTTCTTTTTTTAGGAGCCGTAAAATGTCCCGCATGAAGTCGCTCACTCGAGCGTTTACCCTGATCGAATTGCTGGTGGTGATTGCAATTATCGCCATCTTGATCGCACTGCTGTTGCCCGCAGTGCAGCAGGCTCGTGAAGCCGCACGTCGTACTCAGTGCAAGAACAATCTGAAGCAACTGGGTTTGGCCTGTCACAATTACCATGACGTATACAACCAGTTTCCGATGAATTGGTTTAACGGCAACAACAACTCACAACCTGACCCCGCCAATCCAAATTACGCGAATGGCAATTGGCCATGGACCGTTATGGCACTTCCCTACATTGAGCAGCCAGCGCTTTATGGCCAGATTGCTCAGTACTTTTCCGTTGCAGTTGCAACCGACAACCCAAATCGAGGGATGGGTTATCAAACGTCAATTGGTGGCACGCCGTCACCAAACACTCTCTCTCGACAGTCCATTGCGACATTTGTTTGCCCCTCGAATGACCAGGAGAAGGTACGTCGAGATCAGGTTGCTGAAATCGATAATGGCGGTTGGGGTGGCCCATATCAAGGCCCAAGGGGCGGATTGGACTACATTGGAAACATGGGTCACGTTTGGGCCGGTTGGAAGGATTGCGGCGACGTTCCTGACTTCCCGAGTGCAGATGGCCGATTCGTGCGTGGTTCAGCCGGTACGCCATGGATCAGCGAGCGATGGAACAATGACAACCCAAATATCAATGGGGTGTTTATGTACCGTGGTTCACGAGGAATTCATCAGATCAGCGATGGAACTTCAAATACCGTGTTGTTGTTCGAATCGATGCACTGGCAGCTGTCCCGAAATGGACAGCCGAATCAGTTGACGAATCGCAATCCCCGTATCGATGCTAACTGGTCGTCGGCTTTGGGTGCGGTCAATACAATGCGAAATCCGATCAACAACCGGGTTCTGGCCTGGCAGCCCGGAGATCCGAATGATCCACGATGTTCAGGACCCAGCAGCAACCATGTAGGTGGCTGTCAGGTTACACTTTGTGACGGATCAGTTCGATTCCTAAGCGAAAATATCGACAACAGCATTCGTTATAACCTTGCCTGCAGAAGCGACGGTAATCCGATTGGTGAGTTCTAATCAACAACCGCTCTTTGTTTAAGTAATCCTGTCTCCGCGTGGTGATGTCGCTACGCGGAGATTTTTTTTCGGCACGTCTTTGTTTTGGCAGGTGATGACGTACTGGAAGGGAGAGGCAGAGTTTAGGCATTAAGATCTAGGAACTGGGCGTGAATATTTCTCCTTGGCTTTCATTAATGCTGCTGTTTCCTGGAATTGCAGGTTGTTCCGAGTCCAGTGATACCTCTGGCAAGGGTCCTGACGAAAAAAAATTGCCGGCGATGACGGAGAAAAAGAAATTCGATTTCCGTCCTCGTGCAGCAAAGAAGTCGGCTGCACCCGAAGCAAGCATGGTGGAGTTTCCGGAATTCGTCGACGTGGCAGTCAGCCGCGGTGTGGACTTCGTATTTAACAACGGTGCCAGTCCGCGAGCATTGATGATGGAATCGACAGGCGGGGGCTGTGGTTGGTCCGACTACGATCGGGACGGGAATTTAGACCTTTATCTCAGTCAGGGAGGGCCCCTTTGCCCGCAGTTGCAGGACCAGTTGCTGGAAGACGCGTTTTTTCGCCAGCTGACGAATGGGCAATTCGTGAATTCTGCGGCAGTGGCTGGAATCCGTGACACGGAATTTGGGCACGGTGTGACGGCAGGCGACTACGACAACGACGGATTTGACGACTTGTTCGTCGCGAATGCTGGCCGCAGTCGTCTGTATCTGAATCAGGGCGATGGAACATTTCTTGATGGAACGACGCAGATTTTCGGTCTTCGGGACGTGTGGAGCTCTTCGCCCGCGTGGGGAGACGTCAATCGCGATGGTAATCTTGATCTCTACGTGTGTAATTACAATATCTATGATCCCTGCCACCCGGTCCAGTGCCTGGATAAAGAAGGAATTCCGTCAATTTGCCATCCAAGAAACGTCGAGCCCGAGCCGGATGAGTTCTTCCTGAATTCCGGTGACGGTCAGCTTATCGAATGCTCTCAGTCACTTGGACTATTTGGCAAAGGTAACAAGGGTTTGGGACTGGTGATTGCGGATCTGACAGGCGACTTGTGGCCCGATATTTACGTCGCCAATGACACGACAGCGAACTTCTTCTTCGTAAATGATGGAACCGGACAAAAGTTCACAGAAAGTGCGATGATTCTGGGTGGTGCCTTTAATGCATCCGGCGAACCTCAGGCGAGTATGGGTGTTGGGTTTGGTGACTACGATAACAATGGCCTGCCGGACCTGCTGCTGACTCATTTTACCGGCGAATCGAACACGCTTTATCGGAATCTGGGGCCTCAGGGGCTGCAGGATGTCAGCAGCCTGGTAAACCTGCGCGACGCCTCGCTTCCCAAGCTGGGTTTTGGGGCAGTCATGAGTGACTTTAACGGCGATAGTCACATGGATCTGTTCGTCGCGAACGGACATATCGATCCTCGCTATGCTGACAGTGAAGGTTACGAAATGGAACCTCAACTGTTTTCCTTTGACGGTGCTTTATGGAGAGAACGAAGTTGCTC
This sequence comes from uncultured Planctomycetota bacterium, assembly GCA_947085455.1. Lineage (GTDB taxonomy): Bacteria > Planctomycetota > Planctomycetia > Planctomycetales > Planctomycetaceae > SXXK01. Next base: position 6,373 of record CAMTWR010000022.1, on the reverse strand, counting down.
AGCAGGTGATTTTCTTTCCCGCAAAGCCGTTGGACGCGGAGTTGCCACGGGAGATTTTGATGGGGACGGTGATGTTGATCTTGTCGTAGTTCACCATAACTCTCCAGCCACCTTGCTGCGAAATGACTCCAGCATCCGCCGAATTTTGCGAGTGGCCCTGATCGGACGCAGCAGCAACAGGAATGGTTTCAATACCAAAATCTCAATTAAGTTTGGTGACCACGAACAAGTTGCTGAGTTACCGGGAGGAACAAGCTATGCAGCATCGCACGAGCATGTCGTGTCGTTTGGGCTTGGTGATCATGACGGTCCCGTCCAAATGGAAGTTCAATGGACATCAGGAACGAAAGATGTGATGGAACTCAGTTCGGGTGAAGCAATGGTGACTGTGCTTGAAGGGTCTGGAACAGTGGGAACTCAGCATGCCTCCGGGAACAGCAAATAATCGCGGGTTTTCAGCCGCTCAGGCTAGTCTGCGTACGCAGTATTGCCTATTGATGTTGAGCGCTGTCGTGTGCCTCGGCTGCCAGGAATCGGCCGGTCCAGGAATCGGCAGGACATCACCCCGGAAAACGACATCCCCGGCTGTTGTCAGCGATCAGAGCGGTCAGACGCAGACGAGTCATGCTGCGGGGAATTCATTTACGGGAAGCGCTGCTTGTGCAGACTGCCACTCTGAGACCTATGCTGAGTATCAGAGTCATCCGATGTCCCACTCTCTGGCGTCGGCGCAGAAAGCCGTTCCCATTGAAGACATGTCCAGTCCCAGTTTCTCCCCGATACCGGAACTGGCTTACCTTGTCGAACAGGACGACGATCATATCTGGCATCATGAACTACGCCTTGATGGAGCAGATAAAGTTGTCTACGACCAGCGTGTGAAAATGGATTACGTGGTGGGATCAGGAGCTCGCGGTCGGTCCTATCTGAATAATTCAGCCGGACGGCTCTACCAGTCGCCAATCACCTGGTACACCGGAGGAAATAACTGGGGATTGTCTCCGGGGTACGCTGAAAAGTCTCATCCGCGATTTGACAGGCAGGTATCCCATGCGTGTCTGGCATGTCATGCAGGTCGCATGAATCCACATGCAACTGACCCGGATCGGTTCGCTGATCCGATATTCCAGGAAGAAGCCGTTGGGTGTGAACGGTGTCATGGGGCAGGATCCTCGCATATCGCCTTCCACAAAATGGACGAGTCTCTTCGCGATGGCGCGGACCCGATTGTCAACCCGGAACGATTCCGTGATTCGCGCCGAGACGCCGTTTGCAATCAATGCCATCTGCAGGGTCAGCGACGAGTGACAGTCAATGGACGCAGTGAGTTTGATTTTCGGCCGGGTATGCACCTGAGCGATGTTTGGACGGTTTTTCTGAAAACCGCGGGGATAAAGGAAGGAGTCGCCGACGCGGTAAGTCAGGTTGAACAGATGCATGCCAGTGCCTGTTTCCAAAAAAGTAATGGCGAGTTGTCATGCGTGAGTTGCCATGATCCACACCGCTCTCCATCACTGTCAGAAACAAGTGACCACTATCGAGATCGATGCCTGCAGTGTCACTCTGACCGTCATCCACAATGTACCGAGGACAAATCAGTGCGAATGCAGGTGGACTCGGATTCCTGTATCAAATGTCACATGCCACGTTTCGCGGCTGCAGACGTTCATTCAGCGCAATCGGATCATCGTATACCCCGGCACCCACCCGCCACAACCGTGGCGACACACCGGTTGGGTTCTGAAGCCTCGAAGGATGCTCTTGTGTTTTTCGAAGAGCCCGGCGTCGTGTTGTCGCAGGCCACGAAAGATCGGGCCGCAGGTATTTATCTGGCCGAACGAGGTTACCTTGGAAACGACAGTATTTCCGCACAACGGGCTGTCGAGCTCCTGACGCGGTTGCGGATTCGGACTCAACTGCAGCAGAACAGCCCCGCGGATGCTGAGGTATCATTTTCACTCGGCAAAGCCCTGATTCAGACGAAGCGATTCAGGGATGCGATGGAAATCCTTGAGGCGTTGCTTGAGGTTCAACCAACACGTGAAGATTTGCTTGACACGCTGGCCACAACGTATCACGAGCATGGTCGGCTGGAACAGGCCAGGGATCATTATGAACGACTCATAAAACTCAATCCTGAACGCGCAAAGTATTATGGACGATACAGCCATGTCGTTGGCCAGTTGGGAGATTACAAGACAGCTATTGAAACCGCGGAAAAGGCTCTCGTCCTGGATCCGTCTCTGGTTCAGGCACATGCGTGGCTTGCAGAAATCTGTGAGAAAGTCGGAGACCAGCAGCGTGCTGCTTATCATAAGGCCATGGTGCAGTCATTCGAGGCGAGACCGGTTGCTCCGAATGGATCCTCGTCCGAAACAAAAAAGTGAACGTGCCGTAGATCCCGCGTGTGTAAACGTTAGCCGCGCCCCGAACATTGAGGGTTGCAGAATGCGTGTAAGCGTGAGGCGAAGTTGTATTTTGAAGAGTGCCTGTAAAGGTCGAGAGGGCTAATCGAAACCTGCTGTGTTGATTCGCCCGGCATCACCTTGTTGGTCGTGAAGTGGTGCCGCAGTTATTTTACAAGTGCCTGAGGAAGTTCGTGAAGATCCTCGACATGCGACCAGATGTTGTCCTGAGCCAGAACGCCAATGTTTTTGTCGTCCGTTTCACCGCCGTCCAGCATTGGCAGCGTGCCAATGACTCGTACGTTGGGCTATGCATGCGAGCGACCGTTGTGGGGGGGGCAGGACATTACAAAGAGTTTGCGATCAGCTCCTGAAACGCATCGCCGCATGCCGGGGTGGGAACCGGCCCGGTCGTTTCGAGCCTCGCGTGATGAAACGCCGCCGCCATGGATATCCGCTTATGAAAAAGCCTCGCCACGTCCTCCACGCTCAATTACGAATGTACGATACTTGAAACAACCTTCCGTTCACGACCGTGCCATTCGTGCCTGTCGCCACGTCCCCACTGAAAATTGGGCCTGTTGCGATCCGAAATCTGTCATGTTAAAATTTTGTCTGGGACCCTGAAGTGTTTATCTTTTATCGCAAAGTGACTCAACGATGGGTAGGTGTGTACGGGGCTGGTTCGTCTGGAGCCTCATCGTTATCATCTTCGGCACGGGGGCCTGGATCTATCTTCGCCCACAGGAATTACGCCCCGTCGCTGCAAACGCGGAGCGAACGAAGCCTGCTTCAAAAGGTGGCGTCGCGACCGCCGGTTTTTCCGGACATCAGAAATGTGCGGAGTGTCATTCAGATATTCATCAATCTCACATGAACACACCACATTCGCGGACGTTTTCTACGACACTCGAGTCGGCAGAAGCGAGGTCGCTTGACGGCTCAACTTATTTCGCCGGTGAAGGCTACGGCACGTATCGATACGAGTTGAATCACGAAGGGCTGGTGGTGAAGTTGGGAGACCGCTTATCGGGCCGAGCGTTCCCGCTCAATTTTGCAGTCGGTTCCGGAAAGCATGCAGTGACATTCCTGACGCTTCTGCAGGGCGGCAGCCAGACCGTGGGAGTAGAACACCGCATGTCATGGTTCCGGGATGGCGAAAACGCTCGAATCACGCCCGGCCAGATACATTCCGAGCCAGACCGAAGCATGTCATATTTTGGAAAGATCATTCACGGAGAGGAAATGCATCGTTGTGTGAGCTGTCATGTGACGACGGGAAAAATTGTTGGCTCAGAGATTCAGGATCTTACAGCCGGGGTTCATTGCGAAAGGTGTCATGGACCCGGCGAGAAACATGCTGCTGCCGCAGCCAATGGCGATATGGTGGCTGCTTTGAGTACGATTCAGAATCGTTGGAGTGGCCCGGAAGAAGTGGCTATGTGCGGTGAGTGCCATCGGATGCCCCATGATGTCACCAGTGACATGCTGAAGGAGTATCCGAATGTCGTTACGCGCTTCCAGCCCATCGGATTACTTCAGAGTCGTTGCTATCTCAATTCTGCCGGCAATCTTCGATGCACGACGTGCCACGACTCGCACGCCGGAGTGGAGTCTCGTTCGATGGAGCATCAGACGGAAACTTGCCGGTCCTGTCACAGCACCGAAAGCCAGACTTCCTGCGCCGCCGGGGAATCTACGAAGTGTATTGACTGCCACATGCCTGCGGTTGAACTGGTCCGCGGTGTGAGTTTTCACGATCACTGGATTCGGGTGCGGACGGACAACGCAGGAAAGTGAAGACGACGCCTCCAGCCATGACAATCGCAACATGCCGGGACTGGTCGCCGATGGACGTTTCCGACAGGGACAGAATCTCGCATTCGACCAGAAGCGCAGCTAACCGTTGCAAAATCTCTCCGTGGTATGGCATGCAGCCATGCCAATGGGCTGCAGGAGTGTCTCGTGACCAGTAGTGGTTCAAAATGAAGTAATAAATGCCGCCTCGTCGGGGCATTGAATTCAACGTGAATCGAGCGTGCAGGAAATTCTTTTCCATGAACAATGATGACCGTATCACGGAGCACGATATCATGGAGCATGATCGACTTGCCACATAGCGAGGTTCACTCAACCGGCCGACGTTTTTGGGTTTTGCTCGCAATGCACTTTGTGGCCATGAGATTTAGATGGAGCTGGTGGTCGTACCGAACTTCATCCAACAGGCGAGATTTCATAGCCGGCAGCGGGTTGTCAGTCAGGCGTGAGCTTCCATGTTGGCTACCTCCACCGCGGGCTCCACGGGCTGCGCGACATGCGAGGATCCACACTCCACTCCGCTGGAGCATGAAATAGCCACTTTCTTCAACGGCAAATGCCGTGCGTGTCATGACTCACAGGAACTGCCCTGCAAATCAGCAACGAGTAACGCACTGCTTGATAACGGCATCGAATGCCACATGCCATCGTTCAGCGCCGCCGATGTTCCACACACTTCGCAGACCGATCACCGAATCCTTCGGACGCCTAAAAAGAAAGTGATAACAAAAGACGGGGCAGCAGTAGAGTTCACAGTTTTCCGGGCCGACTATGGAACTATGCTGGCCGAGGAACTGGATCGGGCCCAGGCCATTCAGTTGGTAAGAACTGCAGAAGCTACGAAGAAGGCAATATTTGCTGTCGATGCCATTCCGATTCTTGAACGATGGACTCGTAAAACTCAGTCGATTTTCTTGCCATGGAGGCTCTTGTAAGTGCCCGTCTGCTGCTGCAGGATACAAACAGGGCCGAAGGCATTTGGAAGACGGCACGGAAGAGCCGGCCGCGTGATGAGAGATTCCTCCGGAGGCTCTTTTTTCTCTACCATGACCTGCATCGAAGTAACGAGGCAGCAAAGGTGGCTCGCCCGTTATTGGAAGTCAATCCTTTCGATTATGAAGTTCATGGGCGTTACGCTCATGTTCCTGTAAAGCTTGACCGAATCTCAAAAGCCATCGAACAGGCCGAGATAGCCGTTCAGCCAACCCTTCCAGCTACGAGATTTACGAATGGCTTTCGCAGGCATATATAGCCACAGGTGACAAAGAAAAGTCTGATAAAAATCGAGAGATTTGTGAATCACTGAGGGTAGACGCAACTCGGGAATGATGCGTTGCCCACCGCGGCCGCCCGCAGTTTCTAAGCTCGGCCGCTACAAATTGGAACTTGTTGACTGCCCCTGCGATGTTCCGTTCTTCAGGGTTTGCAGGCGCATTAGAGTGCGGAAGACGCGGACGATGTCGTGCAGAGTTACCGTTCCAAGGAGTTGATCGCCGTCCTGAACGAGCACCACGTCGCGGCCGGTTTCAACGAGCTTTGTCAGAGTCTCTGCAAGACGTGAAGTCGGGCTAACTACAATCATGCGAGTTTTGGCGATACTGGATACAGTTTCCGCAAGTACCGGTTCCTGGCCGCAGGAGAGCAGGTCTACAAGAGACGGCATAGCGATCGACTGATCAATCTGGCACGGTTTCGATGGTGGCTGCAGCGAGGTCAGAACATCGTTCTGACTGGCGACTCCGACGACACGATTCTGTTCGTCCAGCAGCGGTAAGAACTGGACGTGGTTGTCACTCATGCAATTCACAGCCGTCGCGACGGGTTCGCGAGCGGCGATGGTAATCGGAGGACTCATGACATCCCGAGCTGTCTGAGCACCGCGGCAGAAGATTTCGTCGAGCGAAAGGTCGCTGTCGAGATCGACGAGCCGCAATCGCTGCAGAGGTGCCAGCGTTTGAAAGACGCGATAGTACAGCAACATCGTATTCGCAAAATTGAGCGGAGTGACCACGCCCATGAGCTGTCGAGGATCGTCATACACAAAAACCTGCTCACAGCGCTGCTGAACCAGAATTTCCAGGGCCTGCAGTGGCGTGGCTGTGGGAGGAAGCACCGGTGGCCGGCGAGTCATCAGGCCACAGACATTGGTG
>CAMTWR010000021.1:0-72060 GCA_947085455.1 uncultured Planctomycetota bacterium | reverse complement strand
AGTTATTACGTCATTTGTCCTCCTTCGTGCGTTCGTGGCGCACGATCGTCGGAGAAGCTCGCTCGAAGAAGAAGAGATGCTTTCCTACTAGGGCGTGTACTCAAAGTCATATTGCCGCCATGCCCATCTCCGGTGCGCTCTATGTCATTCCCAGCTCGCGAAGCGAGCGTAGGGAATCTCTAGATTACGGCCAGATGCCCGACGCCGCTTCGCGGCTGGGTATGACAGGGCTGGTGACTTTGAGTACACGCCCTAGTAAACCCAGCCTCCCACCGTTTTTGGTCGCGGCGCCAACCACGACTTTAGCTCCGCAAACGCGACGGATTGAAATTGGCAACCACAATGTGCCTGCACGTTTTTTGGGAATGTGTTCGCTCAGCCGCTTCCGGGGCGATGAAATGGAAGCTGCAGGCTACGACCCGTTTTGTTCGCAGAGCGAACAACGACTTTTGCTCCGCAAACAAGGGGGCTGTGTTCACGGTGGAGCTTGTTTTTCGTGGCATTGCGTGCCTTCCGCGACGACGCCATGTAGAATTTGCGTGGCATTGAATCATAGGCGAGACGCACAGCGGCGAGATCTGCTCACCCAATCAGAGAGCTTTGTATGAACGCACATTTTCTGTCACGTCGCCGAGTTCTGCAGCAGACCGGTTGTGGTTTTGGGATGCTGGGCCTTGCTGGGCTGCTGAAAGACGAAGGCCTGCTTGAAACGAGCTTTGCAGACGACAGTCTGGGCAATCGTTCGCTGAACCCGCTCGCTCCGCAGCCTGGGCATTTTGAATCGAAGGCCAAGCGAGTCATCTGGATCTTTATCAACGGTGGTCCAAGCGCCGTGGATACCTGGAACTATCGGCCGGAACTGACAAAGTGGGACGGTAAGTCTATTCGCGAGTTCGATCCGGAGTTTAAAGATACGACCGGCTTCTTCAAAAATGCGGTCGGCAACCTCATGCAGTCGCCGTTCAAATTCACTCCTCGGGGCGAATGCGGCAAAATGGTGCCGGAGATCTTTCCGCACCTCGGTGAACATGTTGATCGCATGGCTGTGATTCAGTCCGGGTACACGGAATCCAACAATCACTCGCCTGCGCTGTTTGCCATGAACACCGGGTTTGCTCGCATGGGCTTTCCGTGTGTTGGCTCATGGGTAACGTACGGTCTGGGCAGCGAAAGCGCCAACCTGCCTGGTTTTGTGGTGATGAGCGATCCCAAAGGCCGAGGCCTGCCGAAAGGGAATGCGGCCAACTGGAGTGCCGGTTATCTCCCGGGTGTTTACCAGGGAACGTACCTGCGGCCTCAGGGCGAGCCGATTGATAATCTCGTCCGACCAGCGTCGCTCACCGAGTCTGCTCAGCGAAATGAACTGGATCTGCTCAAGCAGTTGAATGGACTGCACCAGCAACAGCATGCGGCAGATTCAGAACTGGCGGCCCGAATCGAAAGCTTCGAACTGGCGTATCGCATGCAGTCGTCCGCTCCGGAAGCTCTGGATCTGGCCGGTGAACCAAAACATATTCAGGATCTGTACGGGATCGGCGATGAGCAATGCGACCATTTTGCTCGCCAGTGTCTGACCGCCCGACGACTGGTCGAACGCGGCGTTCGCTTCGTGCAGATCTATTCAGGCGGGATGGAAAATCAGCGATCCTGGGACGGTCACACCGACATCGAAGGCAACCATCGTCAGTTCGCCGGAGAAACTGACAAACCGGTTGCCGGATTGCTCAGTGACATGGCGGCCAGCGGACTGCTGAATGATACGCTCGTGGTTTGGTGTGGCGAATTTGGACGCCTGCCGATTGCTCAGACGGGTGGCAAACCGGGCCGCGACCATAACCCGCATCATCTGTGTGCGTGGCTGGCAGGCGGCGGCGTCAAAGGCGGAGTCAGCTACGGCAGCTCGGATGACATCGGTTACAAATCCGTTGAGAACCGCGTTCATATCAATGACCTGCATGCGACAATTCTGCATCTGCTGGGGATGGATCATGAGAAGCTGACGTACAAGTACAACGGCCGGCGATTCCGCCTGACTGACGTGGGCGGGCATGTGATTCAGGAGATTATTGCGTAGGATTTTTGCATGTTCCTCGTTCGTTTCGTTAAACGGCAAGCCGCAGGCGACTGTCGTACTGAAATGAGAAACGCGGGCGCCTGCGGCTTACCGTTAAACGATTTATCTTCGATCAAATTCCAGAAGGCAAAGCTTCATGACACGCGTCCTACTTCTCGCCGGTGATTTCGTGGAAGACTACGAAATCATGGTTCCGTTTCAGACGCTGTTGACGGTCGGCGTCGAAGTCGATGCCGTCTGTCCCGACAAGAAAGCGGGCGACAAAATTCGCACTGCCATTCATGACTTTGAAGGCGATCAGACCTACAGCGAAAAACCGGGACATAATTTTACTCTGAATGCCGACTTCGCGAACGTCGACCCGGCAAAGTATGATGGCCTGCTGATTCCCGGTGGGCGAGCTCCCGAATACCTGCGACTGAATCCACGCGTGCTGGAAATTGTTCGCGCGTTTGATGCGGCAAAGAAACCGATCGCCGCCATTTGTCACGGCATCCAGATTCTGACCGCGGCCGGAATTGTCAAAGGCCGATCGTGTACCGCCTATCCCGCCTGCGGCCCGGAGATTACTCTGGCTGGCGGAACGTTTGCATCGATTGCCATCGACGGGGCGCATGTGGATGGAAATCTGGTAACCTCGCCAGCCTGGCCCGCTCACCCGGCGTTTTGCCGTGAGTTCCTGAAGCTGCTGAAAGTTCTGTAGACCACGAAGGAAACATGCCCATGAAATCTGGCTGGGGTCATCGCCTGCTGTGGGTGCTCGTCACTGCAAGGCTTGCGGTGTTGGCAGAGGCTCAGGATCCGTTGCGCAAGATCGACTTCAGTCGTGACATCCGCCCAATCCTTTCCGACAAATGCTTCACGTGTCATGGTCCGGACGAAAACAAACGGGTCAGTGAACTGCGGCTGGATGTCAAAGACAGCGCGTTCGGAATTCGTGACGGGCACGGGGCTATCGTGCCCGGAGATCCTGCTGGCAGCCTGCTCCATCAGCGGATCACTTCGTCCGATCCCGAAACGAAGATGCCGCCTCCGGCCTCCGGCCACGATCTGTCCGCTGAGCAGATTAAATTGCTGTCTGCCTGGATTCAACAGGGAGCAAAGTGGACCGAACATTGGGCCTTTCTGAAGCCCGAGCGACCTGCAGTTCCAGCGTCCCCTGACGATTCCTGGAGCAAGAATGCCATTGATCATTTTGTTGTGGCTCGGCTGCATCAGGAAAATCTGAATCCTTCGAATGAAGCAAGCCGCAGGACTCTGATTCGCCGTCTGAGTCTGGATCTCACTGGGTTGCCGCCGACGCTCGCGGAAGTCGAAAGCTTCCTCACAGACTCATCGCCTGCCGCATACGAATCGCTGGTGGATCGACTGCTTGCGTCACCGCGATACGGCGAACACATGGCCGTCGCGTGGCTGGATGCCGCTCGATACGCGGACACCAGCGGCTATCAGAACGATGGGCCACGCAATATGTGGCGCTGGCGTGACTGGGTGATCGACGCTTTCAACAGCAACATGCCGTTTGATCAGTTTACGATTGAACAACTGGCCGGCGATCTGCTGGATCACCCAACGCTCGATCAGCGCATCGCGACGGGTTTTAATCGTAATCATCGAGGCAACGCGGAAGGCGGAATTATCCCGGAAGAATATCAGGTGGAGTATGTCGTCGATCGAGTCGACACGACTTCCACGGTCTGGCTGGGTCTGACCATGGGATGTGCTCGCTGTCACGATCACAAGTATGATCCGATTCGCCAGAAGGATTTTTATCAGGTCTTCGCATTCTTCAACACGATCCCAGAAAGCGGGCGAGCGATCAAAGAAGGCAACTCACCGCCGCTGATCAAGGCACCGCTTCCCGATCAGCAGGCCCATCTGACTCAGCTGGATGACCAGATTCAGACGGCAGAGACAAAGATAGCGGAAATTCAGGATGACCTCGCAGCTGCTCAAAGGACATGGGAAGCGAACCCAACCGGCGTACCGGCAGCTGACTGGTCCATTACCGACGGACTGATCAGCCAACTGAACTTCGACGGCACCCTGACAGACCATCCCCGTAACGCAGCCGCAGTGTTTGAAAATTCTGCTGGCGAATACATCAGGAGTTCGACGGGGCAGGCCGTCCACCTGACAAACGGCTCCTTCATCAACGCTGGAGACACCGCAGAATTTGGTTACTTTGACAGATTTTCCATCGCCGCATGGATTCAACCGACTGAGCCCAGCGGCACCGTCGTCTCACGCATGACACCCGTTGAAGAAGGGGCCGGCTATTGCGTGCATCTGCAGGATGGGCGATTGCAGGTCAACCTTGTGAAACGCTGGCTGGATGATTCCATCCGAGTCGAAAGTCCTGAAGTGCTTCCGCTGAATCAATGGTCCCACATCGTGATCGTATACGATGGCACTCGAGTGGCCGCAGGGATCAGGGTCTATGTGAATGGCCGACCGATGCAGATGGACGTGAAGCTGGATCGCCTCAATCAGACATTTGCCGCAAAGACAGAACCTCTGCGAATCGGCAACGGACACAGTTCATTCTCAGGGTCCATTGACGATGTGCGAATCTATGATCGCGACCTTTCAGCAACCGAGGTTGGGCTGCTGTCGGTTTCCCAATCAGTTTCAGAGATCCTGGCGATTGCTGAAAACGCTCGCACTGAGGCACAGCGGGACAAACTGACGCAGTATTTTCTGGAGACCGAGGCTCCCGCGGAAATTCGGGATACCTATCGGAATCTGGTACAACTTCAGCGCGATCGCCGATCGTTTGAGGAATCTTTGCCGACGGTGATGGTGATGCAGGAAATGGATCAGCCGCGAGCGACGCATGTGCTGATTCGAGGCCAGTACGATCAGCCGGGCGAACAAGTGGAAGCGGATGTTCCGGCTGCGTTTCCGCCTCTGCCAGCGAATGCTCCGCAAAATCGCCTGGGCTTTGCGCAGTGGCTGATCAGCCCTGAACATCCACTGACAGCTCGAGTGGCCGTCAACCGGATCTGGCAGATGCATTTTGGTCAGGGCCTGGTTCGCACGTCGGAAGACTTTGGAGCTCAGGGCGATCTGCCCAGCCATCCGGAACTGCTCGACTGGCTCGCCACCGAGTTTGTGCAGTCCGGCTGGGATGTCAAAAAGCTTCACAAGCTGATTGTGACCAGTGCCACGTACCGCCAAGGTTCGGAAGTCTCACCAGAACTGCTGCGAGCGGATCCGGAAAACCGGCTGCTGGCACGTGGCCCACGTCGTCGACTTTCGGCGGAAGCCGTTCGCGATCAGGCCTTATTCGTGAGCGGCCTGCTGACAGAAAAGATGGGTGGCCCCTCGGTAAAGCCTTATCAGCCGGAAGGTTTGTGGAAGGAGATCGCGACCGATACCGATTACATCCAATCCCACGGAGACGACCTTTATCGGCGCAGCCTTTACACCTACCTGAAACGCACTGTTGCACCGCCGACTATGGTCACCTTCGACGCCACCAGCCGTGAAGCATGTACGGTGCAGCGATCTCGCACGAACACGCCGCTGCAGGCACTGGCTTTAATGAATGATGTAACGTTCGTCGAAGCCGCCCGCGTGATCGCTCAACGATTGTTGTCTAAACCCGACCTATCAATGGACGATCGGATCACTCACGCCTTCCACGTGATTACAGCCAGAAATCCCGAACCCGCGGAACTCACCATTCTGCAGCGACGATTCGAAGCAAATCGGCAGACGTTTCAAAACAAGCCTGAGTCCGCTCAGCAACTGATTCACGTTGGTGAATTTCCGGTGGACTACCAACTGGATCCGTGTGAACTGGCGGCGATGACGACTGTGGTGAGTCTGATGTTGAATCTGGATGAAGTGGTGACGAAGGAATGACGTAAGGTTGATTCGCTCGACAGCGCCTTGCTGCCCCCTCTCCCTCGATTTGTTTGCATATCCAGCGTCGTACAGGATGACAGCGTGGACGCAAACAAATTGGGGGAGAGGGCTGGGGTGAGGGGGCTTGAGCGCACGCGGCATTAACGAAAGCCCCCTCATCCGGCCTAGCGGCCACCTTCTCCCCCGCGGGGGAGAAGGGACTTTGGTAACTCTGTTGGGAAGAGCGATGACGATCAACGAACAACTGCTGGCACAAACACGTCGCCAGTTCTTTTCACGTGGCGTGCATGCGGCCGGGCTGGCGGCGCTTTCCACGTTGCTGTCTCAGGATGCGATCGCTGAGAATGCAGCGGCCAACCCTGGGCCGGCTGGATTTCCGAATCTGCCTGTGAAGGCGAAGCGGATGATTTCGCTGTTTCAGTCGGGAGCGCCTTCGCAGCTGGATCTGTTCGACTATAAGCCCGGGCTGGCCGATCTGCGTGGTTCGGAACTGCCGGATTCCATTCGCCAGGGACAACGACTGACGGGCATGACCAGCACCCAGTCCAGTTTTCCGCTCGCGCCGACAAAGTTCAGGTTTGCTCAGCAGGGAGCCAGCGGGGCGTGGGTCAGTGAACTGCTGCCGTACACTTCAAAGATCGCTGACGACCTGTGCTTTATTAAGTCGATGCACACGGAAGCCATCAATCACGATCCGGCGATCACCTTCATGCAGACAGGCGCTCAGCTGGCCGGTCGTCCGAGTCTCGGAGCGTGGCTGTCGTATGGTCTGGGCAGTGAGAACAGTGACCTTCCCGCCTTCGTGGCCATGATTTCCGGAACAGGCGATCAGCCGTTGTACGATCGCTTATGGGGCAGCGGTTTTTTGCCGACGAAGTATGCGGGAGTCAAGTTTCGATCGCAGGGGGACCCAGTGCTGTTTCTGTCGGACCCGCCGGGCATCTCGCGTGATTTGCGGCGTGGCCTGCTGGATGATCTGGCCGCGATGAATGAGCTGCATCTGCAGAAATCGGGCGACCCAGAAATTTCGACTCGCATTTCCCAGTATGAAATGGCCTATCGGATGCAGGCGTCGGTGCCTGAACTGACGGATCTCTCCGGTGAGCCGGCCAGCACCTTTGATCTTTACGGCGAAGAGGCTCGCAAGCCCGGGACATTCGCGTGGAACTGTCTGCTGGCCAGACGATTGTGTGAACGCGGAGTTCGCTTTGTGCAGCTGTTTCATCGAGGCTGGGACCAGCATCTGGAGCTGCCGAAGAATATCGCGCTGCAATGCAAAACCACAGATCAGCCAACGGCCGCTCTGGTGCAGGATTTGAAACAACGCGGGCTTCTGGAAGATACGCTCGTTGTCTGGGGCGGTGAGTTTGGTCGGACGGTTTATTGCCAGGGAAAAATGACTCCCAATGACTACGGTCGAGATCATCATCCGCGGTGTTTCACCGTCTGGCTGGCCGGGGCCGGGATTCAGGCGGGAACCACGATCGGCGAAACCGACGACTTCAGTTACAACATCACTCGCGATCCAGTCCACGTTCACGATCTGAATGCAACACTGATGCACCTGCTGGGCATCGATCACACGAAACTGACATTCAAATTCCAGGGCCGCCACTATCGCCTGACCGATGTGCATGGCGAAGTTATCCGCGGCGTGACGGGTTGACGACTGCCACACTCAGCTCATGGGAATCACACGTCGCAGCAGGGACGCCGGTGCGACCAGCATGATGACTAATGCTGCCAGCTTTGCATCGGATGTTATGGCGAAAACCATAATCGCATCCAGGAAGATGATGCTTAGCAGCATCAGGCCCACGGTCTGTTGAATGCGACGCGGCTGCGGTGACGGCACCACGGCTGCTGCTCGCATGAGCAGATTCAAAGACAGGATCAGCAGAGCCATTCGGCTTCCGTTGATTGAACCCAGGGTGGCCCCCGCATTTCCAATGAGCCATGCATCGAGTCCAATCCCGCTGAGGACAAGCACGATCCCCAGAATCAACAGCCCCATGTTGCTTTTGCCGGCTTCGTTCCGAGCGAAAACGGTGACACCGACGATGTAAATCGCAAGGCCAGCAGCAACAGTCAGAGGCGTGGACTGCAGCAGTGAAGGCAGATCGGGAACAGCGCTGGCTCCCAGCATCAAATTCAAAAATCGGCAGGCAGCCATTCCGAGCGGTGCGGCAATAGTTGTCTTCAGAACACCGTTGTATGCCAGCACGCACGGCACAATGAGTGTGGCGACCAGAAGACTGGGTGTGCCCACGACGGCCGCGGCCACCACGCCGCCCAGCATCAGCAGGGCCCCAAAGATCGCAGCCGCCCGCCGCGAAATCTGGCCGGAAGGAATGGGTCTTTCAGGACGTTCGATCGCATCCAGTTTCGCATCGAACACGTCGTTCAAAACCATCCCGCCGAGATACAGGCCGATCGTGGAAGCCAGCAGAAGCCAGAGATCGCTATGGCCCGTAAGATCGGCCACCTTCAGTCGCGGCTGCAAATGAGTGAGCAGAAATCCGCACAGAATATTTGACAGCGCGGTAAAGACCGTTGGCAGTCTCATCAGCTGCAGCCAGGTCAGCAGACTGAACTTGTTCTTCGTTACGTTCGATTTCATGTCGGAAGTGGCCGCGCTGTTCATACGAAGTCGATCATGGTTTCTGAGGAAGACGATCCGGAGCGGGGCTGCGAAGCCAGACGAACAGCGTCACAATCACGATCAGCAACAGACCGCCACCTGCCAGCACATCGGAAGTGAAACGGTTCATCGAGATCCCGAAAAATACCTGGCTCATCAATTGAAGATAGGTCTGCGAGTTGACCGGCAAGTCCAGCTCTCGGCGGATCTGAAAGTGCCAGTCTGTGCAAAGACAATATCCGAACCCTCGGTAAGCCCCCATCGCAAACCACGAGAACAATGTTGCACCGACGCAAATCAAATGCAGTTTGCGGGTGCGGGGAAAAATCCACCCCGTCAGATTGAATGCAATCAGTCCCGAATGGACCACAAAGAAGCCAATATTCAGGACATGCAGAACAGCTGTCGGAAGACCGGACATCATTGTTGCGGTGGTGCCCCAGGCGAGCCGTCGTTGGGCTGAGCTGGAGTTCCCGGAGGCGAAAGACCAAGCGGAGGCTTCGTCGAAGATTCGTTCGCCTTTCCGGCTGGCACAGGCTGCTTCTCTCCGGGATATTCAAATTCCTCCCACGTCGTCGTGCGGTTTTCGCTCAGCATTACCGAAGCATTCTCGTCTATCATCACGAAATAAAATGTCGCCAGACCTCGAGCCCGCGTCTCACCGTATTCCGAAATTATGCGGGTCAGTATCTTTTTGCCTTCCGCCAGATCACCTTCTTCGAGTTTGGTCATGGCCAGCAACAGCGCCGCTTCGGCTCGACCTTCATTGACATTCTGGATCGTTTCCGACGTCAGCATGCTGTTGCGAACCGGCCAGACAGGCAGAGCTTCGTTGATGGCCATGTTGACGTCCGCGACCATCGGCAATGAATACAGTGCTCCCGAATACAACGTCGGGGAAACCGCCTGCTTGTTCATGAATGCCAGCTGCGAAGACCATGTGTCGCCCGCGGAAGCATAGTCGCCGATTCCAAGTTGACTGACGGCCGTGAAGAGCTGCCAGTCGACTCCGGACATCATCTCAGGCTGCTTCAAAGCTGCCTGACTGACAATCGCCAGCATGCGATGAGCTTCCTCAAGGTCGCCCGTCTCCAGCAGTATCTGTCCCATAAGCACACTACCCAGAGGATTGGCACGTACCAGATCACTGTTTTCCTGCATTGTCTGCAGTGCCTTGCGTGGGCGACCGGCCGAGTTGGCTGTCATTGCCGCGACTATGACTTTCGTGACTTCGGCATCGGCCGCTTCTTCAGGTTTTAGCGCTTCTGTTGCCGCTTCACCCTTCGCAGCTCTGGCCGCATCGGCCTGTTTTTGAATGGCTTCATTCTGCTTCGTCGCGACTTCTGCAATGCGTTCGTCTGACTGTGTGATCTGATCATCATAGTCACGCTTCTGCATATACATCTGCGTGATGAATTCTTCGTATTCATCGCCGCTGCTCTGAGGTGACTGGTCTTCAAGCTCCAGCCACTTGCCCAGCACTTCGCTGGCCAGGTCAATGCGATTCCGCTGCTGATAAGCCTGCAGCAGACCCATCCACGCAGCTCGGGACGACGGGTCCAGGATCAGTGCCTGACGATACGCCGTGACGGCTTGAAGATAACGTTGCTGGCTTAATCGTTCCGATGCTCCCGACTGCGAAAGCATCTGCTCCATCACACCCAGCAGTGAGTACGATTGAGCCAGCAGCTGAAACGCTTCTGCATCGTCAGGCATCTCTGCCAGTGATTGATTAAAGTGACGAATGGAAAGTGTCAGCGAAGCCAGTGCGGCCTGCGCCTGTGCAATTGACTGTGGCTCCTTTACGGATAACTCCAGATAATGCGAACCCTGACGTTTGTTGGCCGTGGTCACGCGACGCTTACGATAAACGTACTTTTCGTAGAATCCCGGAGCTGTCGCAAACTGACGCAGAGTCGTGGGAGGAACATCCGTGTTTTGAAAAGCCAGCTTCGGCAGGTTGATCATCTTCTTGTTGAATTCAGCCTGCGAGATCGTCGGAGCGACTCGCTCAAGAATCGCAGCCGAAGGACCAATGCTGACCGGAATCCACTCGCCGGTTGCTGACAAATTTCGCACGGACGTGAAGTCGGCTTTGCCAGGAGGAGCAAGTCGGCTCATGACATGCGTGACACCAAACTCCTGAACGGTCTCTCTGGCCGCGGCAAGATTGGCAGCTCGCTCGGCCAGGATTCGTTCTTTCTCTTTAGGGTCCGATGAAGTCACCTGAGGCTCTTCGCCGGGACGCTGGAGCAGCATTGTGTCGAGGAAGTTTCCATGCTTCCCGAAGACTGACGTCTTTTCGCCGCGGCGACCAAACGGAATTATGCGACTGTCCACGAAGCTCTTGCGACCATTCCAGATCAGCATATCACCCTGTTCGATCAGCGTATGAAGAACATGCGCCTGCGGATCAAGGTCTTTCAGCTGCTGCGAGAATGTATCAATCGTGATCTTTGTCTCTTTGTCAAAACCAAGGCCAAGTGGCAGCGTTCCTGGAAGCCGTGAAGCCACCACGCAGAATCCCACCAGTGCCAGAGCCAGCACTGTGGCAGCTCGACCGCCGCGAGAAAACAACAGTTCTTTATTGTCGACGGTGTATTTCGTATTGAATGAACGTCGGTACCAGTCCTGAGCCGAGATGCTGGCGATGACGGCTGCGACCACAGCACCTGCGGAAAGTTCGTGTGCAGCCAGCACAGAAAGGCCAGTCACAAACAGCAGTGCAAAAAGGAAACCAAGATCACGCGCGCTGCGAGACATCAGCAGCACGACTGTCGCCATCAGCAACAATGCCAGTCCGGCAATCTGGGAGTGATCAAACAGAGTAATGGCGTCCGGATTCAAGACCGAATAGTAATCCACTCGACCATCGAAGCGAACTTTCGCGGCTTCCGTATCGAGGTGTCGTTGTGCGCGCAGGGCCGGGTACTCGGTCGAATACGTTGTCAGAGGAGACAGCAATGAATTGATGTGAAACGGATTGGCCAGCAATGCGAACACACACAGGATCGCGGGGACCAGCAATGTGCGATGTTCGGCCGCTGCGGCCAGTGATTGTTTTCGTGCCGCCAGCTTTCCGGAAATGGCCGAACCGATCGCGTAAGATGCAATCACACCGACGCCGACCCATGCACGTGAATCAAAGTTACACCACAGCGCAATCAGGACAGGCAACTTCCAGATCAGTCCCTGCGCCAGTCCCAGACGATGCTGAGCCAGCAAACGCATGGTGATCGTGATGCCCAGCACCGTGATGAGTTCAGGTGTTGGCATGAAGTCCGAAGAACATGCGACGATCGCAAACACTGCACAGATGGAACTCCACCAGCTCGAAATGCCGGGGATGGAAATACGCACCAGGAAGAATGCTGACACGCCGGCGATAAGCACCTTCAGGATCGTCAGCCCCGCTTCTCCACCCAGCATCCATGAAAGACTCACGAGATGGTCAAACAGCCAGCTCACGTTCGTGACAGGCTTGCCGTCCATCGTCAGTGAGAACTGATCGACTCGCGTTGGCAGAAATCCGTTCGAACGCATCTGATCGCCCGAGCGAATCAGAACCAATGGCCGTGTGTCGCTGATTTGACCGAACGCCATCAGAATGGCCAGGAAAATCGCGGCCCAGCGGAGCATGAAGTCGCCACGAATGGCCTCTTCTTCCACCAGCTCGGGCGTCAGCGGCTCATCTTCCGGAAGCTCATCGTCGAGCTCCTTCTTGTCCGGATCATCAAAATCGTCCGAAAAAACGGCTTTCGGAACCGCTGTTTCCGTGGGAGAAGGCTGCTCAAACTTGTTCAGTTCGTCGTTATTCTTTTCGTCGCCGGTCACGCGAAAAATCTCTCAGGTCAACGGGAGGGAAGCCAGCAAAGCAGGCGCGCAACGCGTCCTGATGGGAAATGTACGCAATTGCAGAAGAATTCGTTGGCCAAACTTACAGCCCCCAAAGGCAGACAGGCAAGCGAAAACGACATCTCCTCTGACTTTCCCGCACAGTCGACGGGATCGGCCTTTTTCCGGACGTTCAACTGGTGATGATTGGGCGAATTTGACGATGATGCTGCGGCAATGCCCCTTCCCATTCGGCTGGTGCATGCGACGGAACATTGATTCTGTCGCTAAACTCGACATTTTTGCTCATCTCACAGATTTTCAGGCCTATTCGGATCCTGGTTGGCGCAGAAATATGAACACGGTCTCCTCGGAAATTCAGCAGCGTCTCGCAGAATTCACTCAGCTGCACACCCTGCAGTTCTGGAACCAGCTGGATTCCGCCGAACAGCACCAGCTTCTCGAACAGCTCGCAAACGCTGATCTGAAGCAGCTGCAGGAGATCTGGCGAAGCAGCAAGAACCCGGATGCATCGACCGACAACGGTGCGGAGCGAATTAGCAGCGCCAAAGCCCCCGGGATGGTCATTCGTCAGCCGGTCTCCCCGGAGGATCGAGCTGCGTGGACAGCCGCGGCTGCTGCCGGAGAAGTTCGTCTGCAGGCTGGAAAAGTGGCAGTCGTCACTGTCGCTGGCGGACAGGGAACTCGACTGGGCTTCGATCATCCCAAGGGCATGTTCCCCATCGGGCCTGTTTCCGATCGTACGCTGTTCCAGATTTTTGCTGAACAGATTTTGGCCCGACGCAAACGTCATCAAGCCAGCATTCCGTGGTTCATCATGACCAGCGATGCGACTCATGATGAGACCGTCGAGTTCTTCAAAGCCAACAAATTCTTCAACATGCCCGAAGACTCCATTGCCTTCTTCATGCAGGGAAGCCTGCCCGCGCTCGACGCGGCAACGGGCAATATTCTGCTGAGCAGTCCTGCCAGTCTGTCGTTGTCGCCGGATGGTCACGGCGGACTGATCATGGCTCTGAAGAATTCCGGGCTGCTGGATCGGATGCAGCGGGACGGCGTTGAACATGTCTTTTATCATCAGGTCGACAACCCGACTGTGATTATTGCCGATCCTGCGCTAATCGGTTTTCATGCCCAGCAGAAGTCGATGCTGACAACCAACGTGGTTTGTAAGTCCAGCCCGACAGAACGCATGGGCGCTCTCGTGGACGTGAATGGGCATACGGAAATTATTGAGTACAGTGAGCTGACTCCCGAACAGGCCGCGTCGTGCGATGCCAGCGGCCAGTGGATTTTCTGGGCCGGCAACACGGCGATCCATGTGTTCGAACGGGCGTTTCTGCAACAGCTCGCAGAAGAAGGATGTCGCCTGCCGCTGCATGTGGCTCGCAAGAATGTGGCTTTCCTTGATTCCAGTGGTCAGCTGGTTCAGCCATCGGATGCTGCCAATCCGAATGCGATCAAGCTTGAGCGATTCATTTTTGATGCCCTGCCATTGGCCGAACGCACATTGATTGTGGAAGGCAATCGCGAGCGGGAGTTCAACCCGGTGAAGAATAAGTCGGGCGCCGATTCGGCCGACACTTCACGAGCTGCGTTGAATCGAATCGCCCGAGAATGGCTCACCGCTGCGGGCCATGTCGTGTCCGACGATCGGCCATTGGAAATCAGTCCGTTGACGGCACTGGATGCCGAAGAATTGCGAACTCAGCTTCAGAACGGGACCGCCCGCGTTTCTGATTTTGTCTCTAAGAATGCCTGACAAAGCTGTCGCGTAGCCGGATTCAGAACAGCTTTCGCACGTAGTCGGATTCGTGGGAATTCGAGCGTTTCTGAACTCTCACGAGTCCAGCTACGGTTTTGTTAGCGGTTCAAAGTACGATTTGCGGTCGGCCATTATTTCGCCCCGAGCTCCTCCACACGCCTGAGTATGGACCTGGAGATAACGAGACACATGGCAAGATGAAGCATCATCAGAAAGACCGGGACGACGTATTGAAAGAAGTCGTCCGCAGCTCCGATACCTCCGAACACTACTCCTCCGAATGCGGCGATTAACATGCCGCCCATAAACGGAAGGATGAACACGCACAACGCCATTCCGACCATCATCCCACCGTGCCGAAGATAGACCGACAGCAGCGTGCCGAGGAAAATTGTGACCAAGGCCCAGCTCAGTGTCGCCCAGAACCATGGTTCCTGTAAAAGTTCAATGGTGTCTTCAAAAAAGCGGGGCTCAAACATCAGCATCCACAGATAGCCAAGACCAAAGCAGAAAATTGGTGGCAGCACAAAAGGCAGCAGACCAGTCGCCATCTGCCGCAGAAGGACACTCGACTTCTGCGGCAGCATCAGCAGCGACACCATGGTCTGTTCATAAATTTCGCGATTGAACAGGCTTCCCAACAGACGTGCCAGCAACACAATCAGGCCGCCCGTTCCCGCCATCATCAGCGTGACTCCAAAGGCATCGTACGGAGCAAACTCGCCTATAAGCACCGAGATCACCAGAATAATCGAAATTGAGCCAACGGGAAGACCAATCATCCACATCCAAAACCAGAACCAACCGCCGGCTACAAACTGCCAGGACTTCCATGTGATCGCGGCATCCCAGGATCGCACCGGGCTTAACATGTTTCGCCGCAGCTCAGCCAGCGGACTCTTCGGATTCACAACGGACGCCGCCCCCTGTGCAATCGCCCGCTCATTGAATCGCTCAAAACACAAAAGGCTCAATGCAAAGAATCCGAATCCGACCAACAGTTGAAACGTCATTTGAGGATGCCACAGGATTTCGCCCCGATCAAACATAAGGTAGCTCGCGGAGGCGTGCCACATCGTACGTTCCCAGAGGGAGTCGGCAACCCAGACGAACAATTCCTCAAGTCCTCCATACCCCCATTCGTCAAACGCCATCGCGGCCAGCGTGGGGAGCCAGCTGCCAAACTCCAGAACCATCCAGAGCAGGACTGTGGTGGAAACGGCCTTGGAACTGGTGCGAGCCGTGGTGCTGGCGAAAAGTCCCAGCTGACTGAGACAAAAAGCGTAACAGAACAACCCCATCAGGCTGGCCATGATCTGTTCCGGAACAACTCCGCCCAGCGTAACGGCCAGCATCAGGAACGGGGCCGCGATCAGAATCAACAACAGGACAACCGCAAGCCGCGGCACTGATTTTCCAATCAGCAACGTGATGTTACGGATGCCCGTCATTCGCAGCAGCGGCAGCGTCTCTTCTTCTTTCTCTTCGGTGATCGCCACCGAAAAATAGGTGACTCCCAACAGAGTCAGGCACCAGTAGCAGCAGTTCATGACATTGCGAATGAGGTCCAGTCCCGACGCGCCCATGCGGGGTGAATTGAGCAACTGCAGTCCCAGCAGATACAGCATCATCAGGACCATGCCGCTGCGAATCATGTGGTGCGACAGAAGTCGTGATTCCTGTCGAATGCTGCGAGTCAGAAAGGCGCTGGTTTGAGCAAGCATGGATCTGTCTTTCACGTGGTGTGACGTTTTCGCACGCTCAGCAGTTCACTCTCAGGAGCCCCTGAGTTTGTCGAAGTGCTGCCGGAGTTTTTGTCCCTGTTCCTGATTGACCATCGAGATCCAGCCAATCATGCCAGTCAGCCAGCTTTCAAACTGAGGATGCTGGTTTCGGTTCTGTGAGGCCAGTCCCGTGCGTTCCGCATTGTGCAGAATGGCACGAATCGTTCGCACGGTTTCGCGAGCCACTCCGAGCTGATCATTGACGACCACACCCGTGACGGACTGCTGCTGACTGCGTCGTTGCACGCGAGTCTTGGCGTGATTCAGTTCAAAGCCTTCATCTTCAGCGATGTGCCGAATTCTGGCGAGTACATAACCGACGGCAACGGCACTTTCATCAGATGTTGACCAGGTAATATCGTCTGCATAACGTGTGTAGCGATATCCCAGTTTTGCTGCCATGGCCGACATCCGACGGTCCAGTTTATGAGTGATCCTGTTGGAAATCGCAGGACTCGTGCATGCTCCCTGCGGCAAGGCGCGTGGTCCGGTTGCTGCAAAGTAAGTCGTGCCATGCATCTGCACGGTTTGTCGAGGACACTCTGTGCACAGCAATGCAAAAATCGTGGCGACGGCAGGTGAGTAGCCGAGACTGCGAAACAAACCGTCGACTCGCGCCAATGTGATCGACGGGAAAAAATCCCTCAGGTCGGCATTGATCACGATCGCAGAATTCACATGCGGAACCGCGTTCGTGACGACCGAACGCTGCGTGATAAAGCCATGCGCGTTCTCGTGCACAGGCACAAGATTCAGGACCCGAGTCAAAATCCAGTGCTGGGCCGCCGCCAGCTGCCGATGCGGAGCGGACAAACGTCGCGTGCCGCCGCTCTTTTTGGGAATCTCAAACGACACATAATGCACTCGCGTCGGCGCTTCACTGTGGAACGCCAGCCACCGCAATCGCGACACCGTCAGCCCCATGGCATTCGCAACATCGGACGGACTGGACATTACCGGCAGGCCGGCGGCCTGCAGCTTTTCGATGTTGGCTCGGCGATCGGCCAGACCCCGGGACACACCTCGCCCCAGAAACACAATGTCCGTGGCTTTTCGATGCTGCACCTGTTCAAGATGAGCGATCTGTTTGAGTCGCGCCGTCTCTTTCTTTTCCGCTTTGCGCCGCTGCCGTTCTTCGCGAGATTCTTTGACGGCGCTCGCTCCGGCCGACTGAATGAAGCTGGCCGCGTTGAGAAGTGGGGCCATCTGGCGGCCAATGTCGTGAATTCTGACGAGCTCGGTTTCTGTGATCAGTCCCATGCCCACCATCGCTCGATCAATCGCCCGAACTTGCGGCGACTCTTCGGATGGGATTAGGTTTCGTGTATCGGCAGCGCTGAATTGCCAGTCCGTCATGCGACCGAGCGACGTCAGGTCGGTGCCCGGCTGTGGACGAAATCGATCGGTGTCCAGTCCCGACAATCCAGCAGGAGCAGAACGCCCTGCCCCGGTGGTCAGAGATGTTGCTGAAGATCCTGAAGTCGATTTCGTGGATCCAGGAGCCCCGGAGAGATCTCGCTGCTGCAGCGAAGATCGCACATCGCGTGGTGCCGTCGGTGGAGAGATGCCAAATAAAAACCGCAGCAGTCGAAGCAGCATAGTTACGGTTTCGGGAAGAATAAAAAACGCAGGAGAGGCAACGTCTAACTTCGATCTGCGGACCAGAGGCGTTCACCAGGGCCCGTCGCGGAGTGCAGGGCGACGAAAGCCTCGGCTTGTTTTGGTCGTCGCACTGCACTCCGCGACGGGCCAAACGAGCAACGACTCTGGGGACGAGTTGGAAAGAATGATCAACCACGGCGTAACGCCGCAGCAAGAGGGTCTTAGAACGTTGCTCTCTCCCGCTCGAACGTCTGGAATGTTAACCCCCGCCCGCCAGGAAACAAGCGTCACTGTCGGAAGACAGCGCAGGCGTTTAACGATGCCTGCCTTGCCGTTCTTCCCGATACGCGGATTTACAAATGGCTCAGCCACGGACGCGCTGCAGAATTCCCGTCAGTACTTCATCATCCGAAGGCAGCGGAGATTCAATCACTTTTCGCAGCGGTACCGGAATCTCATCCATGCGATAGGCCGTGGCACGACGATGAATGCCATAGATGCCCGTGTGAAAACGCACGTCCGCACGAATGCCCCAGTTGGCGTTGGGAGGATCCAGCACAATCACGGGCAAACTTCGGAGGTTGTCCTGTGCCCGCTGCGAAAATCGATTCACGCGTTCCGCACCGACCAGTACCACACAGTCGACCTCGTTCCGTTCCAGCATCGGCCCCGCAGAGAATTCATCGGGGTTGAAACGCGGGTAGCCACGGCTGAGACTCACGCTGAACGGATAACCGGTCTGCCAGCACAGCACGCTGTCCGCGCCCGTCACGTCGCCCGGAACTCGCATACGTCGCGCAATGAAACGGGTAAACAGATTAAGATCTGTAACCAGCCGCAGTAACGCTTCCACAGTGGCGTGGCCTGTCGCCGATTCTGTCAGACTGACTCCGAAAAAGATGGCTCCGTAGTGACTGCGCTTCATTCGATCGGCCAGCTGACGAAGCGCATCAACGGTGATGCCACCAACTTCTGTGACTTTCACGTCCACGCCCTTGACCAGCGCTCGCAACACCCAGAGCACCTCGAAGTCGGCGCCCTTGTCGATCCTGAGGAACGTATCGGCGGTTGCGGACGAGGCCGTTTCATGAGTGTCAATCACCACGACGTGCCGACCTGCACGACCTTCCGGCACGCCGATGCCGCGGGCATTCACGATGCGTTCCATATGCCGCGGGTGAGTCACCAGCGGATCACTGGCCCAGTACACAATCAGGTCCGACCGATGGCGCACTTCACCAAGCGTGGAAGTGGACTCACCAAAATTCTGAAAAGCCATGATGGAAGGACCATGCCCGATCGAGGCCGTCGTATCAATCGTCGCTCCGATATGATCGGCCAGTGCACAGACAGCTCGCTGTCCATCGGTACTGCTGCGGGAAAGGCCAAAGAACAGAGGAGCCTGCGCCTTGCCGATGAGGGCGGCCGCAAAATCCATGGCCTCGTCCAGTTGGACCGGCTTACCATGAATTTCCGCCGGCGTGTCGGGCAATGGTTCCCGCAACGATTCAAACCACGGCCGAGCGACCGCGCAGTCGGGGGCAAACGACTGGATCCCGTCCCCGGAAACTTCCAGAGTCAGGTCGTCACATACGCAACCACAACGAGTGCAGGCGATATCGGAAAGAATTCGTAACGTGTTCGATGTGTGGTCGCTCATACGTCGATAGCGTGACTCCATTCCGTTCGGCCGTCCACCGTAACTCGGCGAATTCTTGCGGACGCCGTCTCTGAGTCATCGGCCAGCTTGTGGATCTATCCATAGTCGCTTTTTGATCCACGAAAGTGGCGTTACGTTTCTTTCGCAGAGCGAAAGACGACCAAAACGCATTCCCTGACGCGATTCCCATTTAATCAACAGACCGTGAGGCAACCGGAAACGGACAAAGAGTATTCATGCGTGCAGTAAAAATTGGGTTTAGGGGCTCCGTTTCGAATCGCGGCTTTCCATGGGGAGCCAAAAAAGTGTATTTTCCCGGGTTGCTTCAGCCTGCTGTCGGCTTTTGGTCGTGGCAGGCAACGTAATTTGAGTGTTACCGATTGGCTCGAGGATTTGAGCCGTTTCATCACGGGAACAGACCCATGTCCGCGTTCCAGACGTCCTTGTTTTCTCTTGCGTTAGTCGCATCCACGTGGCTCAACAGTCCGCTGTCGGCACAAAGCTCCAGCAGGACATCGGGATCACTGGATTTTGCCCCGCTCACGTTTGGCAATGCGAACTCGGCCGATAAGGTCGATGTGGAACTCACCGCAGCCCTTCGCAAAGTAGACGATCAGACCGCCGAGTTGCAGGTCACGATGATTCTGCCCACAGGTTACTACACCTATTCCATGGACAAGTCGTTCGGCGCGGCCACGAAAATCAAACTGTCCGATCTCGGTTCACTCATCGACAGCGGCGAAGACTGGAAGGCCGATCACGAACCGAAAGTTGTGCAGGACGAACTGCTCGGCCAGACGGTTGAAAAGTTCTCAGAGAAGGTCACGTGGTCGAAGACGCTCAAGGGTACCGTTACTGCGGAAACTATCGTGACCGGCAAGCTGTCGGGCCAGTATTGCGGTTCGGGAGAGAACGGCGTTCCCGGCGAATGCCGACCCATCAACAATCGATCGTTCACGGCCAAGTTGGCTGCTGACTCACTCGCAAGTGCTGCAGCCACAGCAGTCTCCGAAGTCAACGCTGCGCCTGGTGTCGAAGCCGACAAGAATTCCGTGAGCGTATCGCCAAAGATCGGTTATGGAAAATCGGCGAAGTCCGGACTCATGGAATTCGAGATCTCTCTGACGCCAGCGAAGCCTGCCGTCGGTCAGGAAGTCACCCTTTCAATCAAAGCAAAAGTGAAAGAACCGTGGCATACGTTTGCTCTGGATCAGGATCCGGAGATGGCCGGTTTGCCAACGACGATTGAAATTGGGGAAGTGACCGGTCTGGAAGCGATTGGCGAAGATTTCGCTCCGTCTGCAGAACCGGAAATTCATACGATCGACGAATTCACTCAGCGAATTCACCATGGCGAAATCACATGGACTCGCAAGTATCTGGTCGCGGCACCTTCGACTTCGCTGAAAGGATCTGTTCGCTTTCAGTTGTGCAGTAACGGCACATGCCTGCCTCCGACCAAAGCACCATTTGATTTGACGTTGAATGCGGGAGCAGACAGATCTTTAGAAACGGCTGGAGCCGGTTCTGATACGACCGCACAAACGCCGTCGGCCGCCAGTCCCAAAAACAACGGACTTGCAAAAGATGGCCTGCTGCCCTTTATTCTGACGGCGATCGGATCAGGTTTCATCGCGTTGCTAACCCCCTGCGTATTCCCCATGATTCCGGTGACGGTAGCGTTCTTTCTGAAACAGGAAGAAAAGAAAGCCGGCAGTTCTTTAAAATTGGCCATCGTTTACTGTTTGAGCATTATCGGTGCCTTCACGATTCTCGGATTGATTACAGCCGCCTTCTTTGGCGAAGCCAGCCTGCAGACGTTGGCGAACAATCGCTGGCTAAATCTGGGCTTCGCCGCTCTGTTCACATTCTTCGGTGTGATGTTGCTGGGCGTCGTTGATATTCAGATCCCGTATTGGGTGTTGAGCTACTCGTCGCAAAGAGAATCGGCCGGCGGCATGATCGGCGTGGTTTTCATGGCCATCACTTTCACGCTGGTTTCGTTCACATGCACCTTTGCGTTTGTCGGATCACTGCTGGTTGTCGCGGCCCGTGGTGATTATCTGTGGCCTGTCATCGGTATGCTCGGGTTCTCAACAGCGTTTGCGTCGCCATTTTTCATTCTGGCTCTGTTTCCCAGCATGTTGAAAAAGCTGCCTCGCAGCGGTGGCTGGATGAATGACGTGAAAGTTGTGATTGGGATCGTAGAACTGGCCGCAGTGGTGAAGTTTCTCAGCGTGGCCGATATTGGTTTCTCCGCTACCCGCATGCCGGTTTATCTCACCTACAAGATTTTTCTGTGGACGTGGATCCTGCTGGCCGTCGCTGCCGGAGTCTACCTGCTTGGCATCTTCAAGAAGCCCCGCCCGAAGTTCTCTCTCGTCCGGTATGGTTCTGCGATGTTGTTCCTGGCCTTCGGCGGACGATTAATCGCCGGGCTGATTGGGATGCAACTGCCAGCGGACCCCGTATGGAATCTCGTCGCCGCATTTTCTCCGCCAAACGTCCAGGAAACCCCGATTCGTCAGTCTGAAGAATTGGGCTACGTGATCGCCCATCATGATCTCGACTTCCTGCTGGAGTTTGAACGAGCCGTGCAGGTGGCTTCAAAAGATCACCAGCCGTTGTTCGTCGATTTTACCGGAGTTAACTGCGTGAACTGCCGGCAGATGGAACGGACGGTGATGACTCAGGAAACCGTCGTCAACGCCATGAAGAAAATGGTGCGCGCGCAGCTTTACACTGATGAAGTCCCTGGCGTGACCGATGCCGAGTTTCGTGAGAAGCTATTGCTGCTGAATCAGGAACTGCAGTCAGAGTTGACTGGCGACGTTGCGTTGCCAAGTTACGCAGTGGTCTCTGCCGACGGGAAAACCGTTCTGTCGTATTTCAGTGGCGTGGATTCATCCGGCGGGAAAGACTTCCTGGAGTTCCTGAATGCCGGGTTGGATCGATGGGAATCGATCAAGGAGAATAACAGTCAATCGGCGAATAACAATCAGGCGTCCGATGCTGTTCTGACGGGTCAGTTTTTGGAAGCCAATTAGCTATGGCCGGCATCCTCGCATTGCTGCAGCCAATTCGTTCTGTCTTTTGACGATCGCGAAAGTTATTCTTCGCAGAATCGATGACATTTCTCCAGACAGCGGACGGAAACGTTCGGCAGGCTTCCACTGAGACACTCCCATGTTTGACAAGCTGTTTGGCAAGAAAAACTCGCATCAGAAGACCGATATCAATAAGCGGTTCAATCTGATCGGGCGAGTTGGTCAGGGAAGCATGTCCAAAGTCTGGAGGGCCACCGATCTGCAAACTGGTCGCTCTGTTGCGTTGAAGGTTCTGGACAAAGAAAAGACGACGAAATTTGAAGCCCGTTTTCAGGGACTGCATAAGCCGTCCGAAGGCGAAGTGGCTTTGTCTCTGACTCATCCAAACATTGTGAAGACCTATGAGTTCGGCTGGACGCTGGAAGACGAAATGTTCCTTGTCATGGAATTCGTCGAAGGCACGGGACTTGCGCTGCTGGTCGACCTGCAGAACGAAGAAATGAAACGGTACCGACTGCGGTACATGATCCAGATCGGCGAGGCACTCAACTACTTTCATCAGCAGAACTGGATTCATCGAGATGTCTGTCCTCGCAACGTCATGATCTCCGACGACAAATGCGCCAAGATGATCGACTTCGGACTCGTGGTGCCCAACACGCCCAACTTTCGAAAACCGGGTAATCGCACGGGGACAGCCATGTATATGGCTCCCGAATTGATCAAGCGTCAAACCACCGATCAGCGACTGGATGTTTTTTCGTATTCCGTCACCTGCTACGAAATGTATACGAAACGATTTCCGTGGGACGCCGCTCTGACCATTGATGCGGTTCTTCAGCACATCAACAAGCCGCCTATTCCTTTGTTGACTATTTTGCCGACCGTCGACAAGCAAGTGGCTGCCGCCATTATGAAGGGCTTGTCCGCCACGCCGGACGATCGATGGCAAAACGTGTCAGATATGGTGGCCGAGATTCGTGAGGCCGAAGCTCGCATGGTCAAAGTGGCCCGCGAGGCCGCGGCTGCGAAAGCAAAAGTGTCCGGAGTGCCACCCAAGGCCCTGCCCGAAGCCGGAAAAAACAAAGACAAAGCCGTCATGCCAGCCTCCGCTGTCGCACCGGTTGCTGATAAGACGATCGAGAAGCCGAGTCGCCCCACTCAGGAATCCGCCACGAAGAAGAGTGCTCCGCCGAAACCGAAGAAGCGAGCGTCGGACGATGACGTGGATCTCGCGGAAATGTTCGGCGATTGAAGAGTCGTTGTTCGCTCTGCGAACAAAACGGGTTGTGGATCGCACCTTGCCAAGCTTCACCAGCGGCGGGTTCAGAGGGTTGCTTTGCTTGCGCGGTTGCTTTTTCGTATTGAGGCTGCACTCCTGCATCCGTTTCTTTCGCGGAGCGAAAGACGACTATGGGGCTCCTGCGAGGCGAAGGCTGCGTCCATCCACAACCACCTGATCGGTTAGGAAGACCTGCGCCGCCTTGAAAATCTTCTGGTCGCAGCCGAGCTCGTCACGCAGAGATTTGCTGGAGACTTTGTCTTTGCCCTGAGCAAGTTCCCGCTGCAGAATGGCCAGCATTTTGCTCGCAATTTCTGTGACGGATTCATTCACCGCCGGAATAGCCGGGGTGACAGCATTGTCGGCAAGAGGCACATCCAGAACCGTTTCCTGAACGGCTCCTGGAACCACGATTTTCGACGCACCGCCGCGGCCTTTGACAACCTTGATCTGCACTGGAATCGCATCGGTCATTTCTGTTACGTGCGAAATCACGCCCACCTTGCGACCCTGCGCTTCCAGATGCATCAGAGCACTCATCGCAGTGTTCAGAGTCTCCGGATCCAGACTTCCAAACCCTTCATCAATGAACAACGATTCAATCCGCAGTCGATTGGATGTCAACGATGCAAGGCCGAGGGCCAGAGCCAGCGAAACAAGAAACGACTCGCCGCCCGACAGCGAATGAATCGATCGCTTTTCTTCGCCCATGTCGCAGTCGATCACGATCAGGTTCAGAGAAACCGGAATTCGTTCCAGTCGATACCGGGACGCCAATTGATTCAACTGATGATTGGCATACCCGAGCAGCAAATCGAGCGTCCTCCGCTGTGCGATCATCCGGAATTTCGCTCCGTCTGATGAACCGATCAGTTCGTTCAGCTTTCTCCACGGATCCGCTTTCGCATCCTGCAGTCGGATCTGTTCCATCAGATCCATGTTTTGTACACGGCGAGTATCGTCGTTCAGGATGACCGCCTTTGCTGCGTTCAAACCGCCTTTCGCCTGAGTCAGCTCCTCGTTGATCGCCTGCAGTGCCGTGAGGATCGTCTGTTCTTCCTCCTGTGTCGGCTGCGTCTCCACATGCTGCTGCAACTGCTTCACATAGACTTCGCACGCGCCCTCTGCATTAGTCACGGCGTCATCAAGCTGCTTGAGAGCAACGTGTTCCGCCTGGATCCAGGCATCATCACGAGCCAGGATCGCGTCCAGTTCCTCCAGAGTCAGCGGTTTCGACGTGCGAGCAATAAACGCTTTCAGCCAGATTTGTCTGGCAAACTCCGCAGTGGCCTGTTCCGCACTCGTGACCTGAGCCGCCTGGGATCGGGTTGAGAGCTCAGAATTCGCCGCAACCTGCTGACGATCGGCCTCCGCCTTTTTAGTGGCAGCCTCATTCAGGGATTCTGTCGCAGCCGTCAGGCGAAGTTTAAGTTCCTCTTCCACAACATCCGCCGCGCGGCCTTCAAACAGCTGTTCGCGTTCCTTCAGACGCGCATCGCGGTCCTTTGAAATATTGTCGAATGTGGTCTGACACGTGGTGCAGTACTTCTGGGCATCCGCCACGGATTGCTCCAGCGGACGAATGGCAGCGTCGGCCTGCTGAATCAGGCTGGTGACGTCCGTAATTTGCTTTCCAATGTCCCCACATTCGGTCGCCGACCGTTCGAAAGCCAGGCGAAAGGCCGACGGATTCGCTTCAAATTCCTGTTTTGATGCAGGCAGTCCGGACCACAGATCGTTCAGTCGGTTGTCCGCTTCAAGACGGTGCTCTTCGGCCTTGCGCAGCGATGTTGCGGCGGCGTTGTGAGTTTCATTCAGAATACCACGAGCAGTCGACAGCTCATTCAGTCGATCATTCAGCTCCTTCAGTGCAGCATCACAGCTTTGCTGCGAATCACGGCAATCCGAAGTCAGCTTTGCAGCATTGCGAGCGTTCTTTTCCTTTGTTCCGATGGTTTGCAGGTTGCCATTGATTTCCAGCAGTCGCGATTCCATCACCGCCAGACGAGCGTCTTCTTCGATCGCCAGAACGGCCATGACTTCCGGATGATCGGGCGATTCGACCACGATGTCGATCGCCTTCGCCTTCATCTCGGCCAGTTCGTGCGTCTTCGTATCGATCTGCACATTTCGAGTTTCCATGGAGCCACGCAAACGCGACTCGCGGCCACTGGCTTCGTCGCGTTTCTTCTCCAGATCCTTCACGGATTTCTTTGCAGCCTTCACCGCCACTGCTTCCAGTTCCGGCTCGTGCTGGCTGTACGGATGACTGATGGATCCGCAGACAGGACATTCCTTGCCGTCCTGCAACGTCAGCCGCAATCGCTTTGCGTGATCGTCGACGGCGGCCTGAATAAATTCCAGCTGCGTCTTTGCGACTTCGATCGCACGTTCGGCCTGAGGAAGCTCAACGGTTTGAATCTGTTCGATGGCCGTCGCATCAAACCCCTGAGCCGCCTGAAGCTGTTCGAGCGATTCTGCTTCATTTTTCACTTGTTCACGAAGGCCTTGAGCATCCTTCAACTGACGAAACAACGCCGTGAGTACGCCCTTTGCAGAATCTCGTTCTGCCCGATCCGCTGCCAGTTGTTCGACGTCGAATTTCTTTTCCGCTTCGATCGCAGCAGCCAGCGTTGTCGATGCTGAGTCAAATGCCGCTTGCAGAGGCGTTCGTGATTGTTCGGCCGACTTCAAACGTTCATCCAGTTCGGCCAGTTCTTTCGACAGCGACGCGGCATGCGTTTGGGCGGCGACGACCTGCTGAGCCGCCGTAATCGCCGCATCAATGCGATCCATCCAGCGGGCGGAATCCATCACAAACGGAGCGAAGGCTTTCAGACGTTCGCGGTCACGTTCCAGAGCCTGCTGTTCCTGCAGCCGAATGTTGCGACCATCGCCGGTGGTTTTCAAATTTTCTTCCGCAGCTTTCAAGGCCGTATTGGCTGCATCCAGATCCGTGCTGGCTTTTTGGAACTGAGTCTGCACGAGTGCCAGGGTCTCGTCCAGAGCTCTGGCCTTCCTGAGCGGCAGTTCGTTTGCTGTTTGTTCGGCGAGCAAACCGGCATGAAGCTCGGAAGCCGTCTGATGGAGATCGGCTGCGACTTTGTAGGCGAGTTCCAGTTCGGCGCATTTCAGCTTCGCAAGATCCACGGCTGAAGCGGCGGCTGTGGCTTTGTCAGTGGCGATGCGTTCGGCAGTGCGAAGCGGGCGAGCGTCTCGGGCAATTTCTTCGGTGAGAGCCAGTTCCATCCGTCGAGGCTCAGCGGTGCCGCGATTTGTGACAGCCTGCTGAAGTGTTTCGTCAGCTCGTGATTTTTCTTCCGTCAATTTTGTGCGCGTGCTGAACCAGTCGGCGTGAGACTGCAGTTCCTTGTGCCTGATCTCCACGCCGGTCAGTTGTTGTTCAGCCAGCGTACACGCGGACTCGGCTTCCAGACGAGCGTCCTCAGGCAACGGCGGATTCCCGGCCAGACGTGAGCCAAGACTTTCCAGCGTTTTCTGTTCAACACCGCATCGCAGAAACACGGCTTTCGAAATTGCTTCGAAGCGTTCGGTACCGGTTAACGCCTGCAGGATCTCCGCGCGTTCCTTGTCGTCGGCTTTCAGGAAGGTTGCGAAATCATTCTGAGCCAGCAGCACCGCACGCGTAAACTGTTCAAAGGTCAGGCCGATTTTGTTTTCAATCGCCTTCAGCACCAGCGTCTTCTTGCCGCCCTCTTCCACGACGCCTTCACCGCCCGGCGCGATGTGACCTTTGTAGAGCGCCATTTCAACATTCTGAAGGGCTCCGTCGGCACTGCGACGACTTCGACGCACTCGCCAGCGCGCCGTCCACGCCTGACCATCCACGCCAACAAAGGCGACTTCAGTGAATCCTTCTCCTGCTCCACGGCGCAGCAGGTTCCGCGGATCGTTCTGTTTTTCGCCATTGGCCAGTTCGGCCAGTCGACCCACCTGATTCAATCGCGGAGTCGCGTCGTACAGAGCCAGGCACAATGCATCCAGCAGCGTGCTCTTGCCCGCGCCGGTGGCTCCGCTGATGGAAAACAGGCCGGCCGATCGCAGCGGATCGCGTGTGAAGTCGACCGTATGAGTGCCGGCGAGCGACGCGATATTGTTGAGAGTGATGCGTAGAATCTTCATGAGGCGTGAATCTCCTGAAGCAGGATTTCGCGAAAGGCGCTGATCAAGGATTCGTCAGCCCCGGTGCCATATTTTTCCAGATGAGCGCTCAGAAAGATGTCTTCCGGATTGATGGTCTTCAGGTCCACATTTGCCAGCTGGTCCGATGAATCGCTGGAAGCGTTCTTGCGGGCCAGGTTTTCCACTTTGATGGACGCGAGCCGAACCGGCTTGCCCTCCAGAGCCTGTTCAATCCGCTTCCGCCGCGTCGGATCCGGCTGATCTTCGAGCACTCGTACTTCCAGAAACGGATGCACCTCACCTCTCGTTCCAGGGCTGCAGCCCTGGAACGCACTGCCCCGGAGGCTCCCGCCTCCCTCGTCGTCTTCATCGCAACTCCTGAACTCGTCAGCCCCCTCATCCGGCCTCCGGCCACCTTCTCCCCCGCGGGGGAGAAGGACAGTTGACGGCATCTCCCATTCTTCCAACAACGCAAGCACGTTATTGATCGTCCCATACCCTTCCGCCGGCACTGTCATCATCGCCGCCGTCCGAGGAATCGGCACAGCATCCACTGCTGTCAGTTGCTGTCCGTCAAACGTCATCCGCATGACCTGATGCGTGTACCCCATTTCCGCAAATGACAGCGGTATCGGACTGCCGCAGTAACGAATCCGCCCGTCGTGAAACATCTGTGCCTTGTGCAGATGCCCGAGTGCCACATAGGCGATTTCATTCGCGAACGTTTCCAGAGTCAACGCTTCCGCACCGCCGATCACAAGCCGGCGTTCTGAATCGAGGCATTCTTCGCCGCCCGTCAGATGGCAATGGCCCATCGCGATCAACGGCACGTCGGGGCAGAGGGTTGCCCGCATCTCAAGAGCCGCCTCGGTCACCAGCCGGTAGAGTTCTCGAATGCCGTCCAGATACGGGTCCGCTGCGTCCGGAATCAGCGGCACATCGGACGGACGAAGAAACGGGATGGCGAGCACGATGGCCTGAATTTTTCGGCTGCTGTCCCTGAGCGGGACGAGAAACTTCTGGAGATCAATGTCTCCAGTATCATCGCGGCTGACGGTCCCGACGACAGTGACGTGCAGAGAATTCAGCAGTTCGGCCGGCGCTTCCAGCCGAGCTCCGGCATCATGGTTGCCGGCGGTGATCATGATCTGCAGGTCCGGCAGCGCCGCGTGGGCTCGGGCGAGGAAATTGTAGTATCGCTTTTGGGAGACGGCGGACGGGTTGATCGAATCAAACACATCTCCCGCCACGATCAGCGCATCAGGCCGCTGCGACTGCAGTTCGGCCAGCAGCCATTCGAGAAAACAGGCGTGCTCGTAGTCTCGATCAAACCCAAAAAACGACTGCCCGAGATGCCAGTCGGCCGTATGAAATACCGTCAACATTCAAGAACCCTGCCGTGAGACTCATTGCACCGTTTCGCAACGACTCATTGTGGCAAATTCTGCGGCGTTGTCACTGCTACGCGGCCAAACACAGTCTTTTCGAGTAGGTACTGCCTGCCGGGCAGGACTTCGCGGCTTGCCGCGACCTGTGTGCAATTCGCCCGCCAAAATCGGCCTGCATTGCCGGTTGCCTGTCGCGCAGGTTCGCCTTGCGGCGAAAGTCCTTTCCGGCAGAAAGGACCTACTTTGGCAATCGGCCGCGACTGTATTCCTCCGCCGGCTTGCGTTCTTTTTCGCCGCCATGTGGCAAAGCTGTTTCGTTTTCGTCAGGCCGAAGGAGGCGGATGGAGTGCACACATTCCGGTCGGCGGAGCGACCGGTCTACGGTACACCCGTCGCTCCGTCGACGGGAATTGCCTCCACGGGCGGCGTGGGTTCTTCTGCCGGCAGCGGCCAGGGTTTCATGGCGGGGTCGATGACGGTGTTGAGTTTCCAGAGGCCATCGATCTTCACGAAGTGGATTTGAATCGGCTTCAGGCCCTCGGGCTTATTCCATGTCCACGTCGTTGATTCAGTTGAACTCTGCGCAGGGTGAAAGTCGTCGTGAGCGATAGGGCTCATTGTTCCGTCCAGCAGTAGTGAATCAGGCCGAAGGCGTTGACCCGTTTCCATCAGCTTGACAAACAGCTGGTCTCGATTCTCCAGCTTTCTCGCTAGCTCGAGACAACTGATACGACGTGAAGCAGCACTCACCGAGCGATCGCCCAGAACACTCACGAGAGATGCATCCTCCAGTACACTTAACAGCGATTCCCGCAGATTCGGTTGATGATCGAGGATGGTCCTGATGAGCTCAATAGCCAGTGGATTGCCTTCGTCTGCCTGAGATTCTGCCCATCGCCCCACGAGGAGGTCTTTCTTACCTTGGAACACCCAAGCGGCGATCAGGATTTCAGCAATCCATTCATCTCGAACATCATCCGTCAACAAATACAACGACTCCGAGAAATGTCCGGATGCCGTCGAAGACTTCAACGCATCGATAACCCGGTGGATGGATCGTCCGGAGAGTTTTTGCCATGCCAGACGCATTGCTTTTTGAAAATCAGTTGTGGTGCCAATGCTGTCAATCTTCCATCCGCCATCATCGATAAACGTGATGGGAATCTTCGCGTCGGCGCCTGATTGCGAAAGGAACCCGGAGGCAGTTTTCGGATCCTTCAGAGTGACGTCAGTCAAAGTAGATCTCAGCGGCTCATTTGCGGACGGATTTGTGATCGTGCTAAAAATGTACGCAGGCAGAAACAATATTTTGCTATAGTCCGTCGGAGCCAGTGCGACTACCTTTTCAAAAGCAGCTGCAGCCTCAGCCTCGGATCCCGACCTCATTTCCCAGAGGAGTTGTTCGTGTTGCTCGGCGGTCAGTTCCTGACTCATCCTTGCTTCATCGCGTATTAAGAGATCCTTCGACTCCTCGAAGATTTTCTCCAGAGTGTTCATTTCTGCCTGCACCTGGGCGACAAGTTCCGGGGCAAGCGTTTCAGATGAAGAACTTTCGGCTGCGTCAATCCAGTGTTGAGTGCGCGAATACCATTGCACTCGACTTCGATGTGAAAATGCCTCGGCAACCCTCCGCCAATCTTTTGAGGCGGTTGCTGTCTTCAGATTCGTGATCGCCATCCAGGGGCCGGGTTCGCGGTAGAAGCGTTGGAGGGCGGATGGCAGCGTGGGCGCTTTTTGTTTGCGGACCCAATCGGCGTCCTTCGATTGAATGGACCATTCGAACCAGCGACCGCTGCGGGAGGCGTGAACCTTCAATGGGTAGAACCACTGGTCCCAGCCCAACAAACCTTGCCGTGGCCCTTCAATACTCACTGACGGTGCGTACATGCCGGGCATGCCCATGTCCGTACCGCCGCCGCTCATACCGATTGGACCCGAGTCATTAATAACGCCGTCAACGTTATGAAGGTTAAGCTTGTCGCGAAGGTCCTTCTGAGTCTCCACCGGGACGGCGTCATCGAGCTTTGTCCACATCTCGTTCTCAATCGCTCGCAGTTGATCAGCGAAGGCACTGATCGCAGTTGTCTGCACACCGTTGGCATCAACAGAGACGATCGAATGCAGGGCTTCTTCCTTGAGGTAGCGTTCGTGGGTTTCTTTCAGGATCGTGTTGACGGCGGCACGCTGTTCAGCGGACAGATTTGTGAAGTGATCCTTGCTGAGTGCCGGGCCGTCGTCACCGAACACAATGGGAGGCCCGACAGGTGCTGGTTCCGAGGCCGTCATCGGCTCCATGCCTGGCGGTCCCAGACCTGACGTCATGGCGGTACTTCCCTGCCCCGATCCCATCACGACGAATTCCGGGAATAAAGGTTCCGGAACGTTAACAGTGGAAGTGTCTTCAAATACGACAACTGTTGGAGAATCCTTCGCACCGGGCGTTTGTTCCGGCATCGTCACATTGAGGGATCCGGAACCGTCGATGGAAACGCTTGCTTGCGGCGGCTTTGGAACGACCGCTGTCTCCCGCATCCTTTCATGTCGCACTTCGAGAACCAGATACATTAACGCGAAGATGAGTGGTGTGGCGAGAATCCCTGCGACAAATCCCGCCACGCCGACTCCGATCCGCCTGCGTCTCGTCGCAACCGCCGGAGCCGCCGCCGTGACCGGACTGCGCAACGCCTCCACATCCGTTTTCACGTGACTGGCCTGCTGATAGCGGCGATCGGGTTCTCGGGCCAGAGTTCTTAGGACCACTTCATCCAGTCGCACGTCGGTTTCCGCTCGTTCGGATGGTGGCGAGAATCTGCCAAGCGGCAATTCACCAGTGAGCAGTTCATAGAAGACGACGCCCATGGAATAGATGTCGGCTCGATGATCGATGCCGGGCAGGCCTTCGATTTGTTCGGGAGCCATGTAGGCCGGCGTGCCCATCAGTTGATGAGTTCTCGTCAGAGTCGGCATCGTGGGCGACTGGCCCAGCAATCTGGCCAGGCCGAAGTCCGCGATTTTGACTCGGCCGCGTTTATCAATGAGAATATTTTCCGGCTTGATGTCGCGATGGACAACGCCTTCGTCATGTGCGAACTGCAATGCGTCACACAACTGCCCGACGATGGCCAGCGTTTCCTTGGCGCCCAGTTTTTTGATCGGTTCGGCTCGCAGAGCCTGTCGCAGAGTGACTCCGTCGATGAATTCCATCAGCAGAAAATAGATGCCGTCGCGTTGGCCGAATTCGTAAACCGTGACAATGTGCGGATGGCTGAGCGACGCCAGCAGCCGAGCTTCCCGCAGGAATCGTTCGGTGAATCCCGCGTCCGCGGCCATCTCCCCGGGCAGCACTTTCAGTGCAGCGATGCGATCGAGTTCCTTCTGGCGAACTTTGAAGACGGCTCCCATCCCGCCTTGGCCGAGCAGTTGCAGAATTTCCAGATGCGGAAACGCGGCGGTGAGTTGCTCCATCTCCGGCGGCTTCCAGGCAACTCGCGGGCCGGCTGCATATGTGGAACTTTTCATGCCCTGTTGCAGCAAACAGGCCGGACAAAATGTCTGGCCATTGCTGGTGAGCAGTTCGCCGTTGCAGGTGGGGCAGGTGGTTGTCATGGGGGGCTCATTCGCAAATGGTGAACTGTAGGTCGATCTGTCTCAGATCGACGTCAGCGGCCGGTTGTTAAGTGGCCGCGGCTCGTGTTGGTGAAATCATGGAGCAAGGAACATTGGTCGTTGAGTTATTGGGGTTGTGGTCGAGTTTGGGTTACGAAGTGCACCCAAACCGATCTGGGACAGATCGGTCTACGTAGGTCGATCTGTCTCAGATCGACATGAGCGGCCAGTTGTTTTGTGGCCGCTGATTGGGGATGTGAGAAATCATGGAACAGGAACATTGGTCGAACTGTTTTGATAATATTAGTCGGTATTGATTTGCTGAGTGCCCGCTGACCGATCTGAGGACAGATCGGTCTACAGTTTTGATCGACTTAGATTCCGTTTCTTTCGCGGAGCGAAAGACGACATTTGCGACAGATTGGTTTCGCCTCTATTATCAGGAGAAGCAATCGGCGGCGAACGTTACAGGGTATTTCGAAGAATTTGCGTGGGAGCCTCTGCATGAACTCATCGGTTCCCAGTCCGACCGCGGCACCTCGTCGCCGATTCGCGACGACTCGCTGGAGCCTGATTCGTCAGGCGCGGCAGGGGCATGATACGCCTGCGCGAGCGGCGTTGGAGGAACTTTGTGAGGCGTATTGGCTGCCTGTGTATGGGTTTATGCGGCGACAGACGCGGGATGTGCATGAGGCTCAGGACTGGACTCAGGGATTTTTCGCGAGCCTGCTTGCACGTGATGCGTTTGCCGAATTGAATCCGGAGTTTGGTCGCTTCCGTTCATTTCTGCTTGCGGCTGCTCGGCATTTTGTGAGCAATGAACGAGACCGTAAAGCGACGCTTTCGCGCGGTGGAAAAATGGTTCTCCATTCGCTCGATTTTGTTCATGGCGAAGAGCAACTGGCCGACGAGTTGGCTCGCGGTGAGACCCCCGAACAACTGTTTGAGCGACGCTGGGCGCTGGCATTGCTGGATCGAGTTCTCAACCGTCTGCGACTTGAGCATCATGACGCAGGTCGGGCCGAATTATTTGCGGTGTTGGCGAATCATCTGGCCGGGCAACCGACCGAGGCGACCTTGACGGAAGTGGCTGAAAGCTTACAGATGTCTCCGGAAGCCGTGCGGATCGCGCTGCATCGATTGCGAAAACGGTACCGTCGAATTCTGCAGAGCGAGATTGCAGAAACAGTTAGCTCACCTGATGGAATCGACGACGAAATCCGGTGCCTCTTTCTCGCCTTGCGAGTCGTGTGAGTCCTATGCAACTTCGAAGCGCCAGCGAGTGGGCTTTGGACGCGTCGAGACTCACGACACACTCGCTGGCGATTCGAGCTTGTAAGCCAGTCGCTACTTCTCTTCGGGGCTCTCTTCGCCCTTCTGTTCGTCACCCTTGGCATCGACTTTGGGGAACTTGTCTTCGAAGGTGCGATTGATCGTGTCGCCGGGATTCGCCAGCGGCAGCTTGCCCTTGAGTTTAATCACGTCGGGTGCCTCGCAGGTTTTGGAGTTGCACGCCTGGAATTTGATTTCGACTTCCAGCTCACCCTTTTCAGCCATCTCCGCCGCGTCGATTTCCAGCAGCGTGTAGATCATCACCTTGTTGCCATAGACGTGTGACGGTTCTTCCTGGCCTTCGACTTCCAGCAGCTCGTGCTTCGGATACTTGACCCGAGTCATCTTAATTTTCTGCGGGCTGGTGATCTTAATCTCGGTGGGAATCATAAAGTCGGGATTAGCGGGATTCGCGTTGATGTGCCATTCTTTAGCGATCGTCAGTTCAATCGC
Source organism: uncultured Planctomycetota bacterium (assembly GCA_947085455.1). GTDB lineage: Bacteria > Planctomycetota > Planctomycetia > Planctomycetales > Planctomycetaceae > SXXK01. Next base: position 37,555 of record CAMTWR010000021.1, on the reverse strand, counting down.
AACCGGGCACTTACCGCCTCGTTCCAGCTTGTCGAAGTACGGATAGATTTTGGCCTTCACGGGGCGTTCATCGTAGCTTCGCTTGAAAGGTGACGCGGTGGCGGGTTCAGGAAGCACTGGTTTGAAAGTGCTCTGTTCCCCGTCGGTCGCTGGTCCTTCCGAAGGTTCATCAACGGCGACCTGAGTCGATGTCAGTACAGACTGGCCCGCATTGATCAAGGCCGCCTTTTCAACGGGTTTCGTACGCAGCAGATCCTGCAGTGCCAAAGCCAGGCCCGAGCAGGCGCCGGGAGAAGAGTCGAGTGTTCCGCTGAAACGCTTCAAAGTCGATTCGGCCAGCTCGCGAAACTTCGGATTGGTCTCTCCTGGACTTAACGCCAGAAGGTTTCGAATGGTCATACTGTTGCCCGAAGGCGACACGGAATCGTAAGGTGAACTGGAACGAGCGAATAATTTTTCCTGATCATGCCCGGAGAAGAAAAACGACTTCTGAGCTTCATCATAAAACAGAGCGATCTGCTGTGTTGTCAGTTCGGTCGCAGCGGTCAGCCAGCGTTCGTTTTGAGTCGACTCATGGAGAGCACGCAGCGCTGAAACCAGACACGCATAGTCATCCAAATACGCTGGTTGACCGGCCACGCTGTTTCGCCAGGCTCGGAGCAGACGGCCTTCAGGATCTTTCATTTTCGTCAGCAGAAAGTCGGCCGCTTTTGAGGCTGTCTGCAAGTCGGCTTCTCGACCCGGCAGGCGTCCGCTGACGGCAAGACCCTGAATCATCAGAGCATTCCATTCGGTCAGAACTTTGTCATCGAGCATAGGACGAGGCCGCAGCGATCGCTTGCTCAGCAGAAGTGTTCGCATCGCAGCCAGTTTTGATTCCAGCGCAGCTGGTTCTGTTTTCAGAGTGGCGGCCAGATCGGCAACTGTCAGCGGCAGAAAGAGGACTCGTCCATGTTCGAATGACTGCGGCTCTTTAAATCCGTAAGCCGTGAGGAACAGTGCAGCGTCGTCTGCTTCCAGAGTGCTGCGGATTTCTTCTTCGGTCCAGGCGTAGTATTCGCCTTCGATGGCATTAGTTTCGGCATCCAGAGCCGAGCAGAATCCGCCGTCGGGAAGAGTCATTTCGCGAGTCAGAAATCCGACCAGTTCATCGATGACCTGAGTGTAAAACGGGTTCTTTGTGACGCGGGCTGCATGAGCATAAACTTCCAGCAGCTGCGCCTGATCGTACAGCATCTTTTCAAAGTGCGGCACGTTCCAGCGTCGATCGGTGCTGTAGCGATGAAAGCCACCGCCCAGATGATCGCGAATGCCGCCCTGAGCCATGGCCAACAAAGAATGGTCGACGATCTTCAGCAGTTGGGCGTCACCGGATTCTTCGTAGAGACTCAGCAGGAAGATCAGTCGCGGGACATTGGGAAATCGCGGTCCATCGGGATTTCGTTTATTGAAATCCACGCCACCGTAGACGGAGTCATATCGGTCGGAAATATCTGCAGCGACGGCCGTCAGTTGTTCGCGTTTCAGTTCGGTAGGTTCTGCCAATATCGAAGGACCTGACAACCGACGAACCTCACGGGCCAGCATCGCCGAAGTACTGTTCACGGACTCTTTATTATTCACCCAAAGTTCGTGGATGCGGCGGGCGGCGGTAAGAAAACCTGTCCGACCTTCGGGAGTGTCTTCCGGTGGAAGGTAGGTGGCTCCGGCAACAGGCTCACCGTCGGACGTCAGAAACATCGACAACGGCCAGCCGCCACCGCCACCGCTTCCGGCTGCCTGCAGGTAGACAATCAGGCTGGTCATATAGACGTCGTCCACGTCCGGGCGTTCTTCGCGATCCACTTTGATGCAGACGAAGTGCTCATTCAGGTATTCGGCAATCTTCGCGTTGGAAAAAGTTTGCCGCTCCATCACGTGGCACCAGTAGCAGCTGCTGTAGCCGACGGACAAAAAGATGGGCTTGTTTTCTAAACGAGCTTTCTCAAAGGCTTCGGGGCCCCACGCGTACCAGTCCACCGGATTGTGAGCGTGCATCAGCAAATACGGACTCGACTCTTTCGCCAGTCTGTTAGCCGGATGTGCCGCGTGAACAGTTTCTGCTGTGGCTTTCGAGTCGGGCACGAGACCGGCCTCCAGGGGAAGATCACCGTCGGGACTGGCGACCACAAGTCGTGGGCTGATACATAGAGCGAAAACGCTGAGAGTCAGAAAGCTGACTCGTAGAGCTTTGTCGATTGAAATCATAGGAAACTCATCTGCGTGTAACTTTGATACCGACCTGCCGGTTTGGCGAAGCCGTTACTTTGATCAAACTCCCCGGCGGCCGGGACCGAAGGTGTTCGCTTGTAGAGATCTGAAAGCTCTTCAAGCGGACCTATCGGGACGGCAGCATTCTAGGCAGCAGACCGCCCAAGATGAACTCCGGCAGAAATTGCCGCCGCCATTGCGTGAGAAAAACTGAAAAGGCAGGAGCTGTAGGTTGTTCAGGCAAATCCCATAGACAGTTTTTTCGCATTCAAATAAGGCAGAAACGCCTGCGGCTGGGAATTGCCCGCCGATTTCAGGGCGAAAGCCGTCGGTCGATTTTGGTTGTTTTTGGCGGGTGGGGGAAAGCTGGAGGCTTCTGCCTTTCGCGGCGATTTTCGGAATTGGTCATTGAATGTGGTTTGTGACGCCGAAAAAGAATCGAGACAGACTGTGCTTTCGTGCGCCATTCGTACCGGCACACGAAACGCAGCCTGTTCAAAATCAGTCAGCGCCCCGGCGGCGTTGATGAGCTTTCGGATGCTCCCAATGGACGGAACCATGGAATCGCCGATCATCGCGAAACTACCTCGCGGACACCGCATGGATCGACAGTTTGGAGTCGTTTATGAAAACGTACCCAAACGTGCTGATGATCTGACTCAGATCGCCGGCATTCGGACGCGCGAAGCCGTATTACTGAATCAGCGAGGCGTCTATCTGTTCGGTCAGATTGCGCTTTGGCGGCATCGCGAGATCGTCGCGATTGCAGCCGAGCTTCAGGTTTCGGTGTCGCGAATTATCGACGAAGCCTGGATCGATCAGGCTCGCACTCTGAGCCATTCGCCCGAGGCGGCTGTCACCAGCAGTCTGCCTGCGTCGGCATTGCGAACTGTCACGCTGCTGGCCTGTGCGCTGCTGATTGGTTTCTTCACCATCTACGTGCTGGGTCAGCGCCGTAACCAGGCTTTGACCGGCGTACTGTCGGCTGACATTACTTCTATTTGCGTTCCGGCTCCTTCGCGACTGACGGCCGTGCATGTGAAACCGGGGCAGGAAGTCTTTTCCGGACAGCCCCTGCTGACTCTGGAAAAGCTTGAACATCTGGCAGTGCTGGACAGTCAGGAGCAGAACCTTCGCAAGCTTTCGATGGAGCTGAAACGCGCGGAAGCTCAGGCGAAGATTGAACTGGAATGGCGAACGGGAGACGTTGATCGAAATCTGTGGGACATAGGTCTGCAGATTGCTGAACGTCAAAATGGCGTGCAGCGTTCTCAGCAGCTGGCCAGACTCTCACGCAGTTCTCAGCGACCCAACGTGGCAGTCGTCTCGTCGCGGCAGATGTTGACTCACGCTTCGCGGTCTGCGGAAGCGGGCGGATTGTTGTTCTTCAGTGGCAGCGGAAAGTTTTCACCCGAGCACACAAGGCCTGCGTTACAGTCGGTTCCTGTGCGTGTGGCGGAAGTGCCTCGCGACGGTGTGATCTCTGATTCGCCGACGTCTGTGTACGAGACCAAAGGCATCGTTGATTCACAGCTGATGTCACTGCAGTCCGAAGAGAAGCGTCTGTCTTCGGTACGTGCCTCGTTGCCTGTCACGGTGAGTGAAGCGATGGGCGTGACGGCTTTGAAGGCACAGCTGGACGAAGCCTCCCAGCGACTGGAAACGATGAAATCCATCAGCCGTGAGGTTCACGTGAACGCTCCGGTGTATGGTGTTGTCGGGCAGGTTCGGTACCGTCAGGGCGACGACCTTCCGAACGGAGAGGTGATGTTGAGGATTCTGCACACCGACCGTCGGTACATCATTGTGCATCTGCCGACTCGGCGAGTGCACGAGATGCAGACCGGGCATGAAGTGCTGCTGGTATTTCCAGGCCGGGAAGAGTTTCGCGGGCAGGTGGTCGATGTGCCCATGCTGGCTGAGTCTGCCGAGCATTCAGGCGACACGATGGCGGCCGTCCGTATTGAGCCCATCGGACGACTCTGGCCAATGGTCCCGGTCGGATCTCAAGTGGACGTGATCTCGCTGAAGTAACGAATCACGGACAAATCCCTGCCGCGCAAAATGCCGGCTGCATCTTGCCGACGGTTGTCGGAAAACCTGGCTCTACTGGATGGAAGCAATCTGATCGATGCTGATCGGTCCGTGCGTAATGCTTTCGCCGCTTTCCGAGATGCCGATCAAAATGAGCATCCCGCGCTGACTTCTGCGTCCGTCAGGAAAACCTGAAACCTGGGAACCGTCGGTCAGCGTGAGAGTGACCTCGGAGGTTTCATTGACGCCCGGAAGATCGGGATGCACGATCACCGGAAACCGTTCCCATGCCCATGTCCAGAGCGTTGGTTTCACATCGGCCCGGCCCGCGATATCGAACCATTCCTGTTCGGCCTTTCGCAATTCTTTCAGCGAACTTTTATGGCACCACGGACGCAGGACTGTTTCGATCCACTCCCTTCGCGCCGCAGCCAGGTGCTCAAAGCTGTCGGGCGCAGGCAGAGTTTCTGAACCGATGTCTGACATAATACGAAGTCCTGAGCGAAGCAGTCGAGAGTCGATGGAATAACAGAGCGCGAACTTCACAAGGTAGCGTTCTCAGTGGCGTTGAAAAGCACAAACGCGCTGCTTGCCCACTTCGTTTCTGCTTTCTTCTGGCTGGAAAAATCGGTCGTCTGCAGGCAGACTGCCGGAACAGGCACGGCGAAGTGTGATTGCTTACGGGCTTGATGTACCCGTGAATGAGCGACTCGCAAAGCTCAATAATTCGTCGGAAGCGTGCGGCTGTTCTTGAACAAGGCCTGAGACGATGGGGCCTTATTCGGACGATCGCGACATACGCCGTGTCAAGACTCATTTTTCTGCCCTATGGAATCCAATCATGATTTTTTCAAACGCCATTCGCAGGATCTTTGGAACGTTGCTGGGCAGCGGTTTGCTGACGGCAATGGCCACGGCAGGTATCGCAGCCGAGCGGTCGAATATTGTGTTTGTCCTGGCGGACGATCTGGGATATCGGGAAGTCGGCAGCTTTGGTCAGAAGAAGATTCAGACGCCTCATCTTGATCAGCTGGCCGCTGGGGGTATGCGGCTGACTCAGCATTACTCGGGCAAAGCTGTGTGTGCTCCTTCGCGCTGCGTGTTGCTCACGGGCCGTCATCCGGGTCACGCCACCATTCACGGGCCAGACAACAACTACGGATCGAACTGGCGGCGTGAGTCTGCTGTCGCTGTTGACAACCGGTTCACAAGAGAGCCGGCCGTTTCTATACCGCGAGTTTCCTGGGTACGGAGGCCAGCAGTCGATTCGAATGGGCGAGTGGAAAGCCGTGCGGCAGCAAATGGCCAAAGGGATATTACGTACGGAACTTTATCACATGGGGACTGATCCGGCAGAGCGGCACAATGTGGCCGCCGAGCACTGGGAACGGGTGCAAATGATGGAACGGGAGATGGAAGCGAGCCGGCGTCCGTCTGAACGTTTTCCGCTTCGACCACTGGACAAACCGCTTGCGACAAAAAACGCGGCGACCGCTTACCCGGTCCGCCGACTGGAAGAAAGCATGTTTTGGCGACAGGACGCAAAATGCACCAATGCTAGTAGTTTCAGGCAGAAAACCCGGTGCTTTGCGTGTGATCCCCCCATTAAGACGTCTTTCGCCAGATGCTTCAACAGGTGTTCAGACAGTTCCAGTCGCCAAGAAAAAAATATTGTCTATCCTTGGCAGGCGTGTTTTTTCTTTTCGGAATGATAGAGTGATCCTCAGCAAAATCAGCGTCAGCCGAATGTTTGGCTGGTGTGTTGATATTTTCTACGAAGAGAACTTTGGGGATAAAAGATGAAGACTTTTGGCTTTTCAACTCTGTTGCTGGCTTTGACTTTCGTTCAGGTTGGCTGTGGCGAACCTACAGAAGCGCCAGCTCCAACTCCGGCTCCAGAAATGACTGCTCCTACTGAAGTAGTAGTACCTCCAGCAGCGCCTTCTGAAGCACCGGCCGAAACCCCAGCGGCGCCAGCTGAAGCACCAGCTGAAGCACCAGCTGAAACTCCAGCTGCTCCTGCTGAAGCACCAGCTCCGTAGTTTTGAAGCCGACGATGTAAATCAACAAAGAGCCTTCGCTTAGCGAGGGCTCTTTGCATTTCATGACTTCGCCAAACAGCGCTGCCAGACCACAGAAGTCTCGCCGGACGAAAATCGGCAGCTTGTATACAAGGCCGTCGCCGCTTCATTCGCGAGATCGCCAAACGCCGTCAAACGGACAGCTTGCTCCGAAGGTGGAAAAGAAGACTGCAGAATCGCCGGCAGCTGTTTCAGCAACGTCGCTGCGATCGTCAGTCGTCTAAAAGTCGGATGCACGCCGACATAGTGGATATGAACATCAGCGATGTTGGCAGAAGGTCGCTCTGCCTGGACCACACAAGCACAAATCGCCACTGCCACACTGTCGCGATGCACCACAACAAGAAATGCGTTCTGTGCGGCCCAGTCATTCAGCAGGCTTTCTGCATTGGCAGGTTGCATGCCACTGAGGTCACCAGAATCGCTCAGTATGGATCGCAGCAAACGGCTTAATGTCACGCCCTGCTCTGTCGACGATTGAATCGACTGGGCGCGGAGAGTTTCATAACGCACCACAGAACTCTGCTGGTGCTCCAGGGCCGACGCATTTGGAGAAAGCGACGACGGGAAAGCAGACGAGAAGTAAACGGTCGACAAGGAAACGGTCGACGTCCATAGTGCGATTCGCGCGACCAGGGCAAAACTTGAGTTCTGCAGGACGCCTTGCATCCACGGCATGTCGCTCGATTCTGTCGCCGACTGCAAGAAACGTATGCGAGAGCATTTCGCCGCAATGGTCTCAACTTCCGCCGTCTTCAACATCAACGCAAACATCCGCGTACGATGCGATTCGGAAAGCGAGTCGGTCAGGAAAAGTGGCGAACTGAGCGACAGCGTGTGATCCGCTTCCTGCTGGAATCCTATCGCCGCAGTTGGAACGCCCTCGACGCTCAGGACGATGCCGGGAATGGCTTCGCGTGAGACAAAGCGATCGTCGGTTGTGTGCAGCCGCGACGCAGGTCTCTTGAAGACACTCGATAAATCGCGGGTGGTTCGACAAGACCAATGATCATCGGCAGTCACGAACCCAGTTCCCTTTTCAAGGCTTCAAGTTCTGCTTCCACTTCGCGGGCTCGAGCGGCGGACGCGGCCGAGGTGGCCATCGCAGTGCTTTCTGAAGTGGGTTTCAGAGTTGCCTGCAAACCGGTCAGTTGTTCCATCTTTCGAAGAGCCTCGGCCTGACGAGCCTCCAGTGCTTTCTGAATTCGCAACATATGCTGGCAAGTCTGATTGGCGGCATCGAGCTCCGGCTGCAGCCCGGCGATCAGATCTTCTACCTCCACTTTTCTTCGCAGAGAATCCCGAGCTCCCTCTTCGTCGCCTTCGCTCAGAAACAGTCTGGCCCGGTTTTTCCATTCGGCCACCTGAACTTCGTATTCAGCAATTTCCTGATGAAGGCGTTCTCCGTTGTTTGCGGCGGTGCGAACATTACGTCGACAGGCGGCCAGGCCTTCGTTCATTTCATCAACAATCTCCTGCAGCGTCTGGCCCGGATCCGAAACGCCATTCAAAATCTCGGTGAGATTGCAGGTAATGATATCCGTGAGACGGCTGAAGTGTGGCATGGAACGAACTCTTAAATTTGCGTTAAACACAGTCACAGAAAAATTCACAACCATCCGGGCGGAGACTTCACCCGTAAACGCACGAACTCACGAACTGGATGAAGGCACTTCAAAAAAACAGTCCTCCGTGAAGCCGCGACACGTCAGCAGGTGACGCAGCTTTTCCTTCGCCAGCCGCAGGCGACTTTTGGCCGTCGGCAACGAAGTTTCCATGGCATCAGCCACTTCGGACAAAGACAAAGAACTGTAATGATGCAGCACAAAAGTCTGGCGTTGTTCTTCTGGCAGTTGTCCCAGAAGTTCCTGCACGACACCCGCCACTTCCCGCTCGATCGCCCGGTTTTCCGGAGTCACTCCGTCGTCAGGCATCTGCTGCATCAGATCCGATTCGTCATCATGTGCTGCGGAAGAACGGCAGCCGTGGCAGATCAGAACATCGTGGACAGAACGTCGAGACTGATCAATGAGCAGATTTCGGCCGATCCGAAACAGGAAGCCTCTGAAAAGTCCTTTAGGCAGATAGTCCCACGAATTCTTGTGCAGACGCAGGAGTGTTTCCTGGACCAGGTCTTCTGACAAATGGACGTCCCGTGTGTTCTTCAGGAAGAAGCCAAAGAGCGGACCCTGCCAGTCGCTCACCAGTTCATTGAACGCAGCGCTGTCTCCGGCCTGAAGCCGGATCATGCGTTCGTCGTCAATGGAGTAGGTTGAGCTCATAGGAGATGCCGGACAGGAAGATGTCAGCAGAGTTCTGGCGGAACCGTCGCTTATCGTGCAGCCGCTCGGATGCAGTACAATCGTTTATCGGTGCGAATCAACAGACGATCGCCGGCAATCGCGGGCGTAGCGAGGCAGATGTCGTCCGCCGCCAGTTCGTTGGTCCGGAGCAATTTGAAATCGTCACCTTCCTGCACGACGCAGCAGACGCCATCTTCATTCAGGCAGAAGATTTTGCCGTCATAGCTCCACGGTGAGCACGTGACGGCCACGCCGCGTTCCAGTCGACTGCGATCGTAATGCTGCTCGCCCGTTTTGGCATCAAAACAACTGAACAGGCCACGATCGTAAAGGACGTAAAGCCGGCCGTTCACCACCAGAGTGCTGGGATTGTAAGGAGCGATGAACATATTGGACCACTGAATGAACGAACTGCTGGTTTCGCCTTGAGGCAAACTAATGTCACCCGCAGCACCAGGCCGAATCGCATACATGGCCTTCACGGGATCGAGAATATATCCGGAGCTGACATACAGCAGACCGTCGACCACATACGGCATGGCAATGGTGATGCTCGACATGCCCTTCAACGACCATAACAACTGGCCGTTGAGATCGTAGCTGCGCACAGCGCCTGTTCCGGCCGTGACAATTTCTGTTCGGCCTTCGTGAGCCCAGACGAATGGCGTGGACCAGTTACTTTTTTCTTCGCGTTCGATTTGCCACAGAATCTCCCCGGTGAGTTTGTTCATTGCCAGCAACGAGGACTGCTCTTCATTGTCGTACTGATAGTACAGGCGGTCTTCATGCAGAATGGGCGATGATGCGGTGCCCCAGCCAAGGCGAGTGGCTCGGGGAGCGATATCCTTTTTCCAAATCTGCTGGCCGTCGAAGTCGAAACAGAAGATACCGACGTTTCCAAAACACACGTAGACGTGCTTACCGTCTGTTGTGGGCGTCTCCGAGGCGTAGCTGTTCTTCAAATGAATTGGCGCGGACGGCGCGGCCTTATGAACAGTCTTTTCCCAGCGAACTTTTCCTGTGGTCAGTTCGAGACAAACGATTTTCCATTCATGAATGGACTCGGGCGGAGTTGGTCGGTCGCCGCCGAAATACAAGCCCTTCTTCAGAGGCTCCGTCTCACCGGAATTCACCACAGTGCTGATGAAGACATGATCTCCCCAGACCACCGGCGAACCCCAGCCGCGGCCAGGCAATTCGGCCTTCCATTCGACATTCTCGGTGGCCGACCATTGATCGGGCAGACCTGGGCTGGTCGACACGCCCGTGGAATCCGCGCCGCGAAACTGCGGCCAGTTCTTCTCGTCTGCCGACACCGACGACAAACAGAATGAGATCGTCAGAATTGCGAACCAGGCAGCGAACGAATTCCACATGTTGGTCATATTTAAAACTCTGCACGATCTTAGTTCGAGGATCTGTGGGAAAGGATGGAAAGCAGTATCGCCATCTTCGATGTATTGTGTCGAATCTCAACTTCGCGCCAATCAGGAAACAGCCGGGAATTCGCGGTCAGCTCCATCGCCAGAACGCGAATTGCTGTGAATGCCTGTTGGTCGGCAGCGAAATGGAAGTCCCGCTGATTCCCATGACCTCCGACTGGCGACGGCCGCAGAATCGTGTTAAATGTGCACTCGCCACAGAGACGTGAACCACTGCCCATGTTTGAGAACAGACCAGAAACGAAATGACTCGCAAGCGGCCTCTTGACCCAATGAACGGCATCACCCTCCAGATGATGCTTGAGCGGCTTGTTGCGCACCTTGGCTGGGACACGATGGCTCAGGAAATCCCGGTGCGATGTTTTACGCATGACCCAAGCATTTCTTCGAGCTTAAAGTTTCTGCGAAAAACACCGTGGGCTCGCACAAAGGTCGAATGGCTTTATCGCAATGAACGTCGACGCATGCGTCCGCCTGCGGAATCCGCTTCGGCCATTTCAGACGTACCAGAGTTGGACTCGCTGGAACTAGACGCGCCGGATGCTTCAGATGCGCCAGGCACGTCGGAAGCATGAGTGTCGGTGCTGACAGATCTGGTGAAGGATCTGCTGGCAGACTTCAATCAGCGAAACGCTCGTTCGACAAAAGCTAATCCGCAATGGGCATGCGAATGCGACTGCCACGGAGAGATGACAGAGCCGCGATGGCTGCATCGGCTTCTCGCAACCGGCCTTCCGTTGTGCGGTGAGTCATAATGACGAGACGAGCTACGCCCGATTCATCATCCACATCGGCCGTTTCATCCTGACGAACACTGCTGATACTGATCTCATTTCGTCCCAGGATATCCGCAATGTCGGCCAGCACATGAGGACGATCGGCGACCGTGAAACGCATGTAGTAGCGGCGACTTAATTCTTCCTGCGGTTGAAGCGGAATGGGTTCTCGTTCCTGCAGCCGCTGCAGAGACTGGAACGTGATCGCCGCGCGACCCGTGGCGTAGTCGATCACGTCGGCCAGGACCGCGGAGGCTGTTGGCATCTGCCCGGCTCCGGCACCGGAAAAACGCATCAGGCCGACCGCGTCACCTTCGATACTCACGATGTTATCGGCGCCGCTGGTCAATGCCACGGGCCGATCGTTTCGAACCAGTGTGGGCTGGACAGACAGCTCAAGCCGCCCTTTCGAAATTCGCGATGTGGCCAGCAGCTTTACGCGATAACCCAATTCGGAAGCGACCAGCAGGTCAAGCAATTCAATGTGCTGAATTCCCTGGCGAACAATATCACGCAGCGGAACGGTCGTGCCATAAGCCAGTTGAGTCAGGATGGAAAGCTTCTGAGCGGCGTCGGTGCCATCCACATCCATCGCGGGATCGGCTTCGGCGTAGCCTCGGGCCTGAGCTTCCGTCAGCACATCTTCGTACGACTGACGACGATCCAGCATGCGCGACAGGATGAAGTTACTCGTTCCGTTCAGGATCGCTTCAATGGAGACAATTCGGTTGGCAGTCAGCGCTGTGTTGACCGCACTGATAATCGGGATGCCGCCGGCAACGGCCGCTTCAAAGCAAATGGTGCGGCCGCGTTGATGAGCCAGTGCAAACAGCTCACTTCCATGCGCGTACAACAAAGCCTTATTTGCGGTGATGACATCTTTGCCGGCCTGCAGCAAATTCGTGACGTCGGTTCTTGCCGGATTCACTCCGCCAACCACATGAATTGCGGCATGAATCTCAGGATCGTCAATCACCGTGCGAATATCGTCCGAAACCGGGATCTGGCCAAGTTCGAGATTACGACGCTTTTTGACGTCTCGAACCACAATTCGCCGAAGACAGATGGTGCGGCCCGTTCGTTGAGCCAGCAGATCGGCGGAAGATTGAAGAATCCGCACAACTCCACCACCTACGGTGCCGCAGCCGATAAGTGCAATGTTCAGTTCTGGGCTGGAGGGCATCAGTCTTCCTTAGCTGGGATTCTGCGGTCGATACGGAATTCGTTAACGGCCGCCCTGAAATACGGTTCAATCCATGGTGACCGGCATTGCACTCACCCGCGAGAACTGCGAGTGAACAAAGTCGTATCGATTGAAAAGTTGAATGGGCCAGTCTGATCGTAACAAGTTGTCATCATTGCCTTTCGATCGGAAAAACTAGGGGGAGTGCATCAGCCCGGAGGCTCCCTTCACGGCACATTCAACAACGCTGCAAACCCATTGCCGAAAAAGTCGACCGAAGAATGAGAGCGATCCAAACCTTTTGCTAACCGGCAGTTGAGTGATCTACCGAGTCACTTATACTGTGACCTCGGGGCCGCCGTTGTGAACGAAAGCCTGAAAAACAATGCCTACGATCATGAATTCTCAGCAGCATACTTCGTTGATGACCGCTCAAATGCAAATTGGTGCCGTCAGCTACCTGAACTCACGTCCACTTATTGAGGGGCTGCAGGCACTCCTGCCGTCGGCCAATCTGGTGCTGGATTATCCAAGCCGCCTTGCAGATTCTCTTGCGAACGGGCAACTGGACGTCGCGCTAATCCCATCGATCGAATATTTTCGGAGACCGGGTTACGAAGTGATCTCCGACGCCTGCGTGGCGGCACGCGGCGAAGTTCTGAGCGTAAAACTGTACTGCCGCGTTCACCCGGGTAACATTCGGACTTTGGCCCTGGATGAAGGTTCTCGCACCAGCGCCGCATTAACCAAAGTAATTCTTGCGGAACGTTACGGCGTCTTTCCCCGGACCGAGCAGCTCGGCATGGACTCCACGACGCTCGACAGCACTGCGGATGCCGTTTTGCTGATCGGCGACCGAGCCATGCACAGTCCGTCTGAATCGTTTTTCGAAGTCATGGATCTCGGGCAGTTTTGGAACGACTGGACTGGCCTTCCGTTCGTCTTTGCCATGTGGGTAGCTCGACGAGAAGTCAATACCGAAGGCATCGAAGAAGCTTTATCACACGCTCGCGATTTGGGTCTGGCCCACGTGGCGGAGATTGCTCGCGAAGAAGCTCCCCACGTTGGCATCACTGAAGCTCTGGCGTTGAAGTATCTGACAAAAAATCTGCACTATCATCTGACGTCGGCAGAGCGCAGCGGTTTGAAACTGTTTTGCGAACTGGCGGCCAAGCATAACCTGGTGAAACCCGATGTCGACATCGTCTTCCGAGATCTCGTCCCTGCTTGATAAAGCTGTTGCCGGTGTCCGGCTCACGCCCGAAGAAGGTCTGACCCTGCTTCAGTCTCACGACCTTGCAGCGATCGGTGCTGCCGCAAATGCAGTGACCATGCGGCTGCATCCGGAGCCGTTCCGGACATACAACATTGACCGCAACATCAACTACACAAACGCGTGTACGGCAGTGTGCGACTTCTGCGCGTTCTATCGGCCGCCCGATCATCCGGAAGTGTACGTGCTTCCGATGGAGGTGCTGTTGAAAAAGATCGAAGAGACCGTCGCGCTGGGCGGTGATCAAATTCTGTTGCAGGGCGGATTGCATCCGAAACTGCCGCTGGAGTGGTACGAAGATATGCTTCGGACTCTGCGGAGCCACTACCCTCAGGTCAACATCCACGGCTTCAGCCCGCCGGAGATTCATCACTTCACGAAGATCAGCAAGCTGCCACTGAAGACAGTTCTCGAACGCCTTCAGGCCGCCGGACTTGGCAGTCTGCCAGGCGGGGGTGGAGAGATTCTTGTTGACCGAGTCCGCAAGGAAATCACTCGCGGCAAGGTGCTGACCGACGACTGGCTTAACGTGATGCGAGTCTGGCATGAGCTGGGTGGAAAATCTTCCGCCACGATGATGTTCGGCCACGTGGAAACTCTGGCAGAACGCATCGAGCATCTGGACCGCATTCGACAGCTGCAGGATGAGACCGGTGGCTTCACCGCGTTTATCTGCTGGACATTCCAGCCCGATAACACTGACATGTCCCACATTCCTCCGGCCGGTGCGTTTGAGTACCTGAAGACTCAGGCGGTCAGCCGATTGTATCTGGACAACGTGCCCAACATTCAGTCGTCCTGGGTGACTCAGGGCGAAAAAGTCGGCCAGCTCGCAATGCTGTTCGGCGCGAACGACATGGGCAGTTTGATGATTGAAGAGAACGTGGTCTCCCAGGCTGGAACGGTGCATCATCTGACGGTGGAAACCATCCGTCGCTGCATCGAGAACGTGGGCTACAGTCCTCGTCAGAGAAACGTGTTCTACGACTACATCGATCAGCCCGCGGAATCTCGCACGGCGACTGCAGTCCCCGTGCTTCCGATTTTGCAGTCCTGATGCAATTTCCACACTCGACAGGTAAGCTCCATTCGTGCGGCTCGCCGAAAAAGAATCGGCTTGCCCAGATGAGTTGCTAAATGTGCGACCGGGCTGCTGTGATCGAGCAACGGATCGATGAAAACGAATACAGAGCCCGGCGTGACTCTTTCGCTGATGTGACATTCTTCGAGGAAACGTGATGTCTCCATCCTTGCGCACCGCGGCTTTGATTCTATTGCTCGCGTCGCCTGTTGCTGGTCAGGATGTCCATGAGGTCCATCAAATTGGTTCGCGGCGAGAACTTTTTGTTGATGGCACACTGATTGACCGCGTCTCCGGAAAAGCCGATCTTCGCCTCCAGCATCCTGTGCCGCAGGAAATTGTGATGGAACACAATGAACCCTGGGAAGGCAGCGGATGCATTTATCACAGCGTGTTCAAAGACGGCGATCGCTTTCGGATGTATTACGCTGGCGGTCATCTGGATGTGACTCCCAAAGGCGTTGACGCGGGTACTCACGGATTGTTCTGTTGCTATGCCGAAAGCGAAGACGGGATTCACTGGAAGAAGCCTCAGCTCGGCCTGCATGAGTTTAAGGGCAGCACCGCCAACAACATCGTGATGGTTCGCCAGCAGGTTGGCGATTCGACTTCCGAGCCCGGAGAGCCGGCTGTATTCAAGGATGAAAATCCGGAGGCACCTGCGGATGCTCGTTACAAAGCACTCCTTCCAGCCAACCGTGCGCCCGGAGACAGCCGTCGCGTTCTGCTGGCCTTCAAGTCGCCTGATGGACTCCACTGGTCCCCGATGAGCGACAAACCGATCCTGAACGATGGGGCATTTGACTCGCAGAACCTGGCGTTCTGGGATCCGGTTCAAAAACAGTATCGAGCCTACTGGCGATATTTCACCAACGGCGGTCATGACAGCGAGACGGTATGGAACCCGCAGGGACATCGTGCGATTCGCACGGCCACGTCCAAAGATTTCCTCGACTGGACTGACCAGGCGGACCTGCAATACGAGGATTCGCCTTCGGAGCAGCTCTATACAAACGTGGTTCATCCCTATGATCGGGCACCGCATTTGCTGATTGGGTTTCCGATGCGTTATGTCGAACGCGGACATCAGGACGGATCCGACCATGAGGCTCGGGATGTGGGAACTCCGGAGCGACTTCAAAAATGGTCGTCGTCACTGAAAGCTCTGCCCGAAGCTGAAAATCGGCTGTGGCGAGCCAAATCCAGTGAGCGGTACGGTCGGGCAATTACGGAAGGCCTGTTGATGGCCAGCCGTGATGGAGTGAAGTTTAAACGCTGGAATGAAGGATTTCTGCGACCCGGCATCGAACGTGACGGCACCTGGAACTATGGGCATCAGGCGATCGCATGGCGACCCATTGAAACCAGATCAATGCTTGCAGGTGCTCCCAATGAACTGTCCTTCTTTGCGGTGGAAGGCTACTGGACCGGCCGCAGCGACCTGTTGCGCCGGTACACGCTCAGGCTTGACGGGTTTGTTTCCGTCAATGCACCGATGAGCGGCGGAGAACTTCTGACGAAGCCGATATCGTTCACCGGAAACCAACTCTCTCTGAACTTCGCGACCTCGGCGGCTGGAAGCGTGTTCGTCGAACTGCAGGATGAAGCCGGGAAACCCATCCCCGGTTTTTCACTCGGCGACTGTGAAGAATTATTCGGAGACACTCTGGAACGTACCGTGGTGTGGACTTCCACAACAGAGCTCCGGTCCCTCGTCGGCAAGTCAGTCCGGATACGTTTTGTTCTGCGTGACGCGGACCTGTTTTCGTTTCAGTTTCACGACTGATCTGTCACGTCCCCGATCCACACTCGGCCCGGAACAAATGAGACCCGAGCTTTTTTTACTTCAAAGTGATCATCACTTTGGGGAAACAAAACGCCGTGACGAAAATATTGAGCCAGTGCAATCAGCAAAGTTTCCGTCCAGATCAGGACTTCTTCATAATTCACAGCAGAGCACTCTGACGGTCTCGACAGATTTGGCGGAACGGTCAAGTCACCTGACCTTCTTTGTCTTCTGAGTGCATGTTCACGATTTTCGACCGGTGCTTGAGACACACGTTCGCACTACGCCTGAAGCGAAGTCAAAGCTTATTTGTTAGCCGTTGTTTTCCCGGAATTGCAGGAACTCAGTGCGAACCATCCCCGGCAGGAAGGTCAGGAGGGACACGAAAAGGATCTGCGAGGAACGTGCGGATTGAATCAATTCGGCGGCTGAGAACCAGCAACAGCATGCGGGAGCGGATCTTCTGATTTTGCCGTCGCAAAGATCGAACGCAACATCAGTCGTGCAGATCCGACGGCGGTTGTATGTGGTAGGCTGAAAGAGCCGCGATGTAAAAAATGGCGGCATCAAACGGAGCAGTACCGGACCGGTCAAGCAAATCGAGCCGGTCGAAACAGGCTCTGGAATGACTTATCCTCTCGCGCAGCCAACTTCCTATGATCCGCGTCCAGGGACTCTTCAAAGAATTCGATGACCCCAGAAACGGAATTTTCCGTGCACTGGACGATGTCTCGTTCGAAGTTCGTCCCGGAGAAATCTACGGCCTGCTCGGTCCGAACGGCGCGGGAAAGACCACGTGCCTGCGCATCCTGAGTACTGTCTTACGTCCCACTCGCGGACTGGCGGAAGTCGACGGTATCAATGTCGTTCGCGATCCGGAAGGCGTTCGCTCTCGCATTGGTTTCATGTCGTGCAATACCGGCATCTATGATCGCATGACGGCCTGCGAGATGGTCGAGTACTACGGTCGCCTGTATGGCATTCCGGAAGGCAAACTGCAGAGTCGAATTGATGAAATTTTTGACATGCTGCAGATGAACGATATTCGTGATCGCCTTGGCGGAAAAATGTCGACCGGTATGAAGCAGAAGGTTTCCATCGCACGCACCATTGTGCACGATCCGCCGGTGATCATTTTTGATGAACCCACATCAGGCCTGGATGTTCTTGTCGCTCGCGCTGTTCTGAAGGCTGTGTCAGCGCTCCGCGATCAGGGCAAGTGCATCATCTTTTCGACTCACATTATGCGGGAAGTTGAAAAGCTTTGTGATCGCATCGCCATTATTCATCGAGGCAAGATTCTCGCCGAGGGAACTCTGCCGGAACTTGCGGACAAATATCAGCAGCCGGATGTCGAAGAATTGTTTTTTGAACTGATTCAGCGTCGTGAAGATGAAGTGGCGGGCGAGAAGTGACCGTCGGCCGAGGGATGAGATTTAGAATGCCTGACAAAACTTTCGCGTCTAGCCGGATTCGTGAGAATTCGGAGGTGTTTCTGAACTCTCACGAGTGCAGCTACGGTTTTGTTAGAGGTTTTTATTCGGACATGATGCTGGGGGATTCACCAGAACGCTGGAAAAATTGAAGACCCCGGATTTGAGTTTTGTGATCTGTCGTTTGCGGAGCGAACGATGACCATGTGGTGCACGGAGGGCTGACGCCCTGCCGCTCGCCTTTGCAGATAAATAGTTGAAACAGAATGAGCTGGAAGAACATCAAACTTGTGTTTCTCCGCGAGGTGCGTGACCAGTTGCGCGATCGGCGTACGCTGTTCATGATCACCGTTCTGCCGGTGTTGCTGTATCCGATGCTCGGTCTGGGCATTGTAGAAATGATGCTGACGTTCAGCGAGCAGCAGCGAGTTGTTGTAATTCTGAATGCAGACGACCTTCCCACTGCGCCATCGTTGCTGGATGAAAACGGAATCCGCAAAGATTGGTTTGAAGGCGGCGACGCGGATACATCGAAACTGCGAGTTCTTGCGGAACGTACGACATCATCCACTGGCACCGAATCAAAAGCCCCGCGAAAATTGAGACGCGGGGAAAAATCGGACGCCGAACTGCTGGCAAGTGCTCATCAGCTGAAAGAAAAAGTCGACGAACTGCGTCGGCTGAATCGTGAAATCGCGAGACTACAAGAAACGAATGCGCAGGCCGACGGCAGTCGTCCGGAACCTGCTGGCTTAGCTCGAAAAGAGCTGATCGCGGCAACACAGTTAGAAATAAGTCGACAGTTTGGAGCCAGCGGTTTTCAGGTTCTGATCATCGTTCCGAAAGGATACGGTCAGGCAATGGAAACAATGCAGCTTGAGATTCGAAAAGGCTCGGCAGCTCATTTGTCGGAAGAGATTGCCACGCTGGTGCCACAACTCCTGGTGATTCGAAACAGTGCCGATGACAAATCCATGGTCGCGTTTGGCCGAGTCCAGCATGCGCTTCAGTCATGGGAAGATGGAGTGCGACAGTACAGTTTTGAGCAGGCTTCACTGCCGCTCGAACTGCAGCATCCAGCGCGACTGGCGTGGGTTGAAGTGGCCCGCGAAGAGCAGGTGGCTGCCAGCGTCTGGAGTAAACTGTTTCCGGCATTGCTGGTCATTATGACGCTCACCGGCGCCTTTTATCCGGCGATCGATCTGGGTGCAGGGGAAAAAGAACGCGGCACAATGGAGACGCTGCTGATCAGCCCGGCAAAGCGAGTGGAGCTTGTGCTTGGAAAATTTGCGACCATCATGCTGTTCAGTTGCGCAACGGCCATTCTGAATTTGATGAGCATGGGACTAACTGGTCAGCAGATGGCGGCCGTGATGGGGGAAGGGCTTAATAACTCGGTCAGTCTGGACTTCCCCGGATTTGCTCCACTGATGTGGCTGGTGATTTTGCTTCTGCCGCTGTCTGCACTTTTCAGCGCGCTGTGCCTCGCATTGGCCACGTTTGCGAAATCGACAAAAGAAGGTCAGTACTATCTGACGCCCCTGTTAATGGTTGTGATGGGGCTGACCATGTTTTGCCTGTCGCCCGCAGTAGAAATGACTCCGCTGTACAGCGTGATTCCTGTTGTCAATGTGGCGCTCCTGCTGAAGGGACTTCTGCTGAGTGCGACCAACACCGAGAATCTCGTGGTCTACGCTATTCCTGTGCTTGTCTCAAGCATTGGCTACAGCGTGCTGGCGTTGTGGTGGGCGATTGAACTTTACAACAGTGAGGACGTGCTGTTTCGAGAAGCCGAGAAGTTTGACATTCGGATGTGGTTTCGACAAATGCTGCGCACCAAGGACGCCGTGCCCGCATTTCCTGAAGCGGTGTTTTGTTTCATTATGATTCTGATGCTGCAGTTTGTCGCCATGACTTACATGAAGCCGGATCTCAATATCACTGACCCGGGCCGCGCCATGATGCGGCTGATTGTTGTGCAGCAGTTGACGATGGTGGCCTGCCCTGCTGTCTTCATGGGCGTGCTTCTGACGACAAGTTTGCGAGCCACGTTTCGACTACGACGACCAACGTTTCTTGCGATGGCCTTCGGAATTGGTCTCGCATTTCTAGCACATCCGCTCACGGTGGAACTCAGCCAGTTCCTGGTGGAACATCAGGTCTTCCCTGAACTGCCCGAGTCCGCTCGGCAGGTGATGACGCTGATGAAAACGGGCGATCGTCCTGTCTGGCTGCTGCTGATGGTGTTTGCTGTGACACCTGCGATCTGTGAAGAACTGGCGTTCCGCGGATTCATACTCAGCGGACTCGCTCGCGGTGGCCGACTGGCAATTGCAGTGGGAATTTCGAGTCTGATGTTTGGCATCATTCACATGATTCCGCAACAGGCATTCAACGCGGCTCTGCTGGGTCTGGTGTTAGGTCTGCTGGCGATTTACAGCCGCAGTCTGTTTCCGGCGATGGCATTCCACTTTTTCAACAACGCGATTGCTCTGTTGCACGCAGGTGAGAAAGGACGCTTTGTGGCGGATGGCGTGTTCTTCTCTCGCGATCTGGAAGGGTCTCTTCGCTATGAAGCACCACTGATAATTCTGTGCGCAGTGGCCGGGATCCTGGTCATCATGCATATGATCAAAGTTGTGATGAAGGAGCAGGACGCAAAGCGACGCGGATTGATCCCGGCGTACCAGGAGACTCCGGAACCGTCAGCTCAGTAAGGTCTCATAGTGGCCTTTTGCTCGGCGAAAGTAGCGAACATACACGCTGCTTTCGCGGAGCGAAAGGCGACGATAGGACAACTATCATCAAGCGTTTACTGAGCCTGATTCAGTCGTTCGCGATAAGCCTTGAGCGTTCCTTCCGGATCGGCATCAAAGGCCTGCTTGCAGCCTTCGCAGCAAACAGAGTAGGTTTTGCCGTCGTGTGAAACCTTGATCGTGCCCAGTCCGCCGGTGACAACGCATTGACGTTCGCCGGTGTTGCCACTGGCCAGTTTTGAGCCGGCTCGCGTGAGCCCGATTTCTGACAGTCGCCGTGATGAAGCGTTTTCCGTGGGCTTCTCTTCAAATAACAGCGTGATACGGATCTCGCTGATGATGCGAATTGTGCATCGCGTTTGCGGTCCTTCGCCAACTGCTGATTCGAAGATCCATGTTTCATTGTCCGGCTTTGCATTGTCCGGCTTTGCATTGTCATCGCTTTTAATGCGAGTCAACAAAACAGGTTCACCCATAAACGGCGTGAGCATCAGCTGTACTGTTTTCCCATCGTCAGCGACTGACAACACGGCCGAATGAAACTGTTTACCCGGTTCAAAAGTCAGAATCAGGCTTCCCAGATCCCCCTCAAATTTCCACGCAGCGCTGGCCTTTTCGGACCAGGCTCCCACATTCGATCCGCGCTTCGGCTGGCCGACGCCTTTCCAGTCACCAACGAGTGTTCCAAGCGGGCGGAGAATCTGAACTGTTTTTTCTCTCGCAGTGACGGAGCCGGCTGGAGCGATGTCATCGGCCATAGCGAACAGCAGACCGGAAACCGTCAGCATCAATGCGGTTAGAGCAGACACAGGTGCAGGAAGGGACATGCGAAGCTCTCCAGCCATTTCGATTACAGGAATACTGATGCGGGCGCTGATGATATCACTTCAGGTCGGAAGAACGAAAGAGTTGCTCGGGGACCGCGAACCTCACTCAAACAGGATGCGTCAACGTCAGACGGCCCAAAGTGTTCGCAACAAAAGCCGCTGGCCCACGTGCAGCGGGCGCCAGCGGACGAAAATAACGGGAAAGCCTTGTTCCCAATTCTCTAAACACGGTAGACTTTTGTTATGACAAAAATCATTGCATCAACGCACGTTACTGACGAAATCATCCTTGATGCTGCGCTTCTTCAACTGACACAAATAAAGTCTGGCGATGAAGTTCGCGTACAACTGCATCCCGGTGGAGGTCTGACGATTCTGCCTTCGCCGGCCGAGGTCAGTCCACCGAATGTGTCTGACTTGATTGAGTCGACGATGGATCGCTATGCTGAAACAATGAAGCGGTTAGCGTGACTTCCAACGCATCACAATGTCGCCATTTGACTCTGGAGATCGTTCTGGAGATTCATGCGGCTGCGATTCGTCGGTTTGGTGGTTCGTCAGGGCTTCGCGATGAAGCTCTGCTGGATTCTGCTGTTGCGGCTCCACGTGCGACATTCGGTGGCGGTTCACTTTATGTTGATACGGTTGCCGTGTCCGCTGCCTATCTGGTTTCTCTTTGCAGCAATCATCCGTTTGTCGACGGAAATAAGCGGACTGCACTTGGTGCCTGTTTGGTTCACTTGCAGTTGAACGGATACACGCCAGCTCCCGATGGCCCAATGTGGGAGCAACTTACTCTAGAAGTTGCCCAGGGATTGCTCACGCGCGAAGAAGTGACGCAGCGGCTACGCGCATTGCTTCTGTAATGCCGTTTGCAAATGCCGTTTGCGAATGCCGGGGGCCAGACAAAAACTAATGGCACTCACGCGGAATGCGCAATCCTTGCAGCGGAAGCCTTCGGGGCTTTCGGATGCCGGGTGATCAGACAGCCGACCGAAACGCCTGGCGCGTTCCGCTACGGGAATGAGTGCGATTGGCCGTGCGTGACAGGCTGAAAACTCAACCCACCGTTATCGTTGTTTGGGCTTCGGTGTCTGCTGGATGTAGCGAACGAAGTTGGTCATTTCTGGGGGAAGCGGCGAGCTGAATCGCAGCATCTCACAGGAGATCGGATGCACGAACGCCAGTGTCGAGGCGTGCAGAGCCAGGCGTTTGTGAGGCCAGGGAATATCTTTCCACAGGTGCGCACGATAGCGGCTGTCGCCCAGAACAGTATGACCGGCTTCTGCAAAATGAACTCGGATCTGATTGCGTCGTCCGGTTTCCAGTTGCACGGCCACATGAGTCACCGCCGGGCTTTGAGCCGTCCGGGGAAAATTCCTGAGGACGTTGTAATGAGTGACGGCCAGCTCGCCCTCTTCTTCATCTTCCGTCGAAAAGCGGTTCAGGTTTTTTCCCGTCGCAAGGTACGTTCGAAACTCGCCCTGCTGCTGGACCACGTGTCCCGTCACAATTGCATCATACTGGCGTTCTGGTTTTCGCTGCTGGAATTGCGACTGAACAGCATCGGCCATTTCGCGAGTCTTGCCAAACACCATCAGTCCCGAGACGCCTCGATCAAGCCGATGCACCAGAAACGCGCCCCGTCCCCGGCCTTCATGGCGAATGTGTTCGTTGACTCGATAGATCAGGGTATGGGGTTCACGACCATCCGTTGGAACCGTCAATAGGTCAGCCGATTTGTCGACGATGATGATTTCACGGTCTTCGTAGACAATCGAAAACCCGCGATGTCTGGTCGGTTGAGGGCGACGTTTGGGCGAGTATCGTCGACCGGCTTCTAATCGCACGCTGACAAGATCGCCGACCGCCAGTTTACGTCCCGCATCAATCTCGACACTGCCGTTCACTTTGACGCAGTCATGATCAAAAAGGCCGGTCACATACGACCGTGATCCTCCGACCAGTTCCTGGACACACCGGTCTGCACGGGCATCAAGGAGAGGGGAAGTCTCGTCCAGAGTGATTTCATGGGTCAGAAAAGGCACGCGCGTCTTTCGCAGCAGAGAGTGGACGAAATGGCAGGACAGAATTTTCGCAGGCGGCCGGCCTGCGTGTGGATTCAGGAGTGTCTCAGTTTTGCCCCCATTGTCGCAGAAACTGCCGAAAAAATCTGCGTCTTGCGGCATTTGCCGGTTTGCCGGTAAAAGACGCGGTGGCACATGGTTCGGTTTCCAAACTCGGAACCGAGTGGAATACCTGAATTCACACGACTTATCCCTGAGGGCACGGATGCTTGGCTGGGTTCGAAAACGATTTTGTTCCGACCTCGCGATTGATCTGGGGACAACGTCTACTCAGATTGGTCTGCCCGGGGAAGGCATCCGTATAGACGAACCGTCGGTCGTTGCGGTCCCGCGGGGAAGTCACCGAGTCGTTGGACGCGGTGCGGCGGTCGGCAAACTGGCCTATCAGATGTTGGGCCGAACACCGGAAGGGATCACGGCCGTTCGTCCATTGCGGCACGGCGTTATCAGCGATTTCGAGCTGTGCGAAACGATGCTGCGGTATTTTATTCGCAAAGCGTGTGGCCAGACGATGGGCCTGCGTCCGCGAGTCATCATGGCCGTCCCAGGATGTATTACCCCCGTCGAACGTCGAGCCGTTTTCAACAGTGCTGAGCGAGCCGGCGCGGGGCGAGTCTGGCTGATTGAAGAATCAAAAGCTGCCGGCATAGGAGCCGGGCTTCCGGTTTCCGAACCGCTGGCCAGTATGATTTGTGACATCGGCGGCGGGACCACAGAAGTCGCGGTCCTGAGTCTGGCCGACATTGTCGCCTCTCAGTCGATTCGTACAGCGGGCGACACCATGGATGATGCAATCGTGCGTTATCTGCGTCGCCGGTACTCGTTGCGAATTGGTGAGCAGACGGCCGAACAACTGAAGATTGCCATCGGCAGTGCCGCGCCGCTTGACCATGAACTGACGCATGAAGTCAGCGGTCTGGACACAGCCAGCGGGATTCCTCGCAAAGCGCTTGTGACCAGTGAAGAAGTGCGCGAAGCTTTGTATGAGCCACTGGAAGAGATTGTCGACAGCATCCGACGCACGATTGAGCGATGCCAGCCGGAACTCATCGCCGATCTTGCCGACACAGGACTCGTGCTGGCAGGCGGCGGTGCATTGCTGCGAGGGATTGACCGTTATCTGTCGCAGCATCTGGGCATTCCTGTACGCGTCGTCGATTCACCACGGACCGCTGTGACTCGCGGCGCCATGATCTGCCTGGATCATCTCGACCGCTGGAAGAACGGACTGGACGATGGCATGCGGCAAATCTGATCGGCAGGAAATTCAGACTCATTCCTCTCAACCTCTGACGACTCATTCGCCTGAAACTCCATGATGCGTGTTGACCAAATCCGATACCGAATGTGGCTGGGAGCGACGGGAGTTTTCTTTCTGTCGCTGCTGACCGTCGTTGCCGACCGCGCCGGCGCACTGAGTTCCTTGCGACCGATGTTGCACGATGCCCTCAGTCCCGGGCGGCTCATGTTGCTGTCCCTGCACGCACAGCCGTCTCTTGCTGTCGCAGAATCCAAAGCCGACGGCACACAAATCGAAGCGACTCGAATCCAGCAGAATCAGGAACGACTCCTCCGACAGCTGATGATCGAAAACGCTCGCCTGCGTCGCGATCTGAAGCAGGAGAAGAAGTCTTCGTCAGTGCTTCAGACCATGGAACCGCTGATGTCATTGGCGCACTTTGATGTGGTACAGGCTCACGTCGTCAGTTCCAGCGGTTTGCCAGGTTCTTTGCGAGATCTGATTGTTGACGCAGGGAAATCGGCCGGAATCACACGTTCAGAACTCGTGATCGACGGCAATGGCGCAGTACTGTCGGCAGGTTCGAATGATTCCGTAGCTCCCGGGGATAGAGTCGTGACGGGCGCTATCGTGGTCGGACGAATTGAAAAGACAGCTCGCTGGGTCAGCCTTGTGCAACCCGTCACCGCAAACGGCTTTAAAGCGCAGGTGACGCTGATGCGGCAAACGCCGGAGGGCTTGCATCCGGGGCCTGCCGCGATGCTCGAAGGCAGCGGGACCGACGAATGTTTACTGACCGGAATTCCTCATACGGAAGCTGTTGCGGTGGGTGATGAAGTGGTTTCGGCTGACGTGAATGGAGTCCGCGGTCCGCAGCTGTATTTTGGTCGAGTCACTCGGGCCGAATTTCTGGCGGGTGGACAATGGGATGTCAGAGTTCAGCCGGCCGCGCTGATGGAAGATCTGGAAACTGTAGGAATCCTTCGACTCAGTCTCACATCCGAATCGCTGAAAGATTCGCCTGTGCCGACTCCATGAATCAGCAATCTTTGACCGGGTGTGTAAGCATGAAAACAATGTTGGGAGCCGGATGTCTGCTGTGGATCATGTTGGCCATAGAGCTGACCTGGCCGCGACTGCTTACGCAGGGCGCAATACTGCTGCCCGTGGCCTGCGCGGTGATGTACTGGACAAGATCGGCCACCGGAATCCTGCTGACTGGACTGATGCTGCTGGTCGACTGGATCGCTCGACCATCGCCGCTTCCGCTGTGCTCGATGGCACTTCCATTCCTGGCCGCCCTATGGCTTTCTCCGTCGGTTCGCAACGAGGCTTATCAGACGCGGCCTTCTGTTTTTTCCATTCCCATGCCGTTGCAATTGCCTCTGCTGACACTGGCAGCCATGTTGCTGCAGACACTGGGCTCGATTCCTTTCGCTGCTTTTGCTGCGCCCGGGCAGCTTGTGCCTCAGATTGGCACGGCGTTGAAGTCGTTGGCCATCGTCGCTTTGCCGATCAGTGCTGGCCTGTCGTTGATGATTCGGGTTGCCGACGAATTTGGGATGCGCCGCTCACTGACCATGGGTCACTAACGGCAAGACCTGCCTTTAGATTCAAACGGCTTTGGCTGAGCTTTCATTATTTATGTTGAATACTCCTCACAATACAATTTTTTCTTCCGGCGAAGAACATGAGGAGTTCATCGCCCCGGGCAGTTCACTGCGGCTCTGGCTGACGGGCGGACTGTTCACGGTGGCGGCTGCTGTGATTCTTGCGCGAGTCGCCTGGGTGCAGACACAACTGCCGGCCAACTATCTGGAATCGCTCACAACCACAACCGTCGATGACGAGCTGCTCCCCGCTCGTGATGGCCGCATACTCGCGGAATCTGTCGTGCTGGCTGCCGACGTGGAACACTATGCCGTGCAGATTCATTATCGCTGGCTGCAAAAGTCGGCTGATCCCAACTGGCTGAAGCTGCAGATTCGACAGAGGCTCAGTCGCGACGAACGTCAAGACGCGGAACTCGTCGCGCAGATTACTCAGAAGATACTGGATGAACGACAGACCATGGTCCAGGCCGTTGCCGAGGCCACGGGACTTTTGCCGCACGAACTGACGGCACGCTGTGAACGTATCGAACAGCGAGTTCAAAAAGTCAGCGACTCCGTCAATCGTCGGCTGCGAAGTCATTCCGAAGAAGTCCGCGACGGAACTGATTCCAGGGACGAAGACAACGACGCCTGGTTCCTGCTTCGCTGGGCTTCAGCGGTTCGCGAAAAACTAACGACGGCGCCGGAACGCGAAGAGACGCCCGGGATCGTGGTGAAAGAAGAAGAATCGTGGCACGCCGTTCTGGAACATGTGGATGTTAGCGTGGCCGCGACAATTGGTGAACATCCGGAACGATTTCCCGGTGTGCGAGTGGTCGCTTCCACCGAACGCACATACCCTGAAAATGATCTGGCCGTGCACATCGTGGGAGCCCGAACCATGCGTTCTCCCGAAGAGCAGAATGGCGAAGAGCAGAATGGCGAAAAGGGGTCTCGGGAAAAGTCGACTCGGGACATTTCCGTCGATGCTCTGCGATCCGGCCGATTCGGTGTCGAGAAATCTTACAACCAGCGACTGACAGGAATCCCGGGTCTGCGTCGCACCGTTCGTGATCGCCGGCTGAGAATCGTGTCCACCGAGATCGCTCGCCGCCCGGTCAGCGGGCGCGATGTGATGCTCACCATTGATGTCGAACTTCAGAAACTGGCCGAACAGTTGCTCGCTGAATCGCTGGGAGATGCGGAACGCAAGTATCTGCTTCCAGCGGTGGAGGACGGAGCGGATGCTGACGCGGAGACTCTCGCACCGCCGGAGCCAGAGCACATTCCTGCCGGAGGATGCGCGATTGTGATGGAAGCCGACTCCGGCCGCATAGTCGCGGCCGCCAGCGCGCCTGATTTTGATCTGACCATGTTTACCGAAGGCACGACTGCTCAATGGAATGCCGTGAACAGCGATACTCGACGCCCGTTTATTTCTCGCTTCACTGGCATGGCATTGCCGCCAGGATCCACATTTAAAATCGTGACCGCGATCGCCGGCCTGCAGACGGGTGCCCTGTCGCCTTCGGAATCCTTTGAGTGCCAGGGATTTCTTGCTGATCCTGATGAGCATCGCTGTCTCATTTACCGCCTGCATGGCCGCGGCCATGGTCCCGTCAATTTGCGAACGGCTATGGCGCAGTCGTGCAATGTGTATTTCTTCGACGCGGCACAGCGGATGGGGATCCATCCTTTAGCCCACTGGACCGACCTGTTGCAGTTTGGCACGACGACAGGGATTGATCTTCCGTTCGAGAAGGCCGGCACCGTTCCCGGCATCACGGGGAACGCGTCTTCCGCCAGCAGCGAAGCGGCTCAACGGCGTTTTCAGCGTGAGGCGCTGGGCTTGGCTATTGGGCAGTCTCGTTTGACGGTCACTCCCGTGCAGATAGCGCGGCTCATGGCGTTTGTGGCCAACAACGGCTGGCTGGTAACGCCTCATGTGGCCAGTGATGACGGCGTTGCCCGCCAGGCGACCGAACTGGATGATTCGCCTTATCGAGTGACTCGGCACAGGATACCAGGCGTGACCGACGAGACTCTGGTGGCGGTTCGTGAGGGCCTGTTGGCGGCCGTGGAAGAACCCATTGGCACAGGTTTTCGGACAATACGATTGAAGGATGTGCAGATCGCAGGAAAAACGGGGACGGCTGAAACGTCTCCGGGAAAACCGGACCATGCGTGGTTCGCTGGATATGCACCCGCTGTGAACCCGCGCTATGTTGTCGTTGTCGTTCTGGAACATGGCGGTTCCGGCAGTAAAGCCGCTGGTCCGCTGGCGCGAGAATTAGTTCGTGCTCTTTCCGAACGCGGCATGTTAAGCGACACCAATCTGACACGATCACGTTAAGTGTGTGAGCTGGACATAGCAATGTCGCCCCCTCGCCCCCGATTTTTGCGGAGAAGATGCGTGTTGTTAGATAGCAGGATGGACGCAAAAATTGGGGGAGAGGGCTGGGGTGAGGGGGCATTTTTAGCACGCGGCCCTTCACGAAAGCCCCCTCATCCGGCCTGGCGGCCACCTTCTCCCCCGACGGGGAGAAGGGACAGATTCACGCGGTCCTTTAGGAGGAAATTCCCGATCAACCTGGAACAACAAACAGGACGCTGTCCTGTGAGGGTGTTACTGAGTTGTGACCGTGTACAATACCTGACGCGAAATCGCACGGACCGCACGAAGGCACTGTGAACGGGCTCTCCTGATATTCGAAAGTTGTGCATGTCCGACAAGATGCCATTCATTCTTCCCGAAGGGTGCCAGGTCGTCGTCCTGCGTCCCGTCTCCGGCCAGGGCGGTCGAACCGTGCATCCACGCGGCGCAGTTGGGATCGTGGTGAAGTCACCGAAGGATCGTAGTCATTCTTATCGCGTCCGATTTCCTGATGGCATGGAAGAGCCCGTTCACGCTGATGACGTTGTCGCGCTGGCTCACTATAAAAATTCGGTGTTGAGAGGCGAAGCAATCTCGGAGAACACCGGACATCGGTTTGAAAGCGCCCCGCTGTTCTCGCGAGTCATTCTGCGATGCGTGATTGGTTCCCGCGCGTATGGGCTCGAAGATGACGCTTCAGATACAGACTATCGTGGAGTGTTCCTGCCCACCGCGGAAGACCATTGGTCGCTGTATGGTGTTCCGGAAGTGATCGAATGCTATGACACGCAGGAGCATTATTGGGAGCTGCAGCGGTTTCTGGTGCTGGCTCTGAAATCTAATCCCAACGTACTGGAATGCCTTTACACGCCGCTGATCGAAAAAGTGTCTCCGGTCGGCGAGCAGCTTCTGTTGATGAAGGATGCATTTCTGTCGCGACTGGTTTATCAGACGTACAACGGTTACGTGATGTCTCAGTTTAAGAAGATGCAGGCAGACTTGCGAAATCAGGGGCAGGTGAAGCCCAAGCATGTGATGCATTTGATTCGATTGCTGATGGCCGGTATTCACATTCTGCGGTATGGCTTTGTGCCTGTGCGAGTGGAATCGTATCGCGACGAACTGCTGGCGATTCGGCGTGGTGAGATTTCTCTGGCCGACACAGAAGCCTGGCGACTTCGCCTGCATCAGGAATTCGATCAGGCCCTGGAACAGACGTCGCTGCCGGAACGACCCGACTACGAACGCGTCAACGAATTTCTGATCTCCGCGAGGCGATCGGCTATTCAGGGCTGACGTGCAGTTCAAAAGTCGATGAATGCAGGAAAACCTGCACTGTTGCGGGAGACCACGCAGCCGATCGCCGTTCCGCAAAGTGTTTTTCGATAAGGTCCACATGCGTCGCGGGCAAACAGCCGGCCGCATCCGGAACGTGCCGATTTCACAGAGGGCGACTAATGACCAAATTGGAATCAGGCGGGATGAAAAGTCATGGCGTGGATCTTTGTCGGCGGAAGTCAGCGAAGTGGAACGTCAGTCATGCAGCAGCTGTTGTGTCAGTCACCGCTGACGAACCCGTACATCTTTGAAGCCAGTTATCTGAGGCAGCTGGTGACGGTGTATCAGGATGCTTCCCTCAGCTTTCGGGGCAACTATTCCAGCTACTTCAAAGACGAAACGGACCTGCGTGAATTCAATTCTCTGCTGGTTAGGGCGTTCCTGGAGCATACTCGCCAGCATCTGAATAACTGCACGCATCTCGTTCTGAAAGAACCACATCTGACCCGAGTCTGGCCCTCGTTGTATGAACTGGTTCCGGAAGCCGTATTCCTGCTGATGATCCGCGACCCTCGCGATGTGATTGCGTCAATGATCGAAGTGGGTGAACGACAGAAGGCGGCCGGTCAGTCGTATTTATTTACTGAGCGAAACATTCAGAAGCTGTGTGATCATTTTATCGGCTTCTATGCGCCTGCGTTGAACGTGACGGATCCTGGGTTCCGGGAGCGGATGGCGATTGTGCTGTACGAAAATCTTGCCACCAATCCCGCGCAGGCTTTGAAGCAGATCAGTGGTTTTACGGGCATCGACTTTGAAGCGATTGATCCGGCAGCATCGCCCGAGTCTGGTCTGGTCAGCTACCAGCAGATCACCTCCAGTAAACATTTTTCGCCCTGGGCGACAGAGCTCAGCGGGCAGAAGGTGTCGGAGTCGAAAGTTGGCAACTACCGAAACGTACTGACGCCCTCTGAGATTGCTCAGGTGGAGGAGCACTGTGAACCATTCTTCGATTGGTTCAACTACTCCCGCCGCGCAGCGTGAGGTTCCTGATCCCAGACGCATACGATTCGATGGCCTAAATTTAAGAAACTTGTTCGGCCAGCGGAGTTCGCCTGTGCCCTGTTTGCTCTTGGTTCGAACCCGCAAATCAGGAGTTCATCAGTACCATTTGAACGGGGCTCGCATGGCGTTCGACGTGATTTGAGATCGCTTCGATATTCTGTTCATTGCCAATCACGAGTCTAAAATCCCTGGCGCGTGCTTCGTGGACCAATGATATTCGTCCCATCGCGAGACTTCGACGGTTCGTCCAGCGGCGGAGAAAGCAGTATCGCGCCACACTGCTTGCGTTTGATTCGCTTCCCGCTCGATCGTCACATACTCGGTAACGTTTCTCGCAATCGTCACAACGGACAATGACTGTCATCCTGAACTCCAGATCAACACGAATGTGTCGTAGATAAATCAGCCTGGACAAAAACGACTGGCCACCGGAGCCAGCTCATAACAAGCTGTCTTAATAGTTGACAAGCGACTACCTGCTAATTCAGAATGGCGAGGCTAGTGCTTTGTCACGGTTCAGAAATGGGGTTCGGGTAATCAGCCGGAACGCGCTAGCGTCCGGTTTTGAAACGTGGGCTAGCGCCCTACGGCTAATTCTGTGAGTTACTCCTATTCAAGTGTTGACAGAGCACAAGGAATTCAGCTCCAGCGAAACTGAAAAGATGAATGAACGACCAGCTTTATAGTCTTCAACAATCCATTCCATGCCGGACCATTGATTGGGTCATCCTGAAGTCTTTGGCTGTCCCGATTCAGCGGCCCGTGATAACAGAGAAAACTCTCGTGCCCGAGATAACGTAGACCAACAATCCTCGAAGTCATGACTCGCGAAATGCGGTAATGCACTTTCTCTGTGCTCCCGGCCTAATCAAAAACCCAACATCGTCAGTCGATCTACTGCGCCCCCAAATTTGGCAACCGTGGAAAATTCATTATGACTCCAAAAACTCACCGCCGTAGATTTGCAGCCCGCCGTACAGAAGCCGTTCAGGTTGCTTCAGAGTCGCTCGAGGATCGTTCGCTGCTGTCTGCGACGATTAACAATTTTGCGAACATCAATCTCACTAACCCCTGGGCGACGGTTCGCGAAGTGGAATCGGTGGGAGCCGATACGTACTTTGTTGCGTCAGAAGCCAACAGTCGGAATATGGACTTATGGAAATCCAATGGAACCACTGGCGGAACGATCCGTCTTGCGGGACTTGGTCCGGCCGACAATCTGTCACGGCAGCTGACGAACGTCAACGGTACTCTTTATTTCCGAGGCTACGATGCTGCCGAAGGTCATGAGCTATGGAAGAGTAACGGCACTGTTGCGGGCACATCGATTGTTCGCAGCTTGCGACCTGGAATCGCCAGTTCGACCTCGCTGGAAATCACCAACTTCAATGGCACTGTGGTTTTCAGCGCAAACGGCGAGCTCCACCGCAGTAATGGCATTTCAGCCGGCACAATTCGAATCGTCGACCTGATCACTGGGGCCAGCGATGAAGTGGCTGAGCTGGTGCCGGTCGGGAGCAATCTGTTCTTCCGAGCGAAGAACGCCGATGGTGGCTTTGATTCGTATCGAACCAATGGAACTCGTGCGGGCACTGTTAAGGTGGCGGATGTGCCCGCGGGAAGCCTCTCAAAATTGACCAAAGTCGGATCGAGTCTCTACTTTGTTCGCAACGACAGCGAGCTTTGGAAGACATCAGCCGACAATACGACGGCGACAAAGTTTGCTGCTGCCACCCCACAAACCGAACTGGTCAATCTTGATGGCACCCTTTACTACAACATCTTCGGCTCCATTGTTAAAAGCAATGGAACACCTGAGGGGACAGTGGAAGTCAAAGCGATTGCTGATTTCTTAGTGGGCGACGTCACAATTGAACATCTCTTCGCCTGGAATGGTGCTGTCTATTTTGGGGCTGGATCACGAGAGAACGATGGCGTCGAACTTTGGCGAAGTGATGGAACGACGGCCGGTACCGTTCAGTTGAAAGATGTTAATCCTCTCTTCAACGAGGGCTATGGTTACGGCTCTTATCCGGACAGTTTTACCGAGGCGAACGGCAGGCTTTTCTTCTGGGCGGATTCTGGTCTATGGACTACAGACGGAACAACTGCGGGCACGGTCAAAATCGACAATAGCGTCGCGACCCGTCTTTCCAACACCAATGGGGCATTGCACTTTTTCAAAGCTCAGGCTGGAGGATTCCAGCTTCGAAAAATTGACGCTGCTGCCACAACACCCGTCGATGTTGTCAGAACAGGACCCGGCAGCGGTAGTTCGAGTCCCACGGAACCGGTACTTCACAATGGAGCGTTTTATTTTGCGGCCGATGACAGCATCAGCGGCACGGAACTTCGACGCCGCAACAGCAACGGCACCATTGAACTGGTTGCAGATATCACGCCGGGCCCAGGCGGAACAGGGATCAGCGAGCTAACCAGTATTAACGGGCTTTTGTACTTCCATGTTTTGAGTTCCGGCTTCAATCAAACATTCTGGAGAAGCGACGGAACGGCAGCAGGAACGTTTAAACTGGCTGATGTGGCAATTAGCAGCAGTAACGGGAACAACAAATCGCCGAAGCTGGTTCCCGTCGGTAATCAGGTCTTCTTCGCAGGCTCGCAAAACGATGATGTCGAACTTTGGAAGTCCGACGGCACCGTTGCTGGCACTGCACTGGTGAAGAACATTCTTCCCGGCGACTATCCTGGTCCGTACCGAAATTATCCGTTCTCCTCGGCACCGTTTGAATTAACCAACGTCAACGGGACTCTCTACTTTGCAGCTACGAGCAGTGAGACGGCGCGAGAGATCTGGAAGAGCGACGGAACCGCAGCAGGCACGGTCGTCCTGAAGGACATTCGCCCGGGAACACAGCAGTATTATCCATACGGAGTCTACTCGTCGAATCCAACCAGTTTGTCGAACGTGAACGGCAAACTTCACTTCATGGCCTACGACGGTTCTGGAATTCGGTTCTTTCAAAGCGATGGAACAACCAATGGAACAGTGCCTGTCTCGAACGCGATTCCGAACCTGAACTCGGTAAAAGGGGCAACTAACATCAATAGAAAAATGGTCTTTGTTGGGAGTGACCGAACTGTTCAAAATGAACTTTGGATTAGTGACGGTACGCCCTCCGGAACGGTACTTTTGAAGGACATTCGGCCAGGCAATCACGACGCTCAGATCAGCAACATGACAAATGTTGACGGCATTCTTTATTTCACTGCGAATGATGGCGTTCACGGCAACGAGCTCTGGCGAAGTGATGGAACGACAACCGGAACTGTTCTGGTCAGCGACTTGAATACCACACCGATTCAAGGCCGTCCCGGCAGTTCTAACCCAGTCAAACTGACTCCGTTGAACGGAGTCCTGTTTTTCTCGGCAGATGATGGCCGGAACGGGCCGCAGTTGTGGAGAACAAATGGAACTGCCGATGGACTGACGCGAGTCACCGGCTTCGACCTTGGTGTCCCGGTCTCCGCAGCAAGCGGTCTGGCCGTCTGGAACAACAGCCTCCTGTTCGCAGCAGATTCAAAACTCGGCCGTGAACTGTGGTGGCTGCGATCTGCCCCACCAGTGTTGACAGTCCCTTCAACTCCGGCCAGCTATGTTGAAGGAGCATTGCCAGTGGCAATTGCGCCAAGTGCTGTGCTGACAGATGCCGACACGCCTGCGTTCGTCGGTGGCCGACTGACAATCTCGATTCAGAATCCGTTCGCCGGTGACGAGGTTCGAACGATTTCAAATCAGGGAATCAGCCTTGTAGGAACGTCTGTATTGTATTCGACGAATGGCATCGGAACACTGGCTGACACATCCAATGCAACGTCAATCGTGATCAACTTGAACTTGAATGCGACAGTCGACAGTGTTCAGCGTCTGATCAGGTCGATTGCCTATCGATTCACATCAGATAATCCACATCTGCGAACCCGCAACATCAAGATCACGCTCACCGACGGCGAATCGGGCATCGTTTCGAAGTTCGTTCAGGTAAACGTTGTGCCCGTCAACGATGCGCCAACGCTGGATAGCCTGACGACAACGATCTACCAACGGAATAGTGCCAGTGGTGCAGCATTCGCGGCCAATGCCGTCGTAGGCGATGTTGATAGCTCGAACTTTGGCGGTGGGCAACTACAGATTTCGGTGACCGGCGTCGATCCTGCCGCAAACCGCATCTTCCTGACCGGCACGTTGTTCTCGATCAACACTTCTGGCAACCTGTTGCGCGCCGGGGTGATCATCGGTACGGTCAACGTCAACGCAGGAATTGGAACGCAGCCATTCCGAGTAACATTCAATTCTTCAGCGAAGCCCTCGTTCGTTCAACAACTGCTGAGATCACTAAGGCTTAGTACGTCCAACAGCACGTCCAACGCAGTTAACCAGCCTCGTCAGATTTCAGTTCGACTCTCCGACGACGGCAGCGGCCTGAATTCAGTTGTTAAAACGGCGCTGGTTGATGTCAGAAGGTAGAGCCTTTCGCGTTCCTTTTTTTCGGCCGTTGCATCGCACGTCAAACCTTCAGGAAACGCTCCGTCATACTGCCGAAAGCGGGCGCAACCCTGCGAATCAATGCGATTGAAGAGTGGCAATCATGAAAGCAAACGGCAGGATGCAGAGGAGCCAATGCAGTTTCGACACAGGCCCGCTGCCGTTTCTATTTTCTGCAGCATCTATCCGATTTAAGTGGTGAATAGAAATTGGCCAGAATCCAGTGGCAGGAGCAAAACATTGCTGTTCGATTTGTGAGCCTGATTCAGATCAAAAAATGAAGCTCTTGACGACGTCCGCTAGCCGTATGGAGCGGGACGGGGCGCCAGTCTAGTCCTCAAACAAGCGAACATTTTAGCGATTTAAGAAATTATATCTGCGCGTAGGGCGTCGGTCGCGGTTTAGCGCGACGATTGAATCGAGTTGTTTGTTGCGGAGAACAAAGGGGAGAACAAAGGGGTCAGGTCTCGAATGGCACGGGAACTTTTGTAAGTCGTTACGTGGCAAAGTGATATCGACAAAAAGAGGCCTCCCTGCGAGAAAGGTACGAGCTTAAACGAAACGTACTTTCAGGCAAGGAGGCCGTGAGATGGATTCTCGTTTTCGTGCGGTGGTTGAGCAAGCCCGAAAGAGTGACGATTTATACTTTGCGGCGCTGCTCAGCAAAGACCGAATCACGCAATCGCTGCGTGAAGCCGGAGTCTGGTTTCAGGGATGGGTCTATACAGGGGCCGTCACGACGTGGGTCTTCCTGTCTCAATGTCTCAGCGCCGATCATTCGTGCCGTGAAGCTGTCGCCAGGCTGGTGGCATGGAGGGTGAAGAACGGCCACGCAGCCTGTTCGGCCGATACGAGTGCGTACTGTACTGCGCGAGATCAGCTGCCTGAAAAAACATGTCGCGAGCTGGCGATTGGTGTTGGCCGTGAACTGCATCAGCAGGCTCCGGAGTCATGGTTGTGGAAATCACGTCGAGTCATCCTCGGAGATGGCTCGACATTCACAATGGCCGACACCGAAATGAACCAGAAAGAGTATCCGCAGCAGAGCAGTCAGAAGCCCGGCTGTGGATTCCCCATCATGCGTGCGTTGGTTCTGTTTTCTCTGGCGGTGGGGACTGTGGTCGAAGCTGCGATCAGTCCATACTCCGGAAAGCAGACGGGAGAAAACAGTCTGCTGCGAACGCTGCACGGCACTCTGAATGAAGGGGATGTTCTCGTGCTGGATCGGTATTTTTCCGGCTGGTTTGATATTGCGTTACTCCAGCAGCGAGGCGTCGACGTTGTCGTTCGCAAGCATCAGTTGAGAGCCACAGACTTTCGAACAGGACAGCGTCTCGGGAAGGATGACCATCTGGTTGTCTGGGCGAAGCCGCCGAAACCAAAGTGGATGGATTCAGAAACCTACAAGAGTCTTCCCCAATCACTTCGGCTGCGTGAGATTCGTATACATGTCACACGACCGGGATTCCGTACACAAGAGTTGATGATCGTTACAACGCTGCTCGATTCAGAGGACTACACGCATGATGATCTCGCAACTGTCTACCGTCAGCGATGGCACGCGGAACTGAATTTGAAAAGTCTGAAGATCGTGATGCAGATGGATCATCTTCGCTGCAAGGAACCGCACCGCGTTCGCAATGAATTCTACATGCATCTGCTGGCCTACAATCTGATTCGTCAGGTGATGGGCGAAGCTGCTTTGAAGTCCGGAGTCTGCCCGCATGAGATCAGCTTCAAAGGGACCATGCAGACACTCAATCAGTTCCTGCCATTGCTTTCAGGTGCGATGTCTCTGGATCACTGGTACGACTCCCTGCTGGAGGCCATTGCCACACACATTGTCAGCAACCGTCCAGACCGAATCGAACCCCGCTGCCGTAAACGAAGACCGAAGAAATTCAAAAACCTCCGCGAACATCGCGCAGCTTACAAAACTCGTTTACGCTCAAGGAGTTAGAAAAGTTCCCGTGCCATTCGGGTCAGGTCTCTTTTATTGCGTCGCATCTTGTGTAACAGTTTAGTCCCTCGCCTCTTATCTTGGCAGGGATTCGTTGGGCGCGTAGAGTTTCGGCATTCGGGAAGGATGCCGATGAGATTCAGTTTTTACCCTCAACATGAACACAACTGTCCGAACGTCAGCCACTGCCCGCATTTGGGTGGAGCAGCGTTGGGGACGTTGGTATTGCT
>CAMTWR010000020.1:0-47316 GCA_947085455.1 uncultured Planctomycetota bacterium | reverse complement strand
TGTCTACGAATGTGGTGTCAAACTGACAGAAATCGAATTCCGACCGTTCGCCGAACGACTCCTCAGGTCAGAGAAACTCCCCAAGTGGAGCCTCACAATCAAATCTAAAACTGGGTAGAACTTCTCTTACTGCCTGCCTTATAAAGAATCACCGTAACCCGCCGCGTTAGTTTTAAGGTTGCGCGTTTCGGCTGTGCGGTCGATCAAATGTGCGAAAACAGCGGGATTTATCGTACCCCGAAGCGTCAGCGAGGGATTTTTAGATGCACTGGCGAAACGCAAAATCGCAATCCCTCACTTACGTTTCGGGTTGGGATGGTCGAGAATTCGCTACTTTGAAACTTACGCTTCGGATTGTGATTGTGCAGAAGTCGCAACCCCATAGCCTCCATGCCGGGAATGTTTCCTGGCGGGCGCATTAGTTCAGACAGGTATGTCATGTCGTCACAGAATTCACCGGCTCAGCCACCCACTGTTGTTTTGTTTTCTACCGATCTGATGCTGATCAGCAGCGTGAACGGTGCGGCAGCGTCGCTGCAAATTCCGTTTGTCTCCGTTGCCACTCCGGATGCCCTTGCCAAAAAGATGGCAGAAGGGCCATTGATCCTGTGCCTGGACCTCGCGGCTGCTCAGGGCCATCCGGCGGAGGTCGCCGAGAGCGTAACCGCTGACGTCATTCAGCGAGGCATCGCGTTCGGACCGCATGTGCATACGGCCAAGCTGGAACTCGCTCGCCAGACCGGCTTCGGCAGGGTGCTCAGCCGAGGCCAGTTTGTCAGCCGCATGCGGGAAGAAATTGCAGAGGCACTGAAGACAATCGGCGTTGCACAATAGATGTCCGAACCTCACCGGTGACTACACTCACCGACGATTACTTTCGATGTGGGCCCGTTAATCGACTTCAAACGTCATCCGAGTTCCATCACTCTAAGAATGCCGAAAAAATCTCACCTGTAGCCGGATTCGTGAGAATTCGGACGGGTCTCTGAACTCTCAGGAGGCCAGCTACATTTTTGCTTCTGAACTCGCACGAGTCCAGCTACGGTATTGCCTGGGCTTCTAAGGCTATCGGCTTACGGAACCAGAACACCGGAGTTCTGTTCGAAGTACCGCTGCCATCGGCGAATGGCTTCTCGTCGCCGCGACAGTTCGCTCTCAGGATGATAG
The DNA here is from genome assembly GCA_947085455.1 of uncultured Planctomycetota bacterium. Lineage (GTDB taxonomy): Bacteria > Planctomycetota > Planctomycetia > Planctomycetales > Planctomycetaceae > SXXK01. The sequence goes on along the minus strand of CAMTWR010000020.1, from coordinate 46,149 downwards.
CCGCGACGATCTTTTGTTCGTTGTTCCATGCGATAAATGGCCAGCGTCCTCGTCGCCAGGCGCTCGCTGTTCAGCATTCCCATCAAACCCTCCGCTACGACAGGATCGGCCGCCTGCGCATCGTTTAGCCCTAGTAGTAGCGGCATCATGAGATCTGACTCTGCCTCCGGAAGTCGCGTTTCCAGACCGGCTCGAATCGATTCTGCAGCAACCAGAGAACTGTTTGCAATGGACGTCAGCCCGTCGATCGCTGCGCGGTGAATGGTTTCATCTCGCGGTTCAAAGAGAATTGACAACAGGCGATTTGCATCGCGAGTCAGAGCCAGTATACGCACCGCCAGAATGCCGCTTTGAGGGTTACGATCTTCTAACAGAGGCAGCACGCAGTCGCCCGGTTCACCGGTCTTTTCCAACGCAGTGAGCAAGGCCTCGTTCTGCTTCTGCACTTCCGGTACCGGCTCGTGTTCCTGTTCAAACAACCAGGCAGGCGCTGATGCCACTGGCACTCCATTATCCACGGCAAACAGGGCTACGCTCTTCATCTCCAGCATGGTCCAGATGGCACGCTGACCTTTTGCCAGTACGACTTCTTCAGCCTGATCAGGAACGCGCAGCACAACGCTGCCTTCCAACGTCGTGATGGCGACCATCAGGTCTGCATCGAAAGGTAATCCCGTCTGTTTGGCGGATGCACGTCCGGCTTCTGTGCCTGCCGTGGTTGGCACGCCCACCGGCATGACCTCGATCGCGATCCGTGAGTCCTGGCTCTCCAGTGTCATCGACGCAGACTTCTCCCCGATGCCCAGCTGAAACACGGGAAGATTCTCCGCATCCCAGGCCACGTTGCGATCTGCTGCCAGCTTTAGTCGTCCCGAAAGTAAGTCCAGCCCACTGGACGAAGGAGCCTGAAATCTCACAAGACACGGGCCGAGAGCGGTCGTCTGGTAACCTTTAGAGCCGGACACAATCTGAAGCTGAAATGGCTCTGCAACGCCAAACCACCGCTGACCGACAATCGCGCCGCAGTCCACATTATTGGGCGCTGACTCAACAACTTCACCACCCGGAATATCCGCCAGAGTGAACCATCGCTGCATCTTCTCATCAAGCAATAATACGCTGCGTGGATCAGCCTGAAGAAAGTACGACGATGGAATTCCACCGTCATGATCAGCCGTGGCAGGCTCTGTCGCCGGGGCAGGACTTTCGGGCGCCTCGGGGACCGGCTTTATCTCTTTCATTGGCTCTTTGGACTCCGGCGTTGCGGCCACGATAAGCTCAGGCTCAACCATGTCTTCCGCTGGTTTTTCCAGCACCGGTTTGTCAGTCTCCGCAACGACAGCAACGGCCGCATCATTACCCTTCACATCATCTGGAGGGGAACTTCCCTGTTGAGCTTCGTTGTTATCAGCCTGAGCCAGTTTATGTTCGGCTTTCTCTGCGTTGTCATCAGCCACCGCCTCCTCGGGAGGAGCCTGGTCAACCACTTCCGTATCGCGATTAACGGCGTCGTTTCGATTGGCGACCGGAGTCCTGAATAGATTCGAATCTGATGCCAGCACCATCAACCAGACTAAAGCGAGCGTTCCCACAACGATCATCGGCACTCGCTTCGAAGCGACCGTCGGTGCCTGCAGCGGCTTCCAGGGAGCAACCGCTGGTGGCGAGGACGCAGCCGGGAGCGGCTCACCACTGATGGCACGCACGGCCTCTAACTTGCCTGTGGGGTCAAGCGCATACAACCGGTCGCGAAGTCTGGGCTCTACCGAGACAGGGTCCCGCAACAGTCCCAGAATTTCGTGCGCGGCGGCGACTTCCGCCAGCATAGAATCAGAGGCGAGTATCTCACGCTCGACTCGTGCGACAAGCTCCGGCGTCAACTGATCATCCAGATACTCGGCGATCAGATTGGCTTCAATCATCGGCTGCGGTTTTTCCGGATCCGTCAGCCGACGCCGACGCTTAACATCCCGAATTCGCTCCATCAAATCAGTCGCGAAAGGACTGTTCGTGATTTTCTGTCCAATCTCCCGCGCGTTTGCCGGGGAAAGTCGGTCGTCAACATAGGCCAGCAAAGTTCGAAGTGTGAGTCGCATCAGAGTCCCCTCGTTTGAAGTATGTCACTCTTTTAGTGCGACCCTGGATCAGCTTTCGTACAAAATTCTTTCCATAATCAACGTAGGCTGCGAAAAACTCGCGTTTTCACGCATTCATCGATATTTTTGAATGCATTCCAGAATGCCGTCCCAAGTGCTGACTTCCGCTTCTGCGGTGAGGGTAAGTCCGCATTCTCGTGCAGCAGCGGCTGTTACGGAACTGATTGCGACGAGACGTGATTTCAAGTCACCAGGCGATATCCCGGCACTCTTCAGCAGTGATGCAAAACGCCGCGCTATCGACGGACTGCTGAGTCCAATCCAGTCGGGCGTACCGGATTTCAATCGAGCGATAAGCTCCGCTGGAAAGGATTCGACATCGCGGTTCTCATAGACGACCAGTTGCTGCAGATGGATCCCGGCGTCCCGCAAAATTCCAGGCAGCACGTCACGGCCCCGACTGGCTCGTAACCATAAAACAGACTGCCCATGAGCCCGCTCGACAATCGCCTGAGCCAGCGTCTCGGCTCGAAATTCCTCAGGCACGAAGTCGGGCGAAATTCCGAAGTCGTTTAAACGCCGAGCGGTAGCTGACCCAATGGCCGCAACTTTGGACTCGCGAAGCGCTCGCGCATCCAGTCCCTGCAGACGCAGATGTCGAAAGAACTGTGCGACACCATTGACGCTGGTGAATATCAGCCACTGAAAATCTGTCAGCCGATGCAGAGTCTGATGAATTTCCGCTTCACCCTCGGCCTCCACCGGCCCCACTTCGATCATCGGCATCAGCACCGGCTCGCCGCCAAGTCGCACGACGGTCTCAAGAAGTTCGGCAGTCTGTTCTTCCGGTCGAGTAATTCCCACTGACAATCCGAACAGCGGCAAGCGTTCAAACCACGACAACTGCGCACGCTGCAACACGCAGTGTCCGACGACTATCAGCGAAGGCGGTCGGAGATGCTGCAATTTCACCAGATCCGGAATGGATTCCAGTGTCCCGGCCACGACCTGCTGTGAAGGCAATGATGCCTGACAGATCACTGCGGCCGGTGTGGATGCCGGAAGTCCCGCGCGAGTAAGCTGCTCACAAATTTCCGACAGCCGACTGAGTCCCATGTAGAATACGAGTGTCCCGGGAAACTTCGCCAGCGCCGAATAGTCCAGCCGGCCGGTCTCACGAGCAGGATCTTCATGCCCGGTGACAAAAGCAACTGCGGATGATATTTCACGATGCGTGAATGAGAATCCCGCATACTCTCCGGCCCCGGTGGCTGCGGTCACTCCCGGCACGACCTGACACGGTATTCCGGCGGCATGCAAAGCGGCCGCCTCCTCACTGCCTCGCCCAAAAATATAGGGGTCGCCGCCCTTGAGCCTTACGACCGTCTTTCCAAGCCTCGCTTCCGCAATCAGTCGTTCGTTAATCTCCTGTTGAGGAACAATCGAAGTCCCATCTCGGCGAGTCCGTGCGGTTCGCTCACAAACGCCTTTTGTAAATCTTAAAATCAATGGATTTACAAGTCCGTCGTAGAGCACCAAATCGGCTTCGGCCAGACAACGCGATCCCCACAACGTCAAAAGACCCGGATCACCAGGCCCCGCGCCGACAAGATAAACTTTCCCAGTCCGCACCGAGCAGTTTTCTGAGCTGCTCGAGTCTGTTGAATCGGAAGTGTGAGGCTGACTTTGGGATGACATGCAGCAACTTTGAAATGCGGGGCTGAGTGTATGACTTCCTCAGAATATTACCGGACCACTCGACAGTCTTCACGCATCAGAAACGCCCGAGGCCAAAGTTTTCATCTGTCTGGATGGCGCACTCGATCCAGATGAGCATCGAATTCATTGGCTCAGCAGTTAGCAGCCTGCGGCCATTTTGCCAAAGTCGCCGCCAAACGTGGGCTACTTTACGGCAGTGATCCGTGATATCAGCAATCCTGCGACTGCCAACGCACGGTCGCGTGCGCGTCAAACGAAAAAAACTCGGCCGTTAAAAACGGCCGAGTCTTGCTCAATGAGATGACTTGTCGTCAGTGATTTACTTAGCTTCAGCCGCTGATGGAGATGGAGCGGCTTCGACTGGAGCTGGTTCTGCAGGTGCAGGAGCAGCAGCTTCAGCAGGTGCGGCCACAGCGTGACCGGTTACACCACAGCCAGCACCAGCACAACCTGAATCGCCACATGCAGGAGCAGCACAAACCGGAGCACATGGATCACACTTTGGCTTGCAGCACTTCAGCTTTGGCAGCTTGATCTTCGGCAGTTTGCACTTTGGCAGACTGATCTTAGGCAGCTTGCACTTCGGCTGTTCGCAGCAGCTGTTGCAGTTATTGCCCGCTTCAACAACGCCGCTTGCAACGAACACAAATGAACAGGCAACAACGCACAACATTACTTTCTTAAACATCTCATACTCCGGTTGGGTTTGGGAACGTTTCGGTGTCGACATCGACGACTTCTGACTAGAACTTACACCATCCCAAACCGGCGGGCAGAAATTTCTGCCCGGGCAAACACATTCACGCACTCTCGTCGACCTGCTGTACCTGGCATAAAGGTTATCAGGAATGACCAGGCGTTCCCGGCTGCGCAGAATACGTGGCACCTTGCGGACGATAACAGTCAATGAGATTCTGCACGCAATCCGTCGCCTTCAAAAGCCGCATTGTTATTTTGGCGGCAATGGAGGTGCAGTGCTCAGCACTCCAATGACGGCGTCTCTCAATGCCGGAGTGAAAGACACTCCGTCGCCGCCTTTGATCGTTTCTTCACCTTTCCAGTCGGTGCAACAACCACCGGCTTCGCGAAGAATCGGAATGAGTGCCGCGATGTCCCACGGCGACATCAGCGGATCTACAGAAAGTTCCGCACGGCCTGTAGCGACCATCACATGACCGTAGCAGTCGCCCCAGCCACGAGCGATCTTTACCTGATCCATCAAACGCACGATGACGTCGAACCGATTGGTTGTTCGCCAGTGAGTCGGCTCGGTGAAAATCATGCGAGCTCCGCTTAGCGACGTAGCACCGCTGACGACAGTTCTTTGAGCCGCCTGACTGCCGATCTTCCACCAGCAGCCCTCCCCTTCGGATGCGTAGACGACTTCATCCAGCGCCGGAAAGCGACAGACACCCGCGACCATGCGACCATTCAGCTCGATGCCAATTAGAGTACCGAACAGGGGGACGCCATGGATGAAGGCCTTTGTTCCGTCAATGGGATCCAGAATCCAGCGGTATCCATTTTGGCTGGCAACGTCGTCGAACTCTTCGCCAAGAACTCCATCCTGGGGATATTTTTCGGAGATCATCTTTCGTATCAGCAGTTCAGCCCCGCGATCGGCAACGGTGACGGGAGACTCATCCGACTTCGATTCGACCAGAAGCCCGTTCACCTGATAATGGCTCATGATCAGCTGAGAGGCTTCGGAAGCCATCTCAAGTGCGAACTGCAGACGATCGGAATACGCTGACATGGTAGTTTTCTTAAATCAGAGTGAAGGCGGCAAAGGCGAGCATTGTTTCGCACAGAACGCGTCCGCTGAACTGATGAATGCCTAATTCCAGTGTTTTTCCTTAATCCCGCACCTGTAAGAAGCTCGAAGAAACGGCTTTGGCAATGATTGTGATCCAACATCCGGCTCAGGATCGCTTTCATCCTATTTATTCGGCGGTTTCGCGTTGAAGATCTCCGAGTGGCTTGTAAGAATACGCGATTCGCAAGCAATCCACTGGATAAATGTGCAGTTGCGAATTCACAGCAACTTCTTCCCTTTTGATTCTGAACTCACTGGTGCGGTATGTTGAAGGACCGATCTCGAATTGAACGTCAGCTGTCAATGGCACAGCAGCAATTGTCAGCATGCGAAACCAAGCTGGCAAGCGACGGTATTACAGGCAAAGCTCGCGGCAAGAATGCCGTCTGGCGTCGCCTGAATGCCGATTATCGCCAGCTAAGGCGTCGCCTGAATGCAGTGGCCGCTATTGAAGCGCGTGAAGCCGATGTGGTGCAGCGTAAGGCCGAAAAAGCAAACGCAGCAAACGCTGTTGAAGCTGTTGAAGCCTGATAATTGCCTTTGGGCTATCAGATGCTGATCACCTGGAGAGGTGGCAGAGCGGCCGATTGTGCAGCACTGGAAATGCTGTGTTCGGGAAACCGGACCGGGGGTTCGAATCCCCCCCTCTCCGTTTAGACCTACTTATAGCCCAGCCGAATGTGTGTGCATTGCATTTCACAAGTCGCTGGGCTTTTTGCTGCGCGTTGCTCGGTTTTAAAATAGGAAGACTGTCATGTCGTCTCGAATGCTCGAAGGCAAAGTCGCTCTGGTCACCGGAGCTGGTCGTGGTCTGGGGCGCGCTTTTGCGGAACATCTGGCTTCCCTCGGATGCCTGGTTGGTGTGCATGGGATGCGAGAGAACGGACCTTCCGAATACGGTGAAGGCACGACTCTGACCGAAACCGCTCGACAAATCGGCGAGAAGTTTGGAGTCCGTACCTGCCGTGTGCTCGGCGATTTGACAGATGCCGAACAGGTGAAAAGAGTTGTGTCCGGTATCTGCGCTGAACTCGGGCCAATCGACATTCTGGTTCACAACGCTGGTGGTGATATTGCAGCCGCGGGGGGGAAACCAAATCCTAACGATGCGGTCAACATCAAGCTGGAAGATATCCGCTCAGTGCTTGACCGAAACCTGCTGAGCACTATTCTGGTTTGTCAGGAATGTGCACGTGTCATGATGCCTCGCAAAGAAGGACGCATCCTGACACTGAGTTCCATTTCTGCCTTCAAGGGCATCGCCAGCAGTTCGATTTATGCGACAGCCAAAGCCGGCGTGGTCGAATACACTCGATGTCTGGCGGAACAATTGCGTCCACATAACATCAACGTGAACAGCCTCGCTCCCGGTGACACTCGCACTGGCCGCTTCCTGGGCACTCGCAAAGTCGAAGACGCTCGCCTTGTGACGGACGGTACTCTTGACCGCATTGGCATGGTCGACGAAGTCACTCGCGTCGTGGAATTCTTCGCCGGCCCGCTGGGCGCATTCGTCACTGGCCAGGTTCTTCGCGTCGATGGCGGCTCACAAATTTGGCCGTCATAACGGGAACGCATTCCGCGTATGGTAAGTCTGCGTCGACAATGGCTTGAATCGCCTGCGTCGCGTTGTGAAATCACCGCCAGCCCGCGATGATGCGTTTTGAAGTGGCGAGTATTGCAATATCAGGCCCCGGCACGTCAGTGTCGGGGCCTGATCGTTTCCCGGCTAACCCGCGAGCAGTGCGACCACGATTCCCAGGCCAATGAGTCCGAGTAATAGAAACAGGAAGAACCACAGCACCTTCGATGTTTTGTATTTGATCTCCGGCGTCTGTTCGATGACCTCTCGGTACTCATCCGAAAACACCATCTTGCCCTTGGCGCTCAACAGCAAATAAAGAATGTAGCCGTTAATCAAAGTGCCGATCGGAAATGCGAGGAGACCGACGCCGGCGAACAATGCGGCTGATATTCGCGCCCAGCGTTTCAACTTATTGAGACCGAAACCAATGAACCCCTGCGCGAATCCAAGTCCCAAAAGCAGCAGGCCCATACCTTCATCGGAACTGTTTTGAGCAGAGTTCGACAGCACCATGAAGGTCAAAAATCCTCCTGCCACCAGCGTCAACAGACAGCCAAGAATATAGAGACTTCCAACGGACTGCACCGACGCTTCGTGCGAAAGATATTGTTGCCGGATCAAGGCCGCTGGACGACTATCAATATCGCCCGCATATCCCATGGTCTGCGGCGCGGCGAAGGGATTGTGATCAGCACTGTCTGCGTTTGTCGTCATCAGTGTTGTCCTTGTTAATTCTGCCCTGAAGAATTCAGACCCAACTCCAATCGATCGACCACACCAAATCGAGCGAACACATCCGTGGTCAGCGAAAAAGTCGACCGCAACTCTTCAACAGTCAGCGTCCTGCCATCGCCGGTGACTCCTCCCGTGACGGTCAGTTTCCGCGGGGCAATCAGCGCTGCAATGTGCGCCACATCACCCACATCCCGCAAGAGTCCCGGCACAAGAACTCCAAGTCGCTGGCCTCGAAAAGGCTTATCGGTGACGTAACTTGCCAGCGAGTCCACTGTCATGACGTGAGTCAGTCTGGTATCCAAAGCGGCTGCCGTTAATGCGATAATTCCAGAAGGCCCTTCACCCATGATGGCCGTCTCGGAAGGAATCGCACCATTCTTTTCCACATACGCATCAAGCGTCCGATGCAAGTCCCAGGCCCATTGTCCCAGCAGCGGACGTCCAAGCCACAACGACCATTCTGCAGAATTATGATCGGGCGCATTGCCAATTTTGTCTGAGGCCACCGCAAACCTGCCCGTTGCGCGAAGTTCCGGAGCCACGATGGTCCAGCCTTCCGCTCGCAACTCCTGAGCCCGTTTTCCGGAAAACGCCTGCAACGCACCGTTCTCAACGTCCACAATGACAGCCAGCTTTGGCACCGTAGCACCTGGCACAGTCGACGTCGCATCACACAGGGCGTAGATCTCAAGACCGGGTTCTGATTCGAACGTTAGCTCAATCGTCTTCTGATCCGGGATCTCCTTCGAACGAACATTGAGCGGTGAATTGACTGGCATTCCTCCGAGCACCGATTCCAGAGCTGCGACAAATGGCTGGCGGACATTGGCACGTTCGTCTTCCGATTTTGCCTCGGATGTGGCATTCAAAAACTGTCGATCTGATCCATCACGACGGATCTGTAGAAGCCGCTTTGACTCCGCGGCAACAAACCTGGGCAGCGTGATATATTCGTCCGGCCGAGTTTCGCCGGGAAAACAGCGAAGCGCTTCCGGATCCTCTGTGACGATTTCCGGCTCTGCGATCGGTCCGCCATCTCCTTGACCTTTCAGATGTTTGGTCATCCAGCCATACATCGCTTCCCGCATCGGCTGATTATAGTGATGAGGCGATTCGATGATCGTATGGGCGACGGGCTGTGCTGTTAGATCCGCATCAAGCGCGGCAATCTGCCGAGCACGCATGACCGAGATCTGCGCCTGATCGACCGAGAACTGAAAAGCATCAAGAGTCGCACTGGTAACCATCAGGCCTCGACCAGCCGCCAGGCCCAGCACATTTCCTTCTTCTGTGTGTTTCAGGATCCCGGGCACAACTTCACACATGCAACATGCTGCGCTCAGATAGGCCTGATAATTTCCCACTGAACATGTGGGAACAACACAGCGAAACCGCTCATCAAAAGCGCCTGCGTACATTGTCTGGTTTCCGCCGCCACTGGCACCGGTGATGCCAATATGATCGCCATCGATTTCCAGGCGTGATTGCAGATAGTCGACAGCTCTCATGTTCTCGTAAACCTGAATGCCCGACAGCGGTCGACTGGTCAGCAATAACATCGCGCCCGTCATCTCCCCGTGATACTCGCCCAGCTTCTTTTCGACCCCGCGCTCGCCGGCTCCAAATGCATCCACACACAATACGAAGAATCCCAGCTTCGCGAGACCAATGCAGCGAGACTGCACCACGGGATCCTGCTTGGCTCCCGGCCAATGCCCGTGAACACACAGCACTGCCGGCACCTTTTCATCCTTTGCGGCATCAGGCACATAAGCATTGGCAGTCATCCAGACATCCGGCATCGTCTGAAATACGATTCGCTCCACACGATAGCCATCACGATCCAGCTGACCCAAAACCTGCGGTTCCAGAGGACAGGAGACTTCAGGGAAGCCGCCCCAGGCACGCAGCAATTCAGCCTGCAGTTTCGTTCGTGTCTTTGACCATTCGTCGGCGGTCGCCGGTGCCACATCGCCGGATCGCAACGCAGCGGCCTGTCGCTTTACAAAAGCATTGAACTGCCTGCTCGGATCATCCTGCCCAGAAGCCACAGACACAGATAATGCCAGCAGCAGGGAAAACAGGACAGATGTCCGTAGACGGCAAATGCTGCTGAAAGTTTTGAATGAACGTCGAATCTGCGTCTGGACTGTTCTCATATCACACGCTTCCGAATCTACAGGAATCATCAGGGAAGACAGTTTCTAAATTGAGTCGTCCCGGTTTATTGATCGGCAAGAATACAGCGGGCTGGTATGATTGAGCAAATGAGGATCGCTGCCACGGCGTGTGTACACTGGTTGAAGTCGAAAGACAGGAAGCTCGGGAATGCTTAAGAGAGAAGAAATGCGGCGCTGGCTGACTGAACGCCTGCATCGACAAAAACAACTGATCATGGGATCGCTCGCGGGAATGATTGTCCTCGGACTCGTGGCGACTCTGCTGGAGTTCACCGTTTTTTATCTGATCATCAAAGTCGGATTCATTTCCATTGGTGCTTTGGCAGCCATAGTAACACTGTCCGTTCAGGCCGTGATTCAACTGGTCACATGGCTTCGCCTGCCCGGGCAGTTGCCTGACATTGAACACGAAGGCGAACTTGACGACAGCATGACTACGATCAAAGTGGCTCCCAACATGACGGCCGTTTGGACGTACGCTCTGGGCAGTCTTGAATCGGATCGAACATGGATCGAGATGCTGTTGGGGCTGCTTGCGTTGCCGCAAAGGCTCTGCTCTGCAGCGTGGTTTACGTGGCAGCGGCATCAGCAACTTTCCGCCGTTGTTATTGAACCGTGTGCGGCAGTCATCCGGCTGCTTCACAAAGAAGCGGAACGTGTGGAGCTGAAAGTGATTGCCGCAGAAATCAAAACAGACGACCTCACCGGCGTCATTCGTCAGGTGTCTCTGATTGACGGTGTTGTTTTCCTCACGCGAAAATCCATTGGCCTGAGTCTCGCGAATCGTCTGGTTGAAGACATTGAGGACTGGAAGAAAAAGAAGACGGCAGAGAAAGAACAGCAGGCGTAGAGCCTCTAACAAACCCAGGCCGGACTCGTGAGAGTTCAGAAGCCCGTCCGAATTCTCACGAATCCGGCTACGGGCGAAAGTTTGGTTGGAAATTTTTAGTTCTCAGACTGCCCTGAGCTTTGCCGCCCTTCCCTGCCCCGTTTTTAGGTTGCGTGCGTTCCTTCATTAATCTTCCGCGGGCGGACCGCCCATTGCGCGTTCTAAATTCCCGCCTGCGCTGGAATGACGGCCATCAAGTCAGTGGCTGCCGCCGGAAACTATTGGGGGAGCCTGGCGGCCACTGAGTGGACGTCGGTCAGCTTCCGGCACGAACCGCCACGGGAGATGTTCCTGCGGCAGTTTTTGCCGAAGTGCAACGGCCCGCATTGAGCAACCTTCCGAGTCCGCTCGATAATTCGTCTCGCGACTCAAGCCACGACTGTGCTAACCTTCTCCGTGATGTCGCAGTCTCTTCCAGAGAGATCTGGCGATTCAGAAATGGATTCAGTTCTCCAGAGGATCACGGACGATGCTCACCACTTTTTGCCTGAACTTGTTGTTTGTTTCGACCTCCCTCCTGACCACAGACGGAGAAGCGGCTGCGGTCCCGGCGAGTCCTGTTGCAGGCACTGGTGCTGAACCATCACCGGCAACTCAGGCGGCTGACGACAGTCAGACATGGAAGTTGCAATATGGTTTTCAGGAAGGTCAGAAGTTGCGTTATCAAACGTCGCAGAAGATGACGTTGACGGGAATTCTGCGGGACAAAAAACAGGTAGACACGTCCGAACTGAAGCAGCGGCGAGTCTTCACTGTATTGGCCGTCGAACCGGATGGGTCTGCTCGCATCGCCATGCAGTTCGAAAACGTCTGGATGCGAAAACAGGCAGATGACCGGGCAGCCGTCACGTTCGATTCCGACATGAAGCCGTCTGAAGTGCCGGAAGGTTTTCGCCAGGTCGCTCGCGAATTGAAGGGTGTCGCGCCCAAGTATTGGCTGGCCTCGACGGGACTTTCTTTGCACACCATCAAACCGGCATCGTCGGGCGAGAAAGCGGCTGCCACAGGCGTGGCGGCAGAAGTAAAGTCAACCAGCCTGGTCGAAGGCGACTCCAGCACCAACGGAATTCAGCTGACCTCCGCAACGGAAACTCAGACCACTCCGCAGGAAGAACGCAATCAGTCCGATCCCGGTTCGTTTCTGATGCTGCTGCCCGAGAAGGAAATTAAAATCGGCCAGACTTGGAAAGAAAACATCATCGTACCTGCGCGTATGCAGAATGGGATCACAGTTCAGGTGTCCATCCTTCGCACGTTCCGACTCGAATCCGTCGAAGCAGGCGTCGCGAAAATTTCGTTCCGGTGTTCCATTGAATCGGCCATCCGCAAGGACGTCACCGTGGCCGCGCAGCTCATTCAGGCAACGCCTCGCGGCACCATCACTTTCAACATCGCGCGCGGGCTGATGTTGCGACGCGAAATGCAGTATGACGAATCCGTGTTTAACGCCCTCGGCGCCGAAACCCTGCTCACATCAACCGGCACCAACACAGAAGACTTGATCGAAGTCATTGCTCCGTCCACCGCAGGTTCCGCCATTACTCCACAGAACGCCGGCGAGCCTCAAGTTCCGTTGAACGCACCTTGAACGCTCCTTGAGCGTGCAACTTCCAGGCGCAAGAGAAAAGGCCGACCATTAAAAATGGTCGGCCTTTTTTGTTTAATCTGTCGTTCAGGCGAAGCAACGAACCTGGGTTCAGTTGGCTTCTACGGGAACGATGTTAACACGTCGTCCATCCTGATCGAAATGCACGGTGCCTTCGCACAGGGCGAACAGCGTGTAGTCCTTGCCCATGCCAACATTACGGCCAGGATGCCACTTGGTGCCGCACTGACGAGCGAGGATGTTACCTGCAAGTACAGCTTCGCCACCGAATTTCTTGATACCGCGGCGTTGAGCGTTTGAATCGCGTCCGTTGCGGCTGGACCCCTGACCCTTCTTATGAGCCATGACTATTTGCTCCGACAGTTCTAAGCGAGCCAGCAATTCCTGGCTGACACCAAATTGACTATAGATTTTTACACGCAGAGAGCCGCCAAATTGGACACGCTGCGAGACCAGACTTCTCAAAGAGTGGGGAAGTGTGACGAATTCCGATGATTTATCAAGAGTTCTGTTCAGCTTCCCAGGGCATTCCCCAGTGTTTTCTTCAGTTTATCCTGTATTCAACCGGCCATTTGCGGCGTTTGATCCGTCTCGTCGGCCGGAATGTCAGTTTTCGGGCACCGCCGACGATTCTCGCCGTGCATTGCGAAGGACGGTATCCATCTCAGGAATTTCCAGCTGAGCCCGCTTTGCTCGATACCGCCAGACGGGATATCGGACATCGACCTTCTTGTCCGCGTCTATATCTTCTTCATCGACAAAACGAAGTTCCATTTCTTCCTGCAGGTACTGATCACCTGGTCGGGTGAATTTCTGCACGATCACTTTTTCTTCAACAACTCGCTCGCCCGGGCTGCCAGTGATTCGATAGGCGTTGGAAAAACCGGACATTGTGACCGTCAGGAAATCTGCTCGCGGGTCCACGTTGCGCCACACCGCAACTCCGTAGACAGCTTTCAGCAGTGCGTCCGGATCTTTTGTCGGAATCGGGTCGCCGATTTCCGAGATGGCTTCGATGCTGTTCAACAGTTTCAGATCTGTGCCCTTACGGCCCATTTCACGCTGAAACACGGCATTTTGAATTGCGACGCTGACTTCATCCGGATAACCATGGACTACCGTTCCATCTTTCTCGGTTGTCTCGAGGAGGAAACGAGGCATCTGCAGAGGCATCAGTAGTTCAGGGTCCAGAGCATTCGACGGATCGAGTTCCGGATCTGCGAGCTTCTTTTCCAACTCAGCACGTTCTTCCCCAGCCAGTTCCGTGTAGTCACGGCGAATCATTCGATACACCATATATCGGACCAGTTCCTTCCGAACCTCGCCAGTCTTCGGATCTGGTAGTTCCAGACGTCGCAGGCGGATGGGCTTAAACTGTACCTCGGCGATCCACAACGATGGATATCCGGGTCCTACGATCGGAGCATCCAGGCTGCGCTCTTTCCGAATGCCCAACATTTCGTCGACGGACATCGAGATCGAACTCGTGCGAGCAAACCCGTCGGACAAAGGGGCTCGGACAATTTGAGCTTCGCAAGTCGAAACTGCACCGATCAGCAGCCCACAGGCGCTGACTGCGACAATGCGAAGGAAATTCAGATTCTGCGCCATGGAGGCAAACCTTGAGTGGAATCCTGACAACGATTGAACTTCTGCGTTCTGAGATCGCTCGGGACTTGAAACAGGCTGTTCAGAAGAACCTAAGTCTATTCTGAAACGAGATTTACGCACGAAAACCAACGACAAGTCCGCGCGAACGACGTTCGAGCCGACTTCACCCAACACTTTGGTTGTTATCGGCGGTCATGTACATCAGTTTTTGCCTGCATCCAGCGAATTGTGGCAATTGTTTGCAGGCCGCGCGAGTTATCAGCCCTCACAAACTCCGGAAACCTACATATCGATGCGCTTCGCACGTTCCTCAACCTGCTCGAGGCTGAAAAATGCGCCTTCACCTGCTCCTGGGCAGGTATCGCACACCTTTTTCCAGGCGGCCGGACTTTCCAGGTGCGAATTCCAAAACGGCCAGGTGCGACACTGAATCGGTCGCGCCCGATAAACAGTGCACTTTCGAGCCTTAGGATCGAAAAAAGTGCAGTCCCCGTTTGCAAACTCGGTTAACGAAACTCGGCCTCGCACAACCCTTGTGTGGAACAGTCGAATTTCCCCAATCGGCTTGTCGAGGTACTCAGCGATTTCCAGCAGTTCCTCGTCCGACGCCCAAACGACACCCGGTGCGCCTGTACAACAGTCTCCACATTGTGTGCACGTGAACTGCAGACCGTCGTTGTACCACGGGCCTTCGGTTTCACCATTTGCGACTGATTTTTCTTCTGACACATGTCACCCTAACGAATTCCACTGACAAAATTCTCCGCTGCTGCAGTGTAATCGCTGTCGCCACTGAGACATTTGTTTTTGGACACTTTCCGGATCATTTAGACCTAACGCGGTGTAAATCGATTCCCAAACCCAGTCCCCTCAGAAGTGCCGGGCAGCTTTCAGGCAAGCATTCTGAATTTTTGCGACACGACACTGATCGTAGAGCACGAAATCACATCCGAATGATGCGATTGTGGCAATTCCTCGACCCGCAAAAGTCAAAGAACTGGCGAGCAGAACGCATGACATTGCATCGGCGATGTTGCTTTCGACTGAAGTCCGACCGCCCATGCTCCTCCATTGTTTTACCGGGTCGGTGCACATATTCTGCAGGAAGAAGCGGCAACGACATGGGGAAACGTACCCTCCGGCGGCGTTCAAAAAATAATCTGCCCGTCCTGCATCAGGCTGATCTGGAGTTTCTCCAACGAATTGTATCTCGATCTGCAATTTACACCCGACCATTGTGATTCTCTCGCGGCATGAACCTCACCCGACAACACTATCGAGTCTGGTACCCAGAGTCAGAACAGCCGATGCTGGTCTGGGGCACCCATTTTCTGCGAGTGCTGGATCTATCGGAAAGTGGAGCACGCATGGAACTGCTCGATGAGTCGTTCTGTCCATCCAGCCTTGATGATTCGATTATCTTCCCGGACGACGCAGAAATTTTCACGCATGCCAATGTCGTGCGGACGTGTCCCGGCATGATGGCCCTGACGTTTTCTCGCGCCATTCCCTTCTCGCGAATTCTGGCCGAGCAGCGCCGACTTCGAAAAAGATATCGTCATCTGGATTCCTGATCACATGGATTCCTGATTTGTCGAGCATTTGACAGACATCCAGGTGTCGACATTTGACGAACACGCGCCGACAACGTCTCATATGGCCTCCTCAGGACTCCGAATTCGATTCGAGAGTCGCCGTCTCATCCTGCCTCATTCTTTCTTCGGGAGCCGCCATGTCCGATCGTTCTTACAGCCGCCGATCCATGCTCCGCCTGTCTGCGTCTGCTGCCTCAGCCGCACTGCTTCCCTCGGAATTACTCTTTGCGACCAATGTCAGTTCGGCCGGTCCTTTTGCCCAGCCCAATGATGCACGACTGGGCGCACTGAAGGATCTGAACGGTTATTTTCCGTTTACACCATCCGCTTCGGCCGACGAATGGAACAAGCGAAAGGCGACCGTCATTCGACAGATTAAAGTGGCTTGCGGACTGTGGCCCATGCCCGCACAGCCGGCGATTGAGGCGACAGTTCATGGTCGCGTTGAAAGAGACGATTACACCGTAGATCGAGTGTACTTCGAGAGCAGTCCTGGTCTTCTCGTCACAGGCAGTCTTTACCTGCCAAAGCATGTTTCAGGCAAGTTGCCTGCCATTTTGTGTCCGCACGGCCATTGGCCGAACGGTCGGTTTCACGATCACGGTGTGGATGAAGTGAAGCGTCAGATTGAATCTGGTGCAGAAGAATTCGAAGTCGGCGGACGCCATCCTCTGCAGGCTCGCTGCGTTCAGCTGGCCCGCATGGGATGCATGGTATTCCTGTATGACATGTTGGGCTATGCAGACGGAAGTTCGCTGACTCAGGACCTCGCTCACGGATTCAAAACACAGCGTCCTGAGCTAAGTTCTCCCGAACACTGGGGATTGTTCAGCGCTCAATCCGAGCTGCGATGCCTGAACGCCCTTGGTTTGCAGACATGGAACTCGATTCGCACTTTGGACTGGATTATGTCGCGTCCCGACTGCGACAACTCGCGGATTGGTGTGACTGGGGCCAGCGGTGGCGGGACACAGACGTTTCTACTGACCGCGATCGATGAACGAGTGGCGGCCGCGTTTCCGGCAGTGATGGTTTCTACAGCAATGCAGGGCGGTTGCACGTGCGAGAACGCGACGTACCTGCGAGTCAACACGGGGAACATAGAATTCGCCGCACTCGCCGCTCCTCGTCCGATCGCCATGACCGGCGCTGACGACTGGACAGTGGAAATTGAAACAAAGGGACTTCCAGAACTGAAACAGCATTATGCCATGCTGGGCGTGCCCGACAACGTGAATGCGAAGTACATGAAGTTCCCGCACAACTACAATCACCCCAGTCGCATGATGATGTACGATTTCTTTAATCGCACTCTGAATCTCGGTGTGAAGGAAATCACAGAGCGAGACTACATTCCGCTGACACGTGCAGAGACCACCGTCTTTGACTCAGCGCATCCCGCTCCGTTGAAAACCGCAGAGACGGAGGTCGCGATGCTGCAGGCCTGGGACTCTGCATCTCACAAACAGATTCAGGATATTGTGCCAGGCGATGCGACGGGGCTGGCCGAATTCCGCCGCGTCATCGGCGGTGCGCTGGAGGTCATGATCGGACGAGGTCTTCCGCCTGCGGGAAGTACCGAGTTCGAAAAAACGGCGGAGACTGCTCACGATGGTTTCATCGAATTCACTGGGACGCTGCGGCTGAAGAGTCACGGCGAAGAACTGCCCACCGTTTATCTTTTGCCGGCCAGTTGGAATCGAAAAGCTGTTCTGTGGATTGATGGCGAAGGAAAATCAAAACTGTTTTCTGCCGCAGGTCAGCCAACTCCGGCCGTCGCATCTCTAGTGAAGGCCGGTTTTGCAGTGGCCAGCGTGGATTTGTATTTGACGGGCGAATTTACGGACGACGGCAAGCCAGTGTCGCAGATGCCGATCGTCAACAATCCGCGGGAGTTTGCTGGCTACACGCTCGGCTACAATCACCCACTGTTTGCTCAGCGAGTCCACGACATTCTGACGCTGATTTCTTCGACAAAGTATCATGAGCAAATGCCCGAACAGGTGCATCTCGTCGGGGTTAACGGCGCGGGCGTCTTCGCTGCCGCCGCATGTGCATTGGCCGGTACGGCAGTGACTTCCGCAGCAGTTGACACGCAGGGCTTCCGCTTCGCCACAATCACCAACATCCGCGACGTGAACCTTCTGCCAGGCGCGGTGAAGTATGGTGATGTACCAGCCCTGCTGGCCTTGTGCGCTCCGGCGAAAATGGCTGTCGCCGGAGATACCGCCGAGTCGGCAGCATTGGCGACAACGGCCTACAAGGCTGCGTCAGGTTCCTTGCAGTTTATCAATGCCGATGCGACCGACATGGTCAATTTCCTGATGCCGAAGTAGCCACAACAAAGCCGGTACGGAATTTTCATTGCGAGGATCATTTCATTGCGAGGATCATTGTGTCTCGATATCTGGCCATTGGCGATATCCACGGATGCCTTACAGCGTTCAACACGCTGCTGGATTTCGTGCAGGTGCAGCCTGAAGACACGATGATCACGCTCGGTGACTATGTCGATCGCGGTCCTCAGACGCGCGGTGTCATCGAGCGTCTGATCGAACTGACAACCTCACACAGTCTGATCACTCTGCGCGGCAACCACGAAATCCTGATGCTGTTTGCACGCGAAAGTGAATCGAATTTTCGTCGGTGGATTTCTGCCGGCGGCGATGCTGTACAGAAGTCGTATGACCTTCCGGCCTCAGATGGTCCGCGAGTGCTCGATCAGATTCCAGCCGAGCATTGGACATTCCTGAAGAGGAATCTGCTCGCGTACTGGGAAACGGAGACTCACTTCTTCGTGCACGCCAATGCAGATCCCGAAATTGAATTAGCAGAGCAGCCCGACGAAATTCTTTACTGGGAACGCTTCAACTATCCAACTCGCCACAGGTCCGGCAAGATCATGGTGTGCGGCCATTCGGCCCAGAAGAGCGGTCTGCCAATCTGCACGGAACATGCTGTCTGCATTGATACTAAAGCTTACGGCGGCGGCTGGCTTTCCTGTCTGGATATTCAGGCCAATAGAATTTTTCAGGCCAATCAGCAATCCGAAACCCGCCAATTCAGTCTTGATGACTGGCTCTAGAGCCACGCAACTGCAACGAACGATTCCGCTACCGATTCTGCAAATGAAAGCTGATGTCTTATGTCAATCCGGCCCAGGTGATCGGACTCCCGCATGGCTGGTGATTCCGAAATCTTTGGTCGGTAGAGCGCCGGCGATGGTATGCCTTCATGGAACCAGCGGCGGACGAGGCCGAACGGCAGGCGTGGGAGCCGACTCTCCACGGTATACGCTCGAACTTGCCGAACGAGGCTACGTGACAATTGCTCCGGACTATACGCTTCCTGGCGATAATCAAACGGACCCGGAAGCGTATCGATTCGTCGATACTGCAATGGGATTTACACCGGCCAACAGCGATGCTCAAAATTAGTCCGTTTGAGTGCCGCAATTCTGGCACTCTTTCCTCCGGACCAGCAGCCCAGTGGAATCAATCGGCTCCGCAGTTCGCGTAGATCCTGACAATGGCTCACCCAGCCCACTGCGGGTCGAATCTGTGACTCGATCTTCGCAGTGGCGCATGGGCTATGTCCATTCACTACTTTGACGCAACGCCAACGTCGAGGCATTTCAGTGTGGATTCATCGCGGATGAACAATCGGCCATTGGAGAGTGCCGGAAGGCGGTAGCCACTCGAAGTAGGCTTCAGCACCAGAGATCGGCTGAGTTCCTGATATTTCTCTTTCGACGCGGCTGCTCGAATCAGTTCACCACCGCACGTCAGAATCAGCAGGTCGTTTTTCACTCGAATCAAACTGCCATAATCAAAGCCGGATTCTTCCCACAGCACTTTTTGCGAACTGACGTCAATACACTTCAGGCTTGACGACTGACTTCCGGCATCCTGACGTCCATCAATGGCAAACAGAATGCTGCTGCCTTCGGCCATTGGTACCGGAGTCGCATACTGTGTCGCCAGAAGATTCTCGTTACGCCAGACTTCGCGAGCCCCCGAGGGATTGGTTTCAATCAGCAGGGAACCGATGTTGTAGCTGGCCGAAAGAAAAATCTGGTTGCCAATCACAACGGGTGTCGCTCCGTTGACAGTAGGACCGCGTGCCCCAAAGAGAATCGTGAACTTCAGTTCGCCGCTAATCGGATCAATCCCGACAACATGCAGACGAGTCACGACGACGGCCAGATCGGTTTTGTCCACGGTCACGATGACGGGAGAAGAGTAGCTGGCCGCGTCAGTAAACGTATTCCATAACGTCTTCCCGTCGGCCACGTCAAACGCAACGACGGACGCCTTATCACGCCCGCCTACGTTGACAATCAGTCGATCCTTGTAAAGAACCGGGGTGCTCCCGACACCAAAGTAGCCTTCGAGGGGCTTAAAGTCTTTTGTCGTGTTGCGATTCCAAAGTTCCTTCCCGTCCGAAAGCGACAGGCATCTCAGAGTTCCTTCAACACCAAACGTGAAGACTCGATCGTCAGAAATCAAAGGCACGCAGCGAGGTCCCTTGTCGCCGGAGACACCGCCCTGGTAACTGCAAGGACTGCCGCTTTCCCAGATCACTTTTCCAGTGGTCACTGAGTAGCAGCGTACAATTTCTGCGTCCTCTTCACGGACAAAGGCGATCGCTCGATCATCGACCACCGCTACTCCCGCAAACCCGTTCCCGACTTCAGACTTCCAAAGTACTGCTGGACCGTTTTTGCCCCAGGTCTGGTGCAGAACTTCCTCCACCGCCCCATTGCGATTCGGGCCAAGAATCTGCGGCCAGTCGGAAGCCGATACGATACCCAAAGAGAAGCTCAGTTCAGCCAGCAACGCACAAATCCCGGCGACACGGGCAACGGTGAGTCCTGAACGGGAAACGATTGAATCAACGCACATTAAGATGAATCCTTCTGATATCACGGGACGACTCCAGGCTCCTTGTTGCCGAAGTTGTACCGATTTTCTCAGCTGGTTGCGTCTCCACTCGAGAATTTTTCCAGAGAGCCGACTGGCAGCAATGAGGACAGGTCGTAATCTCGCAGTGGTCGAGCCATCACATGTGCATTTCCGGATGCAACGAATGGAGGTCTCGAAAAGCGATTGTGCAGCCAGCGTTAATTTGTTCGTGTGTACATTGCCCGTGCTGCAAGCAATTCTGACGAGCCTTCCAGCGACCTCGCGATTCAGCAGTATACGTCATCCTCGCTCCCACAAATCCTTCCGACCAGGACGCAAGTGAGCAGGAGTTACCGCTATGCTGAAACGCAGCAAGCTCGAAGCGTCACCGAATGAGTCCATAGTGAAGTGGACTTACTCTGTGGCGATTCGAGCCTGGATTGGAACTCCGTAAAAAACGGTGACGATGCCCGTCAACGCCGCCACCATTTTTCAGGAAGCGAGTTTTGACACGTCAGTCGATCTATTTTGAGTCGTCAGAATTCTTTGGTTTCAGGTGAAAGTCAATTCGTGCCTTCACTTCTTCCAAACTGCCTTTCATCGTGCGACCGCCGATCTTGCATGAATATCGCTTATGCACGCCAGGCTGAACTCCAAATGAGGGTGCAAACGAATGGTCTTCTTTGATGTCGTGGTCACGGTACGAGATTCCTGATGTTTTCTTTTTCATGGCAAGCACACTTTGAGTCGAGAAAAAATGGTGACGAAGTTCTGACGCAACCGAACTCCCGCTGGCGAATTCATTCTACCGAATCCTAAGTTGGTGTCGCGGGGTCGGTTCTGGATTGTCGACGGGTTGTAGCAGAACGTTCCACGATCTTCGACCGGACCGCTGACCACCAGTGAATTCGGGTGACTCTCGGATTTCTTGGAGAGCGAATTGAACATGGATGCTCTGCGGGAGCCTCACCCTTCCTCTTGCAAAATTAAAAGCGACGGCACAAATTGAAATCATGCAGCTATCGTTGGGCAGGGTTATCTCCGGAGTGACGCAGCGGTACAATGTCTTTTTCATCGCGCCCTGAAAGCTCCATTGAACGCAGCGATGGAAAAGGTACGAAGAGAACCGTTCGATCGTGGTGGTTGAGTCTGCAATAATGCACAGGGCACGGTGAAGATGGTTTCTGGTGCGTTGAGAAGCAGATGTTGTTTGCGTCTGAAGGGGCGAACGAAATGGATTTTCAGCAAGATCCCTGTACGCCGCAGAACCGTACGGAGAGGTTAATTCGCGACCTTTCACGCGGATGCGCATTTCCGGAAGATGTGTCGCAGGTTGACGTGCGCCAAACGCACATCTCCGCTGTATTCCTCGGACCGCAAGTGGTCTATAAAGTGAAGAAGGCGATCAAGCTGCCGTTTCTCGACTTTTCCTCGCTGGAAAGTCGCAAGTACTTCTGCGACGAAGAAGTGCGAATCAACCGGGCCTGGGCGCCGGATGTTTATCTGGGCGTCGTGCCTGTGACTGAATCCACAGACGGTCTTGTGTTCGAGGGAAATGGAAAGACCGTGGACTGGGCCGTCAAAATGCGACGTCTTGCAGAGTCCAACACTCTGCGATCGCGTTTAACAGATGGCACCCTGGATGCCACTTTGCTGGATCGAGTGGCTCGACGCGTCGTTGCCGTGCATCGCGTAGCGCCGGTGGCTACGGGAGTGCAAGCGGAAAACGCGGTGGAATATTTCCGCAGACAGTTTGAGGACAACTGGAAGTTTGCGAGCGGTCTGCAGTCATCGCTGATTCCACCGGGAGTGCTCGCTCGACTGATGTCGCTCTCAAACGAGTGGCTGACTCGGCACGCCGATTTACTCGAACGTCGAGCCGTCAGCGGAATGATTCGCGAAGTGCACGGAGACCTGCGTCTGGAACATGTCTTTGTCTTTCAGGAAAAATCTCCACCTGGCGACATTGTTGTGCTGGACGGGCTGGAGTTTGACGCGAATCTCCGCTGGATTGACCTGATCGCCGACATCGCATTTCTGACGATGGAACTATGTTTTGCCGGACGTCGCGACCTGTCGCAGGTTTTTGTGAATACCTACTTTGCAGACTTCTCGGAAACGAATAACCGGGTGCTGCTGCCATTATTTGCAGCCTATCGGTCTGCCGTCCGCGGCAAGGTGGCGGCAATTCTTGCGAACGACTCTGAAGTGCCTCCGGACGTTCAACAAAAAGCGATCGCCCGGTCACGCGCTCACTGGCTCTGGAGTTTGGCGGAATTGGAAAGTCCAGAACGTCGCGCGGCGATTGTGCTTGTGTCCGGATTACCCGGTACAGGAAAGTCCACACTTGCGAGGGCGCTCGCCGAAGACGCAAATTTCATAGTGGTGCGCACCGATGTCGTGCGGAAACAGATCTTTGCAGAAACCGAGAACTCTAAAGTCCTGGCGGGACTATACGATCCGGAGAAAACAAAACGCGTTTACGACGAATGCCTGTTGCAAGCCACTAAGATTCTCGCCGATGGCGGACGCGTCATCATCGATGCCACATTTCAGAAGGACTCGGATCGTCACGCCTTCCTGCGACTCGCTATAGACTATGGCGCTCGCGGGCTTTGGATGGAATGCACTGCACCACCCGAGATCACAAAGCACCGACTGGACAACCGGCATGGCGATGCATCCGACGCGGACTGGACCGTGCGTCAATTGGTTCGCAGCCGCTGGGAATCACCTTCGGAAAGCACTCAGCCGTTTCATGTCTCAATCGAAACCAGTCGGTCATCTCGCGAGGCAGCGTTGTCTGCCATGAGTGTCTTGCGAAGCCATGAGCTATGGGGAGACCTCATTTATGAATGACGCGTTCGGAACGATTTAGCGTTGGCCGCAGAAGTTGGAGTTCCTCAATAAAAATATTGATGTGCAGGTGCGAGTACTGGCCTCAAAGCCGGCACAGGACAGGGGTTGGCCCGTGCCGGACTTCGAAGACAGGATCGCAAGTTCATTGCTGACTGGATCAGAAATGCCACCGCCATGGAAGCGAATTCCAGTAGTAGCTGGAGCCTGAGAACGGCACCAACACGCGAGACGGACGTGACGGTGCGGGAATCCTCTGCACCGGCTGTCTGTGTTCATGATTGTGCTGCACAATCGTCTGATGGCGGCTGTTACCCGTCAGAATTTCCATCGTGGAATCGTGGCGATAATTCGGATTCACGCGGTATTCACTGCGGCTGAATGGGATCGAATCATAGACGCGACGGTAATCGGCGGTGGTCACTCCGTTGTGAATAGGAAGTCCGGCCGAATCCAGCATTACCGCATCCTGTTGAGATGGCAGCTTGCTTGCGGGAATAATTTCCATCGGTGCATCAAAGACAATCGGATTCGGCATCGGAACAACGGGCGGCTCTTCAGACCGGGCATTGTGAGCGAGCAAAACTCCCAACGCGAGTGTCGCCGTGGACAGAGTCAAGCGACGTGCTGGTTTCATGGTATTTCCCCTTCAATTCAACGCTGAGACTGTGGCCAACGACGGCACACAGTTCCGGACGCGGTCAGCAAACACTGCCGGTCTCTGTTGAATGAAGAATGGGACCCCTGCGCACCCTGAGTCAACGAGCAAAAAGTTGAGTCACAGCAAATTCCCGGGTCGCGACAGTTCGAAAGTTTCTTCAGGATTGTTCCGGTTTGTTGCCCAGATACACCGTCGCAACTCCACCCGTCAGTTTATGGAAAGAAGTATTTGTTAACCCAGCCTCTTCCATCAAACCGGTCAGTTGCAGGCCGCTGGGGAATTCAGAAACCGACTGCGGAAGGTACTCATACGCCGCCTGACGATTTCTCACCAGCAGTTGGCCCAGGCGCGGCAGCACATTGCGGAAGTACCACTGATAGGTGCGGCTGAGCAAACGGTTGTCGGGCAGAGAAAACTCCAGCACGACCACTTTGCCGCCAGGCTTGCACACGCGTGCCATTTCCTTCAGACCACCAATGGTGCTGGAAACGTTGCGAAGTCCAAAGGCCACCGAAACGACCTGGAACATTTCCGACGGAAACGGCAATGACATCGTGTCCGCCTCCAGGAAAACAATGTCGCGATCAGTCCGTTTCTTTTCAGCCAGACGCAGCATTCCATGAGTAAAATCGGTGGCGTACACCGGCACAGAGCTGTTCAGTTTTTTTCGAAACGCGAACGCCAGATCGCCCGTTCCTGTGCAGACATCCAGAATGGGCGAATTGTCCAGCGGCTGAGACAGGCGAACAGCCTTCCATCGCCAGTAAACGTCCGTCCCGGCCGAAAGAAAGTGATTCATGAAGTCATACCGACCAGCAATTTCCCCAAACATCTGACGGATGCGGGAACCGGATTTGTCGACAGGCATAAAGAAACTTCGCGGATACAAAAGCTGATTGGATTTCGAAACAGATCGATTACGGCCAGTTTATCAGCAATCCGCGACATCGACAGCGTGTTAACCGGATTCAGCAGAACAGAGAACAGTGCCGAAAAACTAGAGTTGCGAAGCGATATGCGCGACGTTCCATCGGCGGCTCTGATACCTGAAAATGAAAAGGAAACGAACCGGGCGCGCGGGGTCTGCGTTTCGATCGCATACAATTTCACTACGGAGTTACCCTGTAGCGTGGCCCGGTCGTACGCTGCAGCCTACCCTGCCGGACCGGCAAGGCTGCAATTTCTGCCGGCCGCGGTCGATGATCGGCCATCGGTTCGGATTCCGGAGTTCCACACTTCGGGAAGCCGGTGGCAAGGGTTTATTCTCCGCAGAAAGTCATTGTCTGTTGGCGACTGTTCGGGTACCAATTTCACTGCGGGGCCAGAGCCGGAGGAAGCGAGTTTGTGATCGTAACGATCATTTCTCTCGTCAAAATTCGGCCGCTGAAAGTGATGTCAGCGAAATCCTGAGGGTTTGAGCCAGAACCCAGGCGTGTCGAACAGTGTCGGTTCGAACACGATCTGCCCGCTCCGAATTGGCCAATGCCGATTTGGAAAATGGATTGCTTCTGGCTCACCTTTCTGGACGTCGCCTCTCAAATGATCATGCAGACTCGAACCGTTTCTCGCCGGAAGGCGCTGCGGCGCAATCTGAATGCGATGAACGCGGACGGTTTTTCGTTCAGCGTTATGGTAGGCATCGCAGAAACCTATCTGCCCGCATTTATGCTGGCCCGCGGGCTCGGCGATCTCAACGCCGCGATGATTGCCACCGTTCCGGTACTGCTGGGCAGCGTCCTGCAGTTATTCGCGCCGTTCCTTCTGCAGCGACTAAAATCCTACCGACGATTCGTCGTCACCACCGCTTCAATCCAGGCCTGCAGCATGCTGATGCTGATGGCGATGTCGTTCATGGAAAAGGTTCCCGCCTGGTGCGTGTTCATTCCGGCGACGATGTACTGGGCAGCCGGACTGGCCACTGGCCCGGCCTGGAATACGTGGGTCGAGCAACTGGTGCCCCAGCGCATTCGCAGCGGATTCTTTGCCGGTCGCAGTCGGATGTGTCACGTCGGCGTGCTGCTTGGCCTGATCTCCGGAGGCCTGCTGCTGCGATGGTCGGTCGCTGAAGATCTGACACTGTCTGTCTTCTCTGTGTTGTTTGGTGTGGGGGCCCTCGGCCGTTTTATTTCCGCCATCATGCTGGCTCGACAAACAGAAGTGCTGCACTCCGCAACTTCTGCGATACCAGGTACCCATAGTTCAATAGCTTCAAAGCCTGATCGCATTTCAGCTCGCGACCGTCTGCTCGCGGTCATGCAGGCTCTCCGTCATCCGGGAGAGGCCGGTCGGCTCGTTCTGTTTCTGATGGCCGTGCAGACTGCCGTTCATGTTTCCGGGCCGTACTTCAATCCCTTCATGCTGAAGGTTTTGAAGATGTCCTGGGTCGACTATATGGGACTGCTTTCGTTGGGGTTCATTGGCAAGATGTTGTCTTTGCCATGGGCTGGAAGATTTGCGAATCGCTGGGGTGCTGACAAACTGCTGTGGGTCGGAAGCGTGGGCATCGTTCCCATCAGCGCGCTCTGGTACTTTTCTCAGAACGTCTGGTTTCTCGCGGGCGTGCAGGTCCTGAGCGGTCTCGTCTGGGGCTGTTATGAGCTGGGGATGCTGCTGCAGTTCTTTCGCCAGATTCCGGGCGAGCGTCGTGTGGCCGTGTTGACGGTTTACAATCTCGGAAACTCCGCGGCCATGGTTGCGGGTACGTTCATCGGTGCCTTCATTCTGAATTCGCTCGGCCGAGATCACGACGCGTATTTGTCCGTGTTCGTGGCCTCCGGATTCTTTCGATTTGCAGCACTGTTTGCACTTCCAGGCCGTCGCGCCGCGGTGCGAACGACTCAAACAGCTGTGAAACAATGGATCCGAATTGTGCCAGCACGCAGTCGACGTTCTTTGACACCGAATGCTCGCCGACGCATCGATCAGAAATCCAGCCATGGAAAACCACTTGGCCCAGTGCTCACGGAAGCCGATCATGCCGTGGTTATCGTTTTAGCCACATCGCGCGAAGAGTCGTCAGTCAGCTCGCGCCTGCTGGAAGGCGGAAGCGGTGGCAGTCGACGTCGAGAAGGACAGACTCCCAGCCGACTACCGGCCAGGGTCGATTCGACATCTATGAACGACGTGGCTCCTCGCGACTAAGGACCTGCAGATCTCGAAGCCTGCCGGGGCGCATCCGAGCGAACTTGCCAATGAAATCGCTGCTGGAGCTGTCAAACCCAGCTGGCATGTGTCGGACGAAATTTTGTGGCAGCAAAGGATGTGAGCTGATGGATTGCTCACGCACAACGAAGCGGGAGGATGAAGTTGGACACACGACTGCAGTTCGAGTTTCTACAGCAGCCTGATAACACGACATGCGGACCTACATGCCTGCACGCCATCTACAGTTATCACGGAGATGATCTGCCACTGGCTCAGGTGATTCAGGAAGTCCCGGTGCTGGACGAAGGCGGAACTCTGGCGGTAATGCTCGGCTGTCACGCCTTACGCAGAGGATATGACGTTCGCATCTTCACGTTCAATCTGCAGGTGTTTGATCCGACGTGGTTTAATGCCGACGGGCACATGCTGGAAGAGTCTCTGATTGAGGACAAACTGCGCGCTCAAATCAAATCAAAGCCGAATGCAAAGTTGAAGCTCGCGTGTGAATGCTACATCGAGTTTTTGAAGCTCGGAGGAAAATTGCGGATGGAAGATCTGACGGGCAATCTGATCCGCAGATATCTCAAACAATCCATCCCGGTACTGACAGGACTCAGTGCGACGTATCTTTATCAGGAGCGTCGAGAAATCCACGCGACCAGCATTCCGGACGATGTGGCCGGCGTCCCCAGCGGTCACTTTGCAGTACTCTGCGGATACGACTCTGTGGAGCGTTCTGTGCTCGTCGCTGACCCGTTTCATCCGAACCCACTTTCGGTGAACTACAAGTATGAGGTCTCGCTGGACAGAGTTGTCTGCTCAATCCTGCTGGGCATTTTGACCTACGATGCCAACCTGTTGATTGTGCGTCCGAAAGAGCGATAAACAGTATTCCACCGATCATCAGTCAGCGCGGGCATCACCGAGTACGGGATTCGGCCCGAAGCGTCGTCCGCTTTCTTTCAGTCGCTCGTGTCGGCCTTTATCGAGATACAGCAGCTACGCCGGAGATGGGTTTAAACGTCGGGCGATCGCTGCTTTGGATTTCGATTTCCAGTCGGGATTCGAGCGTGACTGCGTTCAGGCTGCATTCCAGTTCCATGCCGTGAAGCCATTGCAAAAACGGGAACTGGTATTCCTCAGGCACTTCAGTCTCATCAAACAAACTTGGACGCTTCCATGATGTGCTGACGAAATACGGAGGGCGATGGAGGGATGGCGTCGCTTCGTAATTGCCACCGGTTGGGCATGTGAGAATGGCCCCAAAAGAATGTTCGAGCTGAGCCTTCATCTTTACAGGTTCTGTTTGCAGTAGGTCGCTGACGCGATTGATGGTCGCCGTGTCGGCCGCTGATGCCTGTCGAGATGACAGGTACGTCCAGGCCCGAATGTAGGGAAAGACCCTGGCCTCGGAAATGTTCTTCATGTGCATAAACAAGTGAGCCGGACGTTCCGTGGTCTCGATTCGGTATTCATTCAGCACGCGCTGCGCCAACGCTTTGTTATCTGTCATTACGCGTGCTTTATTGCTGGTCGTTGAATAGCGAGCGATTGCCGAGTTGATCATTTCCTGAATGGGGAAGAATACGTTGACCAGGCTACCCAGCAAGGACGACTGGGGTTGACGACTTGCCAAATCCATCGACTTTCGAGTCTTCAAAACCGAGACAAAGTCAGCGAGCAGAAACGCGGCCGAATCTGTTGGGTCAGTAATCAAGGCGAATGCGTTACTTTTGGAAAATGGCTTATCAGCATTGTTTCCGGTCCGGAGAATTTGGCCATCCTTCAGCTCAAAAGGAACCTGCTCGTCGACAAGCCCCGCCTGAGCCCAGGGTCGTTGTCCGGCCGAGCTCAATTGTGCAGAGACGCCCAGCAGTTCATCCGTCGCCGGCTCGACGCGTTGTTTACCGGGCACTCGCTCAAGGTACTGTCGCAGAAACTGATATTCCTGCTGAGCATAGGGTGTAATGCGGATGCTGAGGAGGACTTTTTCGCAGCCCTCGACTTTGGATGGCATACTATGAAATGAAAGAAGTACAGGATCCATCGAACGCCATTCGCGCTGATACGAAGTTTTAAATTCCTCATAACTTCGAGATTCAAACGATGTGCACTTTGCCATTTTTACATCGGCGATGGGAACAAAAGTCCCCGGCACTCCTCGAACCGAATCACATACGCTTCCTTCGCTGAACATGGCCTTGGACAAGTCCGGCCGTACTCCGAAGTGATTAGGAAGGAATCCTTTCTGAACCAGTTCCCCTACTTCCATCGCCTGCCCGGTCTCGGCTTCCGAGGCAATCCGTGCAAGGCTGAGAGAGACAAGATCCTGTTTGGCCTGACGTCGCCGCTGCAGTTCGATTCGATATTCAGGACTGGTGATATTTCGAAAGAACGGATCGGGCAGATAAAGCCATGCGGCACAGTTACGTTCGTTGCTTGCTTCTTGTCTGGCGTAGGCATATTCCTGTAGACGTCCAAGGGATTTTTCTCCAGCGTCCGCCTGCAGAAAGCGACTCGCCAGTGTTTCTGAGTTTGTAATCAGGTGATAATCACCGCTGGTCACATAATAGGATCGGACCTGGTGTCGTGATGTCTGGATCACCTTCGCAGTCCGGGCTCCCATAAGGAGCGACGCTTCTTCGATGCCAGCATTCTCAGCGACGCGCTTACGGGCTGATTTCAGGATCTGATCCAGACGGCCGTCTCGTTTGCCCTCAAAAAGTACTCCTATGGCCGGACCATCGTGAAAGAAGGGATCCAGGCCGATCAGGGCACAGTCGGTCAGTTCATCATCAATACCTGCGTCGATCAGTGAAGGGATATCGAGCCCCAGCTGCGCTTCAATTCGATCGCGAACATGATAATCGGCTCCTGGTGTCGCAACGACACCGTCCATGTCCCCTCCCCAACCTTTCACCAGCCCACGAACCCACAGATAGTTGCTGACTCGAAAACAGCGAAGGTAAAAACATTCCTCCGGAATGCGCATGGCGATTGGTTCAATATCAATCGGCTTTATCAGCGGCGGAATTCTGACACTTGGAATCGAAAGCCGCTGCGGTAAGTTCAGAGTTGCCGCTTCCCGTGTTTGCGTGGGTGAGGCTGTTTCACCGGACATCATGGCCAGTCGAATGGATTCGAATCCGAACAGCATTCCAAAGGTCCGTTCGAACTCCACTTCCAGTTGAGCGCCGGTTTTGTGCCTCGTAGAAAGAAGCGGGGCCGGCAGTTTCAGTCGGCCGGCAAGCATGGTGAGAATATAATCATTCACCGACCCCAGCTCAGGCGATGTGTGCGGAAGCTTATTCTTTCCAAAACTGCTCCACCAAGAAGTGAGCAGTGATTTGTGAGTCCGCCCCGGTTCGTCCGTTCGCACCTGAACGTTCCGCGCCAGCACATCGTCACCGCTGACGAGCGTGACTGCCGCGGGCTGATTTCCTTCGAACAGAAACGATGCGTTCAGACGTGCGTCTTCCGCCTGACGATTTTTCGTCGCCGGTCGAGCCGCTCTGTATTGAAATGCCCCGTAAAAAGCTTTGCCTCCGTCAGATACAAATCGCATCGGTTTATCTGCCCGGTAGACCCAGTCGCAGTCCTTATCGATCTGGAACTCAATCTGAGCAATACCAAACGGTTGTCCTGCAACACCGATGGCAGAAAGCACCGGCAACGCAAATGCATCGGCAGGCGCAGCGGGCGGATTCTGTTCCTGTTCTGCCGGGATCTCAATGCGGGCAATCGCCTCGGGTTCGGGCGGTTGCTGTAACGGCTGAGGTTCCACTGCCTGCGGGGGAACGGGCTGCTGCTCCGCCGGCTGTGGAGGAACGCTGTCTGCTCCCTGAACGATCGCAGGTCTTGTCACTGGAGACGGGTTATAGGGATCGGAAAAAGTACTCGCCAAAGTGAGTCCAGTGATCGCTCCCGTGAGACAGACTGCGGCAGACGTTCGAGCCCAAAAGGAAAAAAATAGCTGCGGAGGCTGAAATCGCTTCCGGACCATCACGGGCTCATCATTCAGATACCGCTGCAACTCCTGAGAGAGATCCATCGCGGATGCATAACGGCGAGACGGCTTCTTCTGCAGACATTTTATGCAGATGGCATCCAGATCAGCAGGGACTCGTGGATTCAACTGGGATGGACGGACAGGGTCCTGTTCGCGAATTTGCCGAAGTGTTTCCAGGAAGGTGTCGTTTCGAAACGGAGGCCGTCCCGTCAACAGCTCGAACAAAATGGCTCCGATGGAATACACGTCGCTGGCGGGGCCCATCAGTTCATGGCGTGCCTCGGCCTGCTCCGGCGGCATGTAGTCGATACTGCCAAGGATTTGCCCTGTTTCCGTCAGGGAGTAGTCGCGATCCAGTTGCTTGGCCAGTCCGAAGTCAGTGATTCGAACATCACTGTTCTGATCAATCATGACATTCGATGGTTTCAGGTCTCTGTGTAAAACGCCGCATCCATGAATGTAGTGAATGGTTTCTGCGATCGTCTGAGTGATCTGAGCGACAACCTGTGGTCGAATTCGGCCTTGACGACGAAGATCTGAAAGCGTACGTCCCTGAACGTATTCCATCGAAAAGAATGGAATGCCATTATGTTCCCCGACCTCATGAATCGCGACCAGGTTGGGATGTCGGAATCGAGCGACGGTTTCTGCTTCATTCTGAAATCGCAGCCGCATTTCCGGAGAACGAAATTGTCCCTGATGAATCATCTTCAGAGCTACGATGCGGTGAAGCTTTCGATGGCGAGCCTTGTAAACTATCCCCATTCCGCCACGATCGAGTATCTCCAGAATCTCGTACTCCCCGATGCGACAGTCTGTCACAACAGCGGCACAGCCGAATGCGGCCATCAGGGAGGAAATTTGCGACTGATTCCCCAGAAACTCCAGCAGCTCTGCAGTGCAGTCCGGAAAGCGGCTCAGCCACTCGTCGGTGTCCAGGATGCCGCGTGCGTTCAGATACTCTTCGATCGCTCGTTCAACTCTGGAGGACACCGGATTGGACACTGCGTGACCGTTCTTACGAACCATGTTTGCTCTCCGAAATAAATATCACAGCGGAACGGTGACAAAAGTCTCACAATTTAGTTCGGTGCGTCCGGAGTTCGGAGCGCCACCAGGCTTACGGATAACGAGTTTTCCAGCGGCATTGATTCTCTGAGCTGCCTGAGTCCTCGATGAATTAATCCTGCAACCGCCGCCCCGGTACGATCCAGTTGCTGAGCCACCTCTTTCAACGAACACCCCTGCAGATGAAAGAGTTCAATGGCTTCCCGCTGAGCATCCGGAAGTGTCAGCAAGCCGCGTGCAAGTTGTTGCAACTGTTCATTCCGCTCGGCACGCTGAGATGGTGAGGAATGCCGATCGGTGAGCCACTCCTCGGCCCTCATTGCCGAGTCACGAATGGCTTCTTCAAAATTTATTTCTCGATCAACTGACCGCTTTTGTCGAGTATGGCCGCGAACCGCGTCCAATACTGTGTTCGTCAGAATCCTTCGCAGCCATGCAAAGCACTCAGTCGCTGTTTCACCTCGGAAGGCCTGCTTTTGGCTATAAGCCTCCAGAAGCGTTTGCTGGACAATATCCGAATCATCCAGGACTCGCCGAAAACGTGGCCCGAGTTGAGATCGGGCGAGGAGCATCAGCGCAGGACGATAGCTTTCGAATGCCGCCTCGTTCGAGTGTTCGCTGTCTGCCACGTGATCCTCCAAAGTGATTGGCGTCATCGGCCCTCAAACAATGCGCTGCATTTTGTGAATTTACCGGATTTTGGTTCAAATGGCATCCTGGTGAAAAAAGTCCCGCAAAACACGCGAAGTAGCCATGACGTTCCGCGGATATCGGCGTCTGTTTGCGGCGCGGGTCTCGGACTTCTTGTGATCCCAGCTCGACGTGTCGCTCCATGCGACGACGGTGCCCCTTGCCGATGCCAGATGACGGACCGCACATTTTTACCAGCCTTGGTCTGCAGATGTGCGAGAAGGACGCACATTACTGCACAGTCTGCCCGCCGAGTTCCTGTGGAAACTCGGATTACCAGGCAGCAATGAACTGCGAATTCCTGAATTCGGAACCCAGCCCTTCCACGTTCGGCAAGTCAACGTAAGAATCCACACGGTCCACCGAGAGAAGGAATCGCCGCACAGAGGAGTTTCCAGGATGCCTCGAAAATGATGACGCTGCGGTTCGCCGCGTTCTCGCTTAAATTCGTGGCACGGATGTTGCGGTCTGATCACACGTATTGTAGGAAATGCCCCGAACTGCCTAGACTCTCAGCAGAAAGCACTGAACCTGCCTAATTACCGGACAAGCTCGGAATTGGGCAGAGCTGATTGAATTAGATAACGGGATTCAAGCTCCCCACGCTTTGAAACTCCTGAAGAAAAGATGAGGCCGTGACAATCGAATCCAGTAATTTTGATGAGCTCCTGACCACCGAAGGCGATCCGCGGCACCCTGCCTTGTCGGGCTGCCTGGCTTCCCTGTCAGCCGAAGTGCTGGCCGAGCGGCAGCGGCATGCCGAGGAGGAGCTTCTTGAAAAGGGAATCACCTTCGCCGTCTATGGACACAATGACGGCCATGAAAAGATCTGGCCTTTTGACGTAGTGCCTCGCCCCATCGCCTGGGATGAATGGGTCACAATCGAAGCCGGACTAAAGCAACGCATCCGCGCGCTCAATCTTTTCCTTGATGATGTGTACGGCGAAGGCCGCATCATGAAAGACAAGGTTGTTCCTGAAGAGTTGGTGAAAACAGCGAAGACCTACCGTCCCGAGTGCGTGGGTTTTCGTCCGCCCGGTGGCGTATGGACTCATGTGGTCGGAACCGACCTGGTTCGCAATCACGACGGTACGATCTACGTTCTGGAAGACAATCTCCGTTGTCCGTCGGGAGTCAGCTACGTCCTGGAAAATCGCGAGATCATGAAGCGCGTTCTTCCGGAGGTGTTCTACGGTTCGACAATCGCTTCTATTGAAGACTACCCCGAACGCTTGCTGGATGCGCTGTTGAAGACTGCGCCCGCGCACACTTCCTCGCCCACCGCTGTTGTACTGACACCCGGTGTTTATAACTCCGCCTACTTTGAACATTCCTTTCTGGCTCAGCAGATGGGGATTGAACTGGTTAACGGTTCAGACTTATTTGTCGACGATGACGATATGGTCTGGATGAAGACGACTCGAGGTCCGCAGCGAGTCGACGTGATTTATCGTCGTATCGATGATGACTTCCTGGATCCGGAAGCGTTTCGCCCGGACAGCATGCTGGGCGTGCCGGGTTTGATGCGAGCCTACCGCAGCGGCAACGTAACGCTGGCCAACGCTCCAGGAACGGGCGTCGCAGACGACAAGGCTGTGTACCGATATGTGCCCGAAATTATTCGTTATTATTTGGGCGAAGAGGCGATTCTGAAGAATGTTCCGACCTATCTTTGTGCCGAACCCGACCAATGTGAATACGTTCTCGGGCATCTGGATGAACTGGTCGTGAAGCCCACGAACGAATCGGGTGGTTACGGCATTCTGATGGGGCCGCAGGCTTCGCAGGCAGATCGCGACAAATGTGCAGAGGCGATTCGAAACGATCCTCGCAACTACATCGCTCAGCCAATGCTGACGCTGTCAACTGTGCCGACTGTGATCAATCAAAGCCTGGTGCCTCGTCACGTTGATCTTCGGCCATTCATTTTGTTTGGGGAAGATGTGTTTGTATTGCCGGGCGGACTGACGCGAGTCGCATTGAAGGAAGGCTCGATGATCGTTAATTCTTCTCAAGGCGGCGGCAGTAAGGATACGTGGGTGCTGCTGGGAGACACACCGTTTGCCCGATTGCAGGTTCCCGGGCAATGATGATTTTCAGGTGTTCGCACTGACGACTGAAATTCAAACTTCCACCTTATGTAAACGGTAATCATCATGCTGTGTCGAGTCGCTGAATCGCTGTTCTGGATGAGTCGATATCTGGAACGCGCTGAAAATCAGGCGCGATTTATTGATGTCACATTAAATATTGCGCTGGGGTATCGAGGCAGCGAAGAGGTACTCTGGTCGTCGCTGCTGCACGCGGGTGGCGACGCGGAGAACTTCAAAAAACACTACGACGAGACGACTCGCGAAAACGTCATTCGCTATCTGCTGTTCGATCGGCAGAATATGAATTCCGTGGCCAACTGCCTTGCCGCCGCTCGCGAGAACGCTCGTGCGATTCGAGAAAATCTGACGACGCCGTATTGGGAATCGATCAATCGATTCTATTTGCGAGTCCGTCAGGCGGCATCGCAGGCGTCACAGATTATGATACAGCCCCATCCGTTTCTCGAACAAATCAAACGGTCGGCTCATCAGACAAGCGGAGTCGCAGCGGCCACATCGCCACGTGGTGAAGGCTGGAACTTTTCCAGCATTGGATGTTTGCTGGAACGAGCTGACAAGACGTCCCGAATTCTGGACGTGAAGTATTTCATCCTGTTGCCGAATCCAAGTCATGTGGGATCGCAAGTGGACGTTGTCCAGTGGGCCGCGCTGCTGGAATCTACAAGTGCTCTGCAAACCTATCGACGTGCATATGGTCGCATTCAGCCGGCCAACGTGGTGGACTTCCTGATTCTTAACTCGTCTTTTCCACGCTCGCTGCGGTTTTGTGTGCGTGAAGCCGAAAGCTGTTTGCGAGCAATTTCAGGAACGGCTGCTCACAACTTCAGCAATCCGGCCGAGCAGATGCTGGGGCAAATGAGTTCGCAACTGAACTATGCCCGAGCTTCAGACATCGTCGCGAACGGACTGCACCAATTCGTGGACGACTTCCAGACTCGCCTGAATTCCGTTGGTCTGGCCGTTTCCGAAACATTCTTTCAGGTTGTCACGCCGCCTCAGAGAATGTCTCAAAAGCAATCCATGTCACGCATCTGATTTTTGCCATTCCATGGTCACTGAAAGTCAGTGACTCCCGTTGATTATCACGGATGTTGAGTTGACCACGATCAGGGAAGAGTGGGCAGCATCGGACTTGCTCCGGACGTTTGTTGATTCGTGCATGCTGCCGAACACTGTTGGTGTTGCATCCGTCCCCACATTTTTCCACACACGGCCCTGCGCCTGAGTTTGCTTCATGCCTATCAAAGTTGCACTGCATCATAAAACGGTTTACAAGTACGATCGACTGGTCACGCTCGGACCGCAGGTCATCCGGTTGCGCCCCGCCCCGCACTCAAGAACTCCCATCGACTCTTATTCACTGAAAGTCGAACCTGCCGATCACTTTGTCAACTGGCAGCAGGATCCTCACGGCAACTTCCTGGCGCGTCTGGTCTTTCATAAGCCAACCGATCTGTTTTCGGTTTCCGTCGACGTTGTTGCCGACATGACAGTCGTAAACCCGTTCGACTTTTTTCTGGAAGAAGACGCAACCGAGTTTCCCTT
This sequence comes from uncultured Planctomycetota bacterium, assembly GCA_947085455.1. GTDB lineage: Bacteria > Planctomycetota > Planctomycetia > Planctomycetales > Planctomycetaceae > SXXK01. Next base: position 9,326 of record CAMTWR010000020.1, on the reverse strand, counting down.
CACCTATGCCGAAGAACTGGCTCTGGACCTCAAGCCATTTCTTCAGCCGCATTCAAAGTCCGCCATTTTTAATGCGTATCGGAAGACGGTTGACGTCAAAAAACGACGCACAAATTCGTTCATTATTGAGATCAATCAGAAGCTGCAACAGGACATCAGTTATCTGATTCGTATGGAGCCTGGAGTACAGACTCCGGAAGAAACTCTGCAGAAGCGTTCGGGCTCGTGCCGTGATTCGGCCTGGCTGCTCGTTCACTTGCTGCGAAGTTTCGGCCTGGCAGCAAGATTCGTCTCTGGTTATCTCGTCCAGCTGACCGCCGACCTGAAGCCACTGGAAGGGCCTGAAGGTCCCACAGTCGATTTTACAGATCTGCATGCGTGGACCGAAGTGTTTCTGCCGGGTGCCGGATGGGTCGGTCTGGACCCAACGTCGGGACTGTTGACCGGCGAAGGTCATATTCCTCTGGCTGCGACTCCATCGCCGCAAACAGCCGCGCCGATCTCTGGTGGCGTTTCCCAATCGGAAGTGGAATTCGATTTTGAAATGACGGTGACCAGGATTCATGAAGATCCGCGAGTCACCAAGCCGTACACAGAAGACACATGGGAACGCATTGATGCAACCGGTGCCGAAGTGGATCGGCGTCTTGTGGCCAACGATGTGCGACTCACAATGGGCGGTGAACCGACATTTGTGTCGATTGACGACATGGAAGGGGCGGAGTGGAATTCGGCCGCCGTGGGGCCTCATAAACAGCAACTGTCCGATCAGCTGATCCGTCGACTGCGCGACCGCTTTGGTTCCGGCGGTCTGCTGCATTATGGTCAGGGCAAATGGTACCCGGGAGAATCCCTGCCGCGATGGGCGTACACATGCTTGTGGAGAAAAGACGGGCAGCCTATCTGGAAGAATCAGGCTTTGCTCGCCGATCTGGGGCTTACAGCCGGTCAGGCAGATAAGACAAAGCCAGTCGCCGATGAAAAAGTTGCGGCCGAGTTTATCTGCACTCTGGCAGAGCGTTTAAGCGTAGAAGATCGTTGGATTCGTCCCGCGTACGAAGACGTTTACCACATGCTCGAGATTGAGCAGAAGCTGCCTGTAGACATCGATCCAAGGGAGTTCAATGCGGATGATGATGAAGACCGACGCCGACTGAGTCGGGCGCTGGAACGCGGAATCAGTCGCCCCGTGGGATTCGTGCTGCCTCTGACTCGACCATGGTGGCAGTCGAATGCCAAATGGCTCAGTGGCTTCTGGCCGTTTCGTTCTCACAAACTGTTTTTGATTCCCGGCGACTCACCGATCGGACTTCGACTGCCGCTGGAATCGTTGCCAGTCGCCGGCACCGAGATTCCGCTCGTCTACACCGTGGATCCGTTCGCTGGCCGCGACGCCTTGCCGGGCTATGCGGAGATTCGAAAGACTGCGCAAGATCGATTGGCCGCGCAAAAAGATGAATCACGTAAACCGCCGCAGCAGTTGGTGATGCAGCGGCTGGGTCTCAGCAATGATCCGGCGGAGTCCAGCGAAGAATACACAGAGCTGCCGCTTGGTTCTGGACCTGTCGTGCGCACTGCTCTGTGTGTAGAGCCTCGCGATGGACAGATCAGAGTCTTCATGCCGCCAGTCGGCACGCTGGAAGATTACCTCGAACTCGTGGCCATGATTGAGGAAACGGCTGAGTCCCTGCAGACGCCAGTCATTATTGAAGGATATCTGCCGCCGTACGACTACCGTCTCGAACTGCTGAAGGTCACTCCTGACCCCGGTGTGATTGAGGTCAACATTCATCCGGCGCACAGCTGGGAGCAGTTGAAGGACATTACAACGTCGGTGTACGAGGAAGCTCGGCAGTGTCGGCTGGGCACAGAGAAATTTCAGCTGGACGGTCGCCACACGGGCACGGGCGGAGGAAATCATCTGGTCTTCGGTGGAGCGACTCCTGCCGACAGCCCATTTCTTCGTCGACCCGATCTGCTCCGAAGTCTCGTTGGGTTCTGGAACAATCACCCGTCACTTTCGTATCTGTTTTCCAGCCTGTTCATCGGCCCGACCAGTCAGGCGCCGCGAATCGATGAAGGCCGTGACGATTCCATCTATGAACTGGAAGTTGCGTTCGAACAGGTTCCGGAACCGAGCAACGGCTGGATCCCCAATTGGATGGTGGACCGACTGTTTCGCAATCTGCTGATCGACCTGACGGGCAATACTCATCGCGCAGAAATTTGCATCGACAAGCTGTATTCGCCCGACCATGCGACCGGTCGACTGGGGCTTGTGGAGCTTCGTGGATTCGAAATGCCGCCGCATGCTCGCATGAGTCTGACACAACAACTGCTCGTTCGAGCTCTTGTCGCCGCATTCTGGACAGCTCCTTACAAAGAGCCGTTGATTCACTGGCGAACGCTGATTCACGACCGTTTCATGCTGCCGCATTATCTTTGGAGTGACCTTTCCTCCGTGGTGGATTACCTGAAAGCAGGCGGTCTCGATTTCGATGTCAGCTGGTTCGGTGCCCATCTGGAGTTCCGCTGCCCGCTCATGGGAACCTTCGAAGCCAGTGGTGTGACGGTCGAGTTGCGACAGGCTTTGGAACCGTGGTACGTGCTGGGTGAAGAACCGGGTGCGGGTGGTACTACTCGCTACGTCGATTCATCGCTGGAACGCCTTCAGATCAAGACCACCGGTATGTATTCGTCAGGCATGTGTATCACCGTCAACGGAGTGCGAGTTCCCTTGAAGGCGACAGACACGGCCGGTGAGTTTGTCGGAGGCGTTCGTTATCGCGCGTGGCAGCCACCAAACTGTTTGCATCCGAGTATTGCGGTGCATACGCCACTGGTGGTTGATCTTGTCGACACCGTCAGTAAACGGTCGCTCGGCGGTTGCCGCTATCACATCGATCATCCGGGGGGACTCAACCCGGAAGGCATTCCAGTCAATGCGTTGGCTGCAGAAAGCCGTCGCGCCGGTCGCTTCTTCCGTATGGGTCACACGGGCGGACTTCTGGATCCCAAAGAGCCGCGTATGTCGCCCGATTTTCCTTACACACTGGATATGCGCAGAGGCACCAAATAAGCCCCGTCGAATATCACATCAGGGCGTTGCAATTGTTGGAAGCAGGTCGTTGGAATCTCTATCAACCAATTGCAGAGCCCTGTGATTCTGCTGCAGACCGCTGACATCGGGATGAGCACTATTCGTCCTCGTCGGGCCCTGTGATCCTGGTTGGGCCCTGTGATCCTGGTTGGGCCCTGTGATCCTGGTTGGGCCCTGTGATCCTGGTTGGGCCCTGTGATCCTGAGCGATTAGCGAAGGATCTCCATGGCTCACGTTCCGCGTGAAATTCTGCTCGTTTCAGCACGCAGAACCAGGCCGTTTAGTCATCCTGGCGGTCCTCACCTTTTCGATGCTGTCGCATCTTACGGCAGTGTTGTTCGACGATGAATGAAAAATCCCGCACCAGCTTCATCTGTTCTTCAAGGTTGTCCAACGGCACCTCGGATGCATGGATGGTCCGCATGCGATGGGACAACTGAAGCCAGTCGCGGCTGTTAGCTGCAGGAATGGTGAGATCTTTTGCATTGCCTCGCACCATTCTCAGGCAGTCGATCAGTTCACGCAGAAACACATACGCCCGTTCGATCACGATTCGCTGCTGAGGATCAATAAGGCTCAACTTTGAAGCCTCTCGCAGCACTTGCAACGTGTTGGGATGCCGTAGCGTAATCATGTCACGCCCGAACGTGAGCTGCAGGGCCTGCACTGCATATTCGCAGTCAACGATTCCTCCGTCGCTCAGTTTTGCATTGATCGAGCCGCCTCGAACCAGCTGGCGGATCTGGCGTTCTCGCATGGCCCGCATCGCGGAGAAGTCAAACCACCCGGCGGAGTAGATTGCTTTGTGACAGGCGACTGTCACCCGTTGTCCAAATACTCGACTTCCGGCAAAGCAGCGAAACTTGACCATCGCCTGACGTTCGTACGGCCAGGCCGGACCTTCCTGACCGTAATACTGTTCAAAATCCTGAAAAGTCACTGCAGCAGATCCCGCCTGTCCGAAAGGCCGCATGCGCAGATCCACATGAAAGATCCCGTCCTGCGGCGCGCGAATCCCAGCGGCCACTGCACTTACCATCTGGTCAAAGAAGACGGCATTGGAAACAGAATTGACGCCCGCCGTTCGCCCCGACTCGGAATAGAACAACATCATCTCGATATCGGAGGCAAATCCCATTTCGATGCCGCCAAACTTGCCGAGCCCCGCGGTCACCCACTCACAGTCAGTGATTCCGTCTTTCAATTTCGGAGCACCATGATCAGCCACCAACTGTCGCCAGGCAAGGTCCAGTGCTTTACTGACGACAAGCTCCGCGAGTTCCGTCAGTTCCTCTGAAAACGCCCCGAATGGACGGCAGTGTCCCAGCACGTGTCGCATATCGATGCGGAACAAATGCCGGTCTTTGAAATTATTTAACGCGGACCATGCGGCATCACCGGTCAGCCGATCAATGAGCTGATCAAGTTCAATGGACAACGAATCACGGCATTCGCGGTGGCTGAGTTCTTCAGCGTTGGCCAGGATCGGAAACAACTCCTGATGGCGAGATTGAAGAAACGTTTCCCACAGATACTGGCTGGTCCCCAGAACTCGTGCCACCGCATGCAACACATTCGGACGCCGCAGTGATTGCATGTTGTCGGGCCATGCGGACGCGGGCTGCAGCCGAACCACCAGCTCGCGAAACCTGGCCTGAGCATGATGCGGATCGCTGGTTGATGGTAGCCAGTGCGTAAACTGCTTAATCAGCGTGGCGGCAAGTTGCAGTTCCTGAAGCCGCTCCTGACTTTCAATCGGCTGGCCGTTTCGTTCACGCACATACAAAACGTCGCGGACTTTTCCGCCTTCTTCATCAATGATCGCTCGCCGGACGCGGAACCGACTCAGCGACAAAGCGCTGGCCAGTTCGTACAAGAATCCCCAGGAATCGGCGCCGGTGATATTCATCTGAGTCAGTACGGAACCGGGCAGACGTGCCAGTTCAACTTCCACGTCATCGGAAGAAGCATCAAGATCCGACTGCTCTGGCACTGCGTCACAGAAGCGAGACAGCAGCTCCGCTCGCACGGCTTCGATCTGACCGTCTCTCGAAAGATTCGCCAGCCGTGAAATCTCCTCCTGGAGTGACCTTGCGAGATCATCGGCAACCGAATTCGACTCGACCGGCACTACAGAAGGATCCAGCCGCACTTCAAAATGGGCGAGAAACTTTCCGGCGACGCATTTTTCTCCAAAGCCGTTTGCGCCTTCACCCGTCAGAGCGTCGCCCCGACGGATGTCCAGGCGGCAGATCGAAAGCAGACCGCAAATGATGGCCAGCCAGCCGGAGACTTCAATGCCGGCTACTGACAGTTCCCACGACAGCTCATCTTGCTCGGAATGTTCGCAGGTCACCATCGCAGTGGCGCCTGCATCCAGCGCGGCAAACATCTCTGCAACCTTTTTTCGACGCCGCTGAAGCCGCTGGTCGGTCTCTTCATCCACCGCCGGCAGGGCGATCTTCGCAATCGCGTTCGGGATTTCATCGACCAGCGATACGGTTTCCTGCAGCTCGGCTCCGTGCAGACATTCTTCAAAGATGGCACGCACCGCGTGGCGGTGCTCATCGAAGCGGCCCATCAATGTTTTTGTGTCCGGGTAATCCAGCCGATTCGCCAGCCAGTCCAGCTGCCGTCGATCGGCGGGAAGCTCATGAGTCTGCTGGTTATGCAACAACTGCAGCGAATGCTCGACCGTGCGCAGAAAAACATAACCCGCTCGCAGTTGACGATACCACGCAGCGCTGATCAAACCAAATTCGGCCAGACGCACCAGAGAATCCAGAGTGTTAAAACTCAGAATTCGAGGTTCGCTTTCCCCGTGAATAAGCTGCAGACTCTGCACCAGAAACTCGACGTCTCGAATGGAGCCGACGCCCAGTTTTACCTCAGAGTTCAGTTTGCCCCGCTGCCGCAGTCGTAATTCAATTTTTTCCTTCATCTGCTGAATACTGCTGCGAACCTGCGCCGCCGTGCCTGTAAACAGCATGGGCCGAATCTTCTTCAGAAACTGGTAGCCGGTTTCTCCGTCACCGGCGACCGTTCTGGCTTTCAGCATGGCCTGCTTTTCCCAGATCGCGGCATCCTGCACGAGATATTCCGAATAGGAAGCGACGGTGCTGACGAGCGGCCCCGCTTCTCCCCACGGCCGCAAACGCAAGTCCACTCGATACAAAAAGCCGGGCGGAATGTCTTCTGCCAGACCATCAATTGTCAGTCGTGCGAGTCGCTGAATGTCAGAAGAATCTCGATCCACAATCAGGACAAGATCGATGTCCGAGCTGTAATTCAGCTCTTCACCACCATGCTTTCCGAGAGCAATTATCGCCAGCCGGTTTTCTCCGATTTTCAGTTCGGCTGCAGCAATATTCAGGCAGCATTGAACCATCGCATCCGCCAGCAGCGAAAGTTGCAGCGTGACAAATCGCAGGTCCAGTAAACCGAAGGCGTCGCACATTCCAATTCTTAGCAACTGCCGCCGCTGATACTTCCGCAGGGCCGACAATTTTTCAGTCCTCAGCCGGACCTTGTCAGGTCCATTCATCGCCTCGGAGATAAACTGCTCCCGCGACTTCATCTCCGACGTGCGCCCATGCAAAGTCAGTGTGGTCAGGCACAGCGGATCGGCCAACAGAATCTGCGTCAGGAACGGGCTGCCGCAGGCGAGGCGAGCCAGAATTTCCAGTGATCGAGGTGTCTGCTCAAACAGGGAAAACACATCAATGTGTTCCGACGCATTTCTGACATACTGGTCCACCACGGCCAGCACAGTGTCCCGCAGCGGAGCCTCACGAACCACTCGTTCTAAGATCTCATACCAGCCCGGAACAACGCTTGTCTGCGCTGTAGACGACTTGGAAGTACCGGTGCGAGTGGAACCCAGTGCCAGATAATGTTCTCGCAGTCGCGTGAGTACTCGCAGGCCGGAGTCCGGCTCGGAAAACCCAAGCCCCTTCAGCCTGCGAAGATTCTCTTCGGACTGATCCTCGGTTAGTTGCTCAAATTGCGGAAACATCACAGGTGCCAGTGCGGGTATTGAACCAGAGAACGTTTGTGCGTGGTGGAGTGCTATCGTGTCGGCGCAGCAGCCTGAAACTCGTGCACATCAACGGATCGAAAATCAAGATTAGTCGTCGGGTCATGTCCCTGCAGGCTGATATGACCGGCCTCAAGCCGAAGCCCCTCGCGAGGATTGTCGCTTGGTTTGCGTGAGTCCTGCCAGTTGACGACCTGATATCCATTCACCCACGACGCAAACCGGTCGCCCTGTGCGATCAGCACGGCGGTCAGAAACTCACGATCGCTGGCAACCACGTACCGCGCTGGAATGCGGCGAAAAATTGCGCCGGTTCCAAAGTCTGCGGGTTTCGCACGGTCGCCGTCCTTCGTGCCGTTGTGAAGCTGCATCTCGTAACCATGCGAAGGAGCCTCCGCGGTTCCTTTCTTGGCGCGAAAGAAGACGCCGCTGTTGAGCCCGTCGCCATTAATGCGAGCTTCAACTTTCATCGCGAAATCACCAAACGTGTCGGCAGTTTCGAGAAACCCTGGTCCATCCGAAATATGCAACAAACCTTCGTTGATGGTGAACTGGCTTCTGGAATCAGGAACAACATTCCATCCGGAAGTATCCTGCCCATTCAGCAGCGGCCGAAACTTCAGCGGCCGCACACAGACGTTGCGATAGGCGGCTCGCCCTTCGTTCATCTGCAGCCCGAGTTTCCCGGTCAGCCGAACTGCATCCGACGTATCGACGAAATCAACAATTTGCTTTTCATCCAGCCAGACCTGAATCTTCGGACCTTCGAAGAGCACTCGAAAAGTGTGCCAGTCGCCTTCGACCGCCGGAACGTTTTCGGCCACAAATCGACCAACCAGGCTGCCGGTTTTGTGCGTCGGATGGCTGTCGCAAATGTTCAGTTCGTATGTGTCGGACGCGGGGCTCGCTGGATTTTCAGCGGTCCTGAGAAAGAGACCACTGTTCCCGCCTGCAGCCAGATGAAAGTCGCACCGCAGTTCAAAGTCATCCAGTTCAAACGGAGTCAGCAATAAGCTTTTTTCGCCATTGTCGACAACGATCGTACCGTCTTCGACATGCCAGTTGGACACGGTCGGCACCTGCCATCCAAAAAGAGATCGGCCATCGAACAGACTAATCCAGCCCTGCTGTATTTCTTCAGCGGTCAAAGGCGGCGCGACGAATTCCACGCTTTCGACAGGCGGAGCAGACGGCGCCGGAGCCTTCGATTCTGAAACCGGTGTCCGGACATTCCCGACCGGATTTGATGTCGTCGAAGGTGAATTTGGATCTGTTGCAGTAGTCCCGCAGCCCGCAACCAACATTGTCAGCATAAGCATTTGAAAATGGCGGCAGAAGGAATGAGTCATGGCATCAATTCTCTGAGTGTCAACTTGCAAAACGGAGGACCTGAAAATTTACCCAGCCTCCTGCCCTGTCGGCGGTTTGATGTCCGTCAATAGTAGGAGTTCCCGAGTGGTGCGAAACCAGCGACCGCGGAACGACTCACTACTGTACGCGATCGGTGCCGGAATTTGAAAACAGGCCGCACGAAAGTTTCTCGCCTGTACATCTCCCTGGCACTGGCGAACAGACAGTTTCGACGGCCATAACCAGAATAGTAGTCGCAAACAGAGCGATCTCCACCGCCCTTCTCCACCTCGGGGGTGAAGGTGCAATGGCATGGACTTAAGAAAAAGATGTAGCGTAAGTCGCGTAGACTTCCTGTGATGTGCCACGAAAGCCGGAACTCTTGGCGAGTTCCGCTACGCTAAGTCCACGCCACCTCGGCGGAGAAGGTGGCCGGAGGCCGGATCTGCGGCGTGGGGTGCAGGCTGCAATTATCAAAAAGCAAAAAAACGTCATAGCTCACCCGCACCGAACTGTCCCAGTGGATGCGAATCAAGGTCCTGCGAGCTATGCTACAACGCAAGGAGAAACCGTCTACTTTCACCAGGAACTTCACACCATGCGACGTAGTTTGGCAGCGGTCTCGATACTGGCCTGGGCGTTCATCTGTTCGGAATCCGCGTGGGCCCAGAAGAGCCTCGAGAAAAACAGGAAGCATTAAGCAGCGAGCAAGAAATGATCTCCCCTGAAACGAGTGAATGTGAGATAGTGTGTGATTGGATAGACGAACAATCTCAGGGAAGAGATTCATGCAATCATCAATTTGTCGTGAAACGATAGAATCGCTGTGTTCAGCGGCGA
>CAMTWR010000019.1:0-42922 GCA_947085455.1 uncultured Planctomycetota bacterium | reverse complement strand
TGGTGCTGGGCTGTGAGAAGGCCAATCCTTCGGTCCACAAAAATTACTCGATGCTTTACAGCAGTCATATTTCGTGGACGTCTCCGACAACTCCGACACCTCTGGAAGTCTACCCGGCTCTCGCGTTCGATCGCCTGTTTCGCGATGAAGTGAGTAAGGGCGACAAAAGTGTTCTGGATGCCGTGCTGGAAGATGCCAACGATCTGCGCCGGTCGATCAGTATCGCCGATCAGCAGAAGCTGGATGAATACCTCAGCTCGGTGCGAGAAGTCGAGCAGCGAATTTCCCGAGCTGGCCAGCGAGGCGAGCTGCAGGGTTGGAAGCCCGCGTTTGATAAGCCGAACATTCCTCGTCCGGCTGACGGCATTCCTCAGGATATCGCCGAACACATGCGTCTGATGTGTGACATCCTTGTCCTTGGTTTCCAGACCGATTCGACTCGGCTTTGCACATTAAAACTGAACAACGACCATTCTTCGCTGCGGTTCCCGAATCTCAACGTGGATTACATGATCCACCACCTGCTGTCTCACCAGGAATCCGAAGACTGGCTCAAGGTGAATCGTTTCTTCATCGAACAATTCGGCTACATCGCCGGCAAGCTTGACGCGATTCAGGAAGGCGAACGCACGGCTCTGGACAACACCATGCTGATGTATTGCAGCAGCATGCACACGGGCAGCCATGACGCCACAAAACTGCCAGTTGTGATTCTGGGCAGGGGCGGCGGCAAACTGGAAACCGGTCGAGTCCTGGATTATCTCGATAAACCAAATCGCAAAATGTGCAGTCTGTATTTGTCGCTCATGGACAAGTTCGGTCTGCAGCTCGATCGCTTCGGCGATTCCACCGAACGACTGGCCGAGATCTAATGCTGTTCAGTTTGAAAATTGAAGTTTTAAGGAAGCGACGTTGTGCACCCTCCCTTTCCGACGATCTGTCTGGTAGCCGTGCTCGTTTGTCTGGCGGTCTCAACGGGATGCGACAGGTCAACGGAAGCTCCAGATCCTGCCACTCAGCACCACGCAGCGGTGTTCTCTGCTGCACCACCAACTGAGGTTGTTGCCTTTTGTGGCAACTGTCACAAAACTCCGTCGCCAAAGCTTTTTCCCAAGGATGCGTGGCAAAAAGAGGTCAAACGAGGATTTGATTTTTATACAGAATCAAGGCGAACAGACCTTCAAATTCCGGGAATGAATGGAGTGGTGGCTTGGTATCGCTCTCAGGCTCCCGATGTTCTTCAGGAAATGCATTCCCTGCCGGAGTCGAGCGGTTCAGTTCTGTTTGAAAAGCAAAGCATCCCGAGTCCCCCGAACATTTCACCGATGGTATCGCAGGTGACCTGGGATTCTCGAAGTCCCCGCCTGACACCGGAGCTCCGTCTCACCGACATGGGGTCCGGCCATGTCTGCGAGATTCAGTTTGGCGAAAAACTTCAGCACAGGCAGATCCTGCAGGCCGCCAATCCGGCCTGCTCGATCACCGCGGATCTTAACAACGATGGCATCGCCGATTTGCTGATTGCGGATCTTGGCAGTCAGGGGCCGGCCGATCACGAGAAGGGTGCGCTGCTGTATTTGCAGGGCGCTCCTGAGGGCAACGCGATAGAGCCGGCAAAGGCCTCTGTCCGGTTGCTTGAGAACGTCGGGCGGATTGCGCACGTAGATGCCGCCGATTTTGACGGTGATGGGGATCTGGATCTTGTCGTGGCGGAATTTGGCTGGCAGAAGTCTGGCAGCATTCTTCTGCTGGAGAACGTCAGTCACAGGCAGGCGGATGGTCAGTTTTTAGTGGTCTCCAATTCTTTTAAACGACATTGTATTGATTCGCGACATGGGACAATTCATGTCCCTGTGTGCGATTTGAATGGGGATGGAATTCCCGATTTTGTGGCACTGGTCAGCCAGGAGCACGAGACCATTGATGCGTACCTCGGGAACGGCGATCTGACCTTCCGCAAAGAGACGCTCAATCCGGCTGAGGACCCGTCATTTGGGTCCTGTGGAATTGAACTGGTCGACATAGAACAAGACGGGGATCTCGATGTCGTCTATTGCAACGGTGACAATCTTGATGCCCTGCTGATCAAGGATTATCACGGCGTGAAGTTGCTGATTAACGAAGGAACGTTTCCGTTCCGAAGTACGAACATTCTGTCCCTGGCCGGTGCCAGCGATACAGCCACAGCGGATTTTGACGGGGATGGCGACCTGGATATTGCCGTAACGGGATTCCTGCCGCCTCAGTTGTATGAGCAACTTTCACTGCCAACCTATGATTCCCTCTGTTGGCTGGAGCAGACCGGCCCTGGTGTCTTTCTGCCGCATTCCATTGAGAAATCCCGCACCGGCCACTTGTCAATCACTGTCGGCGATTTCAACAACGACAAAGCCGTCGATATCGCCGTTGGAAACTTTCCTGGCGATGAATGGGGGGCGGTCTGGTGGAATCGGCATTCAGGAAATGGACTCTAAAACTTGCTCTCTTGCCGAGTCTTCAACGGTCCCCCCTGTTGGACGAACCGCCGGCGTTGCTTGTTCGGTTGCTCGACTGGATCCCTGTTATTGACCTCCAATGAGTTTGTGATGGTATCTGTGTCCACCACTACTCTTCGTTCCTTAGCAGTATTTATTAATTTGCATGCTGCCAGCAACGAGAGGATTCATAGGTTCACGTAGTTAATGCAATTTTGGGCAAATGTTTGGCATTTCTGCACATTGGAACATTGCATTCTGACTACTGTTGAGAAAAGATCCGATAGTTATTCTCGGCAGCAAGATTTCGCACCAATTTCGTTTCTGTTTGGCCCAGTCACGCCGGTGATCTGGGAGTTTTTTGTCCTTATTTCAGGAGATGTCGAATGTTGAAAACAAGGTTGCATTCAAAGGGTTTCACTTTGATTGAATTGCTGGTGGTTATCGCCATCATCGCAATTCTTATCGCACTGCTGCTGCCAGCGGTTCAGCAAGCACGTGAGGCGGCACGGCGTACACAATGCAAAAATAACCTCCATCAATTGGGGCTTGCATTGCACAACTACGCTGACGTGCATGGGCAGTTCCCGCCGACCGTATTCAATACCAATCCAGCCCTTGGGTTCAATTGGAGCGATGGTTCCAAGGGAACTTATTTGGTTCGTCTGCTTCCGTTCATTGAACAATCCGCACTTTTCAACGCCTTGAATTTCTCAACAGCCGCCCCGGCCTGGGGTCCGGGGAATTTCGAAGCTCAGACTGATCCAGCCGGAAAGCTGTACCGTCAATATGTGATTTCTGCCTACCTGTGCCCTTCTGAGCCAAGCGGCAATCTGGTTGGGCATAGTGCTAAGTCAAATTATGCGATGAGCATGGGCAATCAGCAGATGGACTCATTAGGCGGTAAATGCACGCAATATTCGTCACATGTTGCCGGGACCAACTCCACCGTGGGTCATGGTAATCAGGACTCCGGGACGAACATTTCGGGTGTTATATCCCGAATAAACTGGGCCGCCAAACTGAGAGACATCACTGACGGAACGTCCAACACGATTGCTATGGGCGAAATCCGACCAAACTGTGGCGACCATATGAATAACGGATGGTTTCATTTCAACGCTCTGTGGGTTGCCACAACAGCACCGGTGAATTTTCCTATTCGGTGCTACAACGATCCCGCTCCGTCAGGCGCGTTGACAGGCTGTAACGATCCAGACAACTGGGCAACCAGCCAGGGCTTCAAGTCACGCCATGTGGGTGGTGCGCAGTTCGTTCTTTGTGACGGTTCTGTGCGATTCATCAGCGAGAATATCGATTACCTGACATATCAGTATCTCGGTGACCGCCGCGATGGCAAGGTTCTTGGCGACTTCTAAAAAAGTCTCCGTGTTAAATTGTATGACTCAGGTTGTATGATTTGCCGTCAGTGTCATTTACACTGACGGCTTTTTTACGGCATAAATCCATTTTTATTCCTCGATCCAACTTACTGGATCATGACGATTTTTGACAGAGGTTTCGCTAATGAAAAACATTAACGTATTCGCCGTGCTGGCTCCAGTTCTGTGCATCGCTCTGACAGGCTGCGGGAAAGGTGTCTCGGATCGCCCTGCACTGATACCTGTCACAGGGACTGTTATGCTGAACGGTGCTCCGGTGGCAGGTGCCGACGTGGCATTCTTTGGTCCAAGTGCTCCACGAGCAGCGACCGGAATTACCAACGCCGAAGGCAAGTTTACCCTGTCAATGTTTGATGCGGGTGATGGCGTGTTGGCGGGGGAAAATGTCATTACTGTCACGAAGATGGAGGGCAGCGCAGTGCCTGCTGCAGCGGCTCCGGCGGGGGCACCAGACCCACTGGACCTGGCAAAGATGACGCAGAATCGCGCCGACGGAAAAGAGACCGGACCAAAGTATATCGTGCCTAAGATCTATTCCGATCGGACCACGACGCCTTTAAAAGAAAGCATGAGTGCAGAGAACAGCACACTCGTGCTCCAGCTTAAGGAATAGTTGAGCGGCTTGATGCTGAAAAGATGCTTGAACAGAGCAAGTTGCTGTTCAAGTGTCATAGCGGTTTCGGGGTATGAGGCGAAGTAAAACGTGATGGCCTCTTTCTGACGGTTGAGTCTTTCGTTGATTGTGTTCACAGGCCATGATCTCACGGGCAATTTTTTGGGATTGGAAATCGTGTGTCCTACGGCGTAAGGCAACCGGCGACTATTGCCAGGCTGATCACCGTGGGATTGTTGGTTGGCGGGGTTTTCTGGTTCGGCGTGTGCCTATGGCCTGCCAAACCAGATTCTCTGGAGGCCAGCTACAGAAACGTGGTTGAACAAATTCGAGCAGGCAAGTTTCTTGTTGTACGCGATCAGGTGAAGGAGATTTCGCAGCGTCCGGGAGGGCGAGATCCAGGGCTGTTGCTTGAGGCTGAGATTTTTCTGCGTGGCGGGCGTGCAGATGCTGCACTCCGCGTTTTGCGAAACGCCGATCAGGACGGGCTCTACCGCAATGAGATTCTGCTGTGTGCCGGTCAAGCACTCTACCGGCTGGGACGATTTGCGGAGGCGGTTCGTTCGCTGCGTGAAGTTATCGCCGCGACACCTGATGAGGTGGAGGCCCATCGCTGGCTCAGTGCGGCATATTATGATCTAGGGGCCAATCACGCGGCAACAGCTGAACTTCGTGAGGTAATTCGCCTCGCTCCGAACGACTACCGCCCACATCATCTAATGGGCGTCATTTACACCGATCTCGAGAGCTTCGGGCCCGCATCGGAGTCGCTGCGTGTTGCTGCGTCTATGTCACCTCCGCCCGAAAAATTTGCTGAAATTGTTGAACAACTCTCAAAGTGTCTGTTACAGCTGCGGCAATTCGAAGAAGCATTAAGCTGCTGCGCTCAAGTCCCGGAGACTGCGGCGATTCGACTTTGCCGGCTTGAGTGCCTGTGGAATCTGAACAGATTGCCGGAAGCACGGACGGTGCTGGCCAACGGCAAGACACTGGGAGACCGGAGTCCGGAACTGTCGCTGTTGGAAAGCCAGCTGGTTGAAGAGTCGGAGGGGCCTGAAGCAGCAGCAGCCGTCCTGAGTAAAGCAATTCAGGAGTTCCCTCTTCATGCCGCTCTGCTGTATTTCGATATTCAGATTTTGCAGAAGCTCGGAAACGCTGCGGAAGCCGAAGCCCGAATGAACACTTTTCAGCAGTTGCAGAAAAGAGTGGAGTTGTTAAATGAACTGAGTGCACAGGCCGAGAGTGCCCCCACGGATCCGGCCATCCGCGATCAATTGGCGGTGGTTTGTGAATCACTGGGAAAGGCGGAACTTGCGACGATGTGGCGCAAGGCGGCCGACGCCTGTCGGCTGGCAATGCCAGTCAGTCCTGAATAGCTCAAGGCTTTTGCCTTGTCGCTCGGGAGGCAAATGAAGTGATGCCAGACCTTGCCAGTTAGCTTAGGCTGATCGCTCCGTGTGGCTGTTTTGTCTTGCGTAAACGAACCCAGGCAGCTCAGACCTCGAAGACGCGTGAGCAGCAACGGAACCGGGGTGCCTGCAAGAGACAGGATGAGCCGGAACCTGATTTCTGAACACAGATTGGCCGGTGTCCATGCAGGGCTTCGCAGCCAGCGGAGGTTCGGTGACCGGTCTTACTCGGAAAGCTTCTTGTGCCGTTCGAATTGTTGTCTAAGCTCCGGGATCGTGGCAGAAAGCTTCCGATAGTGCTCCGCCAGTAGCTTGTGAGCGGTCTTGTTGGACGGATTGATATCGAGGGCCGACATTAACACCGCAACGCCGTCATCGGGATCGGCAAAACGAAGCATCAGCTCACCGGATCGAACAAGAAGATCCTCATTCTGAGGTTGATTTCGAATTTGATCATTGAGTCGGTTGAGCTCAGACAGGGCAAGGCGGGCTTCGTCCACGATCTTAAATTCGCGATCTGCCTCGTCCTTGCGACCCACGCTTAGATAGCACTGAGCAAGTCGGTAGTGAGATTCTTCTGAGCCAGGCATTTGCCGGATCGCCGACTCAAGCAAAGGAATTGCCAGGTCAACTTCGCCTTCTTCCTGATGCGTGCTACCGAGCTCCAACAGGGCGTCGTGATTCAGCGGATCCCGCTTCAGAGCGTCCTGAAGAACCGTCTTCGCCTTATCGACTTGTGCAATTGCCTTCATGCATCGAGCAAGTCCAACCGCGGCTCGGGTGTGAAACTCATCAGATTCCATTGCGGTCTCGAAGAGGGGCAGCGCTTCGGACGCTCGGCGAGTGTCATACAGCGTTTCGGCGAGATAGATCAAGGGCTCATTCCAGTCGGGACGTATGCTCAGTGCCATACGGAAGTCGGACTCTGCTTTTCTTGACTCCGACTGAAGCAGCCAGATTCGTCCACGAATGAGCCACGGATACGCGTCGTTGGGCGAATCTTTCAGCAGCACGTCAAGCAGAGACATGGCCTCATTCAGCCGAAGACTGCGCAGGAAACCGGTCACGTAAGCCAGGCAGACGTCTCGATTGTCTCCGGACGTATCCGTCAGCAGAGTGGAAAGATGAGGCGTCGCGATGCTCATTTGCCCGGATTGAGCGGCCCAGAGAATCCGTTCTCGCTGAAGATAAAGGCTGCTGACGCCCCGACTTTCTGAGAGCTGCAATGCTTTTGCAAAAAGTGCTGCATCGCCCGTCAGTCGCGCCGCGCGAGTTTGCAGCATCGCGGTGTCGGCACGTTCAGCCCCAAACCACTCGGCGCGATCAAGCCACTTGAGAGCTTCTTCAGGCTCATGCCGGTCAAGCTTTTGAGTGGCGACACGATGAAAAAACGGCGGCCATAGAGTGTCTTTTTGCCAGAGACAAATCGCCATTGCAGACAACGTCAGCCAAAGCCAGGGCCGTCGTCGTCGATGTTTCCTGGGCCTTGTGCGAGGCCTGACAGCAGCGGCCTCCTTCGACTGCGATTTACCGTCGCTCAGATCAGGTGTTTGGGGTTGGTCGGACATGATCCAGAAGATCCTCAGACACTTGTTCATGAACAAATTTAGTGATGAAAGACCAGGTGGTCAGCACGGTCAAGGATGCGTCCACAAGACGAAACGAGCAAAACAGGTGGTCCCTGGTTCGAACCTTTTCATGGACCGATTCTGAGCAAAAGCAAAGAACCGCTCCTGGCTGCTGTATAAAATATCAAGCATCTTTCAAGAATCACGCCCACGCTGTTCTGATGGACACAATTTGACCTTCAGAAGACAAATTCCACTACTCGCCCCGATCCTTGATCATCCGAGCCAGACTCCACGATCGTCAAATGGCGGCCGGGCAAAACGTTCTCAAGTGTCTGCGTTCTTCCAGACGGCCAGGTGACTTCAATGACAACGGGCCCTCCCTCTGAGCCCAATCCAAACAGAATCCGTTCGCTTGAGCTGGAAGCGTAGCTTCCGCCGCTCTTTACAAATCGAGTCTGATTCCCGTGTGGCGACCGAAGCCTGATGACAGCCCCCACTGGCTCTCGGGGTGACTTCCTGCCAACCAAAATGACGGAGCACCAGTCGTTACCATTCTTTGTTTCATTCAACAGAAGCATCGCCTGTTGGTTAGTGCGGGAAACCACAAAATCCACATCGCCACTCAAGTCAAAATCCGAGGCTGACAGACCTCTTCCCATATGTTCCTCGAGAAAGAAGTTGCCGGCATGCATGGCCACATTCCGAAATCGAGTTCCTCCCTGATTTTCAAGAAGTACAGGCAATTGCATCAGCGGGCTGTTTGTCGGAAAACGAACGACGTGGCCGTTTGATACAACAATATCTTCATCGCCATCGTTGTCGAAATCCTGGCAGGCGGTTCCCCAGCCCACGAACATCCCTGCCGCGACGCTCACTCCGGTCTTTTGGCTGACATGGCGAAAACCCATGCTGCCGACGTTTTGATAAAGAGCATTCGTTTCGCGTTCATAGTTGGCAACCCACAGGTCCGGAAGTCCATCGGTGTTATAGTCCAGAACATCGACGCCCATGCTGCCATCCGGACTGCCTCGGTCATTCAGACTGGCACCACTCTGCAGCGACACATCCAGCAATGTGCCATCGCCGGAGTTCTGATAGAGAAAATTGGGAACCGTGTCGTTGGTGACATAAACATCACAGTCACCATCGACGTCAAAATCAGCCATCACCACGCCCAGACCCTTTCCAGCTGGGTTCAATTTCAGCTGATCAGAAGCGTCTATAAATGTACCGTCACCGGCGTTAAGATATGCGATATCATCGAGCCCGTTAAAGCTGCGAGGCGGGCAGATTTCTCGCGGATGACCTTGTGGCCCACCGCAGACGGGATCATTGCTCCAAGACCAGTCGACGTAATGAGCGACGTACAAATCGAGCCAACCGTCAGAGTTCAGATCGCCCCACGCTGCACTGCTGCTCCAAGAGCGATCGCTCAACCCGGCCTCGTCGGTCGCGAGATGAAACGTCCCGTCGCCCATGTTTTTGTAAAGTTCCAGGCCTCCGTAGCCGGTTACTAAAAAATCGGGAAAGCCGTCTGCGTCAAAGTCTGCCCTGATCGTTCCGTGCGAGTAATAGCGGGTGGATTTCACTCCGGCTACATCGGAGACGTCGCTCCATGAAAGACCTCGCTTGTTGCGAAACATTCCGGTCGGCTTTGGAAGAATGCTGCGATCCCGTCCAAATTCTCCGCCTCCAGCCAGACAGATATCGTCAAATCCATCTCGATCAATGTCGATGGCGGCAACACCTCCCCCCAGAGATTCCAGGATCGAAAAGTGGCCGGCTGCCTGGCCGTTTTCATACTGAAATCTCAGGCCACAGTCATCCGCACAGCTTCTGAAACGAATCGCCTCAGGGTTGCCGAAGCCTCCTGGGTCTTCAGGTTCAACGACCTTCGAGAAATCGGGAGACTGATTGGACTGCTGATCCCCTTCTGGAACCTTTTCGGCATCGGTGCAACCTCCCAGGATCAAAATCGCAAGCGATAAAGTGAGCCGGCAATGGCAGTGAGTCCACAGCATCTTGAAGGTCATCCGGGAGTCGAGGCGTTAAACGCAGAATCAGAATCTGATCATAAACGATGATCCACATCGCCTTCCATCTGGCAACTGGGATATCCGTTCACATTCGTATGTTATGGACATCCCACGGCCGGACTATGCAAAATCGACAGCTTCTTTTAGCATGAAAGGCGTGCGTCCGTGCCCGCAAACTTGCCTCAGCAGGTCGGACTGACGAGGTGTTGGCACGGGCAACGACCATGCTTGAAACGGCCAGACGGAATTCCGGATCGAACACGCCCATGGCTGGAATGATGGTGCGACTGGAAGATGAATCGGTGCCCGAATGGCCTACGGGCACAACGTGTGGCCGCATCCGTCACTGGGTTTGCGACAGGCGTTTCCAGACTTCGGGCAGTTTAGATCGAATGAGATTGACGCTCGCTGATGGCAAAAGCTCGATCTTCATCGGGACGCTGATAGTGTCTTCCACATCCAGTCGACTGACCTCACGACTGTACTTGTAGTCACGATCCAGCGCTCCATCCGGAAGCAACTTTGCTTGCGGACAACGCGGATTGGCAACAGACATGAAGTACAGGTCTTTCCATGGAACGGCATCAGGCTGGCGAAACAGTTTTCGTCGAGCCAGCTCGCGGAAAAGTTCCTTCGCCGTCAGCTCTGCGGGATCCACGATCGCAATCTGTCCGGCAATCAGGGACTCATACGGACGCATGCCGTTGTGCTCATGAGCCCGAAGCCGAGCGAACGAGTCCAGAATCTCCTGACGGACGAGTGGAAAATGCGTGCACCCCAGCACCACGGTATCAATCGGATCCTGGTTGCCGGAGAGCTGGTGACGCTGGACCAGCGTGGCCACGTCGTAGCGAATGTAGTTTTCGATCGAGTTCAATCGAACCGACGTGGGATCGTTCACATCACCCAGAAGACCGGCTGGATCGAAGTCGTACAGATTCATCAGACTGGCGTCGAGTGGTGCGACCGGATGACCGGCCGCCGGTCCCAGATAGGACGTCTCTTTTGCGGTGGCTGAGGACTCAGCGCGAATAAACGCGGGGTCACTTTCAATGGCCCCGGCCAGACCAACGCATCCTTGTTGCACAACCGTGGGCACAACCTTGCCGGCGAGTCCCGCGGTGCGACCGATCGCGAGCGGATACGCATTGCTGCCGCAGGTCCCGACTGTGGCAAGCACCGCGACGGCACTGCGGGGTCGTGTGGGATCGAGGTTCTCCGTGACTCCGCGTGCTCCTGCTTCGACGACACCCACGAAAAAAACGGGAATCTGCCATGTATCGATCACTGCTCGAATCTCTTCCAGTCCCCAGGCCGTGGCTGTATTGCAGGCAATCACGATCGCTTTGACAGGAGGTTTTTCCATTCGCGGAGCGTCCGCATTTGGTTCCGGCCAGTACCGTCGCCCCATCAGAAAGGCAGCATCCTTCAGAATCAGTTCCTTCAAGAAATCCTGCCGCTGCGCCGACGGATAGTTTCCATACGGCATGTTGGCCTGATCCCCGAAGTAAATAAATCGTTCGTGCTCGAAGTCCTTTCGTCCGTCCGCACCGGGCCGAAAACTGTCGTTGTGAAATGCGTCGAGCGAGAGAATTGCTTCCTGAACCGTCAGGCCACCAATACCCGAATCAAACACTCCGATCGGCAGATGACGCGATCCTTCTGACCAGGCCTTGAGATCAACCGAATGCGCGGCGGTTCCATCTGCGACCTTCAGCGAATGAGCGACAAAATTCTGCACCGTGGGGGATGGTTCTGTGGACTCTGACGGCGCGGGCTTCCCTGCTGTTACTGAAGTCTTCGCGGCCAAAGTCTTCGCGGCCAAAGTCTTCAGGCGGGTCGAAAACTGCGACAGCCACTTTGACGTTACTGCGTCGGCAATTGAAGTTTCCGATCGATACTCATCGGGCATCGTACCCCAAAAGAAACTCATCCAGCCGCTGCTTCGATCACCGCTTCGATCTATGAATTGTTCCATCTCCTCAAGCGAACACTTCAGCGGAAATGTTTCCTCGACGATCACAGGCTTACCGATGTGAAAACCCTGAAGCGTCTCCAAAGCTTCGTCCACTTTTCCGGCAGACGGATACAAGTGCACGGCAATGAAGTCGAGCTTCTCAGCAACCTTGACGGGATCGAATCCGGACGTCAGACCGGGCCGGTTCAGACTCCAGTCGACGAATCCAAGAGTGACCAAATGCCGCGTATCATGCTTTCTGATGGCGGCCACTTGTTGACTGATCCAGTCGGCCGCAACTTCGTCTCGCGCTCGACCATCCGTTGATCGAGCGACAAACTGGACGTAGTGCTTGCCACCAAATCCGGGGCCCAGCCAGTCGCCGCCGGCCTTCTCTCCGCCAATCACGGGCTCGTTCATCAGGTTGTAACAGAACACCGCTGAGCTCTCTTTGCACGTCCGCGAGATTGCTTCCCAGAACGCCTGCTGGGCCTTCCAGCGGTCAAGGGTGCTCAGTTCATCGTACCAGGCTGGAACGTCCTGTTTGTGGTAGCAGCCGAGTCCCGTGAGATCCACATAGAGACGAGTTTCCTCAGCGAGCTGCAACAGTTTCGCCAGGGTTTGCAGTTCTTCCTCGCGAGCTTCAGTGGCCGACTTCATAAACCGGCCAAATTGCAGATGCACTCGGACCACTGAGGCCCCCAGTGACTGCATGTTGCGAAAATCGTCTTCGACGCGTTCCCATTCCGTATGCCAATAGTCTTCAATCAGACGACCGGAAGCATCACGATCGTAGTTGAACCCCATCGCACGAAAAGGCGTGCTTGAGCCTTCCTGCTCAAAGCCTGAACCATCGCTGCTGACTCGCACCCACGGCAGTCGGTCAGCGGCGTGCAAAGTGGCGTGCAAACCTGCAGGGCCGAGATGGGTCACGATCAACATTAAAACGACTGCAATGATTTTCATGCCGGCCCGCCTGCCTCGGAAAGTCAGTTCAGGAACAGCCCGCCATGATATCCATCGGACAGTGTTTGGGAACCGAATCGATCCCGAAGCAATTGCGTTCGAGGAATCAGTCGGCGAGATTCTTTGCTGATCGCTCAGAATGCCGCTTGAATCATCTTCTGCCGAACGCGCTAAAGGCGTTAATTCGTCAGTAATTCGCCCATCTGCGGCAGGGATTCCGGATCGCCGGTGAGCTTGAATGGGCGTCGGCCGACTTCTTTGCCGGAGCTTTTCAGGACCAACCAGTAATCACCAGGCACCAGCTTATTTCCGGCGTCGTAGCTGAAGGTAGCGAACAGCTTTTCGCGAGTCACAAATTGCCCTGAACTGTCGATGACACGACTCTGATCATCCTCCACCACGCATTCCACCCACAGATCTTCGTGAGGAATGTTAACGTTGCACTGCGCGACGATCCTGTCGCCAAACTCGAACGAATCTGATCGATTTCCCAGCTGGCCGCCGATCATGATGCTTCCCAATTCGAATGAGAAGAACTTATCCTTTTCGCGAATCGGCCGTCGACTGTTGACCATCGCCAGGACGGACTCACTGTCCATCGTTTTCAGCGGCAGCAGGCCACTTTCGCTTCGAGCGTGATACAGATCGATGCGATAATCGGCTTCCGTCGAGGCCAGGGCAACCAGTACAGCGCCGGCGATCCATAGAGCCGATGTCGACACTGCGGCCGGGCGGTATTCCACTAACCGAGCGATTGCATAGCGAGGGAATCCAAGAGCGGCAGTAGGAATCTGCAGACGATGCACGAATCCACGGATGGCGACGATATCTCGTTCCATCAGAAAAGCCAGGTAGCCACTGATGCAGATCATCGGAAAGACATACAGACCCAGCGTCATCCATGTCATGATGTGAAACAGAATGCCAACTCCGAGCGCAAAGAAGCGACCGAGAGGGCGCCAGGTGAGGAACGGAAAGGTGATCTCCCAGACAACGGTGATGTAGCCGCAAGCCAGGAGCATCGGAGTCCATGTGGCCAGCACTTCACCGATCGGGTTGTCGTAATTCCAATTGCTCAGCATCCAGTAACGCATCTGTTCGCCGCTGAAGAATGCCTGCGTCTGAATCTTCGTGATGGCAGCTCCGAAGTAGACGAAGCAGAACAGCGCCTGAATACATCGTGCGGGCCAGACGGGAAAACGAGGCGGAACCGGGGAGGCTTCCGGTCCATCTTTCCAGCGTTTCAGAATCGCATCAACCGACCAAACTGCGCCGCAGCCCGACAGTGACAGAATGACAAACATGTGAGTCGCCATGACCGAATACTTGGTCATTGTGCTGACGGCGTCGAGCATGTTGAAGTAGAAATAGAGCGGCGTTCCGATGAAGAATGCCATTCGAGTGCAGAATCCAAAGACTCCGCAGATCAAAGCAAAAATCATGATTCCGTAAAGACCGGCGGCAAAGGCGGCAGGCAGTTCGGGAAAGACCGCTCCCTGGCCAAAGATTTCAGACATCTGCTGAGGAGCGCCATCCGCAGAAAACAATTCTCTGACTCGTCCAAATCGACGAATCATGGGAATCAGCGCCACGGATGTCAGGAACATCCGCACCAGAGCGAGCCCATACGGCGTTTCTTCGGCGAAGAAAAAGTTCTTCAGGTTTTCGTACCATGCCGGCGCGAAGGTCGTGGCTTTCATCGGATGAATTCTCCCAGAAATACGGTTCAACAGCGGAAGCCAAAGACTTGAGCACACGCAAAAACGACAGCCGATCAGGCACACGATCACACGATCACACGAAACAGATGCGGCCGGCGAATCGTGACCGGCGCTGAAATGTTCGAGTATTGGCCCGATAAATCGCCGCGACACCAATCATTGCCGGCCAGGACATCACCAAACGATTTTCATTCGGCAGACGTCCACAGATTCAGTTCGTTCGCAGTCCATCGTCGGTTGTGAACGCACTTTTTGCAGCTTGTTTGGCACCCGGATTGAAAAAGGTGTTGTAGTAAGGATTGGCTTCCGCAGATGCCTGCTGCAAACGAGGATTGTCGGTGATCGCCTGCACGGTCTGCATCTCGAACCAGTCCATGTAGCTTTCCATCGCGACGCCCTGCGCACTGCAGATCGACCGCAGGTTGTAGTATGAGACCTGATCCTTGGGCTCGTGAAAGAACCTGGACCACAGATGGTCAGGAGCATTGAACTGCTTCGGCCAGATCTCCTGAATCACGTAGACGCGATCGATCGGAGGATGGCTGGAGTGATCCAGTACATTCTTGATGTAGCGTGAAATCATATTGCTGCTGACGTCGTAGTTGACGCGATCCACGTTGCCGAACGGGGTGAATGAGCCCCACGGTTCTTTAACTTCATAGTGATTCCCGTCGGCATCTTCCGCAATGATATGAGTCCGATTGTCATAGGCCTGCCAGCCGCAGAACATATCCCAGACAAAGAAGTAGCTGAAGGTGTTGCCCGCCAGGCCAACTTTCAAAGCGTGAGCACTTACGCCCCAGGCCAGACAGCCGAGGTAGCAACAAATAAAGAATCCGGACGCCCATCGACGAATGCGCATGTTTCACCATTCTTCCGTGGCAGGTGAATCTGAAGCCGTCAGAACCAGCGTTAATATTGAGACGCCGGTCGCAGATTTGGCTCATGTTGCCCAATCTGGTCGTCTGGACTCTGCCGGTTTTGCGAAATTCGGTCAAGATCGATCCACCGACGATTGTCAGTCTCGCCTCGGTGCCGTGCGATTTTCTTGCGAAAAGATCTGCTCTGGCTGTGCGGGAGTGGTGTGCGGGAGTGGTGTGCGGGAGTGGAACATTCGGTGGAGATTTTAGACTTCGGATGCTTGGGGCGGAGGATGTTGCGAGGGCAGGGATTGCGAGGCTGGAGCCTCGGGGGCAGTGCGATACGAGGCTGGAGCTTCGTAACGAGGGAGACGAGGGAGCTTCGTAACGAGGGAGACTCCGGGGCAGTGCGTTTCGAGGCTGGAGCCTCGGAACGCGGAAGTGGGGGGTGTTCCATGGGAAATCGGGACAAGTCAATCGCGGTGAATTGAATGACATGGCGGATGGAGATAGATTCGCGGCGAATGGAACAGTGAACGATGTTTCGGAGCGAATGAGGACTGATGGAACTCAATGAAATTCCCGTAAGTGGTCCGTGGGGCGAACGGCACCTGCTGGGACTGGAGCGATTAACGGCCGAGCAACTGAACACGGTGCTTGACCTGACAGCGCACTATGATCGAGTCACTCATGGCGGAACTCAGCGTCTCGATGTACTCAAGGGGCTCGTTGTAGCCAATTTGTTCTTCGAAAACTCGACCCGCACTCGAACGAGCTTCAGCCTGGCAGCTCGTCGACTGGGCGCGGACACGGTGGACTTCACCGCCAGTTCCAGCAGTCTGTCGAAGGGCGAAACGTTTATCGACACCGCGCTGACCATTGAAGCCATGGGCGTGGATATGGTCGTCTGCCGCCATCGCACGCCGGGTGCTCCTCATCTGCTGGCTCGGCATTTAAAGGCGAGTGTGCTGAATGCTGGCGACGGAACTCACGAACATCCCACTCAGGGACTTCTGGATATCTACACCATTCGCAAAGCCAGAGGACGAATCTCCGGACTGACGGTCGCACTGGTGGGAGACATTCGGCACAGTCGCGTCGCCCGATCGAATATTCATGGCCTGGTAAAGCTGGGGGCCCGAGTCATTGTGTGCGGACCGGCGACGCTGGTGCCGAGCGACATTTGGCAGATGGGTGTCGAGGTCGCGTATAATCTTGATGAGATCATGCCCGAGGTCGATTGCGTCAATTTGCTGCGAGTGCAGTTTGAACGGCAGCGAGGGGCCTTCTTTCCGTCGATTGCAGAGTACGCTCATTTGTTTGGCATGAATGGCCAGCGGATTCAGCGTGCAAAGAAAGA
Organism: uncultured Planctomycetota bacterium; assembly: GCA_947085455.1. Taxonomy (GTDB): domain Bacteria; phylum Planctomycetota; class Planctomycetia; order Planctomycetales; family Planctomycetaceae; genus SXXK01. Next base: position 26,552 of record CAMTWR010000019.1, on the reverse strand, counting down.
TCTGCTGGTGCTGGCTCCCGGACCTATTAATCGCGGCGTCGAATTGACGCCGGATGTCGCCGATGGACCGCATTCGCTCATTCTGGATCAGGTTACAAACGGTTTACTGGTACGGATGGCTTGTCTGACTCTGCTGACTCAGGAGCGCCGCAGAATTCAGGGAGGCCAGTCATGAGTGCACTATGGATTACCGGCGGGCGAGTGATTGATCCGGCCAATCAACTGGATGCCATTGCGGATGTGCTGGTGCAGGACGGCCGCATCACCGCCGTGGCTGTTCGTCACGAGAACGCGTCATCCCTGAACGCACCGGCCGATGCCGAGGTGATCGACGCCACCGGACTCATTGTCTGCCCCGGCTTCATCGATACTCATGTGTCGCTGCGTGAACCGGGCCATGAAGAAGACGAATGCACGGCGTCCGGAACAGCCGCCGCTCTGGCAGGCGGTTTCACAACCATCGCGGCTCAGTCGGACACATCGCCTGTCGTGGACAATCGCTCGGCGGCGGAGTTTATCCGGTTGCAGGCCGAGCGGGCTCGCCATTGCCGAGTCTATCCATTAGGAGCTGTGACGAAGCAAAGCAAAGGCGAAGAACTGGCCGAGATCGGTCAGTTGGTTGAGGGTGGTGCGGTCGGATTTTCGGACGCGAAGATTCCCGTGGCAAACTCCGAAGTTATGCGGCGGGCGCTTGAGTACACGCGGATGTTCAACCGTCCCATTCTGCACTTCGCGATGGTGCCGGAGCTGTCCGAAGGCGGTGTGATGCATGAAGGCTTCCAGGCGACTCGACTTGGCCTGCGAGGTATTCCGGCGGCGGCTCAGGATATTATGACCGGGCGAGATATTGCTTTGGCCGAACTGACCGGCGGTCGAGTGCATCTGATGTGTGTCACAACTAAGGATTCTGTCGAACGTGTTCGTCGTGCTCAGGCGGCCAAAATTGCCGTGACCGCCGATGTGACACCTCATCATCTGCTTTTGACTGACGAAGTGATGGATTCGTTTGACACGATGTACAAATGCCATCCGCCGCTGCGTTCGGCCGATCACGTGAAGGCACTGATTGCCGGACTGAAGGACGGAACTCTTTCGTCGATTACCGCCGACCATCAGCCATTTGCGTTCGAAAAGAAACAGGTGGAGTTGGATATTGCTCCTGCCGGCATCTGCGGACTTGAAACGCTGCTGGCCGTGTGTGTGAAGGCCTTGATCGAGCCCGGTCATCTGACCTGGCTGGAACTCATCGCCCGCCTGACGACCGGGCCGGCGGCGGTGCTGAGTCTGGAACATGGAACGCTGTCCCCTGGTCAACCAGCAGATATCACGCTGATTGACCCGCACGAACAGTGGGTCGTTCGCGCGGCTCAGTTCCGTTCGAAAAGTCGCAACACGCCATTTGAAGGCCAGACTTTCACCGGCCGGGTTGTGGCGGCGATTGTCGATGGGGAAGTGCGATTTCGGAAGAACTAACAATTCTGCGATCGCATGACGTCAACTTCAATGTCGGCTGCAGAATAGAAGTCGCAGTCGCAAAGCAGCGAACTCCGGAAGTGCGTGTGTCCAGTCGCAGTGAGTATCAGACAGGTTGCAAACATTCGCGGAAACCTGTGGTTCAGGAATTTCCTTCACGCCAATTCTACACGTCAATTCTTTACGCCAGTTAACGAAAATCTTATGGCTCTTACACCGCCCACGATGATTGAAGTCAAACGCACCAAAGGAAAAGGTCGAGGCGTTTATGCACGCGTCGCGATTCCGGCCGGAACTGTTTTCGAGCGGGCTCCGTTGTTGATCATGGCTGACAAAGAAGCTCTGGAAAGCGAACACAGCAACGTGATGCCGGCGTATGTGTTCGAGTACGGCAAAGGCAAAGTTGCGCTCGCCCTCGGATTCGGGTCGCTCTACAACCATTCGTACAAGCCCAACGCACGGTACGACGACGCGCCCAGTCAGGTTAAAGAATTCCGAGCCCTGCGCGACATCAAAGCTGGCGAAGAAATCACGATCAACTACAACGGCGCGGAAGATATTATGGATCCGGTCGAATTCAACGTCGTCGAATCGTAGCCGCCCATCGATCTCCCGTTGAAACCGACTCGAAGAGGAGGCCTGGCAAAGGGCGATGGTTAAGCAGGAAACAGAATCATGTGGACAGCACGATGAAGCACGATGAAGCGACCGGTGGTGCTGAATCGTGGCCCTGTTCGGCAATGTTTTTTTCCGGCTGCGTTGAGATTGCCCGTTTTTCCGGGGAACGGAATTCGAATTCGCGGGGAAATCGACGAAGGCGGGCGTCTGGTCTGGAAAATCGCAGTTTTCTGTGTATCGTTCCCCTCCTTCGTGTGTCAAACGCGAAGGACACCAATGAACTGGTAGCTCAGTTGGTAGAGCAACGGACTTTAAATAGGAGTGCCCCGGTCGAAAGGCTGGAGGTAGAACCGCACCATATGCTGGAACACCCTTAGAGCCGTCGGTACGCGAAAGCGTGACAATCCGCCGGATTGGGCAATCAGCAGGAAACCTGAGTGAAGGGTGAAAGCCATTCACAAGGGGCTCCTCAGAGACTTGACGTGTGGCTCCCTGTTCGCAGGGAGATGGTAAAGTCCAGACCGCAACAAGAATACTGATGCAAATCAGTGATGGCTGGTGAAAGCCAGTGCGGCAGGTTAATCCGTAGGTCGCGGGTTCAAGTCCCGCCCGGTTCACTCAAAAGCCGCTCGAAGATTTTCGAGCGGCTTTTTTGTTGCGATCACTGCGGCGGCCAGCCTGCCATTCAAAGCGGGGATTCACCTGTCATCCCCATCGCAGAAGCCTTGTCAGTCATCCCGCACGCAGCGTGGTGCAGTGGATGCGCTCCGTAGCATCACAGCCAGTTCCCGCAGCGTCACTGGCTCCGATGCAACAGTAAGAGTTCATCGCCGATCGCATCACGATCACAAACCGTCGGGTGATGCATAGAAGGGGGAGCAGCCGAGGCCATCCAAAGTGCCCACCGATCCAGTAGTGGCGTTCAATCTCCTAACGGTCGAAATCAAATGCCTCACTCTCTATCCTCCACCATATGACAACAGCAGTGCCGCACAGCATTGGGGCAGGTTTCATCTACGTGCCCCATCGCAGACAAAGAGACCTGACCGCTTTTGCTATCCAGCCAACCGGGTTTTTAACAATCGCAGCGAGAAAAGACGGTGGCCCGATGTCTATCCTATGGTAAAATGCTGAAGAGGAGCCGCGAACCATGACACTCGACATCCACCTTCAACTTCCACCCGAATACATCGACGTCTTGCGACAACATGCCGCAGCAAATGGCGAAGACATCAGTGCGTTCGTGAGTCAACTGATCACAGACCATTTGCAGCCCGATGTGGCCTCCAATCGCCGTTCAAACGGGCCTCCTCAGGATTTCGGCCAGTGGCTCAAGTCGTGGGCGGACCGCCATCCCCAACTTAACCACGTCGTTGACGACAGCCGCGAATCGATCTATGCAGGTTGCGGCGAATGAAAGTACTCGTAGACACCAACGTGATCCTGAGATTCACGCAGGCCGCAAATCCCAGCCATGCTTTAGCCAGATCGGCTCTTTCCCTTTTGTCAAAATCCGGGTATGAACTGTGTCTGGTTCCTCAATCGATTTACGAATATTGGGTTGTCGCTACCCGCCCTGTCGCCGTCAATGGATTCGGGATGTTGGTCGCAAATGTTGATCAGCAAATTCAGGAATTGTTGCAGTACTTCACACTGCTGCGAGATGAACGCGGCATCTACTCACGATGGTACAACTTGGTCGTCACACACAACGTTCAGGGGAAACAGGCTCATGACACACGACTTGCTGCCGCAATGGAGCGACACGGAGTCAAGAACCTGCTGACGTTCAATAAATCGGACTTCGCAAGATTTCCCGCGATGGCTGCCCTTTCGCCTGATGAAATCGTGAGTGGCATCATGCCTGTATGACTTATATCCCGTGATCGAACGAGCAGTAGATGGCCTATGGCTGAAGCATCAGGCGATCCTTACCCCGCTGCTTCGCAGCGAATCGCCGACGGCATGGCACTTAGCGTCTCGGCGACCCCGCAGAACGAATCCACGCAGATGATGCACAAGATCATCAGACCGGGCGTTTCCCCGCAGCGACGTTGTCGCCGTTCAACCCAGCGTTTCCAGATCTCCCCAGGCTGTTAGTGTGCTCAGCAAAAATTGATTAGTGGTAGCCCGACCCTGCCCTTTTATATCGATCACAACGACAATCGCCAGTTTGCGTATCGCCTGAGACTGACCTGCGTTTTTTCATTCGCCGTAGTATTTGCAACGAGGAGAGCTTGATCAGCCTCCGGACGAAAGCAAATTCCTGTGATCCAGCGACGATGATTTGAGATCATACCCTGAGCCTCGGAAACGCAGTCATGGCATCTGGTTTTAGTCACAAGAACTGCCGACGTCAATCGGAACGCCGCAGTTATGATTCCTCTATTGAATCTCTTGAGTCTCGACAATTCCTGTCAGCGATCAGCATCACATCGGATCCGATTAATTCCGAACTCGCCAGCGGAACGCCGGAAATCTTTTCACGGACCAGTTCCGTATCCACAATGCCGGACACGACCAACAGCTTCAACGTAGCGGGTACAAACGCTGCATTGTCCGTGCAGGGTGTTGCCTTTACAACCACGGCATCGCTCAAGTACTCGTGCACGACCACACAAATCCCGGCAAGCGGCAGCGTCACGTTCTCCGCTAACAACTCATCCACCGCAAAAGACACTGTTTTCACATTTTCGCGAGCGGGAAACTATGGCGTCAAAGTCTCGATTCACTCGGGCGCGACTCTCGTTTCCGTCACCTTGATGAACATGAACGTCGTTCAGACATCCGCGACAGATTGGCTGGCAACTTTCAATCTCTAGTTCGCGACGCGCCCATGAAACTCGCCTGGCATTTCAACAAGGTGAATCCACGATTCAAAAATCGTGAAGCGACTCAGGGTGAGTTCTTTACGAACGACACCGAACTTCGCGGTTTCATTCGTGAGGCTATTCAGAATTCTCTGGATGCCAAGCGTCCCCGCGTAAAACAGCCAGTTCGCGTTCGAATCTTCATCTCCGGCGAAAAGGCTGCTCTGCCGGCTGACAAAGCCGAACGCTATTTCAGCGGCGGCTGGGATCATTTTCATGCCGACGGATGCGGACTGCGTGAAGCGCCTGGCGCGGACGAGGCCTGTCGTTTTATCGCTTACGAAGACACGGGCACAACGGGGCTCACCGGCGATGTGGGTCAGTATCATGAAATCCCGGGTGTACGAAATCCTTTCTACTATTTCTTTCGCGCCGAGGGTCAGTCGAACAAGACAGACGGCGGACGCGGTCGATGGGGATTGGGCAAATTTGTATTTCCTCGCAGCAGTCGGATTCGCAGTTTCTTCGGTGTGACCGTCCGACATGATGACAAGAAACGAGTGCTCGTTGGACAGTCGATCCTGCGATCTCATCACGTGGGTGAAAAGAGCTTTACTCCGGATGGCTGGTTTGGCAAAAAGCCCGATCGCAATGAAGCATCGTTGCCGGTGACTGACCAGCGTTTCATCAAAAAATTTGCAGCCGATTTTCGTCTGAAGCGCGCGTATGACCCGGGTCTTTCGCTGGTCGTTCCGTACTGCGATGAACACTGGACCGCATCGGCAGTGATGGAAGCCATCGTGCAGGATTATTTCTATCCGATACTTCACAATGATCTCATTGTTTCGATTACAGATTCGCCGCTCACAGCGTTTCTCGGTGATGCAGAAAATCCAGCGCACACGGAGTGGAGCGAGGAGTCATCACATTTCAAAGGCAAGTACCAGAACGGTGCTGCCACATTGCGGCAGATTCGGAATGCCGTAGCCGATTTGTGTCAGACGTTGACAGAATCTGCGGACGATCAGGATCCCGTCCTCTTGCTGGATGTCTTTTCGACTCGGACCACGAACGGACAGGCCGGTGTTCCCGTCAACTTTCCAGCGATGTCCAGCCGGTCAGCGGATTCCAATCTGCTGCGTTTGAAGGCATTGTCGTCGCGACCGACGACAACGCGCCTGTTTGGCGTCACCAGCCGCAAAGGTGGATTTCGAGTGGCCAGTCGTCCAAACGGCCACATGGTTTGTGCCCCGCTGGATGTCTTCGTGGCGTACGATCGACGTGGCGGAAGTCCGCTTCGCAAATATGTGGCAACCGACTTTCAGCTGAATCAGGATCCGATCGTGATCAAATCGCCCAACGCGATCGTATAGGTGCTTGAGCCCAATCATCTGGTTATTTATCCACAGCGAAATGATTTTGACGTTGTCGTCACTGGCTTTGATGTAAATCGCGACCTGTTCCTGAAGGCGCATCCTATGGCGGCGATCGATGGCATCGTGCGCCGGGCAGGCTAAACTGTCGGACTGTCTCCCAGTGTCTTTTTCTCTCTATGAATTCTCGCTAAGTCGCTTCCATGCCCCGCTTAAACTTCACTGGCCGCCGAAAAATCTCAAAAAATCACGCGACAATTTCCGTGACGGGGATCGGCGGCATTGAGACGTTTACGGCAGACTTGCAGCTGGGCAAATATGGATTTCCGGAGTCCGCTGCAGTGATCGTCGAAGCGTACCGGCAGCTGGAACTTGTGCGGTTCGACTTTGGAACGGTCGGAAAACTGGCACCGCCGGACGACTGCCGCCTATCGGAATTTGGTACGCTGGCCGGACTTCGTTTTCGAATCAAAGTGGTGTCCACCGAAGAACCTCGCGGACGTTTGCTGGCTGTTGCCGACCGCATCAATCCTCGCAATCAGCAACAGCAGTCTCTGGCACGCGTTCCGCTGCTGGCTGTACGAGCTCAGGATCTTGGACGCGAAGTCTGGCGGCTGGATTTTTCGGACGAGCCATTGCTGCTGGTGAATCCTCGCGTGGTTCCCAAGAAGCATCTTGTGGAATCAATCGAATTCCAGACACTCGCGCTGCCGGAAATTCTTCGCAGCATTTTGAATCGCATACTGATGGTTGAGAAAGTCCGTTCAGCCGATGACTCCGATGACTGGACATCTCGCTGGCTGCGATTTGCGGAGACCATGCCGGGGGTTGGAAAAGTGCCTGATGCCGATACGCCCGAAGCATTTGCAGACTGGATCGATGCGGCGATCAGCTCCTTCTGCCGCTGGCGAAATGTCGACCAGCAGTTTGCCTCCTTCTGGTCCGGCAAAAATGCGGCGGAAGAGAAATAGCGATGAGGCCGTGATTTTCTTGTACGGGAACTCCTTATCACCACTCAGCGGCCAACAGTCAGCACAATTTTTCCAGCAAGAGTATTTGCACTGTTCAGCGTATTGTCTTCCTGCAGCTGCTGCGCGGCAGCGGCCTGCGACAGCGAAAGACGAGCTCCAATTTTGGGTTGCCACTGTCGTGCCACGAGCAGCTTATTCAGTTCTTCAGCCGCAGCCCGCTGTTCGTCGGCCGAGGCGTTGAACATTGCAAAACCGAACGCTCGCAGATCTTTCACGTAGAACGGTCCCAGCGGAAAGATCGGGCGAGCATCGCGGCCTGCCATAAAGATCAAGCGACCTCGCATGGCCATCAGCGGAATGCAGCGGTCGAGCGATGGCGTGCGAAGTGTTTCGAACCACAGATGAATCGGGCCCGTGGCTTTTGTGATGTCTGCAAACCGCTGATCGATATCCTGAGTTCGATATTCAATCACATGGTCAGCTCCAAGCTGATGGCACTCGACCGCTTTCTCTGGCGAGCCGGCGGAAGTGATCACCGTGGCGCCGGCCGCCTTCGCTAATTGGACAACGGCAGAACCAACGCCGCCAGTTCCGCCATTCACAAACACCACTTCACTCGACTTTAATCCGCCGTGAAAGAACAGTCCCAGATGCGCGGTAATTCCGACCATCGCCCCCGCAGCTGCGGCTTCGCTGCTGACGCCTTCAGGAATTTGATACAGCCATTTTTCATCGATCGCACAGAATTCAGCAAACGTCCCCTGGCGACCGCCCAAACCCTGATTGCTGCCCCAGACGCGATCTCCAACATTGAACTGCTGACAGCCTTCTCCGACCGCTCCGACCGCTCCGACCGCTTCGACAACGCCGGCAACATCACAGCCGATGACATACGGATTTGGTAAATTCGCTTTTACGTTTCCGCCGCGAATGTACGTGTCAATCGGATTCACCGCCACCGCTTCCATCCGCAGCAGAACCTGCCCGGCTCCGGCAACAGGCTTTGGCAGCTCTCCAAACTGAATACAGTCCGCAGCCCCGGTGGATGTGATGTAAGCAGCTTTCATGGCACTCTTTCGCAGACTGTATTAGGAAGGCTCAACAATAATCAGAGGCAGCAAACCGGCACGCATCGTCGCGTGAGCCCATTGACCAGCGTTTGAAACGGAATCATCTAACCATGTCGATCCGATATTCAGGCGGATCGCACGTGTACCATCCGCTCGTTGCCGGAATCGTCTGTCACATGCAACGGCTGATGGATGGAGTTGACTTTGACCATCGCGAGGCCATGCGAGATTCCATCCGGCCGCAGGATCACAGACGTCAGCGTTCCCGCGGTTGTGCCGTCAGTTGTCTTTAACGGACAGCCGCTGGCAGACGCCACTTCGCACGAGCCAGAAATCTCGACGACACGCAGAGCCCGATTGACGTGGCCCATGGCGTCGAGCCGCGCGATAGGTTCCTGGCCGAGATAGCAGCCCTTTGTATACGAAATCGCCTGGACATTCCGTTCGGCCTCGGGAGCCATATTTTCGGAGGCCATGTCGCAGCCCATCAACGGATATCGCTCATCGATTCTAAGCGATCCGATTTCGTCGTTCGACAACGCTGAGACGCCGGCTGCATCCAGCCGGGAGCCAAGTGCCGCCAGAGGACCCGCGGGACCTGTCAGAAACAGCACGGGTTGTTTCGCCCAAGTGACCAGCAACCCGGTGACAGCCGTGTTCTGTTCCGCCTCGCCAATTCCGAAGCGAATGCTCAGTGTCTGATCCACCGCGGCTGCAATCGCACCATCCGACAACCCATCACCGCCAATAGCCACCTGTTCCGCACGAAGGGCCGTTAAAACATTTTCGTCCGCGTGGAAGCACAACGTTGCGGACGATGGATCGTCAGCAACGATCGCCACGTCCTCGGTGATGATGTAGCGATTCAGATGTTTAAGCAGCGCGGCCGGGTCACCGGGGCTGATCCAGATTTCATGAGCATCCTCAAAAGCCAGCACATAGCCGTGTGCCAGGATGCGAGCCTTCACGTCAGTGAAGAAGGCTTCGCAGGCAGAACCCGTCTCCAGCGCCTTGATGTTGTTCGTGCAAAAATTATGCAGAAACTTTGCCCGGTCGCGCCCGGATGCCAGCAGCCGAACAAATGAAAACGCGTTTTGAACAACAGGCATCGGGGACTCACGAAAAATACGGTGTCGGATAGTCGCCTTTCGCTCCGCGAAAGTAGCGTTTACCTTCGCTGGTTTCGCAGAGCGAAAGGCGACTATTTCAGAAGTGAACCTTAAGTCTTAAACGAGTGGCGTTGGATTGCTGCCAATTACTGAGCCGCCTTTGCAGCGGCGGCTTTGGCGATTTCTTCCTGAGCGGCCGAGAGTTCTGGGTTTGGAGTGCTTTCGCCTTCAACGTCCCCACGAATCCACTTCACGCCTTCTGTGACGGAGTCGATAAATCGAGGATCGCTCCATGTCGCTTCGTTGTGGCCAAGATTGTTGAAGTACACTCGCCCTTCACCATATGGCTTCACCCATGCGACAGGAACATGGTACGCAGCAGATGGCTTGCAGCGTGACATGTCGAGACTCATCAGGACTCGTACTTTTTCTGGCTGCCAGTTCTTGTACTGGTAAATTTCGTCTTTAATAGTGAACTCTTTGCCGAACGACTTCATCGTCGGATGCTCAGGCTCATGGACGTTGATGGTGACGGTGTCGCCCGCATTCCAGGGATGTCCATTGAACGTTCCACCCACCATGTCCCAATACGGCTGATAGTCACCATAAGTGTCGGCTGCCGAGTGAAATCCAATGAAGCCGTGTCCTTTGGCAGTCAACCACTCTTTGAAAAAGTAGTCACGGTCGGCTTCAGCGATTGGTAGTGAACCGGTTGTGTAGAACATCACGATGTCGTAGTTCTGCAGGTTCTCTTTGGTGAAGTCGGACGCGGCGTCCTGAGTGCAGTCGACGGTGAACAGGTCTGTCTTTTGGCCCAGTTCGATCATCGCAATTTCTGCGACGGCCAGTTTTTTCGCAGGCTGATCACCTTCGGGACGTCGCACACTTCCGTGGACAAAGCCCTGGCTTTGAGTCAGCATCAGAATGCGGGACTTGGTTTTCTCCGCCGCATAAATTGTCGGTTCGGTAACAATGCCGGCCAATACAGCGAGGCAGAAAACAACGTTAAGAATTCGCACGGAGATTCTCCAATGAACAGCGGTGGGAAGCAGGAACCGCAGACATGCGGCAGGCATAAAATGCCCCAGTCAGGATGATGATCAACACTTCAGCACAGTCACATTGTTCACTGTGCGGTCACGGTTTTCCAGGGATCGGGCTCTGTGAATGGATCAAACAGCGAAGCCAGTCCCGCTTGAGCCAGTTCCGGACCTGACACAAACCTTCCTGGGCGAGTCCAGGACTGCAGTGTTTCCGGAGGGATGCCGAGCAGTGAGACAAGTAACGCATCCACCTGCGTTTCCAGTTCCTTGAAGTGCCGAGCCCATTCGGTGGCTTCTTCCAGCCGCACATCTTCATCGGACTGCCATCGCATGGGATGAAACAGCAGAGTGCACTGACTGGTGACAAACCGCTTTTGACACGCCGCGAATGGAATGAGTGCCGCTGACGAACATTCGCCCAGCACAACCCCCGTGACTCGCAGGCGTCGGAGACGGATCAAAGAACCGAGTGCCAACCCGGTGTAAACGCTGCCGCCGCACGAATCAAAATAGATGACTCCACGACTGCCTCGAGGCACCTCTGTCATCTTCTCGATCAGATCCGCTTGTCGTTCGGACAGGTCTCCGCAAATGGACAACTCCCACGGCGCCGAGGAATTTTTTCCGGCTGGTTCCCGCCAGAAAGGCGTCGGGGAGGACTTGTGAACTTTGGCTGACTTTTCTTTATTCATCCAGGCTGGCTTTCAGAGAAAATCGGAGGCCGCCGAAGTAACCGGCCACCGTGCATTCTCCGAGTCTTATCAAATCCGTGTGGGAACGAGAAACGTTCGCGAGACGATGACTGTAGTCAGTGCTGGCTCGGATCTCGATGCTGTCGAATTGAAGTGTGAGTCGCGGGAGACCTTCGATAATCGCTCAGGATGCCAAAAGCGCACCAGACACGATCAAATCTTAAAGGTTGACCACGTCTTCAAAGTGGGCTCGGATAACTTAGACCGCACTTGCCATCTCGTCAGAACACGTTCGGCCGGGAAAACAGTGAATCGAGCAGGCTGGGCAGGCTGCTGGCGGCGACTGTGGGTTTGGACGCAGCCGCGGAAGCCGACCGATTGACCGTTTGAGTGGTTGAAGAATCGGTCGACCTGAGAGTCGAATTGAGGGAACCGCCGGTGGTTTGTTCCCAAACATCTGTGGTACCGAGTGGATCGCGAACACCATCGACCGGGATCGTTCGGCCACCAGGAGTAATCACAACGACCAACTGCCAGAAACATCCAGAGCCCGTTGTGGAATTCGCGAGCGATGCCAGGAACTGACGAGAACTTCGCAGCCAGGCAGGTATCTGACTGGATGATGTCTGAGCGCTCACAAGCGTCGGCTTAAAGTTGCCAAAGTCCACGCGAGTGATCACCGCACCGGGTTTGACAGCCAGAACGGGATTCTTAGCGGAATGAAGCAGAGACATATCACGATAATAGCTGATGCCCGGGGTTGCGATCCATGTCCCGCCCAATGGACTGCTTGTCGTGACAGACTTGCCATTCCAGCGGTACAGTTCTCCCATTTGAGTGATGTAGTACCAGCCGGCCGTTCCTTTGAGCCAGCGTTCCTGACCGCCGCCGTAGCTTTCTCGCAAGCCGCCCGACAAGGTCAGGCCCAAAGACACGTCGAGCCGGTAAGCTTCCGTAGCCCCGGGCGATGTTGCAGAGGCACTCTGCAGCCAGCCTTTCGGAAGCACTTCGCGGACGGTATATGACCCGGGTGCAACATTCTCAAAACGGTACCAGCCACGCTCCGCTTCGGCCTGAATCACACCGTCGCCGTTGCGGTCCATATCGCGGGAAACCGCAGAACCAACAACCTGACCTGACGCATTCACAAGTTCGAACGAGAACCCGTTCATCCACGGCTCCGCCACGACATCCGAAGTGCCGAGCAGAGTTTCCGGATTGTACCAGACTCGCGAATCAAGACGTTCAACGACGGTCCCGGTGAGCTGTCCGGCCTTGCCGCTCCATTTCGTCAGAGCACCATTGGGCGTCAAAAAGTACCAATCCTTCGTGCCCGCAGCCTGATACCAATACTCTTTGCCGCCATAGGAATTGTAGAGCGATTTCCCGACTGCGAACTGCAACTTCAGACGAAGCATCGTTTCAGATTCACGCAGCCCGTTAGCATTTCTATCGTGCCATTTCCGACCCTCGACAATACCGGGTACCAGTGGCTCTTCGTAGGTGATTTCCAGGCGAGGCCTTAACGCCGCGTTGCCGGACTCTCGACTGACAAAGGCTTTGATATTACCGGCCAGTTCTGATGACTTCAGCATCCATCCAAAATTGGTGGAGGATTCATCAAGCCAATCCTGGACGTCATCGACCATCTGAGAACTCGACCATTCATAGGCCCCCAGTTGGTGTGCCTGCACGCTGGCCGATGCACTGCGAAAATCTCCGCCGGGCGTTTCCCAGGCGAGACTGTCGAAACGCGAAAACAGCCACGTGGCATCGCCGGCTGATCCATCCGCCCCGGCTAGTTCATTGCCGGACGCATTGGAAGTACCTTCACCCCACGTCTGCAACAAGCGATGAACTCCGACTGCCGCAGCGCCGCCCATCGTTTGGCTAAGATTCATGGTCAGTACGACATCAATAATCGTGGAACCATCGGGAATGGTTGCACTGGCGATATCAAAGGCCAGGAGACCTCGGCGAGCCTCTACTGATCCGTAATCACCACCCGCAACGATAAACGCGCCTCGTCCGTTTGACTGATCCCCAGTTGACATGTCGTAGATTGTGTTGTCCTGACTGGCCGACAACTGCACTACGACCGCGCTTAGCAGACTGCGAGCTTCCAGAATTTCTAAGGCCGCGGCGGATACGCCTGGTCGCGCTTTTCGCCGACGCGACTGGTTACCGGAAGAAGTTCGATCCCAAATCATCTGATGATCCTGTTCCGCACGCAATATCAGCGAGACCCATGAATTATTGACGATTCCCGCTCTTGATTCAATCAGCAACTCTCGTTCAGACGGCAGATCGTTGAAGGTTTCAGTTGTTCAAAAATGCGTAAACAGGCCGTGCAAAATTCACCACCATGACGCACGTTCGAGTTTTTTCTAACATCTAACTCGCCACCGTTACGAATCGCTCGGAGAATCCTCGGGATTGAGCAAAGCCTGCACCGAATCTCCCAATTGGATAATTCCCTCAGCAATCACAATGGCCGTGATGCCGCCATGCCCCAGCATTGCAGCGTATCCGCCTGGCCCCAGATTCTCTTCCATTCGCGAACATGGCGGGCAACTTCCCGATCCTTCTAAAATCGCTGTTCCAATTCGAAACTGCTGATACTTCAGAGCGGCAAGGTTAATGCCGGAAACGACCAGATTTCTCCGTAGCTCGTGCGGAGCCAGACTTTCGCGCCCCAGCAGCGTGGCAACCACCGGCAGATGTTCGGCCTGAATCAGAGTGACCTGACGCTTGGATGAACGCTTTGGCCGGCAGTGATAGTCGCCCTGCAGGCCACCTTCCACCACGGCGACGGAGTTGTGAGAAACGATTGCCGCACGAGTGGCCGATGAGCATCCGATCCATTCCACTCGACCGACGGCAGTGTTAGTCGACAGCAACTCCTTCAATACCTGCATCATGACAGTCCCGCATAAGCGTTTCAGTGATAGCCGGCCACCCAGTCATAAAGCTCGGCCGACTGGTATGTGAGTCCAGTCGCATCTTGTCGGCCGAAAGGGCCAGCGAAAACCGCGAACCGATTTCTGAATCAGTTGTCGCAAACCGAGTTTAAGCCTTCGAGACTCAAATAGCACGACGGTGACACGGCGGCCCGATGCAATTTCGTATTTCGAACGTGCTGAGGGCCGAAGCCGTTTTTTCCTCTGAGGCCGTCTGTTCCCGGCTTCGCGAGATCAGTATTTCTCATGATTTTCCAAATCAGGAAATGCGATAGAAATGTGTGCACCAATCAGTTCGCCGGACTCTGTTAATCGTCAGTTCCAGACACTGCTCAGGCTCGCCGAAAAACTACCAAAATGCGAAAATTTCCGAGCCTCAGCGTTGCTCTGAGCCCCTCAGGAAAGCTGTGCCGAACTGACACAGGCTGTCGGATTGGGAAGCTTTGCCCCAGACGCAGAAGAAGCGCGACGCGAAGACCTGCAACGTTGTTCTGTGCAGGAGTTTGCGACGACCAGTTTCGCTCTCCGAGTTTGGTCGAAGTGCTTGACCGCCTGGGGTTTGCGGTTAGAATTGCTCGACGCGGAACGAAGCTTATGAAGAAGCCTTTCGGCGTCGAAATTGTAGGTTCTGCAGGGAAGCTACCAAGACAAGGGTTGATGACGGTTGCGTGGTGTGTGGCATCAGGTGGCAGACGAGTCCTGCAGTGACAACTCTGATGCGACATCAACTCACGCGTCCAATGAAGTTCTTACAGCGATGTCGTTAGTCGTGGAATGCTCCTGGAATTGAATCCTCAGTGGTCGAGCGACATTAGTGCTCCCATTGTTTTTGATAGTCGTTCGCAGCCGGTTTTGAGTTCAGCGTTGATCGCTGCGCGAAAGAGTTGTGATTAAGCAGTAGAAGTTAAGTCAGACGCAGGTCAGTAGCGAAGTGGTTCCGGCAGTTTGACGGAGCACTCTATCGGAGTTCACTGTGGTTCAGGGTTTTGGTGATGACTTCAAGGAACTTGTGCGTTCCAGCACCAACCTCGTGGATCTGGTGTCGGAAACAGTTTCGTTAAAGCCCATTCATGGTGGGCGTGATTTTGTGGGGTTGTGTCCTTTCCATGATGACAAGAATCCGTCGTTCCATGTGTATCCGGATCGACAGACCTATCGGTGCTGGGTTTGCGATCAGGGAGGGGATTGTTTTCGTTGGGTGATGGAGATGGAAAAAGTTCCGTTTCCGGAAGCCATGGAATCTCTGGCTCGTCGAGCTCGTCTGGAAATTCCAAAACACAAGCGGGATGATGCGACTTCAGAAAATGGTCACAGAAAAACCGATTCGCTCGCGGTTGTTGAGTGGGCGGTGAATTTGATGCATCAGGCGCTGAGATCCGGCCCTAAGGCGGATAATGCTCGGCAATACGTGAAAACGAGAAAGCTGTCGGAAGATACTGTGCGTAACTTCCGACTGGGGTATCACCCGGAGGATTGGAATTGGTTTTTGGAACAGGCTCGTGGCCGCTTTACTCCGGCGCAGTTGGTGGCGGCCGGGTTGATTCAGGAGCGTAATAACGGTCCCGGATATTTTGACAATCTGGTCGGTCGTCTGGTCTTTCCTATCATTGATGAACGTGGACGACCGGTTGCATTCGGAGGACGAGTGTTGCCGGGTGGCAACATCGAAAGTGATGCGAAGTATTGGAATAGTCTGGAAAGTGCGATCTTTCACAAGCGTGGCACTTTGTATGCATTCGATCGGGCTCGAGAAACAATTCGACGCAGCAAGACAGTCATAATTGTTGAAGGATATATGGACTGCATCGCCTGTCATCAGGCGGGAGTCACAAACGCTGTTGCCACCCTTGGGACAGCCATGACAGAAGAACATGTGCGATTTCTACGGCGGTTCGCAGAGAAAGTCGTACTCGTTTATGACTCGGACAAAGCCGGTCAGGACGCAGCAGAACGATCGATCTCGAGGTTTCTGGCGGAGGATTTGGATTTACGAATTTTGAATGTCCCATCGGGCAAGGATCCTGCGGACTACCTGGAGGAACATTCAGCCGAAGACTTCTACAAGTTAACGGCCACGGCCGGTGAGGCCTGGGAATACAAGTTGCAGTCGATTCTGAAGAGAGTCAGCATCACCACGATTGCTGGTCGGCAGCAGGTGTTGAATCAGATGGTCGAATTTCTTGCAGCATCGCAGGGAATCGCCGGTTCCATTCGCGAAGATATGATTCTTCGCAATGTGTGCGGGCGAGTTCAGGTGGATGAGCGGATGGCTCGCCAACAATTGAAAGATTTGCGGGGGCAAACACAGAAGCGAGGTTTTGTCCGACGTGATGCCGAAAGGCAACCCGTCGAATTCAGACCTCGAGTCGAAAATGCTCTCGAACGTGCGGAACGTGAGGTATTGGAAATCATACTCACTTGTCCGGAAACCATTGACGTCATTCGCCATCACATCGGGGCGGATGATTTTGAAAATGTGAGACACCAGCGGCTGCTGGATCTGTGCATTGATGTATGGAAGGAAGATGGAGATCTTCCCGAGTTAGGACGAATGATCATTGCGGCGGAGTCAGATTCAGATCTTCTGAGTCTGATCAATGCCATAGTGGATTCAGCAGAGGAGAAAGGAATTTTCCGACTTATGACCGATCAGCCGACCGGTCATGAACAGGGTGGAGCGAAAGCACCACCGCATCTGGAAAGGGTTCTCGGACCCATTCTGGAACGGCGAGAAAAACGACTGAACCTCGTGTCGAAACAATTTTTAGCTCAGGCGGCACCGTCCGCGAGCAAACTCGACGACGATACAAAAGACGCGCTCCGCCGACTTTACAATTTTCGTCAAAGTCAAATGGGACATCCTTCGGAACTAAAATGAAAAATGGCGGGTCCCACCGCCAAGAAGGATAATGACACGAGCGGCGGGTGATGAGCCTGCAATGTCGCTCACGACGCGGCGAAAAAGTTTCCAACAACGATTGTATCAGTCGAACAAGAACTCCTCTGGAGCTACTCAAATGCAATGCCTTGACGAAAGCCTGCGAAACCTGATCCAAACAGGAATCAAGCAGGGTCACCTGTTTTTCTCACAAGTCAATTCGTACCTGCCCAACGAAGCGACTGACCCTTTGTTTCTCGATCACCTGATCGTTTATCTGGAAGAGCTGAATATGCAGCTGGTTCCGGATCCGATCAAAGAAACTCCGTCTGAACCACTTGCGGGCCGCAAGAAGCGTAAGCCGGATATCCGCATTGATGACGATTCACGCGGAACCGAAGATCCGATCCGCATGTATCTGACGCAGATGGGCGAGATTCCTCTTCTGAAACGCGACGAAGAAATCTTTCTCGCCAAGCAGATCGAAGTCACACGCCGCCGTTTCCGTCGCGCTCTGCTGACGAACGAGTTCGCCTTGAACTTCTGCCATGAAACCCTGGTAAAGGTTCATCGCAGCGAACTGCCGTTCGATCGCACAATCAAAGTGTCGATGACGGAAAGTCTCGAGAAGGAGCAGATCCTCGGACGTATGCCGTTCAATTTGGCGACGATCGAAAACATCCGCAAGCGAGATGCTGAAGACTACGCGAAGCTGGCCGGCGAACTGCCTGCCGCGGAACGTGCCGAGACTTCACAGCTTCTGGCGGAACGCCGTCGCCGCTGTGTGACTCTGCTGGAAGAATTGAGCCTGCGCACGCAGCGTCTTCAGCCATGCATGAAGCGTCTGGAACAAATTTCCAATCGCATGACGGAACTGCATGAGCAGATTTCCAGCCTGCGAAATCTGACCTCAGCGGTCGACGAACGCAAACACCTGCAGAAGGAACTTGACGATCTGATCGTGCTGACTCGGGAAACTCCCGAATCCATGGCCGTCCAGATGCAGGGCACTTTGCAGCGTCATGCTGAGTACGATAAGGCGATGCGAGATCTTTCAGGCGGCAACCTCCGTCTGGTGGTTTCTATCGCGAAGAAGTACCGCAACCGCGGGATGACTTTCCTGGACCTGATTCAGGAAGGTAACACCGGCCTGATGCGTGCTGTTGATAAGTACGAATATCGCCGAGGCTACAAGTTTTCGACCTACGCCACATGGTGGATTCGGCAGGCGATCACTCGTGCCATCGCTGACCAGGCTCGGACGATTCGCGTGCCGGTTCACATGATCGAAACGATGACTCGTCTCCGTGCGGCAGCTCGCACGCTGCTTCAGGAAATGGGTCGCGAACCGACCGTAGAAGAAATGGCCGAAGTGGCCAACGTGCCGATTGACGAAGCTCGTCGAGTCATGCGAATTTCTCGCCAGCCGATCAGTCTCGATAAGCCGATCGGTGAAAGCGACGACAGCGCCTTTGGAGACTTCCTCGAAGACCGCAGCACCGACAGTCCGGTCAGCAACGCGGCTTCCGAAATGCTGAAGGACAAGATCGACGTTGTCCTCAAAACTTTGACCTATCGTGAACGTGAGATCATCAAACTGCGTTACGGTTTGGGCGATGGTTATACCTACACGCTGGAAGAAGTGGGACGCATCTTCAAGGTGACTCGCGAACGAGTTCGCCAGATCGAAGCTAAAGCGGTTCGCAAGCTTCAGCATCCGGTTCGCAGCCGCCAGCTTCAGGGATTCCTGGAAGGCATCTCTGCGGTCGCCGGACATTAGTTCAGACCCAAAATAGGGAGCACCGGATTCGAAAGAACTGTGTGCTTCACCTAAAGTTCACAAACCCGCGAGCCATCTCGCGGGTTTTTTATTGGTTTCATTACACTGTACGGCACTGTACGGCCGGACAAACGTGGTCGGATTGCGGCGTTTAGGATGCCAAAAGACGGGGCGGAAGTGTCGCAGCAGCAGCTCGACGAATATAGTTTGTCAATTGCAGCTTCAAACTTGCACCCGCTTGAATCACTTGCGGGCAGGTCTATACTCTCACTTCGTCACGGGACAACGTTTCGTCTGCAGGCAGGTTTGATGCAGGCTGAGTTTCAAAAAGAAATCGACTGAGGGATTTATCATGGGTGTACGAATTGGGCAGCCGGCACCAGGGCTGGACCTTGCATTGCAGGCTTATGACCGTACGAAAGACAACACAGACAAGCAGTTTCAGGACCTGAAGTTGGCCGACTATGCCGGCAAATGGGTTTGCCTGTACTTTTATCCGCTAGACTTCACTTTCGTCTGCCCAACAGAAATCATTGCATTCGACAAAGCTCTGGGCGACTTCGGAGATCGGTCGACCGTTGTTTTGACCGCCAGCACTGACAGCGTATTTTCCCACAAGGGATGGTGCGACTCTCACAAGGAACTCGGTCAGCTAAAGCACCTGATGATCGGCGACACGAATCATCAGTTGTCAGAAGCTTATGACGTTCTGGATTGCGGCAAAGGCATCGCTTACCGCGGGGTCTATCTGATCGACCCAACCGGTGTTCTGCGATGGTTGGCTGTTCACGATCTGGGCGTCGGTCGAAACGTAGACGAAGTTCTGCGAGTGCTCGACGCATTGCAGACTGACAAGTTGTGCCCATGTAACTGGAAGCCAGGCCAGACGACATTGAATTAGGGCTCTGTCAAGGCTTAGAGACGACGTCTCTTTGGCACAAACGTGTTGAGTTTAAGGAGCCTTGAGGAGCAATCTTCGAGGCTTTTTTTTTCTGGATAGTACTCCATGAGCAACAGCGCGCTGGCGATTCAATTCTTCCTGCAGATTGCTGTGATTCTGTTCGCGTGTCGAGTCGTAGGGATCATTGCCGCACGGTTTGGCCAGCCCCAGGTCGTGGCAGAAATGATTGCCGGCGTTTGCCTGGGCCCATCGCTGTTGGGTCTGTTCTTTCCCGACTTTCAGCAGGCCTTGTTTCCCTGGGACCAGACGGCTCGCGACACGCAGAGCTACCTCTTCCCAGTGTCACAACTGGGCCTTGCTCTGTATATGTTTATCGTCGGGATGGAGTTCCGGATCGATATTGTCCAGGCGCAGTGGAAAAGCGCGGTCGCAGTCTCGGTGGCCGGAATGGTTTGCCCGTTTGCACTGAGCCTTGCGCTGGGATGGTACTTCTTCCGATACACCAGCCTGTTTCCGGCGGGCACAGGTCTGTGGGAATCGGCCATGTTTCTGGGCGCATCCATGTGCATCACCGCATTCCCCATGCTGGCGCGAATCATTCATCATCGGGGACTGACAGGAACTCGTATCGGCACTGTCGCTATCGGAGCAGGCGCTTTAGACGACGCCTCGGCATGGTGCCTTTTGGCGTTTGTGCTGGCGAGCATTGAAAATAATCCGGCCGGGGTGGTGGCGAATATCGGTGGCGGCGCCGTCTTTGTTCTTGTCGCCGCTTTCATTCTCAAGCCTCTGTTCGCCAGGCTTGAGCAACGAGTTACCGCCGACAGTTCGTTATCCGATGCCGGGTTCATCACCTGCATTGTTCTGATGTCGCTGGCCTCTTATGTGACGGATCTGATTGGTCTGCATGCGGTGTTCGGAGCGTTTGTGATTGGCACGATTATTCCCCGCGGCATCATGACGCGTGATGCAATCGCGAAGATTCATCCACTCACGGTGACCATTCTGCTGCCTCTGTTCTTTACATTCAGCGGTTTGAATACGCGAATCGGCCTGCTGAATTCTGGCAGCGACTGGGCTCTATGTCTGCTGGTTCTGACGACAGCCGTTGCAGGAAAAGGGATCGCCTGCTGGCTGGCGGCTCGTGCGACTGGCATTCCGAACAGAGAAGCCGTCGGAATCGGTATCCTGATGAACGCTCGAGGCATGATGGAACTCATCATCATCAACATCGGCCGCGAACGAGGCCTGATTTCGGACGAGCTGTTTGCCATGCTCGTCGTGATGGCGATCGTGACGACGCTGATGACATCTCCCATTTTCGATCGTCTCGTCACTTCTGTACCTGAGGGAATTCACACAGCTCCAGCAAACGCGAAGTCCGTATCCGCCTGACGCCGCTCGCGCGCTGTTGCGAGCCGGGATTCAATCTGCATTACTTTAGTGACCCACGGAATGGAATCTAAAACGCTGCAGACGTCCCTGGTGTGAGCCCATCAACGCTGGCGTGATGCCATCAACGCTGGTGGCATGCGTCACGGGGCACTATCCCGCACCGCTGCCACGCGCACCGCTGCCACGCTCGACGCTCCCTGACGGCAAATTCTATCCAGGTCTCTGCGGTGACGTGCGGCTCATGGGCTTTCGCGTTCGCACATAAAGCCGGTGCAATGTTTCCGGAGAAACCCCAAGCCGAAAACCGACGACGCACAGCTGGTTGATCAACGTCGTGCGAATGATTCCCATCTGCTTCCAGCGGCGAGCCGACACCTGGATCGACTGAGAAGCCAGCTGGATTCTTCCCTGAGATCGCAGACGCTGGCAGAAGTCGTAATCCTCCATCAGTGGCCAGTTGCGAAAGCCGTCCATTTGGAAAAACGTGGCCGCGCGGACGAAGATCGCCTGATCTCCATAGGGAAGTTGAAACCAGCGTGATCGCAGGTTGGCCCCAAACTCCACCAGCCTCAGCAGCCGTTGATTGTCTTTCAGACTCAGCCGAAACGCACCGCCGGCGTTTCCGGGATCGCTGAGGATATCGCGAACGGTTTTGTAGAATTCTTCGGGCAGAATCGCGTCGGCGTGCACAAACAAAAACACATCGCCGCTGGCCATCGCCGCGCCTGCGTTCATCTGCCGACCGCGTCCTTTGTTACACATGACAACCGTGGCACCAGCAGCGGTCGCGACTTCACGCGTGCGGTCGACACTGCCGCCGTCGGCGACGATCACTTCAATGCTGTCCAATCGTTTCAGATCTTCCAGCAACGGTCCAATCATCGACTCTTCATTCAGGGTCGGAATGATGACTGACAGAAGTGAAGGACTGATCGAAGGAAGAATTCCGACCATTCCGTCGTTCGCCTTTCTGCACTGGATCAGATCTTCCGGGTGATCGACATCCGACAGCACTGGCAATGCTGTCACAGTCAATCCAGCCCGTTTCGCTTTGGCAACAGTCTGCTGATAGACACAGTCTGTGCCCCAGGAAATATCACTAAAAAGTTCCGGCCTGCAGGCGCTCATGCCCACCAGATAGTAACCGCCATCGCATGCAGGTCCGAGCGCGATCACATTCGGTACCAGACTGTCAAACGCCTGCTGCATGTGCAATTCCGTCAGCGCGGGACAGTCGGTGCCAATGACAACGACTCTTCGCATACCTTGCAGAAACGCGGCATTCACGGCGTGAACAATGCGATCACCGAGCGACTCACCGAACTGCGGCAGACACGAAAATTCCGGTCCGAAAAGAGAGTGCATGGACGCCGCGTCACCGCCGGCAAAATGGACTCGCAGTTCGCACGGTTGAGTTTTCTGAAAACGCTGCATGGTTTGCAGAGTGTGCCTGACGAGGTGCTCGTGCAGAGCGGCCGCTTTCACTGCGCC
This sequence comes from uncultured Planctomycetota bacterium, assembly GCA_947085455.1. GTDB lineage: Bacteria > Planctomycetota > Planctomycetia > Planctomycetales > Planctomycetaceae > SXXK01. Next base: position 3,988 of record CAMTWR010000019.1, on the reverse strand, counting down.
CAACGCGGGTATCAGCCGCGTCTTTGCGGTTCCCGCGGATGGGTAGCGAGCGATGATGATGATGCAGTCAGTAGCTGGCATGGCCTGCGAGATCTCGATTGCAAAACGGACGAAGCAACTCGCACGCAGGACGTTAGCCTGTCAATGCTCCCTGACAGCTGGACCCAGCGCCCGCCGTGCATCCAAAGCAATGTCGACCGACTGCAATCGGGTGATTTTCCAGTTGATCAAGTCTCACACTGCTGACATGCAGGCGCGTCTCATGATGCGTCGCAAGGTTCAGCATTTGATTGAAGTCACAGTCGTATAGAAATCCTTCCCAATCCACGGACAACGTCGAGCGGCACATTAGACCGTCGATCGTGCTCTGATTGAAAGATCGCGCGAGCAACGACATGTATTCATGGTAGCGTTCACTGGCCAGCAGGTCGTCCAGGAACCGACTGATGGGCATGTTCGTGATCGTATAGAGCTGTTGAAATTCAATTCCAAATCGAGCCCTCAATTGGTCGCGATAACTTTGCTCCAGCTGTTGCTGATTCGGAGGCAGAGACAGCCCGGTCGGATTGTAAACCAGCGAAAGCCGCAGCGAACTGCCTTCGACTCCGTAGCCCAGTTCGTTCAAACGCTGTAGCGCACGAATAGATTTTTCAAACACTCCGGAACCGCGTTGGCTGTCACAATTCTGCTCCAGATAACACGGCAGCGACGCCACGATTTCCACTTCCTGCTCTGCGAGGAACTGAGGGAAGTGAGTAAATCCCGGCACAGTGAGGATCGTCAAATTGCAGCGATCGATGACGTGTCGACCCAGCTTTCTGATCTCGGTGACGAACCACATGAAATGAGGATTCATTTCAGGAGCACCGCCGGTGATGTCGACCGTCTCCACTTCGAAGTCCCGGATCAGCCGCAGACAGTGCTCAAAAGTTTCTTGCGTCATCAGCTCCCGACGATCGGGTCCCGCATCGACATGACAGTGGCGGCACGTTTGATTGCAGAGCTTGCCCACGTTCACCTGCAGCGTCGTGACCTTCTTGCGTTTCAAGTCCGCCACGCCGTGTTCGTGAAGCGTCTGTTGAAACATTGGCAGCGCGCCATCGTCCGGCATTTCCAGGATTTCGCGCTGGTGGTCCGCATTCGCGAGTGGATTTCCCTGCCGAAGCAAAGTCAGCAATGGCATGCGTCAGTTCCGTATGAATGAAAAAGAAACCTGAACGTGCGACGCGTGTCGTACGATATGCGAACGTGATGTTCCATTGTGACTGCCGGAAACGATTTTTTGAAGTCGAGTGTTTCAAACGGCTGTGCTGCGGGGTGCGAAAACAGAGGACTTTATCAAAACCCGAAGCGTCAGCGAGGGATCTACGCAAACACTGGCGAACGGCAAAATCGCAATTCCTCGCTGACGCGTCGGGTTGGGATTGCGGCAAAAGCGCAGCTTCAAAACGCGAGAGCGAAGACCGTCAAGACTGGTGGAAGGCGAAATAAAATATCTATCCGACTGATTGGAATCTTCCAGAGGTCTCGAGAAGATGAAAGGCGGGGTTAGGAACGCTTTACACACAGAATTCCGCGTTAGCTCCTGAATCCACGATGAAACGCGTAGATTCCACGAGTCGATGCGGGGCCCGCGTTGCGCGAATGAGGCCTGAAAGAGGGCCAAATTGGCTCGATGACGGGAAAAGCGGCGACTGGTGCTTGATGGGATTCCTGCGGGCGGGTAAACGTCGCGTCTCACGAACGCATTTCAACGAATTCACAGGTTCCTTCACTCTCCATGTCTGTTCTTCTGCAACTCACCGACGGCGTTAAAAGTTACGGCGACCAGATGCTGCTCGACGGAGCCAGCGTTACGCTTTACGAAGATGTGAAGTACGGGTTTATCGGACGCAACGGGGCCGGCAAGTCCACGCTGCTGCGAATTCTTCTGGGTGAAGAAGAGCTGGACAGCGGAACGGTGATGCGTTCACCAAATCTGCGAGTCGGCTACCTGCGTCAGCACGATCCGTTTCAGCCGGGCGAATCCGCCATGGATTTCCTCATCCGCGACAGCGGAGCGCCGGACTGGAAATGCGGCGAAGTGGCGGCCGAGTTCGAACTGAAGGGTCAGTACCTGAATGGTCCCGTGGCGGGACTGTCCGGCGGATGGCAGACTCGCGTCAAGTTGGCGGCACTGCTGCTGCATGATCCTAACCTGCTCATGCTGGACGAACCCACAAACTTTCTCGACCTGCGCACTCAGATTCTGCTGGAACACTTCCTGCGTCACTTCCCGGCTGCCTGCCTTGTCGTCTCGCACGATCGTGAATTCCTCACGGCCACATGCTCGCACACGCTCGATGTGAACCGCGGCAAGCTGACGATGTACAACGGCAAGATTGCTGGATACATGCAGCAGGCCGAAGAAGAAAAACAGCGTGCGGAGCGCACGAATTCGTCCGTATTGGCTAAGCAGAAACAGCTTCAGACATTTATCGATAAAAACAAAGCACGTGCCACCGGAGCCAGTCAGGCGCGTTCCAAGCAAAAGCAGCTGGACCGACTGACGCTGCAGGAAATCGAAGTCGATCTGCCGACCGCGAACATTCGCGCCCCGCAGGTAGAGCCCCGTCAGGGACCAGTTCTTCGCTGCATGGATCTCGCGATCGGCTACGACGGAAAAGCCGTTGCCAGTGGCATCGAACTGGAAATTGAACATCAGCATCGTGCGGCAATTGTAGGTGATAACGGTCAGGGCAAGACCACACTGCTGCGAACAATCGTGGACTCGCTGAAGCCTGTCGAAGGCAAAGTGAAATGGGGCTATGGCACTGAGATCGGCGTGTACGCTCAGCACGTTTACTCCACGCTGCCGCCCGATCAGACCGTATTAGAATACCTCGAATATAAGTCTCGGCCTGGCACAACCACTCAGGACTGTCTCGCCTGCGCCGGATCGCTTTTGTTTAAAGGCGGGCACACGAAGAAACCCGTCCGAGTTCTCTCCGGGGGCGAGCGGGCTCGCTTGTGCATGGCCGGACTGCTGCTGGGCACGTACAACGTCCTGATACTCGACGAACCGGGCAACCATCTGGATGTGGAGACCGTGGAATCCCTTGCGGAAGCATTGCTTGCGTACAAGGGAACTGTAATCTTCACGAGCCACGATCGTCACTTCGTCCGCCGCATTGCTACCAACATCATCGAAGTGCGTGATGGCCAGGTACGCAACTACGCCGGCAAGTACGACGACTACATTTACTACGTGAACAAAGAAATCGAAGAGGGCGAACGTGAGCGAGCGTCCGGTCGTCTGGCCACTCCTCCGGCAGGCAAAGGCGTTGGTTCGAAGGTCGACAAACCGGCCGCAGCCAAAGATATTCATACCCAGCGTAAGACTCTGCGAAATCTCGAGAAGGCAATCGCAAAACTGGATGAACAGAAGAAGGCGTTCAATGCGGAGATGATGAAAACCTCCGACGCAAAGAAAGCGATGGAACTGCACACACAGCTGGAAGCGGTCACCAAAGAACTGGCGGACGTGGAAGAGAAGTGGTGCGAACTGCAGCAGGAACTTGGCGAATGGTGATACGAACCGTTCAATGACGCGAATCTGACACTGCACGCAGACGGGCGAAAGTCACTATTTGGTTACGGGCGGCACTTCGCTCAAGGTAAAGAACAGAGGATGGTTGCCGTGTTCTTCCGGGGCGATTTAGAGGGAACGAAGGTTCGCATCGAAATAGTCCAGGCCGAAGGAGCCACCTGGAAGCATCTCCGTGACATCGACCTGTCAGTCTTGAAAGTTCGGCCTGAATACGAAATGGTCAAAACGGTCACAGTTCGGGAACTGGCGTAGAATTTGTCCTTAGGCAGCGAGCAAGAAATGATCTCCCTTGAAACGAGTGAATGTGAGATAGTGTGTGATTGGATAGACGAACAATCTCAGGGAAGAGATTCATGCAATCATCAATTTGTCGTGAAACGATAGAGTCGCTGTGTTCAG
>CAMTWR010000018.1:0-146138 GCA_947085455.1 uncultured Planctomycetota bacterium | reverse complement strand
CGCTCGCGGGGCGCGGATTGAAACCGAGGATCGTCGTCGATCCAGATATCCACCTTCAGCTTTCGCCCCGCTCGCGGGGCGCGGATTGAAACCCCGTCTGGAACCCGCCGACGAAATGCCACACGCGACTTTCGCCCCGCTCGCGGGGCGCGGATTGAAACAATCAGCTCCGTAATGCGTCTGCAACGTCTGAACTTTCGCCCCGCTCGCGGGGCGCGGATTGAAACACTCTGGACAACGTCAGACCAGCTATGACGGGTACTTTCGCCCCGCTCGCGGGGCGCGGATTGAAACTCCCAATCGCATTAGGGAGCCTATCAGCAAGAGCACTTTCGCCCCGCTCGCGGGGCGCGGATTGAAACACACAGGAACCCCTCTCCCTGCACTCTCGGGACAGCTTTCGCCCCGCTCGCGGGGCGCGGATTGAAACGCCATGTTGAACGGGGTCATACCATGTTTGCCATCTTTCGCCCCGCTCGCGGGGCGCGGATTGAAACAACCTGATCACAGGCAGAGCCTATTACATGGGGGTCTTTCGCCCCGCTCGCGGGGCGCGGATTGAAACTGCCACAGATTGCGGAGATGGCCAGAAGTCTAAGCTTTCGCCCCGCTCGCGGGGCGCGGAATGAAACACCAGCAGATGCACGACATGCACGCGGCTGCTCACCTTTCGCCCCGCTCGCGGGGCGCGGATTGAAACAGCCTGGCCACGATTATTCTACAGTTTCAACGTCCTTTCGCCCCGCTCGCGGGGCGCGGATTGAAACTGCAATCCATGATTCACATTCAGCGGGTGACATCTTTCGCCCCGCTCGCGGGGCGCGGATTGAAACGCGAGATCGACGGGACTAACTACGAGGATGGCCTTTCGCCCCGCTCGCGGGGCGCGGATTGAAACCACCGGTCCACAACAGGTGCGGACTACTTAACCGCTTTCGCCCCGCTCGCGGGGCGCGGATTGAAACGTCAGGACTGCGGTGCTACGTAGGTTGATTGTGCCTTTCGCCCCGCTCGCGGGGCGCGGATTGAAACACGATCCCACTCGCAGCAGTAACCACAGTGACGCCTTTCGCCCCGCTCGCGGGGCGCGGATTGAAACCATGAACTCGACCAATACCCTCTCTCAATGTCACCCTTTCGCCCCGCTCGCGGGGCGCGGATTGAAACACAAATGTTTTACTGGCATCGGTGCTCAGTGCGCTTTCGCCCCGCTCGCGGGGCGCGGATTGAAACTGTGATGTGCCAACTGCCGCGAGTCGCTCCATTCTTTCGCCCCGCTCGCGGGGCGCGGATTGAAACGGGAAAGGCGAACAAATCGAGAACGAGCTTCACCCTTTCGCCCCGCTCGCGGGGCGCGGATTGAAACATGGGACCAGACGAAAGAGTGCTGTCAGCTATTGACTTTCGCCCCGCTCGCGGGGCGCGGATTGAAACTGGTCCAATGGCTACAAATGGAATCATGATACGGTCTTTCGCCCCGCTCGCGGGGCGCGGATTGAAACCCAGATTTGTCTTCGCACTAGACATCTCAGCCAGACTTTCGCCCCGCTCGCGGGGCGCGGATTGAAACGAACGGTTGCGAGGTCTGCGCGCGTGTGGCCTAGATCTTTCGCCCCGCTCGCGGGGCGCGGATTGAAACTCACTAACGCCTTACACTTCCGCCGCATTTTGCCTTTCGCCCCGCTCGCGGGGCGCGGATTGAAACGACGATACTACACGCATAAACGCGAGTCTACACACACTTTCGCCCCGCTCGCGGGGCGCGGATTGAAACCGACACGGACAAGCTGCTGCGGGCACTATTGGATCTTTCGCCCCGCTCGCGGGGCGCGGATTGAAATGATCGAGACGATCGAGACGATCGACGCACTGTGAAGCCGCTGATCGCTTTAGGACCATGCTGCCCGTTTGACCATTTCCATTGATTGAGCAGACCTGTCGAATACATCGTCGGCTTTATTTGCCCCAGTGGAGAATGCCAACTGCACACAAAGAGAATCAGCGTGGGTGAAGGGTTGGCGGGTGATCAGTTGAGGCATCGCTTCACAATCACAATTTTCGAACATCACGCGCGCCGTGAATCACACGACCGACTTGCATTCCTTCGGCCAGCGGGAGGTAGAAGACGACATAATGACCGACGCTAAAACATCGTACATCAGGACCCATTTCTGGTCGGCGTTCCCCGAGTCATGGTTGGTTTGCGTAAGACTGACATTGGCTGACCAGCCGAGTGAGAAACTGGTCTGCCGCGCCAGGATTGTCGCGGGCAATGAACAATCAGAGCTGGTCGAGGTCCGCCTGAGCCGATTCGGTGATTAACAGACAGCTCATGTGTTGCCTGACTTTTCAGCGGCCAGCCGCTGGTATCCACGGCGTTTTATCTCTTCGATATCCAGAGGAAAAACTCGACCGGCTTTGATGTCATCAATGCCGATTTGTATTTCTGCTCGCAGAGCATCCAGTTTCTGTTCTCGCCGCCGCAGCAGGTCGAATGCCTCTGCGGCAGCGTCTTCTGCTGACCGAAACCGGCCACTCGCGATCCGGTGCGCGACAAATTCTTCGAACTCACGTGGAACGGTAGTCGACATCTTGCCGTCACCCCTTTCAAAATCTCAATTTACCAACGGCATTCACCTCAGGAGTTTTGCCTGACTTGAGATTGTAATCACGGATGGGCGATTCGTTACCGAGCTTTCCTCGGGAGTCTTCGATGGTCCCCGCAAGTTCATCACAGCCAACAATCGACACAACTGCACCGCCGGAGATTTTTGGGCGATCGTAATACCGATCAGCAGCTATTCACGCCCGAGTTGTTGTCACCCGCAAATCCGTTAGCCGATGTACCGCCAATTCGGATTGAGGCACTTCATGCGATGAAATACTGCGAACGTTTGTGCTACTTTCAGGAGGTTGAACACATCTCGTTAAGCATCAGGAACATGCATGCACGATTGTCCTGTGAAAAGATGTGACAGCCTGGCTAACTGGCGGGCTCAACCTTAACTCGCTTTTCTTCGGCATAGCTCAGCCGAATGTAGACAGGTTCCAGCATTTCAGGAATCGAAAGTTGTCCGCTTTCCGCTATCTGCCAACCCAGGATGGCGACTTCACGAGCATTCGGAGACCACAAAGATTCCTCGAGTAACTGATGTCCGGCCGCAATTTCCGGCCGCAGTTTCAGCAGCCCCGGACCTGTCAGAGGAAACTCGGTGGACAGCATTTCCTGAGTCGACACGTGCACCGAATCCAGCAACCGGCGAGATTGGGACCTGGCATCCAATGCGTAGGATCCGGCGAACAGTTCACCGCGTTGTGCGTCGACAAGCGCAGTTACCACGGGAATGTTTGCGGGAGCACGCATGGCGATCGCCTGCAGAGTATCCACAGCGACCAGCGACGCCTTATTCAGCCACGCGAATGTCTTGGCAAATGTCAGCCCCACTCGCAGCCCTGTGAAACTTCCCGGGCCAATGCTGACGGCCACAGTTTCGATATCCCGCGGAGCCAGCTGCAGCTCCTTGAGCACTCGGTCGACTTCCGAAACCAGCGACTGCGCGTTCCGCTGCCCGGCTTCCAGTGATCGATCAAGCAACACCTGTGAACCGTTGCTGACGGCCACTGAGCCCTGCATTCCGGATGTTTCCACAGCAAGTAACATTGAAGGCCCTGGCATCATAAAAGAACAAGTGAAATCAAACACAGCACGGGGTAAACCGAAACTCCCTCTACCTCGTTCGTCTCACAGCAAAAAAAACATCGGAAGCAAGGACTCACTCGCTGGCGCTTCGAGCTTGTATCTGTTCCTGCCACTCACATCGCAGGAACTTTCGCGGCGGACGCTGGTTTCCAGTCGATCAGCTGCAATTCCACCTTATTGAATCCGCGGAACGAATTGATCACCGGGGCAAAGCTGATCGAAAATGGGCTCTGCAGAGCCTTCAGTTCGTCGGCCCATTCTGCTCGACTAAACGCGATGGCACGCATCACGGTTCCCTGCTGACGCACCTTGATCGCCAGATGACGATCACCTTCGCCCATGGTCTTTGGCGGCTCCGCCAGCTCGACACGATTGGCCACAAAACGAGGCTGAGAATTTGCCTGGCCGAACGGACCCAAACGCTCCAGTTCCTGAACGGCCGGCAAAGTGACTTCCGCCAGCAGAACCTCCGCGTCAATCCGCAACTCAGTGTCTTCCGCCTTGGGATGAAAGTTCTCGGCGGCCCACGCAGCCAGTGTCGTTCGCACATCATTCACTGCCGTCGCCTTCAGTCGCAGACCGGCCGCCGCTTTATGTCCTCCAAAAGTCAGCACATGGTCGCGACACGAAGCCAGTCCCGAATAGAGATCGAAGCCCGCCCAGGATCGCCCGGAGCCTGAACCCGTTCCATCATCACGCAGGGCAATCATGATCGTCGGTTTTCCAAATGCTTCACACATGCGACTGGCCACAATCCCAATCACACCCGGATGCCAGTCATGATTTGCCAGCACCAATGTTTTGTGCTGCTCCCAATCAGGATTCTCGGCGACCATTTCCCTGGCCTGTTTAAAGATCCGCCGTTCGACAGTCTTACGATTGTCGTTCAGCTGATCCAGATACTCGGCCAGCTTGCCAGCGCGTTCAGAATCTTCCGTCGTCAACAGCTCCACGGCCAGCCTCGCTTGTCCGAGCCGTCCTGCTGCGTTGATGCGAGGACCGAGCCCGAAGCCGATGTCGTCGGCTCGGATTTCAGGCTTTTCCATCATGCCGGCAATCTTCATCAGCGACTTCATACCGAGCGACGATTGTTCGCGCAGGCTTTGCAAACCGTACCGCACGATGACTCGGTTTTCTCCGATCAGCGGAACCACGTCGGCCACAGTCCCGACGGCAGCAAGTCCCACCGACTGCTTCAGGAACTCACGCATGCGGGGCGATGCCTTTTTGCCATCGCCAAGTCGTTGACAAATCGCCCACGCCAGTTTGAACGCAACTCCGGCGCCGCACAGTTCTCCAAATGGATATTCGGTACCGGGCAGTCGAGGATGCACAAGGACGAGTGCATCTGGTAACGTCGCGCCGATGTGATGGTGGTCGGTGATGATCAGATCGAGCCCGATGGTTCGAGCCAGTTCGGCTTCGGCCACGCTGGCGATGCCGCAGTCTACTGACACGACCAGTCGACGAGGATCCTCTTCGTGCAGCTGCTGAAGGGCGGCCTTGTTCAGACCGTAACCTTCTTCCATGCGACAGGGAATGTAATAATCCACATTCGCATTACACAGCTGCAAGCAATGCCAAAGGATGCTGGTGCCGGTCACGCCGTCGACGTCATAATCGCCGTAGATCGTGATGCGGCGTTTGTCCTTCATTGCGGTCACAATGAGTTCGGCAGCTTTGTCGATACCGGGCAGTTGGGATGGATCGTGGAGGTCACTGATTTTTGCGTCAAGAAATTCTCGAGCGGCCGTGGCGTCACCAAACCCACGCGCAATCAGCACCTGTGCCAGCAGCGGGGAAATTCGCAGCTGTCCGCAGAGTCGCCGAATGGCAGATTCGTCGTGAGGGTGGAACGTCCATTTTCGTGACACAAACATTTCTCCAAAAATCGCTGTCGGAGCGATAGGTACTTACGGATTCTCAGGAGGTCGCATTACCGGAAGTTCACGAGTCGTTCGCTCGTGCACGCCGATATCGGGCATTTCGATTTCAACCAGCAGCTCAGTATCTCCGAGCAGAATTCTGTCGCCCGTCTTCAACACGGCTCTTTCAATATCCTGATCATTCACGATGGTCAGATTTGTCGATTCACAGTCGACGATCTCAAATCCACCTTTCTCCGACAGTCGGATTTCCGAATGGATGCGACTGAGCAGCAGGTCGTTGATCGTAATATCCGCGCGATGGCTGCGACCGATCGATACCGGCAAATCGCCAGTGGAAAACTGGATGTTGCCATCAGAAAAGATCGCAGATTTTAAAATCAAACGTGCCATGATGTGTCTCGCAGTTCTGCCCGGAAACGTCTGCAGCGGTCTCCTGTGGGCGGAATGATAGGCAATTTTCAATTCAGCAACAGCACAGCCAATCGGTTCAACCGGAATCGTCCGTAAAACTGGCCTTCGGAAACTCTGCGGGTGCGGCACTGCATCAATCCTGGGCAGAAAACCTGAGCTACTGTTTCAGAACGGTAGTTCTCATCAGCCTGCAGAATGCATGACAAGTTGCGATTCTTCGGCAAACTGGCGAAACGACCGGACCACTTGTGATCTGTATTATCCGGCTATGCCTGCATAGCTCAGAGGTCGTTATGTCTCGTCGGCACGCTGATCCTCAACCTCAGAATCTGAAGAAGAACGCCAAGCCGCTGGTGCCAGCTGAGTCTGTTGCACGCAGTGAGTCTGGCGCAGGCTCTGATTCTGGCAATACGTCCAGAAATAAGAGACCCGCGTCCGGCGACAACCGCCTGGATTCGCTGATGCAGGCCGTTGCCGCTGCGGTCGATTCCGATCACTTTCATTGCAGTGGAGACGGCGACGCTCCCTCAAGTGAACCAGCCGCCTGCGAAACAGCCGGTAGCGAAACAGCCGCTAGCACATCTCCTGCCAGACCAGTGCAGCGAGAACACATAATGCCGACAGCGATTGAAGCGGCCAGAGAAATCCTGTCAGACTCTTCCATCGCAAAAGTCGTCGTCAAGCCGACAGCTGTTGAGAAATCCACAGCTGCCGAAAAGGGTTCAGCTGTTGCGGTTCTGCGAGGTGATCTGCAGACACTTGGAAAAGCCCTGCGTGAGGAATTTCGAAACTCAATCGTCGAACTCCAGAACACTCAGGCGTCCGCCATTGCAGCGCAAAGCGAAGTGCTCAGAACTCTGACGGAGATGATCTATCAGACCTCCGGTTCTCAGGACGTTTCTACCGAGAGTCTCGAGCGAGCGTTCTCGGGAATTGAAGAACGGCTGCTGCACAAAATCGACACGCTCGCGACGTTAGGAAGTATTCATTCGACAGATCCGGATGCGACGTCTGCCGGGAAAAATACATCCACGGCTCCGAAGACGGGCACGGGGATTAAACTGAAGAGCGCTGCGTCCACAGTCAATCAGTCGTGGCAACAGATTCGCGACGAAATGATCAGCAATGACGATTTTGGTGATCAGGAGACGGTCTCGGCCTCACATGGTTCCGGGGAAAAACTGCCCGAGGTCACTCAGCTGAGCTCGGATCGACACTTCCATCTTCCCGAACAGGATCCCTCTTTAGAAATTCCAAAGGCAGTGGACCCTGAGTCCCTGTCGGATCAGGAATTGCGAGAAGCTCTGCGTGCTCGAGAGACATTCATCTCGACGCTGATCGCACGAATTCGTCGACAGCAGGATCAGGCGACCGGCCAGCTTTCACCCGAACAGCTGCGCACGCTGGCGAAGGAATTGCCAGAGGAACTCGCCGTGCAGGTTCGGCACACGCTGAAGCAGATGGAAGAATTGGCACGCATGGGCGAACTGGAACTATCGCTGGAACGAGCTCGAATCGCTCGGCAAGTCAATCAGCTTGAGCATTCTCGCATATTGATGGAACGCAACGCCCGACAACTCGGGCTGCTACTGAATCCCGATGGGTCACTCACGAATCCCGGCGTACAACCAGGCCGCACAAAAAGCAGCTCTCGCCGCTGGCTGGGCAAGCTTGGCTTCGGTCAATAAACCACTGGCATCACGGCGTTTGGTATGGCAGGGGCGTTGTGTGTGCTAAAAACCGTGGCACTTGTGGAACGGCTGCAGCGGGTTGGTGAAAAGATCACGAAAGCCGCACTGCGAGACTCGTGATCGCTCTCTGAAAGTGACATCATCGAGCGGCTCTAAAGCACATTTGCCTGTTCCGAATTCATGGCTGCGTCGAGGCTCTGCATGACGAATTCTGTTGACGAAAGTTCCGGCACCGCAGAAAAACATCTGGAGGTGCGCTACGAATTTACGCCTGTCCTTGCGGAGATCCTCGGCCATCTCAAAGCTTCGCTGATGGTCACAACCTATCAGGCTGGCAAGTTACTGGTACTGGGCATTCACAATGGTGAGCTGAAGATTACCTTCTCCAGTTACGAACAGCCGATGGGGCTTGCCGTGTCCGGAGATAAGTTGGCCATCGGAACTCGCAAACAGATGAATTTTCTGGTTGGCAACCGTGACGTCGCCGGTTCCGTTGAACCCAAAGGCACGTGGGACGTTTGCTATGTGCCCCGCACTTCGACATGGACCGGCAGTATTCATGGACATGATCTGGCGTGGGGCACCGCAGGACTGTGGGTCGTCAACACGCTGTTCTCGTGTCTCTGCACGCTCCACGAAGACTACAGCTTCGTACCTCGCTGGAAGCCACGCTTTATCAGTCAGCTGGCCGATCAGGACCGATGCCATCTGAATGGCCTGGCGATGGATCAGGGCAAACCACGTTCGGTCACTGCGATGTCAGAAACTGACTCCGCAGCTGGCTGGCGGTCGACAAAAGCCACCAGCGGCGTGGTGATCGATGTTGAATCGGGCGAAACTATCGCTCGTGGGTTTGCCATGCCGCACTCGCCACGCTGGCACAATGGAAAGCTGTGGGTACTGGATTCCGGCCGCGGTGCATTGTGTACCGTTGATCCGGCCACCGGCGTTTTTGAGACGATTGAAACATTCCCCGGCTACACTCGAGGACTCAGCTTTCTCGGTCAGTTTGCATTTGTCGGACTGTCTCGCATTCGTGAAACGTCGGTGTTCGGCGGAGTCCCCATTGCCGAACATCGCGACCAGCTAAAATGCGGCGTTGGCGTGGTAGATCTCATCACCGGCCGCACGGTCGCCGTGTTTCAGTTTCTGTCCGGAGTCACCGAAATCTTCGCGGTGGAAGTCGCTGCCGGCGCTGCATGTCCTTATGTGGCCGGAGCCAGTTCCGACGGTCGTGAACACGATGTCTGGATCGTGCCGCCACCGGGGACAGTTCCCGCCGTGACACTTCGCTCACCATGGTTCTTCGACGCAGTAGGCTCGATCGAAGCGCCGGCCCGAATCGCTCCGGCTGCGACGGCCGCAACGTCGGCCGCAACGACGGCCTCAGCTTCGTCCACGATCACGTCAAAGAGTGTTCACGAGATCAAACTGGAAGAGTGGTTGCAGCAACATTCGGAGGACGCTTCCGCGTGGATCGCGATGGGCAATCTGCGGCAGGACCAGAATCGTCAGTCCGAATCGATCGCCTGTTACGAAAAGGCGCTCGCCGCGGATCCGAAGATGACCGCGGCGAGGCAGAATCTGGGTTACGTGCTCTTCAATCAGGGCTATCCCGAACGGGCTCGCGACGTGTATCGCGAACTGTTGTCGCTGGATCCTTCGCCGCTCAACGGACTGCTGGCTGCGTCAGTCCTGCCCGTCGTTTATCAGTCGACCGAAGAACTGCAGCGATGGAGACACGAGCAGGAATCTGTCCTGCAGGATATGTCGCTCAAGGGCGTGGTGGTTGATGCTTCTCGGCTGCTGGTTCCGACATCCTTCTTTTGGCCTTATCAGGGTCTGAACGATCGGTCGATCATGCAGCTTCGAGGCTCCATTGTGCGTGGTCGAGACGCAATTGGCAGCGGTCGCAGGTCCAGTGCCGGACGTGCGGAAGGTGGCCTGGTTCGAGTCGGATTTTTGTCGGCCTACTTTCGCAATCATACGATTGGCCGATTGAATGTTGGCCGACTGGAACAGCTTGATCGTTCCCGATTTCATGTCACCGTATGCTCGACGGGTGGCGGCAGCGATGAGTTTTCTGATCGCTTTGAATCTGCTGCAGATGAATTCGTCGTGGTTCCTCGAGATGTTACGGCCGCGATCAAATTGCTGGCGGATCTGAAACTGGATGTTCTGATCTTTGCCGATGTGGGTATGGATGCGTTGAGTACTACGCTGGCAAGTTCTCGCATGGCGCCTGTGCAGTGCGTGACATGGGGGCATCCGGAAACCACGGGCAGTGAATTTATGGATTACTTTTTGTCGAGCGAACTGCTGGACGACGAATCATCCCAGGATCACTACACCGAACAGTTGATCCGCATGCCGCTGACCGGGACCTACTATGAACGCCCGCTGGTTCCGCCGAATACGGCTTCGATTCGCAAACGACTCGGGCTGCCGGGGAACCGACATTTGTATGCATGCCCGCAGTCTTTGTTCAAGTTTCATCCGGATGATGACATGGTGTTGCGGGGAATACTTGAGGCTGATCCCAACGGGGTGCTGATCGTGATCGAAGGACGCGTTCCGGAATGGACGATCCGGTTGCAGAGTCGCTGGGAAAAAACGCTCGGACGTGTCAGCAGTCAGGTCCTGTTTATTCCGGCAATCGCACACACGGAGTATCTCAGTCTTCTGCATGAATGCGATGTGATGCTGGATCCGCTTCATTTTGGCGGGGGCAACAGCAGCTATGAAGCGTTGGCCATGGGGACGCCTGTCGTGACGTTGCCAAGCGCATTTCTGCGAGGCCGAATTACGTCGGCCCTGTATCGCAAGATGAAGATGATGGACTGCGTGGTCCATTCTCAGGACGAATATATCTCACTGGCAACGCGACTGGGCGCCGATCGCGAGTTTCGGAAGAGCGTCTCGCAGAAGATCGATGCGGCATCACGCGTACTGTTTAGTGATCCCGCGGAGGTTCGCTGCCTTGAAGAGGCGATCCTGCAGTGCGTTGCCAGAGGCGGCCAGTGAAATCTTTTTTAATCGCTCATTCCCGGGGGGCGGCGATTCTGTTTGCGGTCAGAACGCACGTGCTTTTCATTGAGACGGCGCTGCCGAGCTCCCCGCGATGGCTTTGACGCTTTGCGTTTCACTGGCGGCGTGGCGATGGCAACGATCAATTCGACCAGCTTAAATCGGCAGTCTTCCACGTTGCGCGCCTGATCGCGATATCGCTGACTGGTGATTTGAAAGAATCCCTCTTTTGTGATTCGTCGGCCATAGCGGGCCAGAAATCTTTCCTTCACATCGGCCGGCAGCGAATCGGTATTCGTGATGTCCCACGTCATGAGGGCTTTGGAACTGACTTTGTTCACATTCTGGCCGCCAGGTCCTCCGCTGCGCGCGTACGCCAGTTGGAATTCGGTGTCGGGAATCTGGATACGATCGTTAACGTGAAGCATGGGGCGATGACCCAACAGACGGTGAAAATGTTCGCACCAATGATCAGCGAACTTCGGTATTTGTAACGTATGACTCAGTCAAACGGTGCTTCGGGATTCTAAAACAGACAAGACCGGCGGAATTTTGCTACGCTCGTTCCGTCAGTCGATTGGCGATACTGTCATGCCCGAGTAAAAGCACGTCTATGACACCGTTTCGATTCAAGCAGTTTGCGATCCAGCAGGATCGCTGCGCCATGAAAGTGGGAACGGACGGAATTTTGCTCGGGGCATGGGCACTGGCTCAGACCCCGACGCATATTCTGGACATTGGCACAGGGACCGGCCTGATCGCTCTCATGCTGGCCCAGCGGTTTCCCAGCGCGAATGTCGACGCCGTGGAATTTGAGCCATCCGCATGTCAGCAAGCCGCGGAGAACTTCGCAAACAGCCCGTGGGCTACACGACTTCAGGCCCCGTGTGCAGACATCAGCGACTGGTCGCGGTTGCCGAATCACAGCGGAAAGTATTCGCTGATCGTTTCGAATCCGCCATGGTTCGTGGACTCGCTGAAGCCACCGCTGGAAAGTCGTGCTCTCGCAAGGCATACGCCATCCTTGAGCAGTGCAGACCTGATCTCCGCCGTCAGACGATTGATCACGCCCGGCGGAGACTTTTGCATCATCCTGCCTGCCAAGCAACGCGATGCATTTGTTGGCTTAGCCAGTCAGGGAGATCTTCATTGCAGTCGATGTTGCCACGTCTTGCCCAACGCGGGCAAGCCGGCCAAACGCGTGCTGCTGCAGTTTCGTCCGAGTCCACCGAGCGAATCTTATGAGCGTTCGGAACTGATCGTGGAATCCGAGACCCGGCATGAGTACTCAGCGGAGTTCATGCAGCTGACTCGCGACTTTTATCTGCGATTCTGAATCGACTGCTTCGCCGATTGGTCGCGGTTCTTATTGGCGAATCGGCATCTTTGCCGTGACGAGATCCAGATGACTCTGAAGTCTTGCCTTTTCCTTTTCCGGAGCATTGGTGATCGCCGTTCCCAGCCATTCGGTCGCCTTATCGAACTCCCCGTTTTCTGCATGAGCTGCGGCCAGCGTGTCGAGTGTATTCCATTGCTGGTAGCCAGAAATTTCGCAGGCCATTTTCGCAAGCTCCAGGGCTCGTGCGGGGCTGCGAATGGAATCTTCCGGCGTCGTCGCAAGCAGCCATGCCAAGTCGTTGGTCGCTTCAAACGAGGTCGGGCTGAGCTTCATGGCCATCTCAAGGTCCGCGATTGCCCTGGGGAAATCCTTCTTTAACTGCCACGTGTACGCACGATTGCCGAGAGCATCGGTGTACTTCGGATCGATCTTCAAAGCCGCCGTGAAGTCGGCAATGGATTCGTCCAGCTTGTCCAGCTTCTGGTGCACAATGCCGCGGTTGTTCAATGCCTCCGGATATTCCGGAACCAGCGTTAAAGCACTCTGAAGATCATTCAGAGCGAGTTTGTATTCCTCTGTCTCAATGTAGGCGAGTGCTCGATTGTTGATGGCGAGGAAGTTCTTCGGATCCATCAAAATGGCTGAGGAAAAGTCCACTATCGCCGCTCGATAGTCGCCCTTCAGATAGTTGGCCTGACCTCGATTGTTCAGCGCGCCGGGATTTCGAGGTGACGTGCGAAGGCTTTCGGAAAAGTCGGCGATGGCTTTGTCGTATTCCAGATGAGCCAAATAAGCTACTCCGCGAAGATGATAGTCTTCAGCGGAATTGGACTTCTTCACTCGGGCCGTCAGTTCCTGAATAGCGGTGTCATAAAAGACGGCTTCTTTTTCCCAGAGCCAGCCGCCCTTTTCGTTAATCCACAGCCACTCGCCATTCGTGAGCAAGACGGTAAAAACTTCGCCCAGATAGCCACGCCAGACGACGCCATCCGGAGTTCGCATCTCCGCCCCGGCACGACTGACGATAATCTTCTTCCCAATCCTCGGGTCTGCAGCGGGCTCAGCAGCGGGCGCGGGTTGCTGAGCCGATACAACGGAAGCGATGGTCGGCAGCAGCAGGACGAGGGCCATTGCGAACAATTGAAAAGTTTTGATCATGACACTGCCTGTCTTGGAATTCATCTTATAGATCGTCGATCGCAAGGGTCCGACGCAGGTTGGTCAACACGCTGCCGGGTATTGCCGTTGTCACAAGGGAAGTTACGCGGCCGCCAGCAGAGCCAGCTCTTCGGAATTGACCGCGACTATGGCAATCCCCAGCTTATCGGCGATGGACGCCACTTCTTCGGGATTGATGATGATGGTCATACCGGCTTCAATCGCAAGGACTTTGCCGCCTGATTCGTGCATCGTCTTGATCGTGTCCGCGCCGATGGTTGGCACATCAAACCGCATATCCTGATTGGGCTTCGCGACTTTCACTACAGTAAAGCCACCGCGTCGACACAGTTCGCCGGCACGACGGATGCAACGGTCAGTGCCTTCAATCGCTTCCACCGCAATCACGGCTGTGTCGTTGATCACCACTGTCTGGCCGATATCAAGACGGCCCATTTCGCGAGCCATTTCCCAGCCGAAACGAATGTCTTTCCACTGAGCGTTCGAAGGGCGACGGCTGGTAAGAAATCCGTGTTTCACAAGTAGCTCCGGGCAATATTTCAAGGCAGAATCGAAGATCAAACCATCGCGTTCAAACTCACGAATCACAGCCAGCAGCAGCGTGTCGTCTTTTTTGTTTTTGCTGGCATAGCGGACCCACATATGGATCGTGCGCAAGTCGGGCATCAGCCGCAGCCATCGGAAAGGATGAAAGAGAACGGTCTTCTCTATCTTTCCCGCCATGATAATTCGTTTCACCTGAGCTTTGCGAAACAGCCTGATGGCCTTTCCAAATCTTGCCAGCGGTGCGTATCGAAATTCATCGCACGCGTCATACAGTTCGTCGGAAGCCATGCCAGCGACGCCCAGACCGTAAACATAGTGTCCGGCATTCCGTGCAGCGCGAGCAAAGCGAATGGGAAATTCTCCGGCACCGGCGAGGAGTCCAAGTCGCATCGGTGGACTCTGTTCCAACGCCATGATATCTGCGGCCGAAATGCCCGTCGGTCGCACAAATGGCAGGATATCGGAGTTTGAGTCAGAGCATTCCATTGTTTACACAACGTCCGAACAACTGATTGACAGGAATGGGCAGAGGCAGTCTTTGAAACGACACTGGTTGATGGTCAGTGGAAACTTAGGCCGCAGCCGATTCAGAGGCTTGAGTGGATTCTTCAGTGGGGATGGGCTGCAGGCGATTTCTCAAGGCTTGCAGTTCCTTCTCCATCTTTTTTACGGTATCCCGGATCTCGGGCAGTCGCCGAAGCGCCATCAGCTGGCGAGTCGTTTCTGCCACTGGCGCTGCGGGAGCTCCCAGATAAGACTGGCCGCCAGGCATGTCCCGATGAACTCCGGCCTTGGCTCCGATGATCGCACCGTCGCCGAGATGGACATGATCGGCGATGCCGACCTGTCCCGCGCACACAACGTAATCGCCAGTCGAAACCGATCCGGCGAATCCGACCTGCGACACGATCAGATTGTGACGTCCAATGCGGCAGTTATGGGCGATCATGACTTGATTGTCGATGCGTGAACCAGAGCCGATGATGGTCTCGCCGATCTTCGCTCGATCGATCGTCGTACCCGCTCCGATTTCAACGTCGTCGCAAATTCTTACGGTGCCATAGTGAGGCAATCGTTCGTGACCGCCGTTCACAAAGCGATAGCCGAAGCCATCCGCACCAATGACGCAAGCCGCATGAATGATGACATGGTTGCCAATGATCATGCCGTTGTACAGAACTGTGTTTGGATAGATTGTGACGTTGTCGCCCAGTTGGCAGTTGTCGCCAATCACAACCCCCGCATGAATATCGCAACTGTGGCCGACGGATACGTTGCGTCCAATCACAGCCAACGGATGGATGTTTGTGTTTGCTCCAATGTGGGCTGTCGGATCGACAACGGACTGGGGCGAGATGCCGATCCGTGCTCGTCCGGCCAGAGGACGCAGAAGTCCGGCGATGGACAGGAAAGCAGTTTCCGCCTGCGGAACCAGAAGAAACGTGCGGTCCGTATACGCCAGCAGGTCGTTGCGAACGGCAATCGGAGCGACAATGACTTTTGATTTAGAGAGCTTCACGCGGGACACATTTTTTGCGTCACCGACAAAGCTAAGCTGGGACTCGGAAGCGCGATCGACAACTTCTACGTCGTCAATGGCACGCGTCGGATCGCCCAGGATTTCAGCGTCCAGAATCTCCGCGATCTCGAGTGCGGTCAAAGTTCTTCGTGAGCTTCCTGCGTTCATCGAGCCCTCCATGTGCTCGTTTTAGTGGCGATTGAGCCATAATTCACAACGCATGATAGGGTGATTCCGGAAATTCATGCAATACGAACGTAATTCGCGGGAAAACACTCGACATTCTCGCTGAATGCGGTGCGAGGACATCTGCCTTGATGTCAGCCAGCGTAATGAAACAGTCCGTCCACACGTCGCGGAACGCAGACGTCTGGTGGTGGAGAAGTTGCTTCCTGGAACGAGAAAAGGACGGGCCAGAGCCCGTCCTTTTTTTCTTCGATTCAGCAATCCTTAGCAACCGTTCTGGCTATTGAATATTCTTCTTCTTTTCGGCCGTTGAACGTCCCTTCGCTTCAGGCTTGGTTGTGGCTTCAGCTTCTGTCTCGCCTTCAGCAGGCGGAGTGACTTCCAGCTTCTTACCCTGGATCAGCGTATCAACAGCGTAGTCGAGGTTACTCGTCGTGATGCCGCCTTCCACAGTGCCGTCTTTGTTGACGATGAACATGGTCGGGACGGAGACGATTCCAAATCCGAAGTCACCCGGCTGAGCACCTTCTGTTTTTGGAGTGTCACGCAGGTTCTGCCAGGTGACGCCGTGCTGTTTCAGATAGGCAGCCACTGCCGCAGTGTCCGCATCCATGTTGACGCCGAGAATTTCAAAGCCTGCCTTCTGATGCTTTTCGTAAACCGCTTTGATCACTGGAAGGTCGTCTGTGAACGGCTGAGCATAAGACGCCCAGAACACGACCAGTGTCACCTTGTCAGCGTACTGAGTTGACGAGACCGGCTGGCCCTGCAGATTCTTTCCGGCCAGCTGTAGTTTCCTGCCCGTCAACGTCAGACGCTTGAGAGCTCCCGAAGCTTTCACACCGCCTTCGGTTTCTGGATAATTCTTAGCCAGCTGAGCGTACCAGGCCTTGGCATCGTCGATACGTCCCATCAGTTCGTAGCTGATCGCCAGCTGCACGACCGCATCGGCGGCGTCATCTGATTTTGGCCACTGGCGAGCGAACGCTTCCAACTGCTCGAACCACCATTTCTGCGTCGCGTCTCGGGCCTTTGCGGCATCAGCCGGGGCGACCTTTTCGTCGTTCTTCAGTCGCACGGCGTATTCAGCCATCAGTCGGCGATAGAAGATGTATCCCAGCAGAGCCTGATTGGACTTTGCGGCTTCCTGCAATGCGAGCAAACGTGGCAAGCCATCCGGATAAAGTCCTGACTGCGTCGCAGTAGAAAGACTGTCCGTCATCTGTTGAATCCACTGCTGACGTTCCTCATCGTTGCGAGACATCTTGACGAGGTCTTCACTGACATTCGCACGCTGCACGTTGTAGTCTGCAAATGCCTTAGGCGTCGCGTCGGGCTTCGGGCTGTTCTCGTCGATCTTCTGCAATTCAGCCAGCAGCTTCTGCATCTCCGCCGACATTGATGGCGATTCCGGGCTGGATTCTGCGGCACCCGTTCGAGGCTGCATCAGAATTCCGCCAATTTGAACCACGGTCTTGCCGTTCATGTCCATCGGCGCCGGAACCTGCAGCAGCTTCCATGTCTCACCGATCTGAACCATTTCGCCAACGGAGATCAATTCCAGCTTCTCCCCGTTCTGGATGTAGGCCATCGCGTTTTCATAGACGATGACATCGCGAGCGGCGCCCAGATCATCGGCGAGAATCAGCCCAGGCAACGGTGGGTCAAATCGAACCCACTGGCTCTTGGCATTCAATATTTTCGAATCTGCCATCGCGGCCTGTGCCTTTTTACTCAGATCGGCGGTCGACTCCTGAATCTGCTTTGCCACAGGTGCTGGCAGACGCAAAGCCTGCACGTCGGCATCATTGACCATGACAGTGCTTAACGCCTGCACGTCGTCATTGATCAACGCTTCGACGGCCACGCGAGCGGCTTCCTGTGCGGAGATGACCTTCCACGAATCGACTCGGCCATCTTCATCCTGATCGACTCCCCAGCGAGTTCCGCCCCAGTTCATCCAGCGGAACTGATCGGGCTTGGTATTCTTTTTGGCCTTGTAGTCACCGTTCGTATCGATGTCGCGATAAACTTCCAGACCGAGATGGTAATAGCGGTACATGTCAGGAGCACCGTCACCGTTGGAATCCGTGAACCGACGCAGCACTTCGTTGGCCGGACCGGTTACGACATAGCTGCCTTTCTCCAGAGTGACCTGACACTTGGCCAGATCGGCCGCTTCCGGAGTGTCATAGTCAACGCCCTTCTGCGATGGCAAATAGTTTTTCAGTAGTACTTCTGCACTGGGCTTTTGTGCCTGAGCGCGGGCCGTGGAGGTGACCAACAGGCCACAGGTCAGACTGGCCAGCATAACCAACTGCGTTCCGCGAACGCTTTCTGACAAACGTGCTCGAAGAGCACCTTCCCACAGCGCCAAACCACGATCTTTTACTGCGCAGTCGTGCTTGCGAAAGGTTCCTTGATGCATCCCTGCTACTCCGTCCAATTAGAAAAAAAGAGCTCTTCGGCACTCTGCCGCGTTCCTTCGGGCCAGTTCAGAACCGACCGCCTGCGGCAACAACTGCCGGAGTGTATGCAATTTGGTAAAAGTAAGTCAGCCCCATTTTTTGGACGTTTTTGCGAGGAAAAACCGAGATCCGTGAAGTTGCCCGCTCATCCAATTTCAACATTTTGGCATTCTGACTACCATAGTGACACGGCTGATTGCGTGTTCAATCGGCATCACGAGCGACCGACGACCTTGCTCTGACATGCTCCGAGGTAAATATGAATCCAAACCAAACGCTGGGAATCGGCAGCGAGATTCCGGTCTCGCGGCGGGACATGATTCAAGCCATGGGCGGCGGCGCGGGCTCTCTGGGAATTCTCTCAGCACTCGGCAGCTCGGCTCTTTCGGGAAGTCGGGCCATCGGAGATCTGCTGCCGTCGCAATTTCCAGGGAAAGCAAAACGCGTCATTCATTTGTTCATGAACGGCGGTCCGTTTCAGGGCGATTTCTTTGATCCGAAACCTGACCTGCTTAAGTTCGCCGGCCAGCGACCGCCCGCAGCCGACTTCCGAACCGAACGACGCACGGCCGGTCTGTTGCCATCGCCGTTTCGATTTCGGCCTGCCGGGGAAAGCGGAGTTCCCGTCAGCGAACTTTTGCCGCTCACGTCAAAGTGCATCGACGACATGTGCATCATTCGTTCGACGCACACGGACAACCCCAACCACGGCCCTGCTCTGCTGCTGATGAACAACGGAACGATTCTGCCCACGCGGCCAAGCATGGGATCGTGGCTTTCGTATGGACTCGGTTCAGAAAACTCAGATCTGCCCGCTTACATCGTGTTGTGCCCTGGCAAGCCGGTACGTTTTTCCATCCTGTGGACCAG
This sequence comes from uncultured Planctomycetota bacterium, assembly GCA_947085455.1. Lineage (GTDB taxonomy): Bacteria > Planctomycetota > Planctomycetia > Planctomycetales > Planctomycetaceae > SXXK01. The sequence continues at coordinate 127,313 of CAMTWR010000018.1, read as the reverse complement.
CGCTTTCCTGCCCGGGTCTCACCAGGGAACGTTTATCAATCATTCCAATCCAGTACCGGACAAGCTGATTCCGTATTTGCGGCACAGTTCCGCATCTCGCGAGTCTCAGGCGTCGCAGGTGCAGTTGATGAGTCAGCTCAATCGCCTGCATCTGGATCGATCAGGTCCCGACGGACAGCTGGAAGGTCGACTTCAGGCGCTGGAAACTGCTTTTCGCATGCAGTTCACGGCGACGGATGCATTCGATCTGCAGAAGGAAACCGCGACAACTCGCGAGCAGTACGGGACCGGACATTTTGCGAACGGTTGTCTGCTGGCCCGACGTTTAAGCGAACGTGGAGTTCGATTTGTGCAGGTCTATTACGGCGACGGCCAGCCGTGGGACACTCACAGCAACCATACCGAGGCTACGAAGAATCTGGCACGCGATATCGACCAGCCAATCGCGGCTTTACTGACAGATCTTAAACAGCGTGGCCTGCTGGATGAGACCCTCATTCTGTGGGGCGGCGAGTTCGGTAGAACGCCGACCTCTGAAAATGGCAATGGCCGTGATCATAATCATTACGGTTTCACAACGTGGATGGCTGGTGGTGGAATCAAGGGCGGAATGACGTACGGTGAAACGGACGATTTCGGATTCCGTTCTGTTCACAATCGTGTTCACGTTCATGATCTGCATGCCACAATTTTGCATCAGCTGGGAATCGATCACGAACGACTGACATTCCGTTATGCAGGCCGAGACTTTCGGTTAACCGATGTCGCCGGCAAAGTGATTCAGGAAATTGTAAGTTAGTGATGCGTTCATAGCCTTGCCGCTTCGTCGGCGAGAATTGCATATTTCTCTTCGTGGCTGACTTCTCGAAAGATGTTCATGAAATCGCTCTTCTCTGACCACGCTCTGGCCCGTCTTCGCAGGACCAGCGTCATCGCCGTCCTTGTGGTGGACGATCCGAAACGCGCGGTCAAACTGGCCCATGCACTGCTCGCCGGCGGCGTCGACATTATGGAGCTGACTTTGCGGACGTCAGCCGCTTTGGACTGTCTTCGAGCGGTCACGAGCGAAGTGCCCGAGATGATGGCAGGAGCCGGCACGATCATTTTCCCGGAACAGGTCGATCAGGTGCTGGCGGCCGGTGCAGCGTTCGGAGTCGCTCCGGGAACAAATGCCACGGTTATTCGGTACGCGATCGAGAAGGGCCTTCCGTTCGCGCCGGGAGTGATGACGCCAACGGATGTTGATGTCGCCGTGCAGTGCGGATGTCGCGAACTCAAATTCTTTCCGGCCGAACCCAGTGGCGGATTGAATATGCTGGGCAGCATCAAAGCCCCGTATGCTCATCTGGGCCTGCAATACATTCCGCTGGGTGGCGTCACAACTTCCAACCTGCCCGACTATTTGAAGGATCCGGACGTCATCGCTGTCGGTGGCTCGTGGCTGGCGAAGAAAGATAGGATCGATGCCGAACGATGGCCGGAAATCACCGCCGCCGCTCGGGAAGCTCGTGAGATCGCACTGCGAGTGCGGCCTTGATGCGAGTTTGCCCCTGATCCGTCCAGATCTGCGTGTTCGCCTTTGGTCCATTTGCGAGAATTGAATTCTTTCTGAAAAAGGATTCAAGCGATGGTCTTCGGTGAGCGAACTGCTCACGAATCGTCCGTCGCTTTCACCGATCGTTGCTGTTGAGTTCAATTTTAAAGAATGCCCGTATGAGCGATCCTTCGCAACCGGTGATAGAGACCGCCCATGTCTCGAAGCGTTATCGTCGAGGACTGTTGGGAAGGAAGTCGTTTCAGGCACTGAACGATGTGTGCCTGCAGGTGCCCGGCGGCGAGATCTATGGCCTGCTGGGTCCCAACGGCGCGGGTAAAACCACGTTGATCAAGATCCTGCTCGGCATTGTTCGCAAGTCCGGCGGAAGCGCGAAAGTCCTCGGGCACGATGCCGGCTCAATGAACGCTCGACGTGAGATCGGCTACCTTCCCGAGAACCACCGCATCCCCCGTCATCTGACCGCCAACACGGCGCTCGAGTACTACGGCAGTCTGAGCGGTATGTCGCTATCACGGATCCGAACCGAGCGAACTCGGCTGCTGGATCTTGTGGGATTGAAAGGGCGCGAGAAAGAACGCGTCGCCGGGTATTCGAAGGGAATGCTTCAGCGTCTGGGACTGGCTCAGGCCATGCTTCATCGACCGAAGCTGGTGATTCTGGATGAACCCACGGACGGCGTAGATCCGGTCGGTCGACGAGAGATTCGCGACGTTCTGAAGCAACTGGCGTCAGAAGGACACAGCATCTTTCTGAACAGTCATCTGCTGCAGGAAATTGAGCTCATCTGCACCAGCGTTGCGATTTTGAACCACGGCAAACTGCTAAAGACGGGTAGCGTCAAAGAGCTGACAGTGGCTTTGAAAGACGCGCCTGTGCTGCTGCAACTGACCGGCGATGAAGCCGTGATTCGCAATGTTGTGGGGGCTTATGCCGGAGCCACAGTTCGCGAAGTCACGCCCGGCGCATTTGAGGCAGACGTGCGACTGGGAAGCCAGTCGGAGATTGATGCACTGGTCGATCGCCTGCGTCAGTCGGGAATCAGCATCTGGCGACTCGCGAGGCGCGAGCAGACTCTGGAAGAAGTGTTTATTGGACTCGTCGGAGCTGCCGCATTATGAGAGCCTGTCTTGCCATTTTGATTGATTCCTTTCGCGAAGCCGCGGCCTCTCGAATCCTGTGGATCGCCCTTGCCACAATCGTTGTCGTCCTGCTTGCGCTTTCGCCACTGGGATTCAAGACTGCCACCAGCACTCAGTTGCGTCCGTTTGAACTGGTCGACACGGAGCGTTTTTTAAGGACTCTGGCCGAAGGCAAGGCCGCCCCGGACACTGCTGCCGGACATTTGTGGACTCTGCTGTCGGACGACCAGAAAAAGAACGTCAACGAATGGATCAATCCCGAAGCACCGGTCGCTGCACAGCCCGCCGATCGACACGGACCGCCGCGGCCCGGTCGTCTGCAGTCGAAAGTTCTGGACGTCATCAATCAGCAGCTCAAGAAGCCAGAGTTTTACAAGGCGGAGGCCTGGGCTTCCGTCAAAATGGATGACTCATTGAAAGCGGCTGACGCGGCATCATTGCCCGTCGAAGAACTTGCCGCAAAAAATCTCAAACGACTGGCTCGTGCGTTCCCGCAAAGTATGGACGTGCAGGGTGACCTGTCTGTGTCGTTGTCGTATGGGACGATGGTCCTGTTCGGTCCGCTGGAAGGAGCGCCTTCGCAGACTGAACGACTGATCGACGAAACCACGATCGTGATACTCTCTGTGTTCCTCGGTTTCTTTGGAGTCTTCAGCTCGCTGCTAATCACGGCCTCCATCATTCCAAGAACATTCGAACCGGGCGAGATCTCTCTGCTGCTCAGCAAACCCATTCGCAGATCAGTCTTGTTCGTTACAAAGTTCTTCGGCGGCTGTGCATTCACTCTGCTGTGCGCCACTGTGCTGGTCACCGGAATCTGGTTGCTGCTGTGGGCTCGGTTTGGGCTGTGGCGACCCGAGCTTCTGCTGTGCATTCCTCTGTATGTGTTTCTGTTCGCCGTCTATTTTTCCGTGTCTGCTCTGGCTGGCGTGATCTGGAAGAACCCGACAGTCTCGCTGATTCTGGTCGTGCTGTTTTGGATTGTGGTCACCACAACCGGGGCCGTCTATGGCTTCATGACTGACGGATATTTTCAGACTCAAAGGATTATTGAAGTCACTGCCGCCGGCGATGAAGTCTTTGTCGTTGATGGTGCTCGAAAGATACGTCGGTGGGATTCAGAAGCGGCTGACTGGAAAACAGCCTGTGACGACGGGCGAGGCAACTCGCTGCTGCGGCTGTTACAGCAGCTGCAATTCAAAGGCATCCGTCCGCGAATTGTGATGAACGAGGATGGATCAAAACTTGTCGCAGTACAATCGGAGACCTCTCGCTTTGGCGACGCGGCCCCGGGTACTCTCTTCACCGGCGCCGAAGACAATGACTACATTCGAGAAATCGAAACCACCACACCGGAACCTGTGTTCGGTGTGTTCGTGAACAAAGACGGCCAGATGATTCTGCCGGGCACTCGATCGGTATACCGGTTTATTGGAGTCTCTGATCAAGTCAAGAAGACGCAGGCTTTCTTCAAACGAATGCCTTTCGGACTGTTCAATGCACCGCCATCGCAGGCTTTTGAAATTCTGGCCGCCAGAGAAACGCGGCCGCTGAGAGGCGATGCGGCGGTGGCATTCAATTTGGGCAATGATTCGCTGGTGTACTGGGACCATGGAACGTTGTCCGTGCAGAATCGAGAAGCCGATGGGAAATATACCGCCGGAGCGACTCGAACATTCGATCCGCCTCAGTCCGCCATCGTCGCGAGCGGTGGGGAATTTGTGCTGTATGCGTCCGCCGACGGAACCGTGAGGGCTTTGGATCGCACAACACTCGACACGATTGCAGAAATGAATCTGCCGACCGGCGAGAAGCCACGATTTGCAGAATTCGCGACGGATGGAAGCTGGGGTGTCGTGCTGACACACAGCGGAAAGATTGTCACATTCGGGGGGCGAGAAAAATCATTCGTTGACTGGACGCCTCAGGAAAATGGTCGCGTGTCGGCCATTCGATTTGATGCGTCTGGTCGCCTGATGGTGGCCGACGGACGGCGAACAATCAGCTTCTACGAATACGGTGCGTCGGCGCCCGTGAGAAGTCTCAAGGGTCAGTCCGCCTGGCCATACGACGTGTATGACTACGCCGTGCTGCCCTTGTACAGGCTGTTGCCGAAACCATCCGAAGTAAACAACATGGTCCGTTATCTGGTGACCGGTGAGAACTCGGAAATCGTCGGGGAAAATTCCGGTTCTTCCGCCAACGCGATGAGCGAAGACCTGAGCCAGCAGCGAGTGACGTTTGATGTACGCAAATCCTTCCTGAGTAATCTGGCGTTCATCGTGGTCATGCTGACGGTCGGCTGCGTGTATTTGATGCGTCAGGACTTTTAACGTTAGTCGGTGGGGGAATTTGAGATTTGAGATTTGAGATTTGAGGCCGTGTCATTTCTGCACTGTGGCTTCCGGCGAGACACACAGCGGGCATGGCTGCACGGGATTGTTTGTGCGAAGACTGGAAGCGAACCCGATGCCACGAGCGGTCGTCATCAGGCCGGTGACAAGCACCGCGATCCCGGCGACTCGAATCAGTTTTTTCCGAATGCCAATCGTCGCCATCGACAGCCCGGCCCCGGTCAGCAGCATCACGGGGATCGTTCCCAGCCCGAAACTGAGCATGATCAGCACTCCTTTGGCTACGCTGGCCGAGCTGGCGGCAAGAGCCAGAAAGCTGTAAACCAGACCGCACGGCAGGAAACCTGTGACCAGACCGGCGATGAAGACGCTGATCAGCGAGCCGCCTCGGAAGAACTGACTAAAGACGGTGGTGGTGATGCAGGGCAGGCCGTTTTGTCGACGGATACGCCATTTCAACCAGCCTGCCGCATGCAGTCCCTGAACCACCAGCAGCATGCCGGCCACGATCGCAAACATGGCCTGCAGCCAGACAGCGTTACCCTGAGACCGAAGAAACTTTGCACCTACAGCCGATGCGGCGACGCCGAGAAACATGTACGTCAAAGTTCTTCCCAGGCTCCAGCAGCCCTGGCGGCAGATCGCTGCTCCGACGGACTTCGTTCCCAGACTCATCGTGGCCGCGATGCCGCCGCACATGCCAATGCAATGCGCGGAGCCGAGGACTCCGCTGACAAAGATCAATGCAAATTCTGTGAGGCTTGAAAACATGGTTTTGAGTACGCTGAAAATGTCGTTGTTCGCTCCGCGGTTGTGAATTTATGATAGTCGCCTTTCGCTCCGCGAAAGATGCGAACGTAAACGCTGCTTTCGCGGAGCGAAAGGCGACTATATTTGCTGCCACCTGTATAAGTTCACAGCCTCGGAGCTAACAATTCGGGTTATGGAGTGACGCCGCCATGTGCCTGCATCGTGGTACTCCGCAATCCGTTTTGTTCGCGGAGCGAACAACGACTATGGGTCAAGTGTTTTATCTGTCGCTCCCTTGAGCCAGCGGCCGGCGGGAGGTGTTGGGAACTGTCAGTCCAGTGTCTTCGCTGCCGTCCGGTTCTGAGTGCTCGTTCATATCGGTCGGTGGAGCAAACGCCATCAACCGCAGCGAGTTCGAGATCACCAGCAGGCTGCTGACAATCATCAGACCGGCGGCGACGGCGGGATTCAGAACTCCCATGGCCGCCAGAACCACGCCGCCAAAGTTATAACCAAAGGCCCAGAACAGATTCTGCCGAATCACCGAGCATGTTCGCCGAGACAACTCGATCGCCCACGGAATACGACTTAAATCGTTGCTCAACAGGCACACCTGAGCCGACTCACGCGACACATCGGCGCCGCAGCCCATGGCGATCCCGACATCGCTGACGGCCAGAGCCGGTGCGTCGTTGATGCCGTCACCAACCATCGCCACGGAATGGCACTTCTGGCGCAGGGATTGCAGATGAGCAACCTTCTGATCGGGTCGAAGATCACACTCAATTTTCAGACGATTGGTCGCAACCGGAGCCGGTGCAGACGCTGAATGCGAATAGTCATGCTCGTCCGAGTGTTCATGATCCTGTGGCGCCGCAGCACATTCTGCACTGCACTGGCACCCGACTTCATGGCAGTCCAGCAGATTACGTCGCAGCTGTTCTGCCTTGGCCGATCGATCGCCGGTCAGCACCGTCACCGGAAGATTCATCTCCATGCACTCCTTCACTGCCGCAGACGCTTCGGGCCGCATGGTTTCCGTCAGCAGAAACAGAATGACGGGGCGATCGCCGACTGAGACCGCCACGACCGAAGCCGCTTCCTGATCGGCAATGGAAAGTGCATGCGCCATTCGCAGACGAAGACGTGGCGGAATATCTGCATCGGCCGAGACGAATTCCAGGCTGCCCAGACGAACCGAGCTGCCATCCGCTCGAGTGGCCTGGACACCGCCGCCGGGCACGGATCGCACGGTCTGCAATTCCACAGAGCGGCGAGAAGTGGTCGTCGGTCGAGCGGTTTCGTTAAGCGGTTTCGCCCCGGGGGATGTTTCTACAAAGCGAACAACGGCCTGAGAAAACGGATGAGTCGACGTCTTCGCCAGCACGGCGCACAACGGCAGGATGTCTTGTGAATCATGGTCTTCAAGCACGCACATATGCCGCACTTGAGGACGGCCGGTTGTCAGCGTGCCGGTCTTGTCAAAGCAGATGGAGTTTATCGAAGCCAGCCGCTCGATCGCTTCTCCACTACGAAACAGAACCTGATGACGAACGGCTGTACTGAGCGCGGTCCAAACCGCCAGCGGCGTGGCCAGTCCCAGTGCGCACGGACAGGCAATCAGCAGCACACTGAGCGCATGCTGCAGAGTTGTACCGATTCCACTGTTCCAGTGACCGATCAGCGTCAAAGCGGCGACGCCGGTAATGAGAGGAAAGAACCACGCGGAGACTCGATCGGCAAGTCGCTGATAGTGCCCACGCGACAGCCGCGCTTCCTGAAGCAATTGCAGCAGACGACCGAATGAGCCGCCTCGAAACGCCGCGGTAGCTTCGACAATCACCAGCCCGTCGAGATTTACTGTGCCGCCGAGAAGATTGTCGCCAGGCACTTTTCCGACAGGCGTGCTTTCACCAGTGAAGACCTGTTCGTCGACTGTCGTCCGGCCTTCGATCAAGATGGCGTCGGAAGGAAACCGTTCGCCCGCACGAATCTGCAGGCGATCACCGGCGGTGATGTTCACGCAGGCAATCTCTTCACTGACCGAATCGCCAGTCTCCAGCGACTGCACGCGAACCGTTTTCGCAGGCAGCAGTGCGGCCAGTTTATCGAGTGCTTCGGTGGCCTTCTGTTTGCCGGTGGCCTCAAGCCAGCGACCGAGAGTCACCATCACCAGGACCGTTGCACCGACTTCGAAATAGACAGTCTCGTGGCCTCGCAGCACGTTCACGACGGAGATCACATAGGCCGCTGCGACACCGGTGGCAATCAGCAGATCGGTGGAAAAAATACGTTGCCGCCAGCTCATCACAGCGCTTTGCAACAACGGCACACCCAGCAGAAGCAGCACCGGCAAACTGAAAATCATGCTCAGCCAGCGAAAGACCTCAAACAGCTGCACCTGAAACGGGTCTCGCTGAACGTCGTAAACGTCCAGCGACCACATCGTCATGGTAAATGCCATCAGATTCATCGAAAAGAAAATCGCAATGCCCAGACGCACGATCGTCCATCGCACCGCGCCTTCCTGCCCTTTTTCCTCGGTGATCGCATGTGCCATGCGACATCCAAAGCAGCAGTAAACAGCGTCTTCTTTGCGAAGCAGATCTGGTTTGGCGAGCGAACCCGTCGAGACGCTCACACCGGCGACGGGCAGTCCGCACCAAGTGCAGCACGCCTGTTCTTCAGACGCGCCGCCACTGCGGGATTCGCGAGTTGTCGCTTTCGTGGTGGCTGTGGTCATGGTTTCGGCCCTTGATGGCTCACTTGTCACACCCTACGAAAAAAACTCTGCAACTTGCAGGCACACCATTCACGGATATCATTTCGAACCACATCCTAAGGAGGCAGCACAAGTTCGACCTGCATCGCGGGAAAGAAGTAGCGAATCACGTAGTAGACGGTCCCAATCCAGAATCCCACCCAGATGGCTCGCACATACCACGGAATCTCGTTCCCGCGATAATAGTGGTACACGTGTTCCTGCTCCGGCGTTGGCTGTTCAGGAACCGTCGTTGTTCGTGCATCAGACATTTGCATCCAGCTCCCGTTCGTTTTCCAGCATCAGGTACTTGGGCTGTTCCAGATCGCGGAACATTCCATTCAGCGCCGCCCACAGGAGCAGGCAGAAGAATCCCAGACTGGCCAGCAGGTAATTGACAACCGGAGTGATGGCGAAACCGCCGCCGTCACTCACGCCTTTCGTGAGTTCCACAAGTTCACCAAACTTCATCATGAACCCAAGCATACTTGGGATCAGAATGAGCACGCCAAAGACAATCGTGACTGTCCAGGCCATTGATCGATTCATGATTATGCTTTCCTGTTTCAGGCCAACCACCGGCTCTTCTGTTCGGCTATTAGTCATTAGTCATTAGTCATCCTCTGGCTGCCGAGGCGAAAACTACTTTGCCGCCTCTTCCGCCGGCGCTGCTTCAACTGCCGGCGTTGCGTCCGCAGCTGGAGCTTCAGCTGCTGGTTCTGGTTCCGGAACCGACAGCGGCGATTTGACGTACGCTTCGTAGTACGGATAACTTTCCTGCCATGAACCCAGCCACTGCACATAAGTGATAATCGCAAGTCCTCTGGCTGTTGGCTTGTCGGCCGAACCGTCGAAGAACCATGGATACTCGGGCATTGGCGAATTTACAGACAGGTTTTCCGGCTTAAAGAAATGCACGGCATGCCAGTCGTTCGATCGGCGTCCGCCTTCGCGACAAAGATCCGGACCGACTCGACGAGTCCCGAACAGCACGGGTCGCTGGAGTTCGTTCTGATACTCCGCAGACCGTGAAACCGGACCCCAGCGTTCTTCTTCATTGGACACAGGACGAATGAACTGGCTGTGACAATGCCAGCAGCCTTCTCCGACGTACAGCTTATGACCGACTCGCAAAGCTTCTTCACACTTTTCATTCCACCACGCATCATGCTCAGCTTCGCCACCAGGAGGTGTTCCGTAGGCGGCATTGAAGGATTTCGGGTAGCGGCGAGCCAGGTCTTCAAACTGATACCGAAGGTTCGGGTTGATGAGTTCGGCCACCGTCTGTTCCGGGATGTTGTTGTACATCAGCCACGGAACCAGAGCATTCGAAACGAAGGCCAGCACAAAGAAGCCAACCCCCGCGATGTAGAAGATGCCCGATTTGCTTTCAAACATGTTGGTTACCAGTTCTCAAAATCTACGAGTGTTGGTTCAGTCGAGCGGGAAGGAAAGGGATCTTCCGAGCGATCCTGTTTTCAGCCGTCTGTTCGGCCTGTGGTTCTGCTGAGACATTCCAGAACTTAAGCTTTGGCCGGAGCCAGCTTTACTGTCTTCCAGATATTGGTCAGCAGCGCGAGCAGTCCGCCGAACATGGCCAGTCCTGCGATCGTACGCAGAACCCAGAACGGGAATGAAAAGTCGGTCGACGCATCCCATGGTTCCAGAGCTGCCCAGGACCAGCCCTGAAACAGACCCAGCAGAATCAGGTCGGCGGCCATGACAGCCAGACCCACTGTCGACAGCCAGTAATGCCATTCAATCAGGTTCTGGCTGGCCCATTCTCGCTTCAAAAGGCGAGGGAACAGATAAGTCATCATCCCCATGATCCACATCGAGAACACTCCGAACATTACCATGTGAGCGTGACCCACAACCCAGTCGCTGAAGTGAATGATTTTCTGGAACGTGAGCGTGACCTGGAACGAGCACTGCAGACAGGTCAGGAAGTAGAAAACCATCCCTGTGTAGAAGTAGCGAACCGGAAGGTTGGTGCGCACGATGCTCCAGTTGCCCCAGATCGAACCGAAGAAGTTGATGATCACCGTGGTCACGACTAGTTCAACAGCAATGGTTGAAACAACCGCACCGTACTGCAGGAACATCGGGATCGGCGTATACAAAAAGTGGTGAATGCCCTGCAGCGGATAGAAGAAGGCCAGTCCCCAGAATCCCACCAGCGACAGTCCATGGCTCCAGATTGGCTTCTTGATGAGAATCGGCACAAAGTAGTACATCAGCCCCCAGCCAAGCGGCGTCACGAACAGACCGACAAGGTCATGGATGAACAGACCGCCGACAGCTCCGGCACTGGTTCCGGAAACAAAGTACTCCGGAATGAAGTTGCCCATCGCATAGGTCAGGAACGTCCAGATAAACGCGGCCAGAAAGTACCACAGAGACACATACATCGGCCCTTTCATGCGTGCAATCGGCGTCATGAAGTTGATCGCGACAAGCAGCAGGCCGACCTGAGCCAGCGGGTCGATCCAGACGGGCGTCTCACCCCATTCCAGTCCCTGAGCTTCTCCGAAAAGAATCCCCACGGCGGTCGCACCGACAACGAACTGCCAGGCGGCGTAGATGAACCACGACAGACGTTTGTCCAGCACGGGCTGCAGAGTCAGGCGAGGAATCGCCCAGTGCAGACAGCCCAGAAATCCGTTCGCAAGAAATCCGTAGGCCACGGCATTCGTGTGAACCATTCGCCAGCGACCGGGCGAAAAGATTTCGATGCCAGTGAATGGATTGTGCTGGATCAGTTGCAGAGAGACCAGGATCCCTGCCAGCATTGAAGTGGTCAAAAATAACAGGGCTGCGTAGAAGTACCACTTGACGATGGATTCATCGACAAGCTCTGTATGCGCAGCAATTTTATGGTCAGTCGCGATCGTTGCCGTCGTCATTGTTTGAAGCTCGGAATGGAGTGTTCAGTTGGCGGTGTTCAGTTTTCAGGTCGCACAAGTTATGGGCGTTCAGAACGGGTCATGGCAGATTCACTCTGTCGGTCGCTTGTAGGGCACATAGGCTCCGAATGGCTGCATCAGCGCCATCGACCACCCGAACACCACGTGTGTCGCCATCGCGACCCACCATGGCAGGTAGGCGTTGTCTGTGATCCAGTTCCCGCCGAAGAGAGAGGGCTGCAGCCACGAAAGAATCAGGTAGTAATTGACGAACCATACGATGGCTCCCAGGACGGTACCCCAGATCAGTTTGGTGCTCATCGGTTTGTTCTCCGCGACGCGACTGATCAGCCAGTGAAACAGGCTGCCCAGAACCATGCCGGTGCCAATGTAAAGACAGCAACCGAGGGCGAGGATCATGCCGTCGTTGATGACAAACGGCGACGGGCCCGTCTGGCTTCCCAGTGGCAACGCTTTTTCGCCCAGCGGAAACGTCAGATAGACTCGAATGATTTCCAGCGGATACTTTCCGGCCACAGTCGAACCGACGACGTTGAACAGCAGGCTGACCATCGCCGCGAAACCACCCAGCACGAATCCGACCGTGATGTAATAACCACTGTAGAATTTCGCAGGGGTCCACGGACCAGGAACATCGTTCGCTGCAAGGTCAGCTTCCAGGGAGGCCACCTGAGACCTCAGGGTCTCCAGATGTTTCTGTTTTTGTTCGAGTGAAGTTGGGTCAGCCATAGATGAACTCGCCTGTTAAGCGGGGGCGGTGGAGTGAGACGTGGGAGATCGGATTGCGATCCCGAATCAGGAGACGCGACGGTCATTCGGCAACGGCTTCACCGTTCGCAGCGGCTGGTGCCGGCTCGTTGTAAGGCTTCATCAGTCCGGCCGGAATCTTGACCTTCTGACGGCGACGGTTGGACACGTCGATCACGTAAGCGACGAGGTTCCAGATGGTTTCCGGTTCGCTTTCCAGAGCACTCTTGAAGCCTGGCATCGGAGTTCCATTGATACCGTTCATAATGCGACGATAAATGTCGACGGGTTCCTGGCCGCCGTGCAGCATTCCGGAAGTCAGGTCCGCCGCGCGAGTCGCATGGCCCCAGGAATCTTTGCCAATGTTATCCTTTGTGTGGCCTCGACCATCATCGCCGTGACATTTGCTGCAGCCTTTGCTCAGGAACGCTTCTCGTCCCGCAGCAACTCGGTCGAGTGTCAGTTCTGGTTCCGGCGTCAGTGGCTGAGTCAGCGAGGCCTGAGCTTCTTTCCAGCGAGTGCCCACGTCGGTTACAAATTCCGGGATGAATTCAGGATCCAGCTCTTCGGAAGATTCGGCTTCATTCGCCAGCTGCATTTCCAGTTCACCGCGTTGTGCCAGCACAAGCACATAGTCGACAACAGCTTCCAGTTCTTTCTTTGGCAGCAGGCGGAAGTTGGGCATGGATGTCCCAACAACACCACGATTCAGCGTTGCCATCAGGTCCTGTCGACGCGGCTTGCCACCGTAAGGTGTCGACGTAAACTTGAAGATCCCTTTTGTGTAGTCTCGCGGTCGCGGATAAAGGCTGCCCGCCACTGGGCCGTTGCCGTCACCGTTAACACCGTGACACTGCACGCAGCGTTTTGTGTACACTTCCTGTCCCAGCTTCAGTTCCAGCTCACGCTTAAAATCGGACGGCGCTTCGCTCAGCATTTTCGGCTTCAAAAATGTACCCGAATGTTCCTTCACAACGGTCGAAACCGTTTTCTGAAGTTCGGCCACGGCCGCAGGCTCCAGACTTTCACCCAGCTTCTCTGCCAGGCCGGTCACCTGAGAACTCGGCTGCCACTGAACGGGCTCGGATCTCTGACATCCCACGGTTGCTGTCAGCGCCAGCCCAAGACCAAGGATGGAAATTGTTTGCATCACGGAAGACATATGGGGGTCACCACAGCCTGAGAAATGTTGAACACAAGACAGATTTGAAATGCCTGACAGAACTCTTGCATAGAGCCGGATTCGTAAGAATTCGGATGGGGCTTCTGAACTCTTACGAGTTCAGCTGCGGTCTTGTCAGGACTTCTAAGACAGGAGCGATTCATCGATCGCTTGTGATGGCGTCGCAGTTGGCCGGCGGCTTGGTGACTTACATCAAGATCAGTCCACAGGTCATCAGCCATCAACAGCGGTCAGCCCTTTTTCTTTCCGGCGAACTTTGCCACCGAGTACTTCAGTTCCAGAGTCTTCTCTCCGCCGTCCTTCACATCGAAGCACATGCCGAATCAGAAAAGCATGGGGTGTGCCAAAAGCTGTCGACGGGCAAATCGCGTTTCGATAATCCCGGAAACCGGATCAGAGTGAGCCACGTTGATCGAAATTGGTTGCCGCAATCAGCGGTCTTCTCGCATTTCTGTGATCTATCTTTCCTGATCGCCAATCAGACACTGGAAGCAAGCGTGCTCTCGCACACTCGGCCGCACACTCATGCACAGTGCGTGCAATTCCGTTTGTGCCACCGCGTCACACAATGGGGCGTCCTGTGGTGGGCATCACCCAAAAGAAAAGGACCAGCGTCTTACAACGCTGGTCCCTTAGTTTTCGTGAGTCGTCGGAACTTACGCTGCGGCCACTTCGCCACAGTCGGCGACAACAACCTTTCCGCTGGTCCGACCGCTGTCGGAACCCACGGCTTCGATTGCCTTCACGACGTCCATACCTTCTACCACGGAACCGAAGACCACGTGCTTGCCGTCCAACCATGCCGTCTTGACGGTGCACAGGAAGAACTGAGAACCATTGGTGTTCGGACCGGCGTTGGCCATGCTCAAAATGCCAGCTCCGGTATGCTTCAGCTGGAAGTTTTCGTCAGCGAACTTTGCGCCGTAGATCGACTTTCCGCCTGTCCCGTTATGATTGGTAAAGTCACCGCCCTGGCACATGAAATCCGTGATGACTCGGTGAAATGCCGAACCCTTGTAACCGAAACCCTTTTCACCCGTGCACAGAGCACGGAAGTTTTCGGCCGTCTTTGGCACAACGTCCGCTCGCAATTCAATCACGATTCGACCGGCTGGCTTGTCGCCAATCGTAATTTCCATGAAACAACGTGGCAGCTTCTTTTCTTCTGCGCCCACAACAACCCCCTGATGCCTGAAAAGGCGAACGACGAAAAACGACAAGACATCTGATTCGAACAGATGTTCTTGAGACTGGAAATACAATCAGCATCCGGCGACAACCGCGGATGCTGACAGAGTTCTTCAACGCCCTGCATTATGACCAAATGCAGTCGCCGCGGAAAGTGTGGCCAAAACGTTCACAAATTGCTGCTTTCCGGCCGCCAGGTTAACCCTTCGGGTTGTGATAAACAACAGTGTTTTCGCGACCATGGTCTGCCCCATGCGCTAAACTCGCAACTTCAATAGCCCGCGTCGGGGGTTTAACGGCTTTTGCACCAGTACAGAACAGAGGTTCTTCAGTGGTGAAAAAAACACGCTTCTGAGGCAGGCTCAGGAGGGGATAAAACAACGGACCGTCACGACTGCAGCTACAAAACGCAGCCTGCTCTTACAGAACGCCGATTGCAGCTTCCGGGAAAAATACCTCACAACGTGCACTTCCACCCTGAGCGTTCCGCATCGGGGCATGAAATCGCTTATTCCTCGTCTGCGGAATCGCCTTCATCCTCTTCTGAGTCTTCTTCATCTGACTCGTCGTCGGATTCCTCTTCGCTGTCCGCTTCTTCGTCTGTCGATTCTTGTTCCATCATTTCTTCGGATTCTTCTTCCGACTCTTCGCTGTCCATTTCTGCGCTGTCGGCATCGGCCAGACCGTTGGTCACGAACTTCTCTTTGCCCCGGAACGCGATCGGCAGAATGCCCAGTTGGCGTGCGACGGAGATATCAATCAGCATGTAGCTGGTTTCCGATTTGTCGGCGAATTTTTCACCGTGTTCATTCAGGCTGCCGGTTCCTGTCGCGAGCGCGCTGCAGAAGCTGGGCCACGAGTATTCGTCCTGATAGTCTTCGGTGACAGCTTCGTCGAGTCCCTCCAGCGTCTCAAACTCTTCGCCTTCCTTGTACCACTTCCCCAGCAAGGTGGTTTCAAGGCCAAGTAGCTTTTCACGCTTCTCGTCCAGATAGAAGCCCAGGTAGCAGTGACCGGGGACCAGTACCAGAATGGGTTCGATGCCAATTTTTCGCAAAGCGGAGGCTATCAGAACAGCACCGTCTACACAGTTGGCCTGAGAATTGTTCAGCGACTGATCCAGCAGGCGCACGTGCTGCGAGAAGACGCTCTGAGCTTCTCCGGAAGTGGCCGTGATATTGCTGTAACGAACGTCTCGAGTGACCAGTGCATCCCAGATGGAATAGACTTGGCGGATCACTTCCTGCTCGTCACCCGACTGATATCCCGTGTACGAATCGACGACTCCGATGTCGAGCGCTTCTCTGAGTAGCTTGTCCAGATACGGGTGCTGTTCGTTCACATACGCAGCGAAAGTCAGGCTGGTGTTCAGAATTGTTTCGCCTTCCACCACCAGATACGGACAGTCGTTGATGGGCCGCAGCATTACGGTTGCCGTCTGTTCCGTTGGTCGATTGCTGCCAACCTGCACTTTGAAGGTCATCGAAACAGGCGTTGCCTGAGTGACTTCCGCTAACTTTGTATAACGATAACGAACAGTTGGGTAGACGGCGTATTCGATGCCCTTTTCCGGGAACTTGCCTACGAAGGTGCTGGGTTCCATTACATCGTCACATGAGATCGTGACTTTGATCGACGTGTTCTTGCCGGGTGACCTCAGCTGAATCCCGAGCAATCCTTTTTTATCACCCAGCGTAACAACGGCTGCAGGATCGTTGGTTGCGTCGCTGTCTTCGGCGACTGGGGTTGGCTTCATCGTCGCGGTGGAAATAATAAACGACGGGAACAGCTGCTGATCAAAACCGATCAGAGGAGTAAAGGTGTCTGCAGGCGAGGCAGACGGATACGTCAGGCAGGAAATCACTACAAGAATGCCAACCAGAACCCTCGTCATAATTCATCAACTCCCGCAAAACAAACTTTGTTTCGTCCTGACGTTTTTGCCAGGTACAGCATCTGGTCGGCCGACTCCAGCAGCGTGTTGGCTGTCGAAGCTTCGTCTCCGGGGAACTCTGCCACACCAATGCTGACGGTGATTGGAATTTGCGTCCCTTCGAAGCAAACTGGTTGACTCCTGACGGCCATGCGGATGCTTTCGGCAAGCTGCGTGGCTTCTGCCACCGAAGCATCGGGAACCACAAGGGCAAACTCTTCACCGCCAAAGCGTGCCAGAATTTCATCACCCGCAAGACAGGAAGTGGCGCGCCGAGTAAACTCGACCAGCACCGCATCTCCGGCCAGATGACCGTGGGTGTCATTAATGGTTTTGAATTTTTCGAGGTCCATCATCAGCACCGAGAGGTGTGACTTGCGACGACGAACTCGTGAAAGCTCACGCTCCAGAGCCTCCTGCAGAAAGCGTTTGTTGTACACGCAGGTCAGGCCATCAGTCGTCATTATCTTGTACACAGATTCGTGATACTGCGTTTCCAGTGAACTGGCTGACAGGTAGGTAAAGATCTGTTTTCACGACGCCGATGGGCCACACGATTCATCAGGCGCGCAGCAGGCATTCTGCGCTTCGGTAGTCGCGTCGTATTCGAGGCCTTTGGATTCGCGAGGATCACGCAGCTTCTGACGGCGGCAGTCGAATTCCACGGCCGCCTCGAGCGATATAGATTCACGCGGCTCAATCAACTCAAATACGCCGGCATAGGGCGGTTTCTGCAACAGCTGAAACGTCTTGTCGCAGACGGCGATCCGCTGTCCGCGAATGTAAGCGTGGCCATCGTCGTCTTCAACTCGGCGAAACGGTCCCTTGTAGACGACCGCTTGATTGCGTTCATAGCATGGTCCTTGCTTGCCCTTCCATGCCATCACTGTCATCGACCGAAATTCAATCCCTGCGACCGTCTGCCACGGTTCGACCTGACGTTTGGCCATTGTGACTCCATGAAAACCGGCGTCCACAAACGCCTGCAGGAACATGTCTTCACGAAACGCGCCCGACAAACAACCTGACCACAGTTGACCATCCTGCTGCAGGGCCTCGGGCACAATTTCGTCACTCACGATATCGCTGATCACCGCGCGCCCGCCACACTTCAGAACGCGAAAGATTTCAGCAAACAACTGATGGCGATCCTGTTGTCTGACAAGATTGAGAACGCAGTTGGAAACTACACAATCGACGGAACTGTCCGGTATCAGCGGCCGATCAACTCGCAGTTGATCTTCCAGCTGTCGACCCGCGAGCCAATCCGTCGCCGACTGCACCGGATTCGCCGACAGCTGCGAATGCAGCAGGTCCAGATTGAGTCGCAGATCCTGGATCATTCCGTAGCGGAAATCGACATTGGCATAACCAATCTGCGCCGCCACTTCGCCCTGGAATTTCCTCGCAAGGCTCAGCATCTCCAGATTGCAGTCGACACCAATCACCGAACCTCCGGGGCCAACAATCTGAGACATGATGTAGCATAACTTGCCACCACCGGAGCCCAGATCGACGACGGTTTCTCCTTCGCTGACCCACTGACTTGGATCTCCGCAGCCATAGTCTCGATCGAGAATTTCCTGCGGGATCACTTTCAGATATTGCCCCGCATATTGCACCGGACAGCAAAGAGCCGCTTCGACCTTGCGGGAAGCGGCCGAGTACCTTGCATACACGGAGGCTTCGGCCGATTTTCCCGAGGAGCCCTCAAGAGCGGTGTTGGTATCAACGGCTGATTTCTGCACGTAGCTGCCTTTTGGTCAATGCTTCAAAACTGCGGCGGTCGGATGTTACCGGAACGCCTGCCGATTTCTGGCACTCACATTGTGAAATGATTGTCGCACTCTGCCAAGTGGATCAGTGGCTTTCCTGCGCCGCCGAAACAGCAGCTGATCAGTTCCTTTACCATCAAACGGTCATCCCATCGATAACTCACGTCAGTTTCCCCAGTTGAGTGTCCGTATCGAAGCGATAGGTATCGCTGCCGGACAGACCCGCTAAAGTTCGATTCTCCACACGCATCAGCGAGAGCTGTGACCCGTTGATCGTCAGACTGCCGCCAGAGACTACATAGACATCAGCTCCAGTAGTGCCGACTGCTTTGACAGTATCCGTCCCGCCAAGGCCGTCAATTGCGAGGCCTGCCGCCATCGAGAATGTCCCCATGCTTGTTGATGCACGACCGTTGGTCGAAATGGAGACATCTACATTGCCGCTGGCCGCCCCATCATACGTCAGAGTAAAAACGTCGTTCCCAGCCGTTCCGGTCAACTGCGTCGCCGACAAGAGAACTCGACTTTCGCATATTTCGCAACACATGTTTCGGGGTGGCGTCTTTGTTTTCCTTCGTCGCCCGTCCTTGAACATCGCCGCTGCCGGAGCCGACAAACTGTCTTTGATAAGGTCTGACAGTCTGTTCCGAAAACCCTTAACCATGATCTGAACTCCTTCAATTATTTAAAGTTGGTAGTTTGCGAGCATACCAACCCGAAGCGTCAGCGAGGAATTGTGTTTTTGCGTTTCGTCGGTGTCTTTAAAATCCCTCGCTGACACGTCGGGTTAGGATAAACACTTTCTTGTCGCAACCAGGGTCTACTTCACGCGTTAAACTCGCGACTTCAAAACTGAGGCTTCAGGTTATGATAAGCCCTGCCTTGTTCGTACGCTTGATCAATCGCACGCCGAAAACAACCGCTTGATTAGTGAGGGTTCAATATTGATGCTGTTCACTCATCAATTCTTCCATGCGTTCACAGACGCTGGAAATGTTCATGGCAAAGTTCTGCAGGCGTTCGGTTACGGGTTTGGAGCCGATGCGTTTTGCGGCTGCGAGCGAAGCAGATTGCAATCGACGCTCAGCTTTGCAGGCATGTTTTGTGAAACCGACAACGTCTTCCGCCTTCAGGGCACTCAGCGCATTTCTCCACTCCAATTTCAATGCCGTGACTTCTCGCAATGCGGAGTCCGGTGCCGAATCCAGGTAGCCGAGCAAAACCGCCAATTCGCGACACTGCGCGTAACGCTGTCCCGCAACGACATCTATAAGGTTCACAAGGGCTGATTCCGAAGTGAGTTCCTTCACTTCAGAATATCCTCGCAAACTGTGAAGGCTCAACTTAAACAGGCGACTCAGCAGAATTTCACTTTTCGTCGGGTCTGTTCCGATCGCATACAGTCTTCTTGGCAGTAAGCGAAGAGAAAAGCTCTTGGCCAACGCATATCGACTTGTTGGGGAAGTTGTCAGCATTTTGTGCTCTTCTGCAAGGTCCATCTTTAATACGTCACAGGCAGCTCATTCAGCAGCCATCCGTACCTCACGATTCGCAATTCGTATGCCGTCAGCGTGGCATTTAATCTCCCAATGCGAAGGCGACTGTTGCATCAAATTCGCGGCGAATTGAGAGGAAGAAGTTACCCGCAAAGCGGGAGTTCGTGCGAAATTGAACGATTTTATAAGGCGTCTCGACGTCGGCTGACCGATTCGCCTTCTCAGTGGATGGCAATCGGTCATCGCTCAGCACAGGGAAAGACTCTTTCCTGCTGAGGAAGAGAACCTTCCCCGACTGGCACCGCGACCATCACAGTCATTCCGGCAGTGATGTTACCGTCTTCCGACTTGGCTTTGCCGCAACGCAATCGCCTACTGGAATGCAACGCGGTGGCCGAAAGTCAGCATCCCGCTTCCAACCGTGATGAAGTCGGGACACTGCTACATTCACAGGCGGACAGTTTCTTTGCCTGGCGTTCGACTTGAGCGATCATTTCAGTGACGCGAGCGGTCCACTCGGGGTCTTCCTGAAACTCATTCTTTCGGTACTTCTTCAAATCCGCTTCCTGTGGACGCAGGATTTCCTCAAGCCGATCAAAGCCTGGCAGTTGCAGCGTTTCGTACAAGGCTCGCAATTCGGCCACAGGATTCTGTTCGAGATCTTCGAATCGCAGTTCGTGTAGATTGCCTTCCGGAATCAGCGATCGGTCGCGTTGATATGCTTCCAGACAAACCTGGAAGCTCAAAAGAATCTGCCGTTCGACATCTTTGAAAATAGGCTTGCCAAGTCCGTTCTCGCGGATCATCGTCTGCCTCAAATGGACGCCCGATCGAAACACGTCGTACGGATTCCGTTCGATGTAGACAAACTTCGCGTCCGGAAACATCTGCAACAGCGTCTTGATGCGATAGGTGTGGGACGGCGACTTCATCACGAGTCGGCGAGGATCTCGGAGCGTCACCTTCTGCATCAGGTGCCTCAAACATTTCTTCCAGCGTTGCTGCTCTTTGGCAGACAACTGTTGCGGATCCAGTGTCCTCCAAAATTCGCTAAAATCTTCAGGCGTTGCCATAAAGACGTAAGGCGACAGCAGTGACATAATGCATAGCGCGATCTCGTCTTCCTGCGGCGCATCCCAGGCAACCGGGACGTTGTCCATCGGACGTGACTTGGGCAATAGCCAGCCAGTCGCGCGAGTCGCCAGCTTTTCAGTGAGCAAAAAATGCCAGGGAAAGAGGGTCTGATACAGATGCGGCGAGGTGCACTGTGGGTCCTGACTAAGAAGGCTGTGCAGCAATGTCGTACCGCTGCGCCAAAAGCCAAGCACAAATACGGGAGGTGCTGCCAGCTCCGTTTGATTGATCGCTCGGCCGTACACTGCCTGCTCAAGAAGAGCCATCACGGAGTTATAGCAGGCCATTCCGGGTAACAGACCAATTTGCTTCCAGCGACTCCAATGCAGGGCCGGGTTTCGTCGGACCAACTGCCAGAGTTCGCTGATCCGCATGCCATGCCAGATTGTAAATCCACCCTGAGACGACTGTTTGACTCGAGGGGTCGGCGGCGAACTGACTGCCATGGTCTCTGCTTTGCGGAAGAATTTGTCATGATGAGATCCGGCAAGTTCAAGGCAGCGTGCCTTCTTTGGGAGCGGATCGTAATGGATTCCTCCTTGAAATCATGGTGCATTGTAGTGTTTGATATGCCCGTAGTGGAAACGGAAGCCGAAATTCCAGCAAAAGCGGATCGATGATGGCATCCGTGCCATCATCGTCTGTCACTTCACGGTCGCCAACGGGAAGGCAACAGGAAGTGTCCACATTTACTTGTTTTCCTGGCGCTGTTCGCGTCGCTCTTCACGTTCTTCTCGACGATCATTCCGGCGTTCTGGGGCGGCTGCGGCCGGTTTTCCGTCTGCCCCGTCCAGTTTAGCCATGATTGCAATCGCCTGGCCCTTATGCTGATCGGCAGTGCGAGCACCATCGGCAAACACCTGAGCCAGCTCGTCCGACGCATGTCGCTGCAGTACGGTCAGCTTGGATTTCATGGCCGAATGCTTGGCAATCTGGAATCCGATGAAACATTTGTCAGCGTCGGCGCCCTGCTTCTGGCCCATTTCTTCTCGAGCTTCGCGCAGACATTCCTGAGCGATCTCGCGCTGAATCTGCACAATGTCCATCTGGCCCTGATGTGCTGCGTCGTCCGACTGCTCGTTCTTCGTCCCTGCTGTCTGACGAACGCCCGGAGCGTTAGCGGAGTTGGTCGCACGAGCCTGCTCTACCCCTGACTTATTCGTCTGGTCTCGCTGTGAAGACTGCTGATTTTCTTTTCCACTGGTCGTTGTGTCCGAATCTGGCTTCGGTGAATGACCCTGTTCCAGAGAGTACTGGGAAACTCCCGGAGCAAATTTCTCGAGCTTCGCCAGATAATCCAGGTGCTCCTGAACCAGCATTGCGGCGAACTTTTTCACTTCTTCATGCTGAAGTTTGTCCTTCACAGCATTTACCAAAGCGACTTCTTCCTGATTATCGATAGCAACGCATGCAGCCATCATCTGCTCAGGATTCTGCCACTTTGCATGTTCACCAGTCTGAGCGGTGAGATTGTCCTTGCCCTGCTGAACTCGCTGGCGCTGTTGGGCCTGCGAATCCTCCTGATCAGCCTGAGCCTGGCCAGCCGGCGAGTCGCCGGTTTTCTGTGGATTGTCCTGTGCCGATACGAAAGCGCCGCTAAACATAGCTCCCGCGATCGGAACGATCATCATTTTTCGAATCATCATGTGTGTGCTCCCTCTTTGAATTCCTCGAAGCGTGCGTTCCTTTTTTTTCTCTGCACGCTGACAACTGAGCCAACGCTTTGCACGCTTCGTAAAAGCAGACTTCGCAAACGGTGTGCCGACAGTTGTCGATCCATGAAGACCGCCGGCCGGCACGCGATTTGCGAAACGTGTTTTCATGAAGCAACGAAGTACGTCGGCTTCAAATGCATTCTGCATTAAGCGAAGGCCTTTGCGAGTGCCTCGTCACTCACGGGAGTTATCATGGAATCACGAACGAACCGAACCGTCATTGGTGTTTTTTCAACTTGGGAAAAGGCAGAGGCTGCGATCGATGACCTTCTCGATCAGGGCTTTCTCAACAGCGAAATTGGTGCGGTGACCGGAGACTCGGACGGCTCCGCTTCGAAACGCACTTTGGACCGTCGCCCGAAGACTCGCACAGATCTGGAAGATGAAGGCGAAGATGCTGCAACCGGAGCGATCACTGCCGCTGCGGCCGGTGTGGGAATCGGAGGCCTGATCGGGCTGGGCGTGCTGAGCGGTGTTATTCCCGTAATCGGCCCTGCTTTGTTCGCGGGAACTCTGGGTGTGCTTGCTTCCAACGCCGCAGGCGGCGCGGCCGTGGCTGGCGTTATCGGGGCGCTCATGTCATGGGGCGTGTCTGAAGAAGAAGCCAAGCACTACGAAAGCGAAATTGCTGCTGGCCGCGTCGTCGTGACAGTAGCTGCAGGCACACGCCGTACGATCGCTCGCGATGTGATGAAGGCTCACGGAGCGAGCATTCGTGAGGCCAGCGTTCCTGCGTCTTCTACAGCGTACTAATTTCGACCAACTTTTGTGTCGGTGAACATTCGCGTCCAAAGGATGCGTTCACCTTCACAACTTTTTCTGGCGACCTAACGGATGCCTGGAATGACGATGGCCAGGGTGGAGTGGCTATGCGTCGTTTCAGGCATCCGATGGTTTCCGGCCCGCCTGTTTTTGTTGAGTGGTAGACGCTGCGCTGCTTTATCTTTGTCGTCAATGGAGAGATCGTCATGGTTCAGCCGCAGTCCCAGCCAATGGCCCCGTTTCGGACACATGGATGTGCTGGTGAACAATGCGGCTTATCAGCAGTCACAGGAGCATGTGGAAGACATTTCCTTCGAACAGTTCGACCGCACTTTTCGCACAAAAATTTACGGGTACTTCTTTATGACGCAGGCCACTCTGCGCCGTATGCAGCCGGGAGGTCGCATCGTCAACTGTGGTTCGATCACCGGGCTTCAGGGTCATAAAACATTGGTTGATTACGCCGCTACGAACTGTTGACGAATTTTGCTGTCGAAGTGGCGACTTTCTTTTTCGCAATGAGTGTGAGCCTGCTTGTCTCCTCGTGGCATGGTACCTCTCCCGGTTGATTGATGGTCTGTGCAAAACAAACCCGCAATGCATCGGTCAGACGACATCCTCAGAGAATGAAGGGATTGTCCTGAGCTATCCGCCTCGCAACTTTTTTGCCGACGCTGCGAAATTCTGCGTTGGCCAGTGCATAAACATGTTCGCTAACGCACGATGTTACTCGGGATTCCAATCGGGGATGCCCGAGAGTTGCAATTGCTGATTGTACAGTTCATGAAACGGACGAACTTTTGACATGGGCGCGTCTTCATTGACCATCATAGGGCGAGTCTCCTTCCACCACGCGTCGTAGGCAGTTCGCATCTCTGAGACAGTGTCTGCGTGCTGGTCGATCACGTTGGTTGTTTGAGAAGGATCGGTCTCCATGTCGAAAAGATCAGTGTTATTCACCAGTCGAAATTGCTGGTTCCGCACGCTGAAGTTCTTCCACTGAAAATCGTTCGGCTCACGACCGGTTTCCCAGCGTCCCACATGCGTGAAGAGATAGCGGTCTGACCAGTCTCCCGAAGGTTTGTCCAACAGACAGACAAGGCTGCGGCCATCCACCTGATGTGCGGGAAGCCTGGCACCTGCAATGTTCGCGAGCGTCGGAAAGATGTCGATGTCGCCGGCAATCCGATCGATGTCTCGGCCAGCTGGCCAATGCCCATCCCATCGCACGAAAAAAGGGATTCGGACGCCCCCCTCATCTGTCGAACCTTTCAAACCCTTCATGTTGGCGTTGTAGGGTTTCATTTCCAGCCCGGAAGGCAATTTGCCCATCGCTACACCCGGTCGCCCTGACCCGCCGCCCGTCATTCCGTTGTCGGACATGAAGATGATGATCGTATTGGAAAGCAGCGACCAGTTTTCCAGCTGAGCCATCAGGTGACCGGTATTGTCATCGATGTTCTCGATCATTCCGTAAAACGCAGCCTGCTCCTCTCCGAAACCGCAGTCGAGAAATCGCTGCTTTGCGGAATCCGGAGCAAGAAACGGTCCGTGAGGCGCGTTGGTGGAAATGTAAGCGAAGAACGGACTGCTCTGCTTTCGTTGTCGATCGATCCAATGCGTAGCGGCGGTGAAGAAGACATCCGTGCAGAAGCCATGAGTCTTCACGAACTGACCATTGGATCGGATGACGGGATCGAAATAGGAATTCATCGGAGCATCTGCACAGCTGCAATCGTAGGCCTGCCCGATTCCTCCGCCACCGTGAATGAATGTTTCATCAAAGCCACGTTGCTGCGGCTGATAGGGTTCTTCATCGCCGAGATGCCACTTGCCAAAAATCCCTGTCTGGTAGCCGGCCTGCTTCAGGACCTGCGGCAGAGTGATCGCATCGAGCGTCATGCGTTCGCGTTCGAGAATCGTGTGAGTCACTCCGTTCCGCATGGAATGCCGGCCGGTCATCATCGCGGATCGAGTCGGGCTGCAGGTGGGCGATACAAGGAACCGCGTGAACCGCGTGCTGGCATCGTACAACGCGTCCAAATTCGGAGTCTTCAGCCATGGGTGCCCGTGCCGTCCGACGGGCGCGTAACCCTGGTCATCCGTGATGATCAAGACAATATTAGGACTAGCAGCAGTCGCGTCTTCATCGGCCAAAATTCGCCCGGTGGAAAGACACACAAATAGCAGAGACACGATCTGCAGCACTGGCAGTCGACGCGACATATCAGAATCCTGGTGGGAGAAATTAAGGGTCAATGCCCGCAATGTAGTTCCCAGGAGCATGAGCGAACAGTTTGCCGGTCACCGCTGAAAAAAGCGACCCATTAAGGAGCCGTTTCAGCTGGCCGTTGGCTCCTGCGTGTCGGTATTCTGCTCAACACCGACTTTATCGTCAGCAGCAAAACAGGCCAGCATGGCCGGCAGCAGAATCAGATCGCCGAAGAGCGCGATTGCGATGGTGATCGCGCCCATGGAGGCGAAGATATGATGGTCTCGTGAATCGCTGAAGGCGACAGTCCCAAATCCCGCGACCAGCACCGCCGTCGTCATTACCATCGCCACGCCGACGTTGCCGAACGCGTTTCGGATCGCGTCACGTTTGTTGATCCCCTTCTTTCGTTCTTCCTCAAAACGACTGAGGAAGTGAATCGTATCGTCGACCACAATTCCCAAACAAACAGTAAATGCGCAGACGCTGACCAGTTCCAGCGATTCCTTTTTCCAGACCAGCCAGACTCCTGTGGCCGCAAGCGGGAATACGTTGGGAATAATGGAAATGATTCCAATGCGAATCGAACGATAAGCGATCGCGAGCACCACAAAAATGATGACGGACGCGGATCCCAGACTCGCGGCGAGGTCGATCACAATCTGATAGAGATTTCGCCATCGCCACACGGCATCGCCCTGAAGTTTCAGCTGAAACGCAGGATGCCGCTGCTGGATTGACGCCAGTCCCGATTCGACTCTGCGAAACACCGGATCGAATTTAGCAATCCCCAGATCCTGAACTCGAAACGTCACCGTCGCTGTGCGTCTCTCGGGTGTATAAAACGCACGTTTCAATTGCGGCGGCAGAAGTTCCAGCATCGAAGAACGCTGGGCGGTCGGACCTTCACCCGGCAACGAGTCGATCAAATTGCGAACGGATAAAGGAAAGCCAATCATCGGTTCAGATTTCAGCAGTTCATCGACCTCGACGATTGTCTGCAGGACCTCAGAGGAGTCCGACGCAATCTCCTTCGCCCACGAGACATCCACGCGAGAAAATTCCAGACCGCCAAGAGCCGCATCCATCTTCTCCATCGCCAGATAGGCCTCACTGGTTTCCGGCAACGAGTTTGCTCGACGCTGATCGGGGCGAAGTTGTAGCGCGATACACAGCAGCACGATCGTGCCCACGACACCAAGCAGACTAATGAGCCGCGGCGCTCTCAGAACGAATTCGATCAGGCTTCCAATACGAGTCAGATTGCGGTCGATCAGACTCTTTTCATGTCCCAGATGAATGTTGCGACCAAGGCGAGTGGAACAAACAAGCGGAACGATCGTGACGACGGCGAGAAATGTTAGAGTGACCCCGATGACGCTGCACCAGCCGAATTCTTTGACCCACTTATTGTCCGCCAGAGCCAGCGAGCCAAATCCGATCGCCGTTGTCAGCGATGTCAACATGCAAGCATAGCCGACATCATGAAGCGCGGTGCGTGCGGCCATTCTTTCGGATAATCCGGCCGCTCGCAGCTTACGAATCTGCACCGTCAGATGGACACCATCCGTCAGGCCTACCAAACTGATCAGCACCGGCAGAATCACGTCGTTGAAGGGATTGTCCTGCAGCGCAAAGAATCGCAAAAATCCGAGCGTCCAGAAGACACCCAGAGCCGGCGCAAGTGACACGATCAGCACTGCTCGAATGCCGCGAAACAACACCACCGCCATGACTGCAATGACGCCGTAACCGATGACCTGATACTTGACCTGATTGGCTTCGTGCGCCTTGAGATACGTGATGCGGGCCGGAGTGTCGCCGGTGACCATAAATGTAAGCGGGACATTCGGAAATTCGCCCGCCGCCTTTTCGGCAACGGCTCGTAGTTCGGTCGTACACTGTTCATCGCTTCGGACAAAGTCCCAGTCGAACTTGACCAGCAGCAACATTGTCTGGCCGTCCGGCGATACCAAATGTCCGCCGACCAGCGGATGTTGCATGGCCTTTTCTCTGGCCGCTGTGAATCTTTCGGGCGAAGCTTCGGAGCGAGGAAACAAAGGCTCGGAGAGACCAAAAATATTCAGCATGGGAACTCGATCCATCCACAGGATGCGATCGACGTAGTCAAGATCCTCCAGAGTATCCACCACACTCCGCATGGCCTTCGCGCCTTCGGGCGTGAAGAACGCAGGTGACTCTACGACGATCACCGCGTCCGATTGCGACAGACTGACAGGATCGATGTTGGGGACGGCCACGACATCTTCGGACGGCACGGAGGACTCTGCGACAGGATCAGTCGGTTGTAAAAACCACGACCGAACCCACTGAGGCCGCACATAACCGATCACGGCCAGCAGAGTGACGACAACGACAAACAGGGCTGTGCTTCGCCGCTGATCGACAGTCCAGACCATTGCACGGTCAAACGCAGTTTTAGACATATTGATGAAGTCAGGCCCGGACAGAATCAGAAAACGCGGCAGAAGACTGCGGCATTATTGCATGAGAACTCGGTTTGTCGCAAAGCCCGGACGTTTTCTGAGGAATGTGGACATCGACCAAGTATCCAAACCGCACGGTCATCAGTCCGACACTCCAGAAAAGGATGGGACGACCTTGCACTCCTTTCATTGGACTTGTTTCGAAAGTCGTTGACGATTGTGGAATAAGCGGGTAACCTACGCACAGAGGACGTGTCATCCAGACGCTTTGCGAGCGTCCTGTTGACGGGTTTTCGCCAAAATTTGCACCTTACTTATTCGATGAAATTCCATGAACAATTTGCTGCTAAGCCTGAGCCTTCTACTGCTTCCTTCGTGAAGCCCGCCTCAGGTACGCATGCAGTCTGCAAGACTTTCCGAACCCTGAGGACATCCTCAGGGTTTTTTTGTTGGGCATGAGTTGACCGGTTCCAACCTGTCGGCCCATGATTCCCGCTTGTTTGTTTTTGACGTCCTCCTCAGGGAGAAAGCCTTATGACCGGCGACCAGATCATTATCTTCGATACCACTCTTCGCGATGGCGAACAGTCTCCTGGCTGCAGCATGAACACGCGTGAAAAGCTGGAAGTTGCAAGAGCTCTGGTGGATCTTGGCGTCGACGTCATTGAAGCCGGATTTCCCATCGCATCGCCGGGTGACTTTGAAGCGGTCTCGCAGATTGCCGCCAGATTCGGTGATCGCACGACGATCTGTGCACTGGCCCGCAGTCGGGAAGATGACATCGCCCGCGCGAAAGCCGCGTTGGTGAGTGCAGAAAAGCGCCGAATCCACGTCTTCCTTGCGACAAGCGCCATTCATCGCGAGTTCAAGTTGAAGATGGACAAGCAGCAGATTATTGAGCGAGCTGTCAGTTCTGTGAAATTGGCAAAAGAGTTTTGTGACGATATCGAATTTTCGCCAGAAGACGCCGTTCGCACGGAGCTCGATTTTCTGTGTGAAGTCGTAGAGAAAGCGATTGATGCAGGGGCCACGACGGTCAATATTCCGGACACGGTCGGTTACGCGACGCCAAGTCACTATTACAAAGTGATTTCGCACCTGAAGCAGAATGTGCCCAACATCTCAAAGGCCATCATCAGTGCGCATTGCCATGATGACCTCGGGATGGCCGTGGCCAACAGTCTTTCAGCAATGGAAGCCGGCGCTCGACAAATTGAATGCACGATCAACGGGCTGGGTGAACGCGCGGGCAATGCGGCACTGGAAGAAATTGTGATGGCCATTCGGACTCGATCCGACTACTACGGCGTTCACACAAAAATTAACACTCAGCGGCTGTACCCGACGAGCCATCTGGTGTCGACGATCACCGGCATGAAGGTGCAGCGGAACAAAGCCATCGTGGGCCAGAATGCGTTTTCGCATGAGGCTGGGATTCACCAGCACGGCATTCTGCAGGAACGATCAACCTACGAGATCATGCGGCCGGAAGATGTGGGCTACATCGGGCAGAATCTGGTGCTCGGCAAACACAGCGGACGTCACGCGTTTCGCGATCGAGTTCTGGCACTGGGCTTCAGCCCGGATGAGCAGGCCCTGCAGAAAGCGTTCGACGACTTTATTGCTCTGGCGGACAAGAAGAAGGAAATTTACGACTCGGACATTATCGCCCTTGTCGAAAATCGTCTGGCCGATGCTGTCGACCACTGGAAACTGATCAGCTTTCACACGTCCGCGGGTTCGTCGGCCATTCCAACCGCCACGCTGGAGCTGCAGTGTGAGGACCAGCCGGTATTGTGCGACGCCGCCATTGGCGACGGCCCAATCGATGCGGTCTTCAAGGCGATGGAGCGAATTGTCGAACTCTCCGCACGGCTGGAAGAGTTTGAGGTCCGCAGTTTGTCGGAAGGCAAGGACGCTCAGGGTGAAGTTCGCGTCATGATCAACGTCAACGGTCGCCAGTATCATGGCAAAGGCGTGAGCACCGACATTATCGCGGCGGCCGCTCATGCATATCTGAAGGCTCTGAACAAAGCCGACCTCGATCGACGTGGAGCCACAGATGCATCGACAGCGCGATTGACACCGAAGGTCTAATGCAGAGTCTTGTGGTCTGTCGAACCTCAGGAAATAACGGGGACCAATAGCCAAACAGCCCGCGGAGTGCTGCAAACTATCGGTCCCCCGATTTCTTAGCCGTTCGGGATCGAGATCATCCCGAGGCAGGCGACGCGATGCATTTTCGTCCCAATTCCCTCGGGAAAATGCAGTGAATCGACCGTCAGGACTGGTATCGCCTAATGGATCACCCGTTCAGGATTGAGCAAGTGTTTTTGCGATCAGTTGGGGACGGACAGCCGAATCCCTTCGCGGTTAGAGGGAAAGTTGGTATACACCGCGGATCCCTGTCCTTGACGGCAGGATGATGGCTCACCAGCTGACGCAACCATGACGACAACACCTGATGAATACTTCGATTATTTCCAGCCAGGATGATTTCCTGGAGCTCTGCGACCACATTACGAAATGTGGCGTTGTGTCTTTTGATTCAGAGTTTATTTCTGACATTGGCTACCGCCCTCAACTGGGTCTTCTGCAGTTTGCCACGCCCGAACGGTGCGTCGCTGTTGACCCGCTGGAGATTTCTTCTCTGGATGCGTGGTGGGACGTCATGGCTGACGATTCCACAACCGTGATCGTGCACGGTGGCCAGGCGGAGATTCGCTTCTGCATTCAACTGAGCGGCAAGATTCCAAAGCGGCTTGTGGATATCCAGATTGCAGAAGGACTTCGCTGCCGCAGCTATCCGCTGTCATACACCGCGATTGTTGAACGCGTGTTGGGAAAAGTCATTACCAATTCGCAGACGCGGACGGACTGGCTGCGGCGACCGCTTTCGCCCGAGCAGATCGAATACGCTCTGGAAGATGTCTCCTTTGTTCCACAGGTCTGGGCTCGCCAAAGTGAATGGTTGAAGTCCAGTGGACGCCTGCAGTGGGCCGAGGCGGAATTCGATCGTATGTGTCAGGACATTTTTGAAGAAGAACAGACGGAACCGTGGGAGCGTTTGTCCGGAATTCACAAACTTCCCCGCAGAGAACTGGCTGTTGCTCAACGACTGGCTCAGTGGCGTGAAGATGACGCGGCAGAACGTAATCGCCCGGCGCGGCGCGTGCTTCGTGATGACTTGTTGATTGATCTGGCTCGCCGCCGTCCCAGGAATGTTCAGCAGGCCCTCGCCACTCGTGATCTCAACCGGCCCGAGTACCGCAAGCGGCTGGATGATATCGTGGCCGTGATTGAGGAAGCCTGTCAGATTCCTGACGATCAGCTGCCCAGACGCATCCGTTCTCGCGATGACTCTTCGTCCGATGATCAGGTGATTTCTCGCCTGCTTGGTCTGGCGCTCGGGAACGTCTGTGCCGAACTGGACATCGCTCAGTCGCTCGTGGGCACCAACAAAGATCTGAACGAACTTGTGAAGCATGTTCGCAACGGAGAAACCACTGAAACGCCTTTGATGCTCAGCGGATGGCGCGGCGAAATCTGCGGCGACCTGCTGAAGAAAGTGCTGGAAGGCCGAGTCCGCTTTCGCGTGTCTCCACCCAATTCTCCGACGCCGCTGATTTTTGAAGATCAGCCGGAAGGTTGAAATGGCAAGGCCGAATTCCATTTGAAATTTCAAATTTCAAATCAGGCATTCGCAAATGGCGGGATGTCGGGGCACGAAACTTCGGGGCTCACCGCGGTCAGTGCTTCAGCTCCTAAGTCGCAGTGGAACAGCGGGATATTCGGCACCCAATGCATCAACTGTAACGCGTTCGTGGATTTCGACGGATCGCTGTTTTTCAGCACCTCCGCGGCCGTCTCATTCAAGACAATGGCCGTCACCTTCAGGCCTTGCGACTGCAGGGCATTGACCGTCAGCCGAGTGTGGTTGATGACGCCCAGACGATTCGCTGCCACCACGATGACCGGCCCGTTAAGTTTTCGCGCGAGTTCCATGACCGTGCTTTGATTGGACAGCGGGCAGAAGATTCCTCCAGCGCCTTCCACAATCAACTGGTCGGCAAACGGGCTCCACGCATTGATGGCATCTGCCAGTTGGTGATCATCCACGGTGCGTCCTTCCAAAGCTGCCGCCACATTCGGTGCGACGGCCGCATGAAAGCGTTGAGGACAGACGCGATCGAGCGGTGGTTCGTTTTCGCAGGCGGCTCGCAGGGCTTCAACATCCGCCCAGACGAAGTCGCCATCGGAAGCCATCTCCGCGCCGCTGCAGACAGGTTTATAAGCGCCCGTTCGAATACCGTGTTTTCGAAAATGACGAACCAGCAATGCGCTGATCCATGTCTTTCCGACGCCGGTGTCCGTGCCGGTGACAAGGAGAGTCTTCATTCGATACGATATCCCGGCTTGGAAGGCCTGCAGGTCGAGGAATTCATGATGCACGATTTATGTTGAAACGTCTTAACAGTCTAGTACTCCGCAGAGATCTCGCAATCCCGCCGGAAAAACGCACCACAGCAGCACTGCTGGTTCTGGCGGCGTTCGAACTGTTGCTCATCGCCGCAACTCGGCCACTGTGGATGGGACGGAATGATTTTCCGCACGTCCCGCTGCTTGCGGTTCCCGGGCGGACATTCAGCGGGGGGAATGCTGTCTCCCTGTTTTTTGTGACCTTGCTTTGCATGCTTATCGCGTGGCTGCTGTCGAAATCGAGCCCCCGGCAAGTGATACGACTGGTCTTCGGTGTCACTTTATTGACGGGGATATCACTCGTCTTCGTGGATCAGCATCGGCTGCAGGCGTGGCACTGGTTTTTTCTGCTGAACCTTGCTGTCGCGTTAGTCTTGCAGGGAACAAACCGGCTGCGTCTGATGCGGCAGATTGTTGCTTCTGTGTATGTGTGCTCGGCGTTGTCCAGAATCACGTTTTTACCCGCGCAGGGAATCACGGGAGTGATTGTTCGGCAGCTGCTGAGCATGCTCGGAATCGAGCCGGCTGGTGTTAGCGATCAAACTTTCGATCTGCTGTGTCACACGATGACTGCAGGAGAAGTTCTGATTGGCCTGTTGTTGTTATCAGAACGAACTCGCAGCTTCGGATGCGTCGGAGCACTCTTGTTGCATGGGACGCTGCTGATAGTGCTCGGTCCATGGGGACTCAATCACCATATCGGAGTGCTCCTCTTGAACATCTGCTTTTTGTGCCTCGTTCCGGTACTGTTCGCTGGCAATGATCTCGCTGTGGAGAGTGCTGAACATGAGCACGCGGGCCGCCGACGTTTGGCACTGATCATGATTTGGGGATTCCCCATTTCCGGTTTGCTGGGGCTGGCTGACAACTGGCCATCGTGGCAATTGTATTCCAGTCGTCCAGAGAGCTGGATCCTTTTCGTTCATGAAGCCGATCGAACCAAAGTTGTCCCCACGCTGGCGAATTACCTGGGCGACCCCGCTCCTTTAAGCGAGTGGTGCCCGGTCATGCTTGACCGCTGGTCGCTCGATCAGACATCATCGCCGATGTATCCGGAGGACCGGTTTCAGCTGGCCGTGATCGAATGGGTGCTCGCCCAAAGTGACTCGCCGTTACGATTTCAGATTGCGATCTCCGAGCCTCAACGCGTGCTTTGGTGGCGCCGCAACGAACGCACGATTGACACTCGGGAATCACTGCAGCGGGAGCGACAGCGATTTCTTCTGGGCTCCACCAGTGTTGGATTCCGCACAAAAGGGCGCTAACAATCCCGTAGCTGGACTGGTGAGACTTCAGAAGCCCTTATGAAGTCTCACGGATCCTGCTACACGCGAAAGCTTTGTGAGGCGGTCTCATGAGGGCTCAATGATCGTGCGTTTCGCTCAGAATTAGCGGTAAGTGTGCCGAAGGGACGGCGTGAGCCCGTATAGATTTGCAACGCTTCCTGATCAAAATACCCCGGTGGGAAAGCCTGAATGGCGTGGACTTAAGGAAAATTTGTAGCGGAAGTCGCGTAGACTTCCGGTGATTTGCCAGGAAAGCCGGAACTCTTGGCGAGTTCCGCTACGCTAAGTCCACCCCATTCGGGGAGAGCCCAGCGGTTCGGGCGGTACGCTGAACTTGGGGATTTCCATCGCAATCTGGTTCGATGCAGGGAGCAAAAGTTTGACGCCTGGAAACATCCTGACTAATCTCCCATGCGAAATAGCGTCAATTTTCTGTTACTGGCACGCGGACTGCTAGCCTGTTCTATTGCCAGTGGAAACAGTTGACGTGATGATTTGGGAAATCCAGAAGAGGAAGCTTGGCCACAATGTGGGCTGTTTTTCAGTCTGTGGCTGGTGATTTTTCAGATTCTGCAACGGCAGCGATTTAAAAATCCCGATTCCAAAGAGACAGCTTCCACCTTGGGGTGGAGAATGAGCATCCGAACGACAACGGAGATATGGTTCAAATGCTGGGACAGCTTATTCCTTGTGGCGGCGGAGATCCGATTCCTCTGATGTCGCCGAAATTGCTGGTGGGACGTCGGTCCTCCTGCGATATCACGCTCGATTTTCAGAACGTGTCCTCGCACCACTGCGAACTGGAGCTCCGTGAGGGCTATTGGCACATCAAAGACCTTGGCAGCAGTAACGGCGTCAAGGTGAATGGTGAGCGATGTCCGACCAAATGTCTGAAGCCCGGCGACGAAGTGATGATCTCAAAGCATGCATTTCGCATTGAATACGAGCCGACTGGTGACGGCCCCGCTCCGGAAGAAGAGAACACGTTTTCTCAGAGTCTGATGGAAAAAGCCGGTCTGGGCGATGATCGCCGACGAGAACGCATCAAGATGCCGGAAGGATCGGGAAAAGCATCGTCCAAGCGAACAAAGCAAACACGTCGCGCCGCCAGCGAAGACGACTTTATTATGGATTGGCTGAGCGAAGAATAGTCGTCCAGATCGCATTCCGGATGCCCCGGGCCTGATTGAGCACGGCGTGCAGAGGCAATCAAGGAATTCCCGCGAATCACCGTCATCGCCATTTTGCGTGGCAGTAGTTCGCGGATGCTTTCCAGATGCACGATGTCCCGCACGGGCTCGTTCTGCTGTGGAAAACAGGGGCGAATCGTTCAATTCTGCCGGCTGATTCAGGCAGGCTCGCCAGTTTTCATCCGGAATCAGTTCACGAGCGGCCTCTGTTCTCCGTAAACTATGCGTGGAACAGTAACAGTGCTCGGAGAACGGACAGATGACTGAACAAACGCTTGATCGCCCTCTGAAAAACGATAGCCCGTCGGACGAAATTTCGAACTCCGGCGCATCCGCACTCACGAATGACACCCCCATCACTCAGGATGCTGCCAGAGCCCCACTGGCCGGCGCATGGGGAGAAGCGTCTGACGGAGAAGACTTTGACTACGTGCCGGTGTCGCCGTGGGCTCCGATTGCACTTTGCCTCGGCCTGCTGGGCCTGACGGGTTTTATCGGGATTTTCGGGCTCTACGTGGCCTTCTTCGGAATTTTCATCGGCATTGCCGCGATCTCGCGGATTCGAGCGTCCGCGGGGTTTGTCAAAGGAACGGGCATCGCCGCGGTGGGATTGGTGCTGTCTGTTGCCAGTTTTGCCCTGGGATCCGCAAAAATGGCTCATGCGTATTCCACAGAAGTCCCCGATGGATTTAAGCGAGTCAACTTTCCAAAGGATATCGCGGAAAAGGGCTTTGTGACTGTCTACGGACATCGCAAACTGGAGCCGAGCGTTGCCACACTGATCGGCCAAAAGGTGTATCTCAAGGGATTCATGTGGGCCACGCAGGATACAGAAGGCCTGACTCGCTTCATCCTGCTCAAGGATAACGGTGAATGCTGCTTCGGTGGCAAGCCGAAATCGCACGACTACATTTTTGTCACGCTGGCGTCCTTCAATGACGGCGAACGTCCTCCGCTTTCTTATCGGGCTGGCGGGTTGTCGGTGAAGGAACTGAACGATGAGGAAAAAGCGAAGCTGAAAGTTCCGAAGGATCTGCAACTGACGACTCTGGCGTATCTTGGCATGGTCGCCGCCGCCGGTGTGCTTGAGGCGGATGTGAAGGCGGGCGAAAAAGGACCGGCGGAAGACTTTGAATTCGCTCCCGTGTATTCGATGGAAGCGGAACTGGTCGAAGAAGCATGGACTCGTTTTTAGTGCAGGACTGATCATTGCGGCGACAAGAACGATGAATCGTGCTTCGCCTGCGTAAGGATACCGTATGAAGTTGCCCTCCCGTGTCGCGTGGCTTTTTCTTGGTTTTGTCGCCTTCTTAACTGGATGCGAGGAAGGGCCGGGAAAGTACGTCGATTTCGGTCAGACGGCGCCATCGAAGCTGGAGGAAAATCAGACTGCACCGAGCGGCCTTGCGTCGGAATTTGATCCCGCTGGTAACAGTTCCACCGACGCAAACGCAACGCCTCCGACAACGCCGACTGAGACTGCTTCGAAAGAGAATTCCGACACTAATAAAGCAGCTGCGGCAGGACAGCCCAGCGAATCGAAACCGGAGAGTCCTGCTGTGGAAGATGGGGCTGTCCCGCCAAACCAGGCTGGTACAGTTGCTCCCGTCGAGATCGCAAAGAATGGCGATGCCGCCGCTGGAAAGATGCCGGAACGGGCATTGGTGACTTCGTCGCAATCGGGACTTCAGGGACCCGCGGATATGCCGATCGTTGAAAACTCGGCCGTGAGCGAACCGCGTAAGATTGAACTATTGATTCCCGAACTGCGATTGCGCAAAGAACGCGGTACAGAAGCTGTGCGAGTCACGTATGATGACGTCGACCTTCTGAAGGTTCTGAACATGGAACCTGTGCCGGTGGATGCAGTCGAGTTTTTTCCGGAATGGTTGAAGTCACTGGATGGTAAGCTGATCCGAATTCGCGGCTTCATGTATCCCACTTTTGAAGCGACCGGGTTGACCAGTTTTACTCTGGCGCGGGATAATGGTATCTGTTGTTTCGTGCGTCAGCCGAAGATTTACGATATCATCGGAGTCACGCTGGCTGCCGGAGTATCCACGGATTACATCGAAGGCAGACCGTTCGATGTGGAAGGAATCTTCCGCATCGTTCCTCAGTCGGACGAGAAGGATCTTTCCCGTCTTTACAGCATCGATAATGCGAAAGTACTTCACTGACGTTCTGAAAAGCCCGTGCGGGTTTGATTCGGAATGAAGCACACGGATGGTGATTCAGCGGAGTCGATCAGTCAGATAAATTCCCCGCCGAAAGCCCTTCCCATGAGAACTCTTCTCGCTGTAGTTGGAATACTCGTCTCCGTCGCCAGTTCTGTTTCCCTCGCCGCCATGTGTCCGTTCTGCGACGCACCGACGCTGGTGATGGCCGAACAGATTCAGCAGTGCGATCACCTGTTGCTTGGGAAATGGGTGGGTGGCGAAAAGGCTACCGATCTGCGAGGCGGCACGTCGAAGTTTGAAATCATCGAGATTGGATTTTCCAAAGCCGATCGGTTCCAGAAAGGCCAGATCATCGAGATGCCGCAGTACATCGCCGGACTCGAAACGGCGACGTATTCCTTGATGGGGCCTGAAGACCGGCTGGAAGACTGGCATTCACCGTCTGAAGTCACCGCGGACGCGTGGACTTATCTTTCGAAGATGCCAATGCCAGTTACGGACCCAAAGGCGCAGGCCGAGCGACTGATGTACTTTCTGCCTTACTTCGAACATCCCGATCAACTGGTTTCCAACGATGCGTTCGCGGAGTTCGCTGCAGCGCCTTACGACGTCATTGTGCCTCTGAAGGACAAGCTGCCGCGTGAGGACATTCTGAAGTGGCTGACTGATCCCAGGACCCCCGTCACTCGTATTGGCTTTTATGGACTGCTGGCCGGTCTGTGTGGCCAACTGGAAGACGCGCCGATCCTGGAGAAGAAGATTCTGGTCCTGGATGCTGACTTCCGGCTTGGCATTGAAGGTGTGATGGCTGGATACCTTTTGATTCGCGGCGAAGAAGGCCTGAAAGTTCTGGAAGACGCCAAGATGCGTTCGAAGGTCGCATTGAACGGCGAAGGCAAGGAAATGGCGTTGCCCTTCAGCGAAACCTATGCCGTCATGCAGGCGTTGCGGTTCATGTGGACCTACGAACCCGATCGACTTCCGAAAGAGCGTCTCAAGCAGTCGATGCAGATTCTGCTCGACCGCCCGGAACTCGCGGATCTGGTTATCACGGACCTCGCCCGCTGGAAAGACTGGGCCGTTCAGGATCGCCTGATGGCGATGTATGACGATGAGAAATTTTCTATCCCGGCGATCAAGCGAGCGATCGTGCGATACCTGTATTACTGCAGCCAGGACAAAGGCGAAGTGGCCGCGGACGGTGCGGTTCCACCGCGTCCTGATTCCGCTTTAAAAGCCGAAGAAAATTTGAAGTTGCTGGAGATGAAAGACCCGAAGACAGTCGGCGACGCCAAACGCTATCTGATTCGATAGAGTGGCCTGTTTCGGTTTTGTCCGCTGCTTACAACGCTGGCCGTTACTGTGCGGCGGTGCGGACCCATTCAGGCAGCCGACCGCGGTGTGTCGGTTCTTGGTCTTCTCGCAGGACGCCCCAACGGCTGGCCTGCCAGAAGACGCGAGAATTCAGTTCCAGCGCTGTTAGCCAGCCATACCGCCAGCAGCCGGTGTCGATGCAAATGGCGAAACCGATATCCAGGATTTCCGAATCCCGCTGCTCAGTATGACCCACGACAACCGTCTTCCCTGACATATGCGGCTGCATTTCTTCAGGCTCAAACAACGCCCACCGCAGCTGGTACGAAGGCTGTTCTGACATCGGCTGGTCGGCGCGATAATTTGCATGAGTCAGAATGAAATCATCGGTTTCAAAAAATGGCTGTGCGGTCTGCAGCAGGTCCCAATGCTCGGGCGGGATGTCATCCAGAACGGCTCCGAAGCGGTATGAGTTCAGCGTTGAAACTCCCCCACAGTTTTCCCAGTAGCGAAGAGCACCCTCGGTGTCGCGAGCTGACCACATCATCTCTTCATGGTTGCCCTGAATCAGGATCACGCGAGTCTGTTCGCGCAAGGCAATGATCCGTTCCAGGACGGCACAGCTGTCGCGCCCCTGATCAATCAGGTCGCCCAGAAACACCAGCGTGTCGTGTTCCGTCGGACAGATGGCGTCCAACAATATATCCAGTGCATGAGCACAGCCGTGAACATCACCAATCGCAATAAGTCGCTCAGAAGATGAGTTCATGCAATAAGGCCCAGGGGGAATAAGTGACTAACGAGGTGACTAGTGACCATCTCCCGGAAACGGAAGACATCGGTCGGTGACACGGTAACATCTCCGCTCTTATTGTGATCGATGTCGCCTCGAATCCGATGTGACACGGCCCACATTCTGAGCGATTAACGAAGAATCCGGCTTCGGCCGTGATGTTGAGCACTCAGAAATCGTAGTTCTCGCCATCCGTGATCAGCATTCTGACCGATCCGCGAAGGTCCATAAGAAAGCAACGAATGTTCAGATTCCAAAGTTCACGATCGCCACCTTCGTCGCGACGCTTGTCGCAGTGACGCAGGATTTCATCACGCAGAATCCCTGCGTGCTTTCGGTGAACTTCCTCTTCGGCACTCTGGCCAGCCGGAGTGTCCGGGAAGTCGCCTTGCGGTCCTAAGAAATGCGTGTAAGCGCCGCAGTTCCGGTGCTCCATGATGTACACGTCGTGAATATCGTGCAGCTGCACTGCGATATCGAGATGTTGAAAGAAGACATCTCGCCATGACGCGTGAGTCGGCTGCATGACACCCAGCGCGGAGCCGGCAAAGACCAACTGGTCGTATCGGTTTGCCAGGTTATCACCTTCCATGAAGTTGCAGAGGTCATCAATCAGCCTAAGGTCCATGCAGCTGAGCATGAGCACGTTTTTTCGAGGAGCTGGATACGGACGACGCTCGGCCGATCGACGATGAACTTCCATCAGCAAATCCTTCACGGGAAAATGTTATGTCCCTGCGGTTCGAGAAACCGGGGTTGTTTAGTCCAGATTGATAGCAGTTTCACATTCCGGTGTTCAGAGCGGATTGAGTCGTCGCGACCAGTTTTGGTGTTTTCACGAATGTTTCAGCCGGTCGAAGGTGGACACTTCCCGCGCGGGTGCCGGTCGATTTTGTTTTTTTGAACCGTCGCAAAGCAAAAAATGCTATAGTATGCGCCGCGAGGCGTGAGTCAGAGACGAACTTGGCTTCTTCAAAAATCATTCAACGGAGCATTCTCATGGTCTGCAATCATTTGAAAGAACTGTACGAACTCTGTGAGTCTCACAATCTGCGAATGGGCGGAGCCGACATGATTCGGATCGTCTGCAAGACCTGCAATGAGCACGAAGTTTGTCCGTCCATGCTGATGGATGAATACGATGCTCGGTATCTGCCGGAAGTGGAAGTCCCTCTGCGCGTCGAACCCCGGGTAGAGCCAAAGTCCACCGGCATGTGATTGTGTCCCGCCGTATGATCCGAGAGCTGTGAAGCGTTGGCTCCGACCAGACATTCTGCCAGGTTAGACTATGTCCGAAGATTTGCACTTTATGATGGGCCAGTACAAGGCTCCGATCCCTGCCGACCGCCTGTATTCTCCACGCCATCTGTGGCTGCAGGCCTGTGGTCCATCGCGGTATCGAGTTGGCTTTACTGCGTATTCGGTGCGTTTGCTTCAGGACGTGTACTTTCTGGAATGGTCGATCGATCCGGAAACGCTGGTGCGAGACAAGCAGGAAATTGGCGAAGTCGAAAGCGCCAAGGCTGTGTCTTCGATGTTTCCTCCGTGTGCCGGAAAAGTGCTCGGCTTCAATCCCCGACTGTTGAATGATCCGTCGGGAATTAATGCAGACAACTACGGTACGGGATGGCTGTACGAGTTCGAAACGTCCGCATCGCTGCTTTCTGCTGCCGGGTACATTGAGTTTTTGCAGTCCGCCTGGGATGATGCTCAGCGCACGATCAAAGGTCAGGTTAACGAATTGTAGGTCACAGGGAACTCATGGCAGGCAGCAAAGTCACCG
The DNA here is from genome assembly GCA_947085455.1 of uncultured Planctomycetota bacterium. Lineage (GTDB taxonomy): Bacteria > Planctomycetota > Planctomycetia > Planctomycetales > Planctomycetaceae > SXXK01. Next base: position 86,207 of record CAMTWR010000018.1, on the reverse strand, counting down.
TCGTCATCAGCCAGGCTCAGGGTCGAAATCCCATCCGCCGCCAGCTGGAAGAAGATATCGCTACGGCCCTGATCGCAGAATCGGGAGTCGATGTTTCCCTGGTGCCTCATCTTTATGACATGTCCCAGGATCATTCGGGGATGTTGTTTCTGCGCTCCGTCCCGGGGAACGTCGTTCTGTTGAGCTGGCTGTACGAACGAGCAACTCGCTGGACGCTCGACCGAGCCGGCATACGCGGCCGTGATGGATTGACTCTGCTGAAACCGCCGGATGAAGACCCGGAAGATGAAGACGACGAGCCGAAGGATGACCGAACCTACAACGGCATCGGCAGTGTGAATGTTCCCGATCGACGGATTTACTGCGTCGATCTGCGAGCGGCCAACAATGCCGAGGCGTTTGTTCGCGAAGTCCGCAGGATCTCAGAGGAAAACTCCGTGCAGACGGTCGATCTGATGAGCTGGATTGGTGGCTCACCGAAGGCCGAACAGCTGCAGCGCTATCTGGAACCCGAGCGACTTTTGGAAGCTCGGCGAGCCTTCGACAGTGGGTCGGCAACGCATGTTGATAAAGCCGTGCTTCCGGAAGATACCGGCCGACGCTGGTATCCGGTGATCGACTACAGTCGCTGCACCAACTGTATGGAGTGCATCGATTTTTGTCTGTTCGGCGTCTACGGTGTCGATGCGCTCGACCGAATCCTGGTGGAGCAGCAGGACAACTGTAAGAAAGGTTGCCCGGCGTGCAGTCGAGTTTGTCCTGAGAACGCCATTATCTTCCCGCAACACAAACAGCCGGCGATCGCCGGTGCGGAAGGAGAAGTGAGCGGCCTGAAGATCGACCTGACCAAACTGTTTGGTGGCGACAGCGGTGAGTCGGCTGTCGAGATGGCGATCAAAGAACGCGACCGAGAACTGATTCTGGATGGACGCGAAGCCGTTGGGATGTCCGTTGGAATCAAACAAAAAGTCCGCGAAGAAATCGATCAGCTGATCGCTGATCTTGATGCCTTGGAATTCTGAGTGTTTCCAGAGCGGCCAGTGCATAGCCAGCTGTTGAGTGAATGCGTTTTCACAACCCGCAGCGTGAGCGAGGGATTGCGTTTTTGCATTTCGTCGGTGTTGCCAGAAATCCCTCGCTGACGCTGCGGGTTGGGATAGTCAAAAACTTGCACTTTCAAAACGCAGGTCTCCGGTCGGGAAAGATGGGAAACGACCCGGTTTATCAGTCTTTCCGGGTTGCAGGCGGCGGGCAGGTCGGCATTCTCGCGGCCGCCAGTTCTCAGAGTTTGTGGGATCCTTTCTTTCCTGCGGAATGAAGGGCTTCTATACTCCGCCCCGTCGTCGAAGCCGGGAGCTCGAAATTCGTGCTGGTTCAGTTGCGGCTTTTGACGGTTTCTTCAGCCTTTTGACATGTCAAATTTCGTTTTCTTCGGACCCCATTCCTGTGCATAGAACTCATAATTGCGGAGAACTCCGTCGCGAGCACGCGGGCCAGATTGTTACGCTGGCCGGCTGGGTCAACAGCTATCGCGAACAGGGAAAAGAGCTTGTATTCGTCGATATGCGTGACCGTTACGGTAAGACGCAGATTGTCTTCATGAGCGAAGACGACAGCAAGATCGACAGCATCGCTCGTAAGCTGCGTCGCGAAGATGTCATCAAAGTCGTGGGTGAAGTTCGCTATCGCGGCGATGGCCTTGTCAATTCAAAGTTGCTGACCGGCGATATTGAACTGCGAGTCATCCAGTTGACAGTTCTGTCCCGCAGCAAGACGCCTCCGTTCGAAATCGAAGGCGGCGAACTTCCTAACGAAGAGCTGCGTCTGAAGTATCGCTTTGTGGACCTGCGTCGTCCTGAACTTCAGAAGAGTATTATCCTGCGACACAATCTAGTGCAGGCCGTGCGAGAGTACTTTAATACGCGCGACTTCCTGGAAATTGAAACCCCGATGCTCGGCCGCAGCACGCCGGAAGGTGCTCGCGATTATCTGGTGCCAAGCCGCGTTCATCCGGGCAGCTTCTATGCTCTGCCGCAGTCACCACAGATCTACAAGCAGATCCTGATGGTGGCCGGATACGATCGCTACTACCAGATCGCTCGCTGTTTTCGCGATGAAGATTTGCGAGCCGATCGGCAGCCCGAGTTCACTCAGATCGACGTGGAAATGGCGTTCGTCGAGCGCGACGATATTCTGAACACGATCGATGGACTGATCTCGTTCGTCATGCAGAAAGTTCGCGGCCTGACGATGCAGACTCCTCTGCCTCGTTACACGTATGCAGACGTTATGGAACGCTTTGGCTGTGATAAGCCGGACGTGCGTTTCGCCATGGAAATTGTGGACATCGGAGACATCGCAGCCGCCAGCGGCTTTGGAGTCTTCAAGACCGTCACCGCATCCGGCGGACGAGTTCGAGGCCTGAACGTCAAAGGCGCGGCGGAAAAATACAGCCGCCGCCTGCTGGACGTGGATCTCAAGAATTTCGTCGGCGACTTCGGTGCCAAAGGTCTGGCTTATATGAAGGTGGTTGGCGGCAAGCTGGAATCCACCATCGCCAAATTCTTTACTGACGAGCATCAGCAGCAGATCATTGAACGGATGAAAGGCGAAGACGGCGACTTGTTGCTGTTTGTTGCCGACACTCCGAAGGTGACAAATTCCGCACTGGCCGCGTTGCGTAATCGACTGGGCAAAGAACTGAATCTGTACGATCCAACCGAGTTTAGTTGCATCTGGGTTCTGGACTTCCCACTGCTCACATGGAATGCTGAAGAGGGTCGCTTTGATGCAGAGCATCATCCGTTCTGCCAGCCGAATCCGGAAGATGCGGAATTCCTGAAGACAGATCCGGGGAAGGTGCGAGCTGACAGTTACGACCTTGTCGTGAATGGTTACGAAGCCGCCAGCGGCAGCGTGCGAATTCACGATCCCGAAATTCAGCAGATGGTCTTTGACCTGCTGAACATCAATTCGGAAGAAGCCGAGCGTCGCTTTGGGTTCCTGCTGGAAGCTCTGCGATACGGTGCACCGCCGCATGCAGGCGTCGCACTGGGACTCGATCGATGGGTTATGCTGCTCGCCGGGGACGAAAATATCCGCGACGTAATCGCATTCCCGAAGACTCAGAAGGCCGCCGATCTACTCACCGGCGCACCGTCGCCGGTGGATGATCGCCAGCTGAAAGATCTCAGCATCGAAGTTTCCGAGCGGCCTGAGAAGAAGTAGTTACCGAACTCCGGTACCACGAATAACGGACAATCTGCAGAAAGCTCGGCGCGTTCATCGCGCCGAGCTTTCCTTGTTTCGTGCGATGGAAAGATTGCCGAATGACGAAACCGCCAGCATCAAACAGGGGAACTGCGTGCTCTTTGCGGGCTGGAGAAATTTGCCGGGCGGCATGCAGGCTTTGCGAAGTCTGATTGATCAGAAGCGCAGGAGTTGGCGATCTCGATTTTTGCAAACATCGGGCAGGTCGGACTGGTCGCATTGGGAAGCGAGCGACATGATAACTCGGATAGCTGTCACCGTTGTTGGGCAATGTGCCCGGCTGTTGTGGCCGGCTGTCGTGTCACGCCGTTCTTGTGAAATCTATAGTCCATGGTTGCCGACTTGATTCAGCAATTCGAATTGCAACTGGAGCAGCTTGAAGCCGCGGCCAGACAAGGCGACTCGCTGACAAGCCTGCTGCAGAAAGCTCGCACCGCTCTGCTGCTAATGACCGCCGACGCAGACATTGTGATCACCGTCAGCGAAAGGCAGGAGACGCGGCTGATTGCGGGAACTCTGCCGGCCGACGATTGTGAACACTACGCGCAGACTGGCGACAACTTCCTAAAAGAATCCGACACCGCGGTGGTTGCGATCCCGAATTCTTCTTCGCAGTCATCAGCATCAACTACGCTGTCATCATCATCAACTACTCAATCGCCGACCAGATGGACCCAGTCTGTCGGTCGCAGAATGTCGTCCGATCATTTTCTGGTGGCAGTTTTTGTACTGCAGGAAGATCCGCACACGAACGCGTTGGTTCGAGATGCCGTGCTGACTCTGACGGATATCCTGGCCGACGCGGCAGCTCGGCGAATGTTGTCCGAGCTGAGCCAGCGACTTCAGGATCTGGAGAAATCTCAGACATTCGTCAGAAGTTTGTCGCGCGCCGTTACGCGCGAGCAGTGGGCTCACGAGACTGTTCAGCGGGGTGCTGAATTTCTGGGAAAAGGGCGAGTCAGTGTGCTCAGCAAGGAGCCCGCCGGATGGCAGGTTCTGGCGGCGACCGGATCAGTAACACTCAACCGAGCGTCGGAGGCCATCTGTCGCAACGAACAGACCGTGGCCCTGGCCATTGCCTCTTCTATGACGTCGGCGTGGTTATCGACCAGCGTTCATCGGCCGCCCGGTTCACTGGATTCTGCGTTGTCAGCTCTGTTCTCGCAGTATGCGATTCACGGTGTGCAGCAGGTGCGAATCGAAACAATCTCCGGCAATGATGGAGGCCTTGTGTATGCATTGCTGGTGGAAGTCTTTGATTCCGCCGCGTTGCCGACCGAATCGCTGTGGAATTTGATCCGAACGGAAGTCTCCGAATCCGCGCGTTTGCTGCCTCGGAATTCATCGAATCAGACGTGGGGCATTGTGAGAACTCCGCTGCGTCGCATGCTGGTCGGTGCCGCGATGGCCGTCCTGTTGCTGTGGCTCATTCCGGCGGACTTTGAAATCGAGGTCCGGGGTCAGGCATTTCCAGCTGAGCGGCGACGTCTCTTTGCTCCGGACGACGGAATTGTCGAACAACTGCTGGTGCAGGCCGATGAGCCGGTTGTGGCCGGTCAGGGACTGTTGCGAATTCGCAATCCGGAGCGGGAACTGCAGCTCAATCGTGTGATGGGCGAGATCGAATCGGCTTCGTCCCGCATTCTGGCGATCCGAGCGACGCGGACTTCCACAGCATCCGGGAACAATGCAAATTCCCAATCGCGGCCATCGGATTTAAGCAGCGAAGAGCAGCAGATGGAACAAAAATTGATAGCCCTGCGACAGGAACAGGCGTTACTGGAACAGCAAATTTCTGCGATGAACGTGACTGCTCCGATTGATGGAATGGTCTACCAGCGCCGGCTGCACGAGCAACTGACCGCTCGGCCGGTGCAGCGAGGACAATTGTTACTGGAAGTCGTCAACTCGGGCAGCGATTGGGAGTTGCAACTGCAGATTCCGGACACCGTTGTGGGCTATGTGCGTGCGGCATCCGGAGCCATCTGCACGGATGCAATGTCGAAGTCCGGAGCTACATTCACGGGACCGGACGTGCAGTTTACTCTGGCCAGCGCGCCGGGAAGAATTCACACGACATCGTTGTCGTCGTTGGATCTGGCAACGCATCTCAGTGATGGACAGTTGAATTGCCAGGCCACGGCCCCAATGGATGTCTCGCTCCGTGCACAGCTGCGGCCCGGGCAGGTCGTGAACGCTCGCATTGACTGTGGTCGAAGGTCGCTCGGGTTTGTATGGTTTCGTGAGGTGATAGAGTTTTGGCAGAGAAAGAAATTCGCATGGCTGTAAACTCACGCATCCTGCTGCTGACAATGATCGGGCTGATTGCTGAACAGTCGCTTGTTCAAGCCGATGAACCCACGACCATCGTCGTGAACTCGATGACAACCTCTCTGATTCGACAGGCGGAAATCGCAGCTCGCGAAACAGGTATGTTGAAAGCGGTTGCCGTGAAGGCCGGGGAGAAAGTGGCCGCCGGAACATTGCTGGCGTCGCTGGATGATGAACTGCAGGAACTCGCCGTGCGCGAAGCAGAACTGAACGTTCGAATTGCCGAACTGAAGGCCGACAATAATCTTCCCGTCGAAACGGCCAAAGCTCAGGTGCGCGAAGCAGAACTGGAAAAAGCGAAGCTCGAGATCGCTGTGAAGATCAGCCAGACTACAGCGGGCAGTGACGTTTCTGTGCGCCTGGCAGAAAAGAATCGCGAGGTCGCGCAGTTTGAATTGAATCGAGCCCAGAAGGCCAAAGACGCATTCAGCGGCAGTGTGTCCAACGCGGAACTTAATCGATTGCAGGTGCTGTTTGATCAGAGAACGCTGGAGATTGAAAAGGCCAAGGAAGATCGCACCGTTGCCGGCCTGAAACCGGAAGCCGATCAAGCCGCCGTTCTGCAGCAGTCAGAAACGGTTGCGAGAACTCAGTTGCTCACGTCCGAACGCGAGCAGGAACAGCATGTGGCACGCACGAATCTGGAAGTGGCCCGCAATGAACTGGCACTCGCCAAACTCCAGCTGGATCGCCGCCGACTGACCGCGCCGTTTTCGGCCACCATCGTCTCTATTGAACGTCAGACCAGCGAATGGGTCGAACCGGGAACATCCGTGATGAGACTGATTCAGCTGGATCAGTTGCGAGTGGAAGGCTTTGTCGATGCAGACGTGGCAACTCGCATGAGGCCCGGCCAAAAAACACTCATCCGGTTTGCAGGAGAACCGCTGCCGGCTGTGAATGGAGTCGTCACGTTCATCAGTCCTGAAATCGATGCCGTCAATCAGCAGGTTCAAGTCTGGGCGGAATTTGCCAATGAAGATCATCGAGTGCGTCCGGGGCTGGTCGCGAATATGGAGCTGACATTGTCGTCCGTCGAAGGTCCGGAATCTGCGAAGCTTCAACCATCCGACCGCGCGGATATTCGTCAGCAATGAACGACCCGTCGGCACAATCCACAACTCGCGATGTTGACATCGCTGGAAGTCGTGCAGATCGGAAGATTGCCTGGCGAAAGCGCAGCGATCTGATTTGCAGGGAACAGGAATCCGGCACATGGGTCGTTAAAGATCCTTTGTCCCTTCAATACTCGCTGCTGTCGGTGCTTGAAATGGCCGTGCTGCAAAAGCTGGATGGGCGGCAGAGTCTTTCGGGACTCGTGGCGTCACTGCAGAATGCCTGGCCGGCAGATGATCTTCAATCTGATGACGTTATGGAGTTTCTGAATCAGCTGATCCAGAATCAACTGGTCATACCAACTTCGCCGCACCGTCCCTTGCAGGCTCGCGATGAATCCACCGCGAATCGAAAACGTGGGATCATGGCAGGTCTTTCCAGTCTGATGCGAATTCGGATTTGTCTGCTGGCCCCGGCACCGTTGCTGGCATGGCTGCAGCCACTGTCGCTGCGACTTTTCGCTCGCAGGTCTGCGTGGATTCTTGGACTACTGTTTTCGGCTGCACTGACCATCACGGTTTTGCGATTTGGACAGTTTGTCGAAAATCTGCCAGGTCCATGGGACTTCTTCGGACCGGACAATCTACTGCTGCTGCTGTTCACATTCGTGGCCGTCAAAACACTGCACGAATGCGGTCACGCTCTGGCGGCGCGGCGGTTTGGGGCGGAATGTCATGAAGCCGGAATCATGTTCATGCTGTTCACGCCGCTGCTTTACACCAACGTTACCGATGCGTGGATTCTGGACCGTCGTAGTCGTCTGATCATTACCTCGGCGGGCATGTTGGTGGAGCTGGCGCTGGCTTCCGTGGCGACCATCCTGTGGTTCTTTGCAGCGCCCGGAATTGTGAAATCGTTGCTGGCCAACGTCATGATACTGTGCACTGCTGGCACGCTGCTGTTCAATGGAAATCCGCTGCTGCGGTATGACGGATACTTCCTGCTGACGGACGCTGTCGGAGAACCCAATCTGATGCAGCGATCGTCAGCCAGCGTGCATCGACTGCTGGAAACGTTGCTGTTCGGCGGCCGCGAAGACTGTGCGAAACAGCCAAGCGCGCATCGTCGAGAAAGCTGGTGGGTGCTGAGCTATGGGCTTTGTTCCGGCGCGTACCGTCTTTCGCTGACAGTCGCAATTCTCGTGATGCTGTCCGGACTGTTCGATCAGTGGAATCTGAAAATTGCGGGCACCATGCTGATGATTTCCGCTGCTGTTTCGATGGTGATCATGCCCGTGTTTTCCACCGGCTCAGGGATGTTTGTGGAATGGTATCATCGTGTCGATCGTCGTCGTAGTGCGCTGCGTGCGACGATCATTATGGCGATCATCACGGCCTGTCTGTTTGTGCCACTGCCGCGTTCAGTAACGGTTCCGGCTGTTGTGGAACCTGCCGGGATTCCGGTCTTCGCCACGCTCCCTGGTCAACTGAATTCGTTCGCCCATTATGGACAGGTGATGGAACCGGGCGATTCCATCGCGGTGCTGGGCGATCCGACTTTGGAGCGAAAACTGATTCAGCTGAATTCGGACGTGCGTATGCAGGAGATGCGAGTCCGTGTGATGGAACTGAGTCGCGGGACCGGTGGAGGTGAGCAGTTGCCTGAAACGAAGCAAATGCTGGAATCGGCAATTCTGCGGAGGAATCAGTTTGAGCAAGAACTGCAGCGACATCGCGTGATCAGTCCATGTCATGGTGTTCTGATGCCGCCTCGTGCTCAGCCCGAAAGAACCGAAGAACAGGAACTGCCCGGCTGGAGCGGTCGTCCGCTGGACTCTGCCAATATCGGATCCCTCATTCCGCCCGGCACAGTCTTGGGATATCTCTGCGATGCACGGGAGACAGATATCCTGATGACGCTGTCGAATGAACAGCGGCATGATATACGAGAAGGCCAGTCTGCTCAGTTTCAATGGCGCGGTAATCCGAGCGTTGTGTTGCAGGGCACCATTCGTCAACTGGCTTCGCTGGAAGTGCGTGAAATTCCGGAAGAACTCACGGCCGCCGGATTGTTAGCACCGCTGTCGGCCGCCGGGCCAGAGCAGGAATCACGACGTTGGGAAGCCGTGTTTCATGGTATTGCCGCGAATTCCGCGGAACAACCCGTGTTGTATTCGACAGGTTTCGTGCGAGTCGAGGTGGAGCCCGCGTCACTTGTCTCTCGAGCCATGCGGTTTCTCGAAGCCGCGTTTGAGTAACGGTTGGGATAGCCGCAAACTCGCAACGTCAAAACTGACGCTTCCAGCTTGGATGAACTCACACAGCGGGAGCCATAAATGCAAGCAGCAAACCGTACTGCAGGTCGTTCATGACCATTGAGTACGGTTTGCTGTCGAAATGAGAATGCGAATGCGATGAATCTGCGTTCGCGTATTGTTAACTGTGATCAATCCGTGACTAATGTGCCCTCATGCTGTCGCCGAAGGTTCGCCATTCCATGACGGACGGGTCCGCGACCTTGCGGTACCCCAGACTCATCACCACTTCCAGCACTTCACTCCATGTTGGGAAGGGGCGACCGCTCTTGCGTTTGTAGTCATCCATGGCTCGCATAAACTCGATCTCTCCATCCGAGTAGTCGCGTTCGCAGGTGGTAGGATCGATCTGTCGCCGACGGTCCTGTCGTCGACGGTCCATGATCTCACGACGTGTCTCCATCATCACGTCAATTTCTGCGTCCGCCGGCGCAAGTTTGATTTCCGGCACCTTGAGTTCAGGCTTTTGCTGACTCACGGGCCTGCGATCCGGCTTCGTTCGCCGGGGCGATGTTCTTCGTCGGTCGGTGACGAGAACATCAGAACTATAATCCGACATTGAGAACACCCTCTTCACGTTCTGGGGAGAAACGAGACTGGTATCGCTGGCTCATGCAATGCTTCGGCCAGCGGTGACTTCGTAAATCGGCTTGCCGATCGCCACAATCCCTTGCAGCTGAAGTACGCGAACAAACGTCCTTACCAGACTATTGCCCAGAAAATACGGGCAGGGGGAAATAAGAGGGTTGGTGAGGCCTGTTCATCGAAGGAAACATTAGCCATCGCGTAGAAAAACCGCCTGTAGCGGTTATGCACCCGCGATCACAGATAATCGTTGAAAGATTCGACCAATTCCCTGAAGCCAGATGGAAAATTTGCGGAGTTCGGATCCGCTTTGATTTTCACACGTCCCCCGCATAATGCCGTTCGTAAAATTCGAAATCGAGCCCCACGAATGCCCTGTTTATGGTCGGAATTCGTGAGTCTGAACGACAGATCGCGTGAAGTAAAATGCCCGATTGTTATCGCAGAGCCACCATCGGAACAATTGAAATTCCGCCGGTTCGCTCAGTACTCAATCCGGCTGTTCTCTCATTACAGTACGTTACATTTTCCAGTCGCGGCGCGGAATCCTGAATGAAACAGCCAAGTGTCACGCTGGGTCCCAATGAAATCGCAAGACAGACCGATTCATGAAGCGAATTCTCTGCATCCGATTTCCCAACTGGCCTGTGCAGTGTCTGCAGCACCGGCTCCGTGCGGACAAAGTTCCCGGGACGGCGCTGGCGTTGCATACAGCAATGCCGGTAGCGCAGGAACAACGCGCACCGAAACTGGCCATTAATGAAGACATCCGGTTCCTGAGATCGCTCTACCCTGCCGCGCAAGGTGGCCCGGCGATCGTCGCCGTCTCCGCCGACGCGTGGGCTCGAGGCGTTCGGCCCGGCATGCCTCTTGCAGAAGCGCGCAGCATGGCGGTACCTGTGCGCGCCGCGGCGACTAAGAATCAGAAGTTGAAAAAGGGAATCGAGTCATCGGAGCCGTCGATCGAGTTTCATCAATGGCATCCCGAACATGATCGTCGTCAGTTAAAGGAAGCCGCCGAACTTACTCGGCCCTATGCGCCTGTGGTTGGGCTCGATGCCGTTCCCATGCCCGACAGCCTGCTGCTGGATATCACAGGCTGCGGACCGTTGTTCGGAGGCGAAGCGGGTCTTGCGGAATCCTTACTGAAAGATTTGCATGCCGCCGGCTGGTATGGTCGCATTGCGATCGCGCATTCGGTCGCGGCGGTCTGGGCGCTGACTCACACCAACACGCCGATTGAAATTTCCGCGCGTCAGGAAGCGAATCGCGGCAGTGATCGCCAGGCAACTCATCGTATGCGTATCAACAATGTGCGACATGAGCTGCCCATTCAAATTGTTCCGGTCGGACAGCACCAGTCCGAGATCCAGCGACTGCCCGTGTCGGCGTCTCGACTGGGTTTAAAGGATTTGGAAATCCTGAAGCATCTGGGCCTGCGCACGATTGGCCAATTGTTGGGCCTGCCCCGAGAAGACTTGCCGTCTCGACTGTCTGCAGATGGCGTGTTGAGAATTCAGCAGCTGGCAGACGCCATTGACGAGCCCATCATTGCGATTCCCGAAGCCAACCCTGTGGCCACCGTTTGGAGTTCCGATGATCCTGCGTGCGGTCTGAATGACATTCGGCATATTCTGTTGCATCTGACTGAACAAATTGCCGAACAGCTCCTGCGACGGCGAATGGCGTGCAGCCAGGTGACTTGTCTGTTTTCGTGTGTGGATGGATCCCGTGTTTCCGTTCCTGCGAGCCTCGTGAAGCCAACGCAGTCGCACGAGTTGCTGCATGAAGTCTTGTGCATGCGAATTGAAACGGCCATCACGCACTCCGTGATCGAATCGACTGCCGCCGGTACCGTAGACCGAATGTCCACCGCCAACTTTTCACGCGATGAAAGTGTCGGCGCGCCCGCGGCCGGGCAGATTGCTTCCCTGGATTCGCAACCGTTTTGCCGAGTGACGATGACGGCCGCCGTGTCGATGATTCCCGTCGCTCGTCAGCGTGATTTATTCAGTCCGGTGGAACACATCGTGCCTCAGGAAGAGCTGGCATCGCTGATCACACGTCTGAGCGGCCGATTGGGCCATGAAGCCGTACTGACGGCTCATACGAACTCCGACGCTCGTCCTGAGCATTCGATTCGCCTGGATCCAGTGTTGCCCGAGGATCCGTCGCTGGCCTCGCAGTCGCAGCGCGATGCCGTGTTGAGAAGTTTGACAGACCCTGCTCCGGTCGGCGGGCAGCTCGAGCCCGGCGTCGCGCGTCCACTGCGGTTGTTGGCCGTCCCGCAGTTGATTGCCCGAACGAACGGCGAACGCAATTTCCCTCGGCAGGTGATGCTGTCGGGAAAAGCTTTTGAACTCGCCGAGTTCTCAAGTGCGGAGCGAATTCAGACCGCGTGGTGGACCGATCAGCCGTGCCATCGGGATTATTATCAGGCGACCAGCCGCACTGGTTCGCGATTCTGGCTGTTTCGAGATCTCCAGTCCGGCGCGTGGTACGTGCATGGCGTCTTTGACTGATGTTCGATGACAGTGGAGGCCTTGCACGACGTTGCAAAAGGGGAACCTCAAAAACGACCGAGACCGGATTTGCGTTGTCACCATGAGACGGTTTCGGTCCGGCTGGTCGTGGACATTATCCGCCAACCAACGGGGCCGATTGAGGCAAATGGCGGGCAGTACTCAGCCCTTTTCCCATGTTCGGGGCATAAGTGCCCAGTATCCGCAAACGCCCAAATCCCAAGGGCGTTCGCAAAAAAGGCTGGCTTCTTAACTGCAGACCGTTCAAAATGCCGATGAGTCCCAAGGATTAAAAGGTGCGCGCCATCTGGATCGGCACCACAAACCTTGCCGAACGGTAAAATCCCACCTAAAATCCCCACACTAAATGCGGACGGCTGAAGAACTTAAGCTTTCGCATCCCGCCGAATTCCCTCCCGCCGAACCACAACCTACCTCGGCACCATTCGGAAAATCCCATGAGTACGATTTTAAAACGCCCTCAGGCGTACCGAGAGAGTCCGCGCCGACTGACCGCTGACGAGCTGGACACGGTGCAGCGGTTGTTCTCCACGGACGGGCTTTCCGCCGTAAGCAGCGAATTTGGTTTTGCCACGGACTTGCAGTGTCTTCAGTGCGTCGCCCATTCCCTGGGAATGTCGGTTGTGGACTTGTCCAAAGAGACGGTCGACCGATCCATTCTGGAAGGGTTTCCTGTTCGATTAATTCATCGCCACGGCATTTTTCCCATCGATCGAAGTTCGACATCGATCCGGATCGTCGTGAGCAATCCCTTCGACGTTCAGGCAGCGGATGCTGTTTCCGCCGCGACCGGTTTGTTCGTGATGACTTCTCTGGCGTTGCCTCACGAAGTTGCGACCCTGATTAAAACGCATCTGGGCGTGGGGGCTCAGACCCTGGACGGCCTGATGGCTCAGGCGGCTGAGAACACTGATGACATCGAAATCATCGGGGACCTGAGCTTTGAAGAATCCGAAGCCGCTGCGATGGCTCAACAGGCTTCCGTAGTGCGACTGGTAAACGACATTCTGACAGAAGCCGTGAACAACCGTGCCAGCGATATCCATATGGAATCGCAGGCGACAGGGATGAAAATCCGCTATCGCATCGACGGTGTGTTGCAGAATCAGCCAGTCCCGCCAGAACTCAACCGTTTCCAGGCAGCGATCCTGAGCCGCCTGAAAATCATGGCACGTCTGAACATCGCCGAAAAGCGAGTTCCGCAGGACGGTCGTATTAAACTGCGAGTTCAGGGCCGCGAGGTCGACATTCGCGTTTCGATCATTCCGATGCTGCATGGCGAAGGTGTCGTCATGCGAGTGCTCGATAAGAACGCGATGAAGTTTTCGCTGACCGGCGTGGGGATGGAAGACGACACGTGCAGCCGGTTCCGTGAACTGATCCGCCTGCCTCACGGGATTGTGCTGGTCACAGGTCCGACAGGTTCAGGCAAAACTACGACGTTGTACAGTTCGCTGGCCGAGATCAAGAGCGAGCGTAACAAGATCATTACGACGGAAGATCCGATTGAGTATCAGCTGGAAGGCATCAATCAGATTCAGGTCAATCACAAGGTCGGCCTGACCTTCGCCGCATGTTTGCGAAGCATTCTGCGTCACGATCCGGACGTTGTGCTGGTCGGTGAAATTCGCGACTTCGAAACGGCCGAGAACGCCGTTCAGGCATCGCTCACCGGGCACATGGTTTTTAGTACTCTGCATACAAACGACGCGGCCGGATCGTTCATGCGTCTGGCTGATATGGGTGTCGAGCCGTTTTTGATCAGCAGTACGCTGGAAGGCATTATGGCTCAGCGTCTGGTGCGGACGCTGTGCAAGCATTGTCGAGAAGCCTACATGCCGTCGGAAGAAGACGTGCCTGGCGACTTCCCGCTGGAAGATTACACGGCCGGTCAGCCGATCTATCGCGCGAAAGGCTGTCGTCAGTGCCGCGGCACGGGCTATTCCGGTCGCCTTGGTATCTACGAACTGCTCGTGTCGAACGACGAAATTCGCCAACTGGCGAGTGAGCGGCGTGGCACCAACGAAATTCGCAAGGCCGCGATTGCTTCCGGCATGAGAACTCTTCGTCAGGACGGCTGGCTGAAGGTGGCTCGCGGGATCACAAGTATCGAAGAAGTCTTGCGAGTGACGAAGGCAGAGTAGCGCAGGGGCAGAGTAGCGCCGGGGCAGAGTAGCACCGGGGCGGAGTAGTGCCGGGGCGGTGCAAAAGACATTGTCAAACCTGCTCAGCGATTTTCAAACAATGTTTCAATAAGTTGGCAGGGACAACGGTGCCGGAGTTTGCTTACATCGCCAGAACGATGGGCGGTCAGGATGTGAAAGGCCTGATCTCGGCCGATTCGCGCAGTGAAGTCATGGCGATGCTCACGCAGAAATCTCTGTTTCCGATGACAGTGACAGCTGCCCGGCAACCGGTGCTGAGTTTCAAGTTCAAACGACCGATCAGCGCTGAACTGCTGGCCGCCACGCTGACTCAGTTGTCCGATCTGCTCACCAACGGAGTGCCGTTGCTGCAGGCATTGGACCTTTTGGCTCAACAGGGAACTCACGACCGACTGCGGGAAGTTCTGTCGGATGTTCGAGGACGCATTGCGGAAGGCAAGCAGCTGCATGAAGCGATGTCAGCTCATCGAGATGTCTTCAGCGATCTGACGCTGTCGATTATTCGAGCCGGCACGGAGGGCGCTTTTCTGGAAGCCGCGCTGCAGCAAACCGCCGAGTTTCTGGAACGGCAGGAGGAGCTGCGAGCGAAGATCAAGGGGGCCATGGCCTATCCCGCATTTCTGGCGGTCGCAGGAAGCACAGTGACGCTCGTGCTGATCGTGTTCTTCGTCCCCAAATTCTCTGAGCTCTTCGCGTCGCTCGAACGGCAGGGAACGTTGCCGACGCCGACTGTAATTCTGCTGTGGCTGAGCGACTTTCTCGGTCGCTACGGAATCCTCGTCGCCATGGCGGCCGGTGGATTACTGATGCTCATTAAACGATGGGCTGCGTCGCCGAAGGGTCGTGAAAAGATCGACAGTGTAAAAACGAAAGTACCAGTCTTTGGACCCATTGTATTGAACAGCGCTGTGTCCAGGTTTTGTCGTATTCTTGGGACACTGCTTCGAAACGGGGTGCCGATGCTGAAGGCGCTGGAGATCAGCAGCGACTCGTCTGGAAATGTGGTGCTGGGTCAGGCCATTCGGAAAGCGGCCGAGAATATTTCTGCCGGGGAATCGTTGTCATCGCCACTGACGAAGTGCGGACTGATTCCGTCGAACATCATGGCCATGATCAGTATCGCGGAAGAGGCGAATAACCTGGAACGAGTCCTCAGCAATGTGGCTGATGGGATTGATAAGAAAGTTGCACGGCAGCTGGACACCATGGTGCGGCTGATCGAGCCGGCTCTGTTGATGGTGATGGGCAGCGCGGTACTGTTTGTGATTGTGGCGTTGCTGCTGCCAGTATTTGAAATGAGTACTTCGATGAGTTAGTCGAAGTCGGGGGCTCGAAGAAAGCGTGACAGCTTATCTTGGAGCCCGGAATGACCACCAGCCTGAAGCGTTTGTGGATGGCTTTCTGTGGGATACGCCCACAGCGGTGTGCCAATCAAAATTCAGGATTAATGTTGTTTTCTAAGAAGGAGTGTGTGATGCAGAAGGTTGTAGTTTTTCAAGCGATTTCGACACGAACACGACGAGTGCAGGTTTCCGTTCGTCGAGGCTTTACGCTGACGGAACTGTTGATTGTCATGGCGATCCTGGTGTTGCTGGTGTCTCTGATCGGGCCTCGACTTTTGGGCAGCAAACAGAAGGCGGACATCAATGCCGTGAAGACTCAGATCGGCATGTTCCAGTCAGCGCTCGAACGATTCGCTGTCGATATGAATCGATTCCCAGCCAGTGAAGAAGGTCTTGCGGCGTTGGTCTCTCGCCCCAGCGGTGAAGGCGGCGGAGCGAGCGAAGCGGCGAGTGATTCCAGCAGCTCTGAAGACAGTGGCTCGTCTGACTCCGCAAGTTCCGACGCGGCTGGCGGCGGCGATGCGTGGGATGGTCCTTACATCAAGACCGAAAAGCTTCCTTCCGATCCCTGGGGCAAGCCCTATTCTTATGAGTACCCACCGACTCATAACAAAATCAACGTGCCGGACATCTGGTCATTCGGGCCGGACGGACAGGAAAATACCGACGACGACATCGTCAGCTGGACCGGTGACGGTGGTGAAGGTGGCGAGCGGTCGTCATCAAAGTCGGAAGAATAATCCTGTGATCGAAGGGACGCAGATCGAAGGAAACACCTGAGGTTTCTGTCATTCGCTCCGCTCGATCCGCGCGTACATTCTGATCGGCAGTTTTTTTGTTTGACGGATTCATGCAGACGCGGATTTGTCATCACGCTCGACACTCTGGACACCGCGGATTTTCGCTGGTGGAGTTGTTGATCGTGATGGCTGTGCTTGCCGCCGTCGCGGGACTGACGTTGCCTGCCATGCGAGGCCCGCTGGACAAGAGTCGTCTGACCAGCGCGGCTCGCCAGGTTCAGGCGGCTCTCGCGAAAGCACGGTCACTCGCGATTCGCGAAAGTGCTGTCGTGCAGGTTCGTTACGAGATTGCCGGTGATCGATTTTTGATCGAACGTCTTCCGTTGCAGCAGCAGTTGAACGTTACGGTGCTCGACGAAGCCGGCGGAACGATGAATTCTCCGTCGGGACTCACGGAACAGCCGTCGCCGGCAGCAAACGCCGCCAGCGAAGTCTCTTCGGATCCTTTCAATTCTGGAACAATGCCAGCCCCGGATGAGTTCACCGGGACCGTGATCCTGCGAGAGGGCCAGCTGCCGTCAGGAGTCACGTTTGGCGAACTTGCGCCGCAGCAGACATCTGAGAGTACCCCGATAACACAGCCTGCTGCGACTTCGGATGTGAACTTGATCTCGAATTCGCGATGGTCTGAACCGGTGCTGTTTCAGCCGACCGGACGCACGTCTGATCGTGTGATTCGGCTGAATGGGCAGCGGGATTTCTTTGTGGAGGTGACTCTGCGAGGACTCACCGCGATGGCCGGCTATTCGGCTCCGGTTCGTGGCGAATCGATCGCGCCCGAATCGATCGCGCCCAAATCAGATCAGACCGCTTCAGGAGCGGCCGAATGAGGCGGTTCATGAGGCGGCCCCATGAGCGTAAAGGGTTCTCGCTGATTGAAGTCATCATCGCGACGGCCATTCTGATGGGCAGTGCGATCGTGCTTGCGAAATTGGCCGGCATGGGGCGTGAGCAGTCACAGAAAGCCGCTCTGCATTCCGCCGCACAGCAGCTTTGCGAACAGACAATGCATGAGCTGCTGCTGGGCCTGCGGCCGACGGAACTGGTCGAACGGACTCCATTGATTCCGTTGCCAAAACCAGTCGATGAAATGACGGAAGAGCTTCAGCCGACGGATCCGCTGGCATCCCAGCAGGACATCGTCGAACCCATCGTCGAAGACGCGAATCCCGAGTGGCGACATTCGATTCGGATGGAACTGCTGCCCGAATTGCCAGGCATGTGGGCCATGACCGTGATGGTTGTGCAAGGTGATGAAACGCTGGTTCGTCCAATTCGGTTTGAGCTGACTCGCTGGATTGCCGGCCCCGTACCCGACGGCGCCTTTGACGAACTCGCGCAGGGTGCTGATGAGGAATCCATGCTGCCACAGGAGATACTCCAGTGAAGCAGCAACGCTGGAATTCTGTTCGCGCTACATCGGAAGCAAGGCGTCATCGCAGCAATATAATGTCGATCCGTCGCGACAACGATCGCCGCAAAGCGTACACGCTGGTGGAGATGTTGATCGCGTCCGTGCTTGTCGCGGCGCTCATGTCCGTCGTGTGGGGCATGATGTCGATGTACAACGGCTACCTCACCGCCGGCCAGACTCAGGCTGTCGAACGCCAGCTGACTCGATCAGTGCTGCAATTGCTGGAAGACGACTTTCAGAATGTTGCCGTCGCGGACACAAATCCCAGGATTACCCCCGCGGTGATCTCGGAAGAGACAGCGCCGATGCAAAATACGCTTAGCACCGAATCCACTTTGGGAGATCCCTTGTCGGAAGTCGCTATCGCCGCTGAAGAACCATCGATGCTTGCTGAACTGGGTGCTTCGGGCATCAGTGAGTCGCCAGGAAAGATCTCTTTAATCGGCAATTCGTCTTCGATTCGCCTGTCGATCGAACGCAAGTTGCCCTTTCAGGCAAATCCGCCACTCGCCAGTGAAAATGGCGATGCACAGCAGCCGTCGACTTTCGCCGCTCCGGCATTCGCACAGCCGCCAGTGGAGTCGGAAGCTGCTTCAGTTGAGGGCGTCTCACCGAAAGTGGAAGAATTCGAAACAGTCATTTGGCAGTTCCAACCGCCAGGACAGATGGCCGGTGGGACTCAGTCCATGCGAGCGGGTCTGTATCGTATCCAGACGGAATCGCTTGCACTGCAGGCAGCGATGCTACAGCAGGAAACGTTGCTGGAGCAAAGCGGTCCAGAGGACGACAGCTCCGTCGATCGAACGACGCTGGAGACATTGCTCTATCCGCCCACGGGCGCTCGTGAGCAGAACGCCAACGCAGTGTCGAACGCAGCCGATTCAACATCTGCAGCCGAAACTGCGCCGCAGGGTTTGAAGTTTGATCTGATTCCCGAAGTGGTCGGCTGCCGAATCGAATACTTCAGTGGCTCCGCATGGATGTCGACGTGGAATAGTGATCAGCAGCAGGGCCTTCCTGTGGCCGTGCGAATTCGCCTGCGTTTCGTCCACGCGGCCAATCTGGAAAAGCTGCAACAGGTGTTTGGCCCGGAATCCACTTCCGACTCTCCTCTCGATACCACCGTCAACGATGGCCGTTCCGCCGTCCCGTCCGAAACGGTTTCCAACAGAAGTTCGGCAACAGATCCGCTCGAGGATCCTTTCGCCACAATCCCAACGCTCGAAACCGAACGCATCATTCTGCTACAGCCGATCTCAGGCCCGATGCCGCAGCCGGGCGATGCTGCGGAGACGCAGGTGAAGGGTTCACGCAGACGTTCACCCGGACTGCGCGGTGCATTTTACGCCACATATTTTGGAAACGAAGAACGCAGGCAAGGTCGAGTTGCCTGCTTTCTATGCCTGGGTCTGGTGCTCTGTCAGAGTTCCAGTGCAGGGCGCATGTTTCAGCGTTGCCGGCGGAGTGGGGGTTTCGCAACCACAGTTGCGAAGGCAAAGATGCCCAACAAGCGCAGCGGAGTCGTGCTGATCGTTGTGCTGGTTCTGGTGATGATGGTCGCTTTGGCGGGGTTCGGTTTTCTGTCGGCGATGTCGACTGAGTATGAAGGGGCGCGTCTGAATGGAAGTCTTCGTCAGGCGAAGCAGACAATGGCATCTGCTGAGTCTACTTTGACCTGGATCGCGGGTCTCTCGGAGCGTGATCGGCGACTCATGGGTGGACTGCATCATAATCCCAAAGTCTTTCGAGCCCATATCGTACCGGCGTTGAAAGCCATGGGCAGCAGCGACAGTTCGTCGACGTTGTCGCTCGACGGCGACGCGCAGGAGCAGCCGCTGAGTCCCGGTGTGGTCGATGATCGCTGG
Source organism: uncultured Planctomycetota bacterium (assembly GCA_947085455.1). GTDB lineage: Bacteria > Planctomycetota > Planctomycetia > Planctomycetales > Planctomycetaceae > SXXK01. The sequence continues at coordinate 66,521 of CAMTWR010000018.1, read as the reverse complement.
CGGTTTTCAGTGATCTCGCTCGATGAAAAGCCGGGTGAGAATTCTGTGCTCCGTTTCGGCCTGCAGAATGAATCGAGCAAACTGCATTTGGCCAGTTTGCTGCGATGGGAAGCTGCTTCACCCGGTCAGGGCCGCGCGTCGCTGATGCCATTGCCAGGGATGACGGAAGCCATTGCAGATGCGATCCTTGACTGGCTGGATGCAGACGAAGTCGCTCGGGAATTCGGTGCCGAATCAGAGTACTATCAGACTCTTGATCGCCCCTACCGCTCGGCCAATGCAGTTCCTGGAAGTCTCACGGAACTGCTGTACGTGAAAGGCGTGACGCGAATATTGCTGCACGGAATCGCCAGCGGAAACCTGGCGTTGAATTCCGAATCCGGAACCGCGAGCACTTCCCAGCCGGCCGTGGATGCAAATGGAAACTTGGCTTCCAGTAGTGAAGCAACCGGCCGCGGCTGGAGTACTTATCTGACAGTGGATGCGGCAGAACGCGATCGCCGTCGCAACGGTGAGCCTCGTATTTTTCTGAACGCAGGAACCGTCACCACGCTGAATGAACAGCTCAGCGGATTGTTGTCGGAAGAACTGGCCCGTTACATTTTGCTGGCTCGTATTTACGGATTGACCTCTTCGCCAGGCACCGGAATCCAGCCGTCAGCAGCGCCGTTTTCGGCGTCCATGGTCGCCGCGTTTCCGGTGGCTTCATTGATGGATCTGATTGATTCGACGGTTCTGGTTTCCACGTCGTCGGGCCCGCTTATTGTTCAAAGTCCTTTGCAATCGACTGCGCCGGATTTCGCGACGCAGGTGGAGGCATTGTGTGATCTCGTCACCACACGTCCGGAACAAATTGTCTATGGACGAATTCATCTGCCGACCGCGCCAGAGACAGTCGTGCGAATGATCCCGGGGATGACGCCTGAACTGACGTCACAGCTGATCACGCAGCGAGATTCGCTTGAAGCGACGGATTCCGTATCAGTGACGTGGCTGTTGACTCGGAATGTTCTGGATCTGGCCACGTTTCGTCGAGTGTTTCCGGAACTCACCACGGGCGGAGATGTGTTCCAGACTGAAATCGTTGTGCACCGAGCGATCGGAGGCCCTTTGCTGCGGCGAAATCTGGTGATCGACGCTGCATCCAGCCCCGCGCGGCGGTTACACTGGACCGATCTGACAGACACACCCCTGCAATTCCCCGAATCTCTTCTGCGACCAACCGTACAGTAAAATCCGTCTGCGTTGTCATGCCTTCCGGTTTGCGATGCGACCGTTCACCTGCCATCCATTACCATCGCCTTACGAATTCAGCGTCAGGCGGCGAACTGCCTTCAAACCATGCCACGTCAACTTGTCATCAGCTGGAATGCTCGCACACTGCGTTATGTTCACACAGACGCCGATCGTCAGGGACGACTGCGCGTGGTGGATGCAGGACAGGACGAACTGCCCGGTGAAGGGGAACTCAGCGCGGTCATTGTGGCCGGAGTTCAGCAGCTGGTCATTCGTCTGAAGGCCGACAAATCCAAACTCATCATCATGATGAATCGCGGCTCAGTGGACTCCGCCACGTTTCAGGTTCCGCCGGCCGCGGAATCAGAACTGCCAGCTCTCATCCAGAACATGGCCGTGCGAGATATCCCGGGAGCGACCGAACAAACGCCTATCGACTTCATCGCCTACGCACCTCGACCCGATGGGACTCGTTCCGTCAGTGCGATGGCTCTTGTTGCGGAAGACCACCTGCTGGTGCGGCAGCTGATTCAGCAAAGCGGCTGCAAGTCGCAGCGAGTCCTCGTGAGCACTCATGCGTTGCGTGCCTATGTGCCGGAAGTTCTTCGCATCGAACAGAAGAACAGCGAATCGACTGACGCTGCGACGTTGATCGTCAGTCGAGGCGATGACGTGGCCGAAGTGCTGCTTTGTGCGGACGGACTGCCGCTGCTGTCACGCACCATTCGCCTCGCCGCCGACATCCCGCAGCCGGAAGTCAATCGCTATCTTCGCAGCGAAACACAGCGAACGCTGATTTCGGCCGGTGGCCAGATGGCTCAGCCCGCAAAAATCGCCCACGTGGTGATCGTTGGAAATGAAAAGCAGACCGACGGGCTGGATGATTCGCTGTCGGAGCATTTTCAGGTTGTCGCTGCGATCGTGCTGCCGACATCCATACTGGTGGATTCCACCCCTGAAGACCCTTTGACAGTCATCGTCAATTCCGGCAGCTTTGCGCCGTTGCTGGCCGCTGCCTATGAGGACGCTGGTGGACAGGCTCCGTCGATCGACTTTGCCAATCCGCGACGTCCGCCAGCAAAGACTAATCGACTTCGCTTGTATGCCGCAGCAGCGGCTGTGACCGCGGCACTCGTGGGCGGAGGGTATTATTACGTCTGGTCGCAGTTCAACGTGATCGATGAAGAGAACGCTCGCCTGGTGACGCGGCTGAATGAGCTGAATGAAACGGTGAAAGACACCGAATCACGGCGGCTGATGGTGAAGCTGCTCAGCACCTGGGAGAAAAACAGGATCAGCTGGCCGGACGAACTGCGTGATTTGACGGAGAAGATTCCGTCCAGTCCTGATCTGGTCGTTCAGCAGCTGACAATATCTTCCGCCGGACCCGGGACGGCTGTGGCCACGTTTCGAGGCGTCGGAAAGTCGGCTGACGTGATCGCCACGATGGAATCGAAACTTCGCGACAAGTATCACGACATTCGAGTGCCCGGTGTGCGAGAACAGCAGGAGGGCAATAAAGTCATCGCGACATTCCAGGCGACGCTGACAATTCGAAAGCGATCGGCCGCCGAATATGGTGGAGCCAGTGTCACGTCAGATGCACAGGGAAAGGCGAGCCATGCACGGAAGAAATGATTTCTCTCGCCGACTCACGAAGCAACGGACAACGCTTTCCCCTGCGGCAGGAGTTGTGCGCTGATGAAACCTAACAGACAGCAGTTACTACTTGCCGTTCTGGCGATCATTGGCATCGTGCAGCTTGGCGACTGGGTATTGAACACCATGATTCAGGGTCCCCTGCTGGCCAGCCGCGCGCGGACGGAGCAGTTGCAGAACGATATCAGCAAGCGAGAAAAACTGTTGGCAGAATCTCGCAACGCCGGAAAGCAGATCGACGCGTGGCTGAAACAATCGCTGCCCGCGAATCCGGAAGTCGCTCGTTCTATTTATCGCAGCTGGCTGCTGACTTTGGTCAAGGCAACCAAACTGCGCAACGCGACGGTTGATTCGGGTTCGCCATCGAGCCGTCGGGCAAAAGACGGAAAGACACTGTACCGCAGCATGCCGTTCAGTGTGAGATGCCGTGGGGCGCTGGGGGAATTTAATGCGTTCCTGTATCAGTTTTCCAAAGCCGGTCATCTGCATCAGATTTCCAGTCTGACGCTGAATCCCGTTGGAGCGACCGGGCAGTTTGATATTTCCATCGGCATAGAGACTCTGCTGCTGAACAATCGCAAAGGCGAAACACTGAACACAGCACCGTCGCAGTGGCTGGCTCTTAAAGAATTCAAAGATTACGACTCGATCGTGAAGGACAATATCTTTGGAATTGGCATCGACAACACCGATCCAATGAAGCACACCATGATCAGCGCCATCACCTACAGCAACGGCGTGCCGCTGGTCTGGATTAGTGAACAGCTGGCGAACCGCACCACGCAGGTGGGGCTCAATGCGGAGTTTGATACAGTCGCTTTGCACGGGAAAATCGTGGAAGTCCGTGAAAACGAAGCCATTATTGAAGCCTCCGGCGAACGGATGCTGTGCCCCATCGGAAAGCCATTCTCAGAAGCGACGGTGGTTGTGGCGGTTCCGTGAAACGAGGGAAAATCCTCGAACGGGCTTGCTTTTGAATCGCGATCGGCGAAAGCTGCAGGAGGCCTTCGAAGTTTTCCAGTTTGCGGCACGAGAATGGTTTCACAAGAAAGGGAGACGATTGAAATGCTCCCGATGGCTCTTGCGAAGACTGAGCTTGATTGTGAAGATTTGGTCGGGCCAGATGTTCAAAACGCGGTTCAGTGCAAGGTCAGAAAGCTTCATGAAGAAATGTCGTCGTTGTGCGAAACCAGCAACGCTTCACATCACGGAAATTCGTGACGGACAGGCTGGGGTCATTCATCTGTGCGAAACATGCGCGCGGGAGTATCTGGAAAATTCTTCAGATGGTGAGAACGCTCCGCCCGGAATGGACCTCGCGGCAAAGCTGGAAGAGCTGATCGCGGAAAGTGAAGAGTCGCCTGCATCGTGTCCCAACTGCGGAATCTCGTTCAACGAATTCCGTGAAAGCGGTCGCTTCGGGTGTCCTCACGATTACTCCGAATTCCTGACCGAACTACTGCCGCTGCTTGAGAACATTCACGAAGACACAAAACATATCGGCAAGAGGCCTCGCAGTACCGTCGTGGGAACTCAGGAGCAGGCTCAGCTGATTCATCTTCGCAATGAGCAGCGTGAGGCGATCGAAGCGGAGGACTATGAAACCGCCGCACGACTTCGCGACGAAATCGCCACACTGGAAGTTTCCCTGAAGCCCGCGAAAGAAACCAAGCCCCGCAGTCGCCGAAAGCCTCGGCCGGAGAAAGAAGCCTGAGGGAAAGTCCTTAAGCACCGTCCGAAGTTATCATCACCCGAAGCGTCAGCGAGGGATTTTGGCGTTTCAGGGCCGGAGGGCTGCCGCATCCTCTGCCGGGGCTGTGACGGCGTGTTGATTTAATGATTGTTTGAGTGGGAAAATCTGAAGTGCGACCATCTCAACACGGCGAGTATCTCGCCGGTCGGGACGCTACCGCCTGACCCCACAGCGGTATTCAACAACAAGTGGAATTGCGTCTCCCAATGCCAATTGCATCAGTGACTTCGGTGGAGAATCCACTGCTGAATCTGTTGTAAAGTGGGACAGAACATCCCACAATGCGACCCGCGCGGCATCCGAAGGTCCACCGCCAGTCTCGACGTAAGTCCTTAATCCTCGGCCAGTTGCAATCGTCTCTCGCTTCATTCGCCGTTCAGGACTTAATGAGCCGGCACGAAGGATCTTCAAGGAAATTCTCGTCGGCGGAGCGACGGGGCCACGGTATGCCTATGTCTCTCATTGAAATCATCCCCGTCACATCGCCAATCCATGGCACCATTCGTCCGCCAGGCTCCAAGAGCATCACAAACCGGGCGATGATTCTGGCAGCGCTCGCGGACGGACCCACGACGCTCACCGGAATGCTCGACAGCCAGGACACGCGCGTCATGGTCGAAAGCCTGCGCCGTCTGGGCTTCACAGTCGAACAGGATATTGCTGCCTGTTCCTGCACTGTGCATGGACTGGCGGGAAAGATCCCGGCGAAGACCGCCGATCTGTGGCTGGAAAACAGCGGAACCAGCATCCGGTTTCTGACGTCTCTGTGTGCACTCGGCAGCGGACGGTATCGTCTGGATGGCGTCCAACGCATGCGGCAGCGACCGATCGGGGATCTTGTCCGAGCTCTCCAGCCGCTCGGGGCCAACATTCGATTTGAAACCGAAGGCAGCGACTGTCCGCCGATCCTTGTCGATGGATTGCTTAGTTATTTTGTCGGCGGCTGGACATCGATCCAGGGCAACATCAGCAGTCAGTTTCTCAGCAGTCTGCTCATGACCGCGCCGGCCTGCAAGAAGGACGTCCACATCCGTGTCGACGGCGAACTGGTTTCCACGCCTTACGTCACCATGACGCTCGACATGATGCGTGCGTTCGGTGCGGAAGTGTTTGCACCTGCTGACCTGTCAGAGTTTCATATCAGCGCGAAACCATACAAGGCGGGCGTTTACGATATAGAACCGGACGCTTCTGCCGCCAGTTATTTCTTCGGAGCTGCAGCGGTGACAGGCGGTTCCGTCACGATCACCGGCCTGTCCAAAAACGCGTTGCAGGGCGACGTGGGATTCGCGGCGGCTCTGGAACAGATGGGCTGCGAAGTCACGTGGGGCACAGATCGCATCACCGTGTCTGGAAAGCCGCTGCATGGCATTGATATCGATATGAATGCGATCAGCGATACGGCTCAGACACTTTCCACAGTGGCGGTTTTCGCCAACAGCCCGACTAGAATTCGTAACGTCGGACACATGAGACATAAAGAAACCGACCGCATTGCTGCGGTGGTAACAGAACTAAAACGCGCCGGCATTCAAGCCGAAGAAAGTGAAGACGGTTTGACCATTTATCCGGGGACACCTCAGCCCGCTGAAATCCACACGTATGACGACCATCGGATGGCGATGAGCTTTTCCCTGCTGGGGCTGCGAGTCCCTGGAATTCGCATTCTGGATCCGGGTTGCACAGCCAAGACGTATCCGAACTATTTTGAAGATCTCGCCGCGCTCTGCAGCAGTTCTATGCAGGCCGGAGGTCAGTCATGAGCAGCGGGAATCCATGGGGCAACAGCGGTGGCCGGTCAGATAATCGTGGCCGGTCTGACAACCGAGGACAGGGGCGATCCGATGGTCCTCGTCACCAACGGCCGCAACAGGGTGGCAATCCCTGGGATAAGTCTCAGAATGCACGAAATGTCGATGAGCCTGGTTTGGTGGTCCCGGAGCCTTATCTGAACGGCCGGCATCTGGCGTACGCAGTGCTTCAGGAATACGATCGTTCCGAACGTTTCGTTCAGGACATCTTTGCGGAATTCGATCAGCGGCATAATCTTTCGTCGCAGGATCGAGCACTCGCGGTGGACGTGGCCTCCGGCGTTGTGCGACGCAGCCGAACGCTCGATGTGATGCTCGAATCACGCATGACGCGGCCACGGCATAATGTCGAACCGGATCTGTGGCGAATTCTGCGAGTGGGTGCTTATCAGCTGCTGTTCGCGCGCACGCCGGAACATGCGGCTGTGGATTCAACGGTCGATCTGTGCCGCGCTCTGAATCGCGATCGCTGGACGGGCTTTGTCAACGGCGTCCTTCGCAACATTGGACGCTTGCTGTCGCCTGAACCATGTGATGGGCCATCGCAGCGTTCATTGCCGACGACGAATGGACAGTGGAAGTCCCTGAACGAAGCGGTCTTTGCTGATCCTGCGGTCGATGCCGCTCAGTACTTTGCCGACGCATTTTCATTGCCCATCTTTCTGGCCTCGCGATGGTGCACGCAGTTCATCAGTCCGGCGAGCGACGGTTCGTCGTTTTCGACACTTCTGACCATCTGTTTTCAGTCCGTGACTCCACCTTCGACGTCACTGCGAGTGAACTCGCTGCGAGCCACTGCGGCAGACGTGCTCACTGCATTAACGGACTCTGGATGTAAAGCCAGTTTGGGACACATCGACGGCAGCATTCATCTGGATCAATCGGTCCGACTGGAAACACTGCCGGGTTACACAGAAGGTCTGTGGAGTGTTCAGGACGCAGCGGCGATGTCTGCATCCAGCCTGCTGGACCCGAAACCCGGCGAACATATTCTCGACATGTGCGCAGCCCCTGGCGGCAAGACGACTCATCTCGCAGAACTCAGCCAGGATCAGGCACATATCACGGCGTGTGACGTAGCCACGGGGCGGTTGCAGCGAGTGCTCGACAATGCCGCACGCCTGCAGCTGACATCCATCACGCCGCAGCTGATCGGTAAGGATGGCAATAGTCTTCCTGACGGGCCATTTGATGCGGTGTTAGTGGACGTACCATGTTCCAACACCGGTGTGTTGAACCGTCGACCGGAAGCTCGCTGGCGAAGTGATGAGAGTGCATTGCGAGAGTTGGTGATTCTGCAGACTCGGTTGCTGCTGGAAGCATGCGATCGCGTGCAGCCGGGCGGCAGAGTCGTCTATTCCACATGCAGCCTTGAGTCGGAAGAAAACCGAGGCGTCGTGGATACGGTTCTTTCCGCCCTGAAAGACTTCCACCTCGAACGCGACATCCTGCATCTCCCCGGTCAACCGGCGGACGGCGCTTATCAGGCGTTACTAATTCGCAAGTAGACCAATTCGTTCTGTCGTCGTTCGCGATGCCCTGACCTGTTGTGATCCGCGTTGAATACAAAATGCAGACAGCCCCTGCAGAGCAGGGGCTGTCTGAGAGAAGCGGATAGCCTCGAAGAATGATTAGAATTCTCCGACAGTGTTTCCATCGGCAATCAACCTGATAGACCGTGGAACATTCGAATGTGTCTCAGTCTCGCACATCTGAACTGGCTATCGTGACCAGCCACAGCACGCAACAAGAACGCCTGATCACCCGGCGTGACGTAGAGGATGCATGCAGCTCGATGGGCTCCGATTGCCTTTTTCCCGCAACGACTCGTCTCTTACAACGGGTGGTCGTTTGGGCGCAACCGACTTTTACTTCAGCAGCTTGTCGTAGTTGTCCAATGAGTGAGCGCCCACGCGGTCGATCACGTATTTCCAGACGTCATCAATGACAGTGCCTGTCATGAGGCCTTTGGCGGCTTGAGTTCCGGCGCCGCCAAGAAACTCAGCAAGCGTCGTCATGGGGTCGGCACCGAGCAGTCGTTCGGTCTGCACATGCGCGAACTCATTGGCAATCAGACTGACGCCCGGCAGCTTGGGAACGGGATCATGACCATTGGCATAGCGGGAAGTAATGCCGCTGAACTCGCGATCGATTGCGTCGCAGGCCTTCTGATTTCCAACCATCGGCGCACCGAACGTGTAAATCTGATGCACCTGGATAAATTTTCGTTTCAGCAGCCACGCGGCAAACAATGCCAGCGCTCCTCCCAGACTGTGTCCCGTGATCCACAGTGGACGATCCTGCTTCTTGAAAGTGGCGTCGACAAGCGTAAAAAGCGGATCCGAAATCTCCGCAATCGCGTCGACGAAGCCCTTGTGAAACTTCGCACCGACTCCGGCCGCGGCCAGATCATGTCCAAGACGTCCTTCGGGAACCACCAGCAGATTCATGGCATCGGTCAGCAACCAGTCCTTCAAACCGTCAATGCTTGTCGGCGATTCTGTACCGCGAAAGGCAATGATCATGTGTTCGTCATTTTCGGCCACATACGCCTGAGTGTTGTCGACACTGATGAGTGTCGCGTTGAGCCCCAGCAGATCGCGAAACTTCGGCACCGCTTCCGTGGCAGGAAGGTAGGCCAGTTGGCACGCAAGACACATGAACTTCGTGTTCTGCGGATGATGAATGGCATCTTCGATCAGTGACATAACAGCCATCGGTGAACTTCCCTGGTGGATTTTTCAGTTAACGTAACGACGATGTTCAGAATCCTGGTTCTTCCACTTACGCAAAATTGACGTGGGGATTGAGTTTCCCGACACATCGATTTCGATCAACCCCTCCGGTGGCGTTGCTAAGAATTCAGTGAGCCCTTCTGAGGTGATTTTTGTGCGAGCCAGTCGCAATCGCTGCAGCGCGGGAAGTTGACGCAGCGTGCTCAAACCAGCGTCTGTCACAGCAGAATCATTAAGAGTCAATTCTTTCAGTTTTTTAAAGGGCAGCAACAATTCCAATGTGGCGTCAGTGACATTGGCATTGGCAATTTCCAGCACAGCCGTGTCGGTACGAATCTGCAGAATCGAATAGTCCGGCCGATCCCACACGAGCTTCCGGTCAGTAAGGCTGCAATCGACGCAACGTAACCGGACACCGCCGAGATTTCGAACGAATGCGTTGGGGGCTCGGACACCTCTCTGATTCGGTTCGCAGTTCGACGTTTCGGTCATGAAGCTGCCGCAATTCAAATCAGGACAGCGGAACGTAATAGATCATGGACGGAGCGATGCTTTCCGGCTGAGTGTTGAAGAATCTGCTGCTGCTTAGTTGATTCTGTAGAGGTAGCTGTTCGTCTGACCAACTCAGCAACTTGAAGTCAGCCAAGTTGAGCTCATCCAGAGAACTCAACCCAAAGCCCGCTGGTTGTCGGAGGCAAAGGAACCTCGACAATCCAAAAGCCCGCTCTCTCCAAAGTCGCCAGCTCCATTAATGGCCAGCACATGAGGTTGACATAGAAGCAGTGGTCGGTTGGATCCAAAATGGCGATTTTTGAAGTCGTACCATTGGCAATCTGAAGTGTTGCTGTTAGAAACAGTAGTTGATCTTCACTGGCTTAATGGTTGATTTTCATTGCCAGAAAATCGCGTTTTCATCTTTGATCGGAGAGCCTGCAATGCGTCGTCTGAATCGAGGTTTCACGCTCATTGAATTGCTGGTGGTCATTGCCATCATTGCAATTCTGATCGCACTTTTGCTCCCTGCGGTACAGCAGGCACGCGAGGCGGCACGCAGAACTCAATGCAAAAACAATCTCAAGCAGATTGCACTCGCACTGCACAACTATGAATCCACTCATTCGCTCTTTCCTCCCGGTAGTATGAACGTCACTGACGCGACGCCTCATACTCAGTTCTTGTCATTTCTTGAGCAGGCAAACAAATACAGACAGTTCAACTTCAATGTGAGCCTGAACGGGAACGCATTGAACAGTGTCGCAATTGCGCAATCATTGCCTGCCTATCAATGCCCGAGCGACCCCGGTGCTCCTGGGTTTTCGTGGGCTGGACACAGCAATTACATGCAGTGCATGGGATCGCAGGCGGGGTATACGAACACAACAGGAATTTTCTTCCGCAATTCCAGTTGCCGCATGCGGGACATCACGGATGGAACCAGCAACACCGCATTATTTGCAGAGATAAAGAAGGGGCCCTATATTGGCACAGGAGCCTCCACTGCTCCTGTGGCCGCAGGGTCTCCGAACGACTTTCGCGTCGCGACCAGTGTGGGAACACTTGCAGGGAATGATTTGATTGTTCCTCCCGCCATTTGCGAAAACCGGGCAACAACCACCTGGCTGTATCGCGGCTTGCAGTACTATCGTGGCCTTACGGTGGCCACTTTTTATTCTCACACATTGGTCCCAAACTCAAAACTGCGGGATTGTGGAAATACTTCACAGGGACATCTGGCTGCAAGAAGTTACCACGTTGGCGGCGCTCAGATTTGCCTGGCGGATGGTTCAGTACGATTCGCGAGTGAGAACGTCGATCTGGGACTGTGGCGAGCGCTTGGCACTAAGGGCGGTGGTGAAGTACTGGGCGAATTCTAAGGGAGGCTCCGTTTTTGCGGACCCTGACCCTGACCCTGATCCGGAGGTGGGAGGACGATCATTTGTTCTCGAGCGATCGTCCTGCAGCCGCCAGTTTCACCATTCTGATTGCATGAGAAAGATCCATTGTGTCGTGCCGTTTATCAGCTATCGGACCACAGATTTTCATTCTCGCACACATGTTTGTCTCGGGCTGTAGCTCATCCGAGTATGTTGCTCCTTCCGAGGCGACTGTTCCTGCCGCAGGCGTGATCACGTACCTGGGGAAACCATTGGACTTTTATCGCGTGTCGTTTATTCCTGAAGGGAAACGACCGGCAGCAGCGATAACAGATGCTGAAGGACGCTTTACCCTGGGAACAAATGCGGAAGGTGATGGTGCCGTTGTCGGTCCGCACATTGTGACTGTTGAGTACGTTGGGCCACCTTCAAAAGAAGAGCCGGGAAAAGAGACATTCGCTCCACCGCCTGCTGCTGCGACAACGGTCCCTGCGAAATTTACTTCGACGGAGACCTCCGGCGTAAGCATTGAGATTCCCGAGCCCGGAAACACGAACCTTGAGATAAACCTTGAGTGATTCGGGTTGATCGACAATGCCTTTGCAACCGTTCGTCAGGAGTTTCACGCGGGCTTATTTGAGGTGCTTGTCACCTGATGCGATTAGCGGAAGATCTCTCGCGTAACGTCTGATTGCCTTTGGCCCTGGACTGTTCGGCAATCAACCTCGGGTGGATACAGGATCCTTCATTTCGATCCACTACATTCAGGATTGCAAAACTAACGCCACCCTCAGAATGACAGGAAAATATCATTCACAACCGCGCGTTTGCATGATCACCAACGTCCCGGCCGCGTCAGTACCCCTGGTTCTCCCACGATTTTCTATAGAGAATTAGGATTTTTCAGTAGTCGGCTACAAATCCCCACGCTAGCATCCCCGCACCGCCTAGACGGGCATAGTTACCCATTACCACAGGGCGACGTCATTTTTGGCATGCTTCTGCCTCCTGCGCGGTTACTCGTTTCGTCCGGGGATCTCTCATCCTCTGAATAGAATGGCGAGTACTCGATCTGGGCGGCGGGCGCACGCTTCAAAACTAAAGGGAACACTCATGAAACTGGTGAATCGCCGTTCTGTATTTGGATTTTTGCTGTTTGCATCGCTAAGTGTGTTCCAGCCCACCTCTGCCGTTTCAGTGGCTCAGGAACCCGTCGCCATTGAGAAAACGGTGCCGCCCACCTTTTTGCCTCCTTGGGCATGTGATTGGAGCGTTACTTGCAACGACGAGAATGGCAAAATTACAACCACTACCGGCACAGCCTACGGCGAAAGCAAAGAGGAGGCGGAGGAGGCTGCCGGACTTGAGGCGGAGCTTCACTTTAGTGTTAATTGCTATTCCGCCCCGAACCCGATGAGCGTTGGGGAAGGTTACCAAACATCCTACAACTCTTTGTCGAGCGTCGGCGGATCATTAAATCCACCATCGCCAGCGTGTAACTTTGCCACTGGCGAAGTCTGGTCAGTAAAATATAAATGCACTAGCCGAAACGGCGGTTCTATTGAAAAGACTTCATCAGGCAGAACGTACTGCGAGGCCCTGGCCAAGGCTCGCGAGTATGTCTGCAAAAGGATCAACTCACCAATATTTGGCGGTGCCTGCCGCTGTTGCAGTATTGTCGTTAAGAAACCTGTTTGCTATCAGAGTTGTGTTCCCCGAAAGAAACGCTGATCATCTCATGGCAATTCCGGCTTTGAGAGAAGATTGACGGAGAAACGATTCTTTTCGTCCTCTGTCAATGGCCGCGGGATTCGTTTGATCGTTTCGATCAGCGGATTTCGCGGCCATTTTTGTAGGGTATGCGTTGCGGATATAATCCAATTGCCATCAGGTGAGAACGGCTTCCACTGGTTCAACGTTTGCAATGAACCAATGATGTCCGTGTGGCTCATGGCAGGAGTTCTCAGGAGTTCGGTATAATCCTGCAAATCCCATAGTGATAGTTCTCGATCGTGGTGGACCAGCAGTGACCTTCCATCCGGACTGTAGGCCATGTTGTAGATCGTTCGTCGATTTGGATTGAAGGCCTCAATGGTTTGTCCATTCGTGCTGTTGAAAAGCTTTACGGCGCCTTCGCGAGAGAGGACCGCTACCAATTTCCCGTCTGGGCTAAACCGTCCCGAGGTTGGTGTTCCTTCGAAAGACAATGGCGTCTTCACACCGGTCTCTCGGCTAACGAGCATCGCCTTACCGCCAGAAAATTGTGTGATCATGTTTCCGCTTTGGATTGGTGCTTTTCCAGAAACCACCATGAGCTGAGCTTCGTCCGGTGACAATTCCACCTGCAGCACGTCTCCTTCCATGGCCATGGTTTTCTCGGTTCGCGCGATCAGATCCCAGATGCGAATTCCTGAGCCAGAGCTGGCCGTGACGAGAAGCTTGCCGGAAGAGGAGAAATGGACGCTATGAACAGCGCCTGTGTGCCCGGGAAGTTCCATAATCTGGGTTCCGTCTGCGATGTTCCAGAGTCGTCCCAGCCCGCCTTCGTCAAATGTCGCAAGCCGCAAACCGTCTGGACTGACGTTCGCGTGAATTACTGGATGCAGGTGTCCTTCGAGCCGATGCAGAAGTCGACCTGACAAATCCCACAGCGTACACACGCCATCCATCGACGCGCAGATAATCTTCTCCGGAGTGCCCGCAAACGAAACAAACACAATCGGCCCCGAATGGTTGCCAATGGTGGAAAGCCGCTGATGATCTTCCATGCGTATGGCGGCGACGTTATAGGTCCTGTTTGAGACCAACAAGTTTCCCGAAGTCTGACTCACCTTCAGGCTCCACGGCTCTGCTTTGAGACTTCGCTCAAAGAGAATCTCCCCAGTCTCTATTTTCCGAATTGAGATCGTTGAGCGAGCAAATTCGGGCAGGCTCTCGTATCCCCTCATTTTGGCAGTGTTCTTCCGAAATCCCGGAGCAGCCTCAATTGCAATCACCCGGTCTTCAAAGAAGTTTGGCGATTTTGAAGGCGATTGAGTAATCTGACGAAATTCTCCCGTGAGCCAGTTCCAGAGCATCAGTCCGTCATTTGGGGAGGCAATTGCCACGAGAGGCTGAGATGGGTGAAGTACCACCTCCGGAAAGTGAACGGGCGTGGTTTCCCTGACAACTTCACCTGTTTCCAGGCTCCAACAACGAATCAGATCTTTCTCAAGTTCGTTCCATGTGACGACTGATTTTTCGTCTGCAGAGAAAACAGCGCGATTACATTTTCCGCCGTTTGCCGGCACCAGCGTGCGAGTGGGAGCGGCCTGATCGTTGCCCCAAATTCTTGTCGTATCTCTGGAATCAACGGTCAGAATCAGTGAACCAGAGGAACTGTATCTTACGGCCAGAACGGCGTTATCATGATTGAACGTCTGAACGATCGCGCCATTGTTCGCGGACGCGACAATGATTCGACCGCTTCTCATGCCCAGCACGACATTGCCGTTGTCAGGATGCACATCGAAACTACTGATGAACTCATCTGTCTCACCAAGTTTGCGACGCTCCTGCGTGACGGTGTTCCACAGCATCACTTTTCCGGGATTCAGCAGTAGCACGACAACGTCAGTGCCAGGCACACTCTTCGCATAGCCAATGGTGTCAGTGTTTATGTGAAATGAGGCGACCTTTCGGGATGAGGCACTATCCCAAAGCTGCACTTCATGATCCGTGAGCGTCACAAGGCTGTCCGAGTCAAAGGAATCGCGCGATGCCCGCCCGGAAAACTGTGATGACTGCGTCAAACCGTCAGCGTTCAGGATTTCGCAGTTCCAGACAGGTTTTTCCGCTGCCGCCAGGTATTTTGAATCTGCACTTACAGCCCCGGACGACGGCACCGTGGCGGCCGGCTGTTGCAGTAAGGTCAGTGATTCATTGCCATTCTTGACACTCCAAACGCGCACAGTCATATCATGTGACGTCGTTACGACACGCTCGCCATCCGGAGTGAAAACAGCATTTATAATTCGATTGGAGTGGCCCAGCAACGTTGCCAACACTCCCCCATCTTCAACCAAGTGGACCATGATCCGGGATGTGGTGGCGACCATTAATAATTTACCATCTGCACTCCATGCCGTCGTCATGATGCCATCTTCTTCAGCAATACTGACAATACGGCGTAGTGAACGACAGTCCCAGATTGAAACGTGCTTGCCATACTTTGAATAGAGCGCAATACGTCCTCCGTCACGACTGACCTTTACCTCGGACTCAGGCCAGTGCTGCGGATTGATTCGTTCTCCGGTCTCCAACGACCTCAGCGTTGTTCCTTCCGCTGTCGAAATCACGATCTGATTGTCAGCAGTAAAAACGGCTTGTGGATTTTTTTTGAAGTCTGTTTGAAGGGGCAGGCTTTGTTGCTCTGCCCCTGAACCGGCATCCCAAATTCGGACCGTGCTGTCCTCCGACACTGAGATCAGACGCTTCCCATCACTACTGAAGGCGGTGGAAAGTACTTTTGCCGTATGCCCCTTCAGGGACAGTTCCAATTGTCCGCTGATCGTGGAATAGACTTTCACGGAGTTGTCTTTGCCAGGCAAAACAACTCGGCGGGAATCCGGGGAGAACTGCGTCTCAAGTACAACATCCAGCGATGAGTCATTGAATGCAAATTGTTTTACGCCGGTCTGTACGTCCCAAAGAGTTGCGACCGATTCCAACTGTGGCGGATTCCTGGCTGCGTTCTCCTTTACTGGTGGCAGTCCTGAGTTTCGCAAAGGAGCCGATGTCATCAGGAGGAGCTTTCCATTCGAACTGTATCCAGCCGAAGTCATGGCACTTCCATCGTCGAATGACTGCAAGGTTTCCCCTGTCTTCAAATCTGACTCCACGGCAGGAAACGACCCTCGACCAAAAGCCGATCGCGAGGCTGTGGTAACCGCTCGTGTGCCATCCGGGCTGACACAAATGGTTTCGGTAGTTTCATCTCGTGGCGAAAACGTGCTTAGTTCATGGTTGCTGCCCATCGCGTTCAGCAGCGCGGTATTCGCGTCGACTCCGGGGCTTAGTTCTGCACCTTTGACCGCCAGCAGGAGCGCCAGACCAGGGTTTTCGTCTTTCACAAGTGCGGAATTGGCAATCAATCGCAGGCCTTCTGACTTGTTTAGCAGCGATTCTGATCGTCGACGTTGCAGGGTTTCTGCGTTCAGCGAATTCCAGATCATGCCTGTGGCTGTCAATGATGTGAGCAGCAGGATCACGATGCCGGCTGCAGCCGCGGTGGCGAGTGCCGTATGGCGGCGAATCCAGCGACGACCCTGTTGCACCAGAGTTGGACGACGTGCATTGATCGGCTGATCGGCTCGAAATCGCTCAAGGTCATCTGCCAGTTCCCGCGCCGACTGATATCGGTCCGCCGGATTCTTGGCCATCGCCTTCAAGACGATCGTTTCCAGATCTTCCGGCACGCGAGGACTCAGCCGCCGAATACTGACCGGTTCATCAAAACATACCTGTCGGATAATCTCCTTCGGCGTTTCTCCACCGAATGCTTTCTTGAATGTCAGCAGTTCGTAAAGTGTGACACCAAGCGAATAAATATCTGTTCGCTGATCGACGAGTACTCGCTGCCCAAGCGGCTGCTCGGGACTCATGTATCGCAATGTGCCAATCACCTCGCCCGTCATGGTCAGAGCACCTGCGCCCTGAATTTGTGCCAGTCCAAAGTCGGTAACCCAGAGCTTCCCTTCATGATCGAGCATCAGATTCGAAGGTTTGATGTCGCGATGGACAATCCCCACCTGATGAGCGTAGTGCAGAGCTTCCGCTGCCTGGATCCCGATCTGCAGGATCGATTCGAACATGGATCGATCTGCGACAGATGATTTCTGATCTGCCATCATGTCAATGAAGTCTGCCAGGGGCACGGAAAGTGTGGAACCTTCGGCCACGTCGCTGCTTTGTTGCAGCATCCCAGGCGTCGGTTGAAAGACTTGAGCCGTCGTGGCGGCAGCAAATCGCGGTGTGTCTCCGGAGCGGGGCGCTCGTGGTGATGCCAGTATGGTTTTCGCATGACGAATGTAATGAGCCAGGTCATAGCCGGGAATGAACTGCATTGCGTAGAAGTGAACTCCCGCATCCATTCCAATCGAAAACACCGGAACGATGTTGGGATGCTGCAACTGAGCAGCCGCACGCGCTTCATTCTGGAATCGCTGAATTTGTCGCTGATCCATGCGGCCCGAAATGGGCAATGTCTTTAAGGCGACTCGACGGTTGAGCGAAGCCTGAGTGGCTTCATAAACCACACCCATTCCGCCCCGTCCGATTTCTCGAATGACGGTGAATTCCCCGATTGTTCTACTCGACTCGCGATCATCGCCGCCGGATGTCATATTCCGGTTGCCCGGCGGAACGTTGGGATCAACTTGCGTGAGCGACAAGTCCGGGATTAGCTGACCAGGGCCGAGAATGGTCGGCGCGTCTATCTGAAAGCCGTCCTGATTCTTTTCGGATTTCTGCATTTCGGATTCTCCGGCTCCAGCCCCAAATGACATTTATCAGCCACTCCGAACGCGCGACAACGTCAGGACGCAGTCCCGAACATTGATGAACGTCCGACCAGAGCTGCCACGACGAATTCTGCACGACGTCTCTTCGCGACTCTTCCCGCAGCACCTGCCCTACGAGACATATTGACAGCTCACCGCCGGAAACTAAATCGAATCCCTCACTCTACTGTGGAATTTGATCCACTTAAAGACCACTCTAACATCATCGCGAAGAACCCATGCTGTCTTTCGCCGCTGATCCCGCTTCCCATCATGTGATCAGGCTGTAAACCATTCCCGCGACAACACAGGCGGTCAGGGTGACAGCGAGTCCTCGGTGAAAGACGAACATCAACGCGAATGCCAGCAGGGAAATCATAAAGGCGGCCGGTTGAAGGGTGCTCCACACAGGCAGCGAGAGTGTTCCCCACGCGATCGGAACAGAAATGTGGGCGGCGAACAAAGTGGCCATCGCAAAGTTCACTCCCAGTGTCGCGATGACGCCGACAACCGACGCCGTGATCGCTGTCAGCGCAGAGGCCAGCCAGGGCTTGTGGAGCAGTTTTTCCACGTACGGTGCACCCAGAAAGATCCAGTAGAAGCATGGCACGAATGTGACCCATGTGGTGAGTACCGCGCCGAGGCATCCGGCCATGAGTGGTGAGAGTCCTGTGCCATGGCGCCACGCTGCAAGAAATCCGACGAACTGCACGACCATGATGAGCGGACCAGGAGTTGTCTCGGCCAATCCGAGTCCATCGACCATCTCGCCCTTCTCCAGCCAGTGGTACCGATCCACCGCCTGCTGGTCGACATAACTCAGCACGGAATACGCACCGCCAAAAGTCACAACGGCCGCCTTACTAAAGAAGACCGACAGCTGCGTATAGACGCTTGTACGACCAGTAAAATGCGCTGTCGCCAGAATGGGCCCAAACCACAGGGACAGGGCAATGGTGCTCGTTAACAGAATTCGCTGCGTCTCTTTCCACGCACCTTTTCCGGCCGGCGATGGGAGAGGACTATCAGGCACGCTCATGTTGCTGCGAAAAATGTTCGGCGCGAAACGATGCCCGAACGCACCCACAAGAGCGGCGGTCGCAATCACCGCAGGGAATGGCAGCAGCTTCAGTGACAGCAGGATAAACGCGACGATCGAGATGACCACGAGCACTCGGTTCTTCAGGACTCGCCGACTGACTCGCAGCACCGCTTCCGCGACAACCGCCAGCACCGCACACTTCAGTCCAAAGAACAGCGACTGCATTGTGCCCGAATCCTGAAACGACACATACATCAGACTGAGCAGCAGGATGGACACAAATCCCGGAAGAATGAACAACAGGCCGGCCACCAGTCCGCCTCGGACGCCGTGCATCAGCCAACCGATGTACGTGGCAAGCTGCTGAGCTTCTGGCCCGGGCAGCAACATGCAGAAGTTCAGCGCGTGGAGGAATCGTCGTTCATCCAGCCATTTCTTTTCATCGACCACGATCCGATGCATCACCGCAATTTGAGCGGCCGGACCACCGAAGCTCAATAAGGAAACTCGCAGCCAAGTCCAGCACGCTTCGCGCAGAGTCACCGCGGTGGACGCGCCTTCAACCGAGACCACTGCAGTCCCGACGGGTGCCTGTTCGCCGGTGACTTGAGTGCTGGCTTCCGGAAGACTCATCGAAACTTCTTCTTTCACAAATGCATCGAACGCTGCTGCAAGACCAGCGAAAATCTTTGCTGCCCACGGAGCACAACCACCGGGAGAATTCGTGTTCGAAACAATCAGGATACTACGGCTGATGTTTTGACGTCGCGAGTTTCGGTCCTGCGGTTCATCAAGAGTACGAAGAGTCACTCAGTTGGCAGAGTCACCTCGTCACCAGGCAGAAGGTGGCCCATTTTGTCACGCTTGGCGGCCATATAGCTGGTGCGACATTTGTGCGGCGGAGCGATAATCGCCACCTGTTCCACAACGGTCAGGTCGACACCCGAGTACACAAAGGCGTCGGTCTTCTTCGGATTGTTCGTAAGCAGGCGCACGCGAGTCAGGCCGAGATCCTTCAGGATCTGCAGTCCGACCATGTAGTCTCGCATGTCGGCCTTGAACCCGAGCCGATGATTCGCTTCAACGGTATCCAGCCCTTCGTCCTGCAACTGATAAGCTTTCAGTTTTGCCAGCAGCCCGATCCCGCGACCCTCCTGAGGCAGGTAGACAACGGCTCCGTTGCCTTCTTCATGAATCATCTTCATCGCCATACGCAACTGGTCGCCACAGTCGCAACGCAGCGAATCCAGGACATCGCCAGTGAAGCAGGACGAATGCATGCGAACAAGTGGTGCGTCGGATTTGGTAAGGTCGCCCCACACAAGTGCAAGAGGCTCCTGAGTTTCATGAGCCACCTGATATCCAACAACCGTCGGTGTCCCAAACTCAGCCGTGGGCATCGGCACAGCGACAATTCGCGTGATCAACTGCTCGCGAGTTCTGCGGTAGCGAATCAGATCCTCAATGGAAATCATTGGGATCTGATATTGCTTCGCCATGGCAAGCAATTCTGCCAGGTCGGCCATCCCATGACTGCTCTGACTGCAGATTTCGATCAGTGCACCGACCGGCCGTTTGCCAGCCATCCGCATCAGATCAATCGTGGCCTCGGTATGCCCGGCTCGTCGAAGGACGCCGCCATCCATCGCCAGCAAAGGATTCACGTGGCCCGGTTGAAGAAAGTCGTCGGCAACAGCAGCCGGATCCGCCAGCGCGCGAATGGTTCTGGCGCGATTGATGGCACTCACGCCCGTCCCTGCGGACACGTGATCGACAGCGCGCAAAAACGCGGTCTTGTTTGGAGCCGTGTTGCTCGACTCATCCACGACGGGCCGAAGCTTCAGCCGAGTGGTATCGTCAGCCGACATCGGCACGCACAGCGTGCCGCGGCCGACTCGCAGCATGAAATCGACTTGCTCGGGGGTAATCGATTCGGCGGCACAGACAAAATCGCCTTCGTTCTCGCGATCTTCATCATCGACAACGATGACCATACCACCAATTTTGAGGGCTTCTATCGCCTGCTGAATAGACTGCAGAGGCACGGTTTTGACTTCTTTTACTCAAGTGGAAAAACTCACGAACTACTCACCGCCCGGCAAATTCGCCGACTGCCGAGATTCTAGTCGCTCCCCGCCTCTATGACCAGGCGATGCGATTTTGACAGAATTCACTCGGCCCGCGCCACTGGATCGATTCTCAGCCCACCGTTTCGCGGCGTTCCCTTCAAGTCCCCCAAAGACAGGGAATCCGTACTTGCAAGCCCCGGAAATGCCTCACAAAACTTTCGCGTCTGGCCGGGTTCGTGTGAATTCGGAGGGGCTTCTGAACTCTCACAAGTCCAGGTGCGGGTGGGTTCGAAGGGCGAAATTGGGAACCGTTCTATGATCCAGCCGATTATTTCTCGTATTCGTCTCGCTGCCGTTTACGCCATCATCTTGCTGACGATCATTGTTTACGGTGCCATCAACGCGCTGCAGTCCAGCAATAACTCGCCGATCGACTGGGTCGATTCTTCGTTTTCTGAACGAGCCCACTACCAAAAGCCCTGCCGCCCAATCCTTCTTCCAATGTACTTGACGGAGCATTGACTCACATGTAAACTAATTCGAAAGGAGGAAGCGAATGACAAGTTCGACAGGCAAGTTGCAGCAGGAGCTGAAAAAGAAGAAGCCGTTTGATTCACCCGAGCAGGAAGCGATTCTAAATATCCTGCGTACGAACGATCAGTTTCAGAATCGCTTCGGACGTTTGCTTCGCGAATTTGGAATGACTTCGTCGCAGTATAACGTGCTTCGCATTCTTCGCGGCGAGGGTCAGCCGATGCCATGCCTCGAAATTGCCAGCCGCATGATTCAAGTGGTGCCCGCGATGACCGGTCTTTTGGATCGGCTGGAAAAACAGGGCCTTGTCGGTCGTGAACGATGTACGGAAGATCGTCGCATTGTTTACGTTACGCTGACCGACAAAGCCAGCCGATTGCTGGGATCGATGGACGAACGAGTGATGAGCGAACATCGAACACTCATTGGACATTTGAGCCGCGCTGAGCTGAAAGAGTTGAGCCGACTTCTGGAGAAGGCTCGCGAATCCGCAGCTTCAGTGGACTCATCGGAATAGGTTGTTTGTCATTTCTGTTTCTGTCCAAATACATTTCTTATCAACCGCTCTGCAATCATTTTAGTCTACATGGAGTTCTTTAGATGTTTGACGTTCAGGGAAAAGTGGCGCTCGTTACGGGAAGCAACCGCGGAATCGGCAAAGTGATTGTCCAGAAGCTGCTCGAAGCAGGAGTCCGCAAGGTCTATGCCGCGGTGCGAACTCCTTCATCGGTCAGCGATCTGGTAGCTTCGTCTGGCGGACGAGTGATTGCCCTTCAGGTTGATCTCAGTCATCCGGAATCGATCACAGCAGCAGCCTCCGCAGCACATGATGTGGAGTTGGTGATCAACAATGCAGGCGTGCTTCGCGCAGCGCATCCACTGGCCGATGATGCCATCGAAGCATTGGATTTTGAAATCGATGTGAACGTGAAAGGTCTGATCCGAATGGCACAGGCATTCGCTCCTGTTTTGAAGCAGAACGGCGGCGGAGTTTTTGTGCAGCTGAACTCTGTGGTCTCGATCAAATGCTTCGCAGACTTCGCGACCTACAGCGCATCGAAGGCCGCGTCCTACTCGATCACTCAGGCGTTGCGTGACAAGCTCGCCGAGCAGGGAACGCAGGTGATCAGCGTTCATCCCGGACCGATTGCCACGGACATGGCCGACAGTGCCGGGCTGACAGAAATCGCGGAACCACCGTCACTCGTGGCCGACGCAATTCTCGCGGCTCTCGCATCCGGCGACTTCCACGTCTTTCCGGACACAATGGCGAAACAATTTTGGCAAGCTTATCAAAGCTACGCCAAAGCGATGATCGAAAGTTCGACCACAGAACACTGATATGAGATGCACCAAAGTCGTTGTTCGCTCCGCGAACAAAACGGATGATACAAAGGACGTACGACTAGCTCTTTTGCACGGTTCATGCCTTGCGATTGATTTCAAGGGTTGAATAAAACAGCGACGCTTTAAGAGCTTGTCGGACGCGTTGTCCACAATTCGTTTTGTTCGCGGAGCGAACAACGACTTTGGGTCCCAATGAGATGTCGGTGAAACTTTGTTTCAAGGAGAAAGGAAAAGTCATGTTCAGAGTCAGGCGATCGAATGAACGAGGATACGCGGATCATGGATGGCTGAAGTCGTTTCACACATTTTCTTTTGCCGCGTATCAAAATACTGCGCATATCCAGTTTCGTGTGTTGCGAGTGATGAATGAAGATCGAGTGGCTCCTGGCCAGGGCTTCGGGACTCATCCGCATGAAGACATGGAAATCGTCACGTATGTGCTCGAAGGAGCTCTTGAGCATCGTGATTCTATGGGCAACGGTGCAATCCTGCGGCCCGGTGAATTTCAAAGGATGTCCGCAGGAACCGGGATCACTCATAGTGAGTTCAATCCTTCGACAACGGAATCGGTGCATCTGTATCAGATCTGGCTTCGTCCCGAGCGTAAGGGGATCACGCCAAGCTATGAGCAAAAGTCTTTTCCGGCCGAACAACGTCACAATCAATGGCAAGTGGTAGCAGCATCTGATGCTGCAAACGGTGCCCTGAAGATCCATCAGGACGCTCAGATCTTTTTGGCAAATCTTGACACCGGGGTATCGCTGACACATGAGATTTCCAGCGGTCGACACCTGTGGCTGCAAGTGCTCCGTGGCAGCGTTGCCTCGCACGATCATGCTCTCTCTGCGGGCGATGGACTGGCCGTCAGTAAAGAAACAGCGTTGACCATCACTTCGACTGACGCGGCTGAGGTCATGCTGTTCGATCTGCCCTGAGCGAAATCGGAATTTAGAACAGCGTCTTCCTGAAGTTTCCCACCACTGATTCCGCGCCGTTCCGACGGCGTCATTTTCGATCCCTTTTTCCCAGAAGAAATCATGACCGCACCGACCCTGTATTCGCCCGTCGGAGCGACTGGTTACACCGACTTCCCGGCGTACTCTGGCAGTTAGTCGTCTGCGGTTCGACACTTTTTGGACCGGCGGTTCGCCGGTAATATGCCGGATTCGCGAGCCAGCTCAACAGATATCAGGCTGCACGCACCGACCGATTGGAAGAAATCACATGTCTGAACCACGAGTGCTCATTATCGTTGGAGATGCGACGGAAACCGTCGACACGCTTTATCCGTACTATCGCCTGATTGAAGGTGGCTATCGGCCGGTCGTTGCGGCTCCGGAAAAACGACGGTACCAGATGGTGCTGCATGAAGTGAAACCCGGCTGGACAATCACGAAGGAATGGGAAGGCTATTCGATTGAAGCAGAGATCGCCTTCAAAGACATCAATCCTCAGGACTATGCGGGCATCTTCTTCAGCGGTGGTCGCGCGCCCGAATACATTCGTGAAGATGAAGACCTGCTGAAGATTACTCGCTGGTTTTGGGAGAATGGCAAACCGTGCGCAAGTGTCTGTCATGGTGTCGAAATCCCTGCACGGGCCGGCATCGTTAAAGGCCTGCGGATGGCCACCGTTGCCAAATGTAAGTTCGATCTCGAGGTGTGCGGCGGCATCTATGTCAACGAACCGTGTGTGATCGACCGCCACATGTTCAGTGGCCGAACCTATCATGACAGCGGTCACTTTATTGGTCCGTGGATTAAAGCGCTCGACGCCAGCTGCGGCCGTTCCGGAAAATCCTGACGCTTCTTCTGCCGCGTCGGTGAACTTGCGTAAGGCCGCTGAAACTTGAGTAGCATCTGTGCCGGCTGGTCATTCATCCACTGCTCAAGAGCAAGCGACGACAGTGTCGCCTGGAGCACGAAGATGAAACGTGATACAGTCGAGTGATACCTTCGAGCGGTGATGGGTTCAGACTTCTCAAACATATTCGGCAAAGACGTTGTTTATGAGTGCCAGCCAGAGTTCATGCGAATTAATGGTGACGGATTTTTACCGTTCGTTTTTGCGATTTCGGATGGATCTGAATATCACTCAACCGAAAACCGTCAGTCAGCCACCTCCGTTTACGCTGAACAATGCAAGGTTTCCGCTCGAATGCGTTTGTCGAGTGACAACTGGCGTTGGGGCCGAGTCCCGGACCATCGAGTACGCTCACGGGGCTTCCTGCAAAGCCGAACAGGTTCATGTGACGGAAAATATCTGGCATGAACCAGCGGCTGATATGTGCCTGATCGCGTCGAAGGATGAGTTTCTGGTGATCAAAAGCTGGGACCGGAACAACCGCGGCGTGATGCTCAGCCCGGCCTCACTGGGACCGCAGCCGGAACGTCAGGCCGGGAAATGTGCGGATGCGTTTACAGAAATGCATATCCAACGGCGCGAGACCGTCGGTCGACTGCTCAACAGCACGGAAGAAATTGTGAATGCCATCCTGGACGGCCGACCTGTCGTTTCGCAGACGGAATACACGACCGCAGACGGAACTCATGTATGGATTGAGTATCCGGTAAAGGTCGTCAACGCGAGCGAACGCGAACAGTTCTATCAGGTGGACACCGGACCGGTTCTGATTCCGGATGCTGACTCCTTTGATGGAGTCCATCAGATTTCAACTTTGCGGCTGGCCTTCGTCGCTCATAACACGCTGGGCTGCACTGAATTTCTGATGAACGTGCCGACGCCCGTGGGGTCGGGCATGAGCGTCAATCACTACTCCAGAGTCTGCAAAGTCGCCGCCGTCAATCGCATGATCGCCGTTGATTAAGCTCGTTCCAATGCATGCGGAGTCATTGATGTCTGCAGATCGTCTGCCGAAAGATTGCATGTCTGAAAACAAGGTCGGAGGATTTGAACCTGTCCGCATTGGCGTCGTTGGGCTCGGGCGATTTGGACGACTGCACTCGCTGACTTTGCGTGGACTGGCAGAAGCTCGTCTGTCTGGGCTTGTGGCGCGGCGACCCGAGTCTTTGGATGCGATCCGACACGAAATCCCGGACGTTCCCGGCTGGACAAGTCTCGATCAGGCTCTGGAAGAATCGGATGCGGAAGCCTGGGTTGTGGCCTGTTCGACTGCGTCGCATGTGAGCGTCACTCGACGACTGCTGGAAGCGGGAAAAACAGTGCTGCTTGAAAAGCCAGTATCAGACAATCTTCAGGAGGCAGAAAGTCTCGAACCACTCGTTCGCAGCGATTCCAGCAATCTGATGATGGGTCATATCCTGCTGTTCAACAGTGAGTTTCAGCAACTGCAGGAAGAGGTGCGACGACGCGGGCGATTGAGCTACATCGATTGCGTTCGGCATCGGCCGGCATCTATCGTGAAGCAGTTTCCCGGTGAGAATCCTCTCCACGCAGCGATGATTCATGATTTGTACTCCGCGCAGGTCTTGATGGATCGGGCAGAGCCGTCTCATTTCAGCACGCAGTACCATTTCACAGCGGACAACGAGATCGATCTGGCCGTTTCGCAACTGAGTTGGACGAACGGACCGATCGCATCATTCTCGGCCTCGTATTTGACACCATCCGGAATGCCGCCTCGCGGATTTGACAGGATGGAGGTATTCGGCGACGGCTGGGCCGCTCGGCTCAATCCGAATCCGCGTCCGATTGAGATCTGGGACGCTCGCGCAGAATGGCCGATGGCGCTCGAAATTCGCACGGGCCATTTTGGAGCGACCGGAATGCTGGCAGAAGAACTGCGATGCTTTTGCCGTGTTGTCAGAGGATTACAGCAGGTTCCAGTCGGAGCCACTTATGCCGACGCGCTGCAGGTGCAGCGGTGGATGGACATACTTGACGCTCGTGGCCGACAGCAACAGTCGACGGCCGCGCCCGACCAAAGATAGTGCAGCGACAGAAGAAAGAGATGCCATGAAAGCCTGTTTGTTTTCCGTGAGCTATGCCGGATTCTGGGGCCAGTCGACTTTAAGCCTTGATGATTTCATCCGCCACGCAGGGCGACTTGGTTTTCCGTCGGTGATGATTGCCGGCAAGCGACCGCATCTGTCGCCGCTGGACACCAGTCCCGAACGAGTAGAATCGTTGAAGCAGGTTCTGAACGACGCTCATGTGACTTGCGACGTCATTGGAGCCTACACGAATCTGACGCAGCCCACCGCATCGGGCAGCGAAGTCCCGTGGCTCGAATTTC
This sequence comes from uncultured Planctomycetota bacterium, assembly GCA_947085455.1. Lineage (GTDB taxonomy): Bacteria > Planctomycetota > Planctomycetia > Planctomycetales > Planctomycetaceae > SXXK01. The sequence goes on along the minus strand of CAMTWR010000018.1, from coordinate 39,706 downwards.
AAATTTTTTACGTGGAAGCTCTGTCCCGCATGGCCTCGCAACTAGGCGCTTCCGTTGTGCGAATTTTCACGGCCTATGAAACGGACGGACAAGCTCTGCAGACGCAGTGGAATCGTTGCTGCGTTGCGATCCGCGAGATGTGCGATCGAGCCGCTTCGCATGGAGTGACCATCGCCATTCAGAACCATCATGACGTCGCGTTGCATACGGACGCCCTGCTGGAACTGCTGTCCGACATTGATCATCCCAATTGCAAACTGGGATTTGATGCCTGGTCCCCTGCGCTCCGGGGCGAATCGCTTTACGAAGCGGCCAAGAAGGCGGCTCCACACACGGTGATTACCACCAATGCTGACTACATGCGAGTGCCGCGACATCGATATCGTCCCGATCTGGTGAACTATGAACCCGTGACTCCGGACTGGATTCGCGCCGTTCCCTTTGGGACTGGCTTCATCGATTATCCGTCGTTCTTTCAAGGCCTTGCGGATGGAGGTTTCCATGGTATCGCGACGTATGAGATCTGTTCGCCCGTGCGCGGCGGTGGCGATCTGAAGAATCTTGACGCGTGCAGCGAGGCGTACCTCGAATGGATGCGCAGCCATACGAAACCGCAACGAGACTCGTGAGAGTTTTGTCAGGGGTTCTAAGCCGCACAGGGAACGGTTCAGTCAGTTGACACTTTGATCTCAAGAAACTCACCGCTGGACTGACGGGCGAGACGTTGCAGCCAACTGGAGTCCCGGGAGACCATCGTCCCGTCGCCGAACTTCACCACGTGGATTGTGGTCTGGCCGGTGCGTTTAGCGATCTCCGTCAGGTCTGCCGTCGACAGCGCAGGTTCATCGCCGTCCGTTAGAAAGTAGATCACGTCCGGCTTCAGACTCAATGCTTCCAAAATGGCTGGTCGATGATCGGTGCCACGATCCGCGGTGACTCGATCCACTTCCTGGCCTGCAAGTTGCTTGTTCAATTCCGAAGCGAAGTAGAGATCCTGCTCGGCCTGACGTCGCAACTTCAAACGTTCGCGATAGTCATCGTTGTAGAAGATGACGGCAAACTTTTGACCAGCCTGAAGCAGACGCAGACTTTTCTTCAGCTGACTTTGGGCCAGCTTCAAACGATTTCCGTCCATGCTGCTGCTGGTATCAATCACATACACAAACGTCTTGCCGACGCCCGAGATATTCATAAACGTCGTATCGCCTGGACCGCCAATGCCACCCAGCCGCGCCGCGCCGCCGGCTTCGGTGGGATTGATCAGCCCGCTGCCGCCACCCTGAGCCTGATGTTGAACTCCACCGATCGGATTGCCGGGGCCAATCAACGGCGGCAGAGTTGAAGGTGAATCGCCAGAGTCGCCGGCCTCGGTTTCGGATGTCTGCAGCAGATTGGTGACATCCGGAGCTTCGGACGGCAGTCGTTCGCTGGTATTCGCCTGTCCGTCGGCCACGTTATTCTCTGTGGCAGCATCCGACGTCTGATCCTGAGCCTGTTGAGTCTCCGCATCCGCACCGGCGCCGGGCGACATTCCTTCTTCCGCCGCCCCGCCGTCCACACCTTCCAGCACTACCAGTCCGACATCGCGAAACGGCTCACCACCCGGCGTTCCCGGCCCAACCTTTTGACAACCTCGCATCGAGAGACTGACAAGGATTACCATCAGTCCATGCGCAATGATCGAGCCCACACTGCTGGTCAACAGTGATCGCGAAGAAGACTCATAGGTTGCTGTGATCGTTCTCATCTTGCAGCTGTCCCCTCTTACCGTGAGGGAGAAGGGCGGTTGATGGAGCTTGATTATTCTATGTAGGTAGGATCGTGAAGCCCTGCCACTGTCCCATCTCTCTCCCTTGGGGGAGAGGGCTAGGGTGAGGGGGTTTGCGATTTTGTGTTTTGATTTGTTCGTTATCTGCCGCGTGAAGCCCCTTCATCCGGCATCCGGCCACCTTCTCCCCCGAGGGGGAGAAGGGCTGTTGATGGGGTTCACTTGTTCAATGCTGGTGTGGTCTTTGTTTTCATTGCGATTGTCCCCTCTCTCCCTTGGGGGAGAGGGCTAGGGTGAGGGGGTTTGCGATTTTGTGTTTTGATTTGTTCGTTATCTGCTGCGTGAAGCCCCCTCATCCGGCCTCCGGCCACCTTCTCCCCCGAGGGGGAGAAGGGCGGTTGATGGGGCCGGATTCGATGTGAGAGAGTTTGGGGTTGGTGCTTTGTGATTTTGTGATTGAGACAACTTTACTGCGGAGCTGCTGCTGCGGGGGGGCCTTCCGCCTGCGGGGTGGCGGGGTCGGTGGTTTTTGCTGGCTGCAGGCTTTGCTGGATCATCTGAATAACCTGTTCGGTCTGGTCTTCTTCAGGAGTATTCTCGGGGGCCTGAAAGACGAACACACTGTCTTCGATCGCTTCATTCACTACCACGTTTCGCAGATCGAGCGTAATCAGCGGCCGCACCATCTTCTCGGTCGGATCCATGCTGCGTTTTAGAAACTGGATTCGGCGAGGCAACATGGTTTCCGCATCGACGTAGACTCGAGCGTACTCGGGAACCTGTGGGCGAGGATCGACCAGCGAATTCTCCGGAACCTTAAAGACCTCTTTGCGGATCTTTTCATTCCAGCGTCCCGTGACTTCCAGCACCTTTCGATCGCCGACCTGAATCGACTTCACGGGAGCGAACTCCATGGAGTTCTGAAGGCGTGCAATCATTCCTCGTAAACCGCCGACACCCAGATCCATCGCGGCGTTCTTGGGATCGTACGACCCCGTCGCGCCGGCGGCCGTCAGGATGTCGCGGATATTTCGGCGTGTGACTCGCTGAGTGTCGCCGTTCTTCCATGAAGTCGAAAGCACCGTTCCGTCACAGACCTGAATCAGCACGCCCCGGTTTTTGCTTTCATCCATTTCTGGCGGAGCTGCGTCCAGGGCCAGCTGTTTTCCGTCTTCGGCTTTCTCCGGCGATATCGGGTAGATCACATACTTCAGACTGACGCGGTTTCCGGACGCTTCTGCATACTGACCAACCGCTGACAACTTCATGCCGGCGATCAGGCTGGTCTGACGCATCTCACACTTCAGAGACTGCAACTCCTCCAGCGTCGTCCGCAGTTTCGTCAGGATCTCATCCGCTGCCGGTAAGCCCGAGGCATCGGCGGTTGCTGCCGGAGCATCTGTGGCGGGGGTTGCAGCAGGTGCTTCTGTGCCCGGAGCGGGCTCATCAGCAGCAAATGTCGCTGCGGCGAACGGGCCGACGGCAAAAGTTGCTGCTGTTGAGAGCCCAGGAATGGCGGATACGAGGCAACTGCCTGCCAGAACGAACATCGCTGGGAGGCAGGGCAAAGTTTGAGGTTTGTGATTCATGTTCTGAATTTGATGGATTTGCCAAAGATTCGAGTTCTGCAGACCCGAAAAACAGAAGAGAAAGACCGACGGATCGCAGGTGTAATACACCGTCAGAGTTCGCATGGTGCGGAACCAACAGGTACCGCGTCAATCGAACACACGGTTTTACTTGGTGATTCGAAGCAGTCTCGATCGGTTCGAGCCTGCTAAGAGCAGTGTACCGCGGCCCCCTCATCGGGGCGACGGCAAACTGCAAACGGTCGAGGCACAGTCAGTTTTGCAGTTGAAGGTACGGTCATCTGCGGGTTGCTGTTGGATCGAACACGCGAGTTGCTGTTGGGTTCAACTCAGCATCTCAAGGAAGGGGTAGCGATGAGATATTACTTTCTGGCCCTGGGCGCCCTTGTGGTCGTCTGCATGGGCTGTGCCGGAGTGGACGGCCAGAGTGTCGTGAAATCAAATGAATATGTGGCTCCACCGGCCGCCATGCTGGCGCATCCGGGACCAATGGTCGACGGACCAGGGCCGGGAGTCATGGGTGTCCTGGCTCAACCAGGCGGCGGAATGATGGGCGGTCCTCCAATGGGAGCGCCTCAAATGTCGACTCAGATCAAGTTCATCGGACAGGACGGCATGGCTGTCGGCTGGATGTCCGGACAGGTGATCGCTCGCAATCAGCGATTTGTGCCTGGTCGGGCCGACTTCCCTCAGGGGTCGATCTACCAGCTGGTCTTCTCGGGAATTCCCGGCGAAGGCTGGGAAGGCCAGAGCCTCTACCCGACTCTGGAAGTGCGTTCCGGTCATCCAAACACGCTGGCTTATCTGATACATAATACTGTACCAGTCGAGCTGACGGACGAAGACCTTGAGCACATCCGCAGCAACAACATGGTGACCAAGGTCATCTATCTGCCGGATCCTCAGTTCCAGGCTCGTGCGATTGCCGGTGTGGAAACACTGGTCTCGACGACTCTTGACCCGGGTGTGGATCCAATCGAACAGGCCGAACGAATGGGCACCATCATGGTGATCATGCGAGTTGGTAACAAGGAAATGAACTTCGAAGAGACTTCGGTGCAGGCCGACGGATCTGTCAGCCCTGTCTCGTTCTCCACAATGGACGGTGACAATGGACAGTATCTGCCACCATCACCGATTGGATTCATTCCTGCCGACGTTCAGGGTGTTCCGGGAGCTATGATCGCCGCTGGCGGTGGTTATCCTGGTCAGCCAGTTCCGATCTCAGGAGTTGGTCCGACACCAGTCTGGGGTATGCCAATGACAGCAACTCCGATCGGTCTGCCAGGCCCACCTCACCTTCCACTGGGTGGTCCAGCCGGCCTGAAGTCTCACACGATTCGAAACCTGAGCAAGAACAACATGCCTGATCCGGTAGACCACCTGCTGATCGACGTGGAACACAGCCCAGGCTACAGCGTGCCAGCTCCGGTGAAGCACATTCAGTACAAGGAAACTCACCCGGTCTTTTCACCAGGCGACGTTTCAACTCCACAAGGCCAGGGGGCTTACTGTCCTCCTCAAGGTTACTAAGCCTTGTGAAGTGACCTGAGTTGGAACTCCGCTCTGAACTCTCCTGAGACTGGCTCAGCTAAAGGCCAGTCTCAGAGGTTCATTCCGACTCTGCTCTGACTGCGGGGCGATTTGAAGCATCAGCTTCAATCGCCCTTGCTTCGTGATTCCGCTGAAACCGACCACGGCCGTTGCCATAGCCTGATTCACTGCGTTCTTCTAATGCGGCAGATCAGGCGAACAGCTGTGGTTCGATTTTTCAGCCGAGTTTCTCCGACCGGTTTCTGAATCCGGAAAGACCGCCCATGTTGATTCCCCGTCACTCCGCCCTTCGATCAACCCTGCTTCTGGCCGGCATACTTGCCATGAGCCCGAAGATGCTGATGGCGCAGGCCGGTGACTATCACGAGCCGCTCAGTGAAAAGCTGCCGCCCGGGTATACCGCGGCAATGCTGGCTCAGATTCGTCAGTACGATCCTCACTGGCTGCAGCCTGTTCGAGTCGAGTTGCCGACGGCCGGTACAGTCTCTGTTTATTCGGCGTCTCCCGATCCGCTCGCCAGTATCACGGCTCCCGCTCAGTTTTCGGTGAATGCCGGACATATCTATCGGCTGCGAGTCACCGATATGCCCGAGTTCCCCGGTGTGGAGATCTATCCGTCGATTGAAATTCTGGATCGCCTGCATCCGCCGGCAGGAACGGCCGCCAACTATCCTATCCCTGTCGTGTTGTCGGCGAATGATCTGCAACAGGCGATCGATGGCCAGCTGGTGACTCGGATTATCTACCTCGAAAACCCACGCACCGCTTCAATGATCGATCCGCTTCGACGCCACGGTCTCAATCAGATTGTGCCGACCGACAACGCACTGCAGGAAGCCGGATTCCTCGGGCGCCCGATGATCATTGTGCGCATTGGCGGACGAGTTCCCGACGGATCAAACATGCCCAGCTCCTACTTCGGTTCAGGCGGAGCTTTTGATCTGGGAGAAACAGTGCCCGTCAACACGGGCGTTGTGAAACTGTCAGATCGCAAGAAGACCAGGGGCGCTTTGGCCAGTCGGAAGCCTTAGTTCAAAGCAGCCAGAGACATCCGGGGCACGAAGCCGGCCGACGATTCCAGAAAACAGGACGAACGAATGACATCGAATCGAAATCAAACGCGACGGCTGATGGCCTGGGGAATCACCGGACTTGGGCTGTGGCTCAATCAGGGATGCAGTTTGTCGTCCGCCGTTCGATCTGAACCCGATCATGTCTATTCCGAAACAACGCCGCAGATGATCGAACAGGAACGCGGCGTTCAGCCTCGTCCGGCTCGAGCCCGCTATCCGGACGAAGACAGCACGGCAGCGATTGAAACTGGCGGCGCTGCGGATGGTGTCGTGAGACTTGGCGGCAGCAAGCCATCTGTCGCAACAGCGAATTCACTACCGAACTCGATGGCCACGTCGCAGAGTCGCAATGCTGCTCACGCAATGACGTTCGAAGAATCTCTTAACCACGAAGCGGGTCTGAAGAAACAGTCTGGCATTCAGCTTACCAGCTTTCAGCAGGATGCGTTTTGTCCGCCGGGTCAGTACGCTCCGGGAGAATCGCAGATGCCAGGTGCACCGGGATTCTGCCCGGCGGAACCACGTCTGGAATCCAACGCGAACGGTCAGCCGCTGTATCGCATGGAAACCATCGCCGCATCGCCGTACGCCGATCTATACGCCGACGAATACATCTTTGACGGTGGCGATCGAGAACTGTCGGCCGCCATGCATACCGATCGCAGCGGTCTGGATACGGAAGATACAGTCGCTGCATTCGCCGACCACACGGGCGAGCTGCGAACCACAGCGTCCAACAAAGTTGCCGTGTATGCTCCTCGATTCGGCTCGATCCGCACGGTGACCAGCCTCGTCGCCGACACGAAGGTTGACAAAGCCGCAGGCGCGAAAGACAGCCTGTCGACTGGCAATCTGAAGACAGGCAAAGCGGCTCAGGAAAACGTGCATGACACAGTACTGTACGGTTTCGCGAAGCGTGATCGTCTTGACGGTATGAAGGCCTCGACTCCGCCAATGCAGGCTCGTCGCACCGAGAATGCCGGACAGAGTCGAAAGGTTGACGAAGGACACGAGGGCCGAGCGTACTCAAGCCCGAGCGCTCTCAATCGCAACGACGCCTTCGTGCTGGCTCAGCAGATGCAGAACGCCAGCGCGTGGACTCGCGATCAGTTCCCCGTCATCACCGCTGTCACGACGAACGCGTCCGCGATCACTGCCAACTTCAAAGTGCAGCAGACGATCGGCGTGAAGGATGAACGAGAGACTCGCGGCAACGTGCACATCGTGAAACTGGCCGATCGCGAACTGGCTCAGTCGGGCGACACGATCACGTTCACAATTCGCTTCGAGAACACTGGCGACTTCGATGTGTACGACGTCGCAATTGTGGACAATCTGACTCCGCGACTCGATTACGTCAGCGGTTCAGCACAGATTGACGAAAAGCATCCGGGCGAAGTGACTGTCGAACCAAACGGTGAAGGCAGCTCGATCCTGACCTTCCGACTCGACAAGCCGCTGAAGGGCCACGAAACCGGCACAATCAACTTCGAAGCGACTGTTAGGTAATCGGGCTGGCCGAACGGCGAACGCCCGAATTCTCACGAATCCGGCTACAAAAAACTCGCTACGGAGCAGGCTGATCGGCTGCCGGGATTGATTCCTCAGCCGCCGTCTTTGATTCCGCAGTGCCGGCTGCGGGCAGCGCCGACTTGCGTTCGCTGCAGCCGACGGCAACGAGACTGATCAGCGATGTCACCAGGATGGCTTTGCGAAAGTGGTTCATCCGAATTCGATCTTACAAAGAGGGATCTCGTTACTGCTTCGTGCTGAGTAGTCGGTTTGATCTTGGTGAGCACCGATGCTTTTAAAGTCGCCTTTCGCTCTGCGAAAGAAGCGCATTCGCAACTTTCGCAGAGCGAAAGGCCACACCATTTCCGTTGGATGCTTAGTGCTTCCAAGGACCGCGATATTCGCGATCGGTCATAGCCTGAGCCTCCGCGTCGCCAGGGCAGGTTTCAGTCACCGGGTCCCATTTCACGGGTCGACCCAGACGAGCGACCATGTTGCCCAGATGGCAGACCGTCGCAGATCGGTGCCCGATCTCCACATCACAGATCGGCAACTCTCGGCTTTTGATGCACGCGAGAAAATCCTTCGTGTGATCAACGCTGCGATACAGCTGCGTCATTTCGGGAGCTTCCAGTGATACTTTCGCCAGGTCCATCGGCTCAGCGACCACTTTCCCGCGATTGACGTAAACTCGACCCTTCGTCCCGATGAACATGGTACCTTCAGGAATGTCTTTCTGGCCCTGGCCCAAAGTCATCCTGATCCCATTGGCATAGGTATAGACAAGCCGACATTTCTCGGTGACTTCATGCAGCTTCTGCGGATGAAACTCGGCCGTGCCTTCAACCGCCACAGGTCCACTTTGATCCATTCCCAAACCCCACTGAGCGATGTCCAGATGATGAGCCCCGAAGTTGGTCATCTGACCGCCGGAATAGTCCCACCAGAAACGGAAATTGTAGTGAACTCGCTTGCTGTGATACGGCTTCAGAAGAGCCGGCCCCAGCCACATGTCGTAGTTCAGTTCAGGCGGCACTGGTTCCACGTCGCCAATGGAGCCCGGATGGTTCGGCTCAGGAATTCCCACAAGAACTTCGGTCACATCGCCAATGATGCCGTTGCGAACGAGCATACAGGCCTGCCAAAATTCGGCAGACGACCGCTGCTGTGAACCCGTCTGGACAATCCGTTTGTGCTCACGCGCCGCGTTAACCATCCGGCGGCCTTCCGCAATCGTCAACGATAAAGGCTTCTCGCAGTACACGTCTTTTCCGGCCGCACACGAATCAATCGTCATGCGAGCATGCCAATGGTCCGGCGTGGTGATCAGAACGGCATCGATCCCCTGTTCCTCAAGGATCTGACGATAGTCGCCAAAGACTTTCGGAGCCGGGTTGTTCTCGGAAACAATGGCAACTCCATCGGCCGCCACTTTCGAATCAACATCGCAGACCGCAACGATGTCAGCTCCGGCGGCGAGGAACTTGCGGACGTTGCCCGATCCCTGATTGCGGACGCCCACAGCCGCTACGGCGATGCGTTCATTCGCACCAAACACGCGTCGTGGCAAAATCATCGGGGCCGCGAAAGCGCTTGCAGCCAGAGCCGATCGACGAAGAAAAGCACGACGCGTAGTTCGGTTCATGAGGCACATCCAAGGCCATTGGAAGAATTTGGCGAGACTCGATATCGGTCGACATTGTCGACCGGTATCAAGCTGTAGTCTCCTGAACGTACCTCGACCGAGTACATTCTGTCAATCAGACCAGACCGCTTCCCTGCATCAGCGAACATCTACAAACTCGAAGACAGGCTCGAAGCGCAAACGAGGGGGCTCTGCATTCCCTGACTCTCTGCGCCGCATATAGCTTAGTGAGAAGGCGGCCCGCCACGGGAACAATGTTCGAGCGAATGTTCGACCGATGTTCCCAGCGTCCATGAACGGCCATGAAGCCATTGTCCGCCCTTCGCCTTTCGCAGTTCTTGATCAGTGCTTGTAAACTTTGTGCTGTGGACGTCCGGACAGAATTTGTTCTTTGCCCCAGTTGGTCACCGCACGAAACTCTTCGCTGCGGATGAATTCCTGAAACGCGGTTTCGTCGGACCATTCACTGGTGATCAGATAAGAAGCATCGTCCGCCACGTCTTTCCACAAAGTAGAATGAGTGTGTCCGGGAGCGGCCTTCAGAGCGTCGATCACGCCCGCAAACTTACCTTCAAAATCCAGCTGCTTGCCCGGCAGTACGTGATAATTCATGCCAACGGTGATCATTCGATAACTTTCCTGAACGATAGATAAATAAGAAGTGGAAGCGAAAAGCCCGCAGAGAAGTCGCTCGAAGCGGCGAGCTCTCTGCTTTTCCAGAATCCCATTCTAACAGCCCACCAATCGATCTGCCTGTCGCCCGCGCTGATAAGACTCGAAAACCACCGACACAGGCAATCGGGCGGCGACCAGGCTAACCCGCCGCAAAAAAAACCGGCCCATCAAAGTGAATACGCCGAATAAGAACTGCCGTTGTCGCCGGATTCGTAAGAATTCGGATGTCCACCTGAACCGTCACCCGTTCAGCTACGGTTTTGGCACAATCACGCCGCTCTTTGTCCCGCTCATTCCGCAGGTCGTCTCCATGGCCCACCGTCGCTTAAGACCTGGATCGCCGCACTTCGGCAATTTCTGCCGCCGAGTCGACGAAAAACTGCGGATCGGGATTTCACGAAGCGGGACTTCGTCGGACTGCCCCTGGACGGCTGGAAAATCCCAAATGATCGTCCAATTTTCCGATTGCAGCACTCACGCTGCGCCCACAATTGGACGATCGAACACCAAAGTCGTTCAAACTTCGGATCCCGCATCCGGACGCACATTCGAGCCAACAGCGAGTGGTACCGTGGAAAACATCACACCATTTCTGCCTGGAGATACGGTCGCCTACCTACGACTCGCAGATGGCGATCGCAGGTTTCCGTTCCGTCCGATCTCTTCCAGCCTGTTCCTGATCGGTCAGGGACCGGGCTGTGATCTACGGCTCGGCCTGACAGAAATGCCGGCTATTCATTCGGCCATCCAGATCCAAAAAGGAATGGCCGAAATTGTCCGCATCGCATCGGCACCTGAGTTACTGATCAACGGCGAATCTGTCAGCAAGTGCAAGCTGCATGAGGGCGACCTCATTGAAATCGGCGATGTTCGACTGGCTTACTTCCCATGCAGTGCGGCTAATGGCGTTGTTAAAGAGACTGCGGCTGATCCCGCAGCGATGAGCGCTGTGCAGCTAGTTGAGGGACTTCAGGCGGAACTCCGAATGATCAACTCCGAGTCATCTGGCACCAGCCGGCTCGGCGATCTTCTGAAGGCCGCTCAACAAGCCGTAGACTCATGCCAGTTCGCGGACACGATTCGTTTCTCGGACTATGTGGCCACGCCGGAGGAATCCGAGGACGATAAATTCCGTCGTTTTCATGAGCAGTCCGTCTCGCGGCTGACCGCAATGGAAACAAGACTCGACGAAATCTGCCACGTCCTTGAACAGTTCGTTCGTCAGCAGCAGCTCATCGCCACCGCACTGCAGTGTATCGCTGAAAGAATCGACGATCTGCGAGCCAATCCGCAGCCCGGTTCTCTGCGTGCCAGCGCCTAGGGGCACGGCGGATTCGACGACGACAATGGTCCGGTGAGGCAGCAAGCGCGTGCCAGAAAAAGCCGCCGAAACGTCGTTGCTACGAGCCTCAAAACCATCAGTCACGTTGAAAACACGGCCTGTAGCGGCCAGTGAACAGTGGTAAACTGGGATTACACGGACACGAATTTCAGGGCAAACAGACGGCTTTAGTCGATTGACAGGGAGGGCGCTGGGCCTCTAAAAAATGTTTTTGGCGAGGGCTACTGGTCGTGGGCATTGATTTTTTCAATTCGCTCGCGAAGAATTTGGAGCTTCGTGGTGGCAGACGTAAAATTTCAGGGATTCTCGGAGGTTTGAATGCTGACTGTGAACAATGCTGTTCGTTTTCTGGTTGCTGGCACTGTGGCTGCCGCAATGTTCGTGATGACAGGTTCTGAAGCTTTGGCTCGTCCAAAGTATCTGAACGTCGCGAATGGTCTGTACCCAGATCTTGCCAAGAAACACGGCACCGACGGCAAGCTGACTTGTGCTCTCTGCCATCCAGAGAAGGACAAGAAGATCCGTAATAACTACGCTGCAGCCACGGGCAGCAAGCTCGAAAAGAAGAACGAAACTGACGAAGCGAAGATCAAAGACGCTTTGACCAAGGCTGAAGGCGAAAAGAGCGCTACAGAAGGCAAAACCTTCGGCGACCTGATCAAAGCTGGCGAACTGCCAGGCACTGCCGAAGCGGCAAAGTAAGTATTGCTGCCATAATTGAACTGAAGGAGCGGGATTTTCAGTCGAAAATCTCGCTCCTTTTCGTTATTCTCCCCACGAAGACGCCCCGGAGGGGGAAAACTGAATTGAAGACCGTCGCCGAACCGATTATCCTGCTCGTTTCGCAGGTGATATGTGTTTCCCAACCTGCATGAAGGCCGGGAAGTGTGACGGTCAGGAATCCGTCGTTTTCGTAATTTCAAAAGAAACGCCTTATTGTCATGAGTACGCTGAAGAAGAACAAGAGAATCAAACGCGCCGCGGTGCTGGAGCTGTACGGAGATCTGAAGCCCGGTCGTGGCAACCAGAAGGTTGAACGCGGCAAGGCAAAGTACCTCGGTGGTAACGGTCGCAAGACCACTGGGATTACGAAGCGAGTGTATCGCCGTAACCTGAAACGCGTGCAGATCGTTGAAAACGGTGCTGTGGTTCGTCGACGCGTGCCTGTGAGCCTCATCCGCTCCGGCGCCATCGTGAAGCCAGTTGCGCAGGATCCATTTGCACTGCCAACCAATAACTAGTTTGTCGGTTTGAAGCGGTCCATTTTTTGGAGCCGTCAGAACGGAAGAATGCTGAAGCCCGCGAGTTTCCTTGCGGGCTTTTTCTATGCGCTCATCTCCGCTGGCACTCGACGCGTGAAGACATCGTGGCCAGTGCTTAGAATTCCCATTCAGGCATTTTCGCGTTCCCGGGGACTCGGGGCAGGGAGTTTCGATTGATGTCCGATGAATTATTTTCCGTCGCTGGGCAGAACGTCCTTGTTACTGGCGGCAGTCGTGGAATTGGACGTGCAATCGCCGAAGGATTCAGCAAACGCGGGGCGAACGTGCTGATCTGCAGCCGCAGTCAGGAATCGGTCGACACGGCGTTGCACGAGATGGCGGAAAGCGGGCTGAAGGTTCAGGGCCTGGCCTGCGATGTGAGCGACGAGTCGCAAATTTCAGCCACTGCTGAAGCGGCGATCGCCAGGCTGGGACATTTGGACACGCTGATCAATGTCGCGGGCGTTAATCGTCGCAAGCGGGCCGAAACAGTCACACCAGACGATTACGACTTTATCATGAACACCAATCTGCGAGGCGCGTTCATGATGTCTCAGGCGGTAGGTCGGCACATGATCGATCGCAAATCGGGCGTGCAAATCAACGTCGAATCATTGAATACATGGATGCCACTCAAGGGCGTGCTGCCATATGCGATGAGCAAATTCGGGATGCAGGGAATGACGCGGGGCTTGGCTTTGGAATGGGGACGTCACGGAATTCGAGTGAACAGCCTTGCTCCGGGATTTATCCTGACCGACCTGACTCGCAAGCTTTGGTCTGACCCCGCGATGCAGACCTGGAACGAAAGCAACGCGCCACTCGGACGGCTGGGTGAGCCGGAAGACATGGTCGGCACGGCCCTGTTTCTGGCGTCCCGAGCGTCCTCGTTTATGACCGGACAGACTCTGTACGTCGATGGTGGCTTTTCGTCCGGCTGGAACTGGCCGATTCCGCTGTCCTGAGAAGCCCGGGATCCTGCGGGTCTGTTGATTTAATCATAACCCGCTGCGTCAGCGAGGGATTGTTGTTGAAAAACACGGCAGCTTTTATCCCTCACTGACGTTTCGGGTTGCGAAAGCACATTAAATCAATACGCCGCGACGGGAACGTATCCCAATCGACGTGAATAAATCGGAGAAGGTCGACGATACCAGGAAAGGCTGTCCTGTTCATCGGGGTTGTACACTTCTATTTGGTGACTCCTGCTGCGAGACTGTTTTCTCCGCACGACTTTTCTCTCTCCGCAACTCACACAAAATGTGATCTCCCACTATGGCCGAATCCTCAACAGTAGACGCCCTGCTGATCCTGAAGAAGCTCGTTTCCATCCCCAGTGTGAACCCGATGGGACGCGACGTCTCCGGAGATGAATATTACGAAGGGCGTGTGACAGAATGGCTGGTGTCCTGGCTGCAGTTGCACCACTTGCCCTTTGAGATTGTCGAAACGGCGCCGGGGCGAGCCAACGTGATCTCGCGTATCGATTCCCCAGGCGCCACTCGCACCATCCTGCTCGATGCGCATCAGGATACTGTTCCTGTCGATGGAATGACGATTCCGCCATACGAACCCACAGAGCGCGATGGGCGAATCTACGGTCGTGGATCGTGTGACGTGAAAGGCGGGATGGCCGCCATGCTGGCCGCGTTCACTCGCCTCTCGAAGACTCGTCCCGCGGGAATGCCCAACATCGTCTTGTCCATGACGTGCGATGAAGAAGCCACCAGCCTGGGAATCAATCATCTGGTCGGAAGCTGGTCCGGCAAGACGCCCGGTTACCGGCTGTGTCCGGAGCGACCTGATGTCGCGATTATCGCCGAGCCCACTTTGCTGGATATTGTCGTGGCCCACCGCGGTGCGACTCGCTGGCAGATCAAAACCACCGGCCGAGCCTGTCACAGTTCACGGCCGAACGAAGGGGTCAATGCCATCTATCGCATGGCGAAAGTCGTTCGCTGTCTGGAAGATTACGCCGCATGGCTGCCAGGATCTCGACCGGCTCACCGCCTGTGCGGACCGGCGACTTTGAGTGTCGGGCTGATTGCCGGGGGCAGCAGCGTCAACGTGGTGCCCGATCACTGCGTGATCGATATTGATCGCCGCGTTCTACCGGGCGAAGACAGCTTCCACGTTCGCAATGAAGTCATCGAACATCTTCGCCAGCAGCTGGATTTCGAGCTTATTCATGAAGAACCGTACTGCCTCAGTTCCGCCCTGGGCGATGAACTGAATGGCCAACTTGCCGGGTCGCTCATGCGTTCTATCGAAAACGTCGTCGGGCCCCGCAGTGTGATTGGTGTTCCCTTTGGAACTCATGCATCACGAGTCGCAGCGATCGGAATTCCGGCAGTCGTCTTCGGACCCGGCGATATCGCACAGGCTCATACGAATGACGAATGGATTGCCGTCGATGAGTTGCAGAAGGCGACAGATATCTATTACCACTTCTGCGCCACGTCGAACTGAACCTGCGTCCGTTCGAAGATGGTGTCTCAACAAGTTCGAGTCTATCGCTTCCCTCAGACCATGAAAAGATAGTGCATCAGGAAATTCCCGCAGTAGCACTGGATTTAAGGATATCTGTCCAGTGTGTCTATGCGAACATCGATTTCAGCATAACCATCGCCACCTTTCTGCTCTTTAAACATCGATTCCGGCGAGCCCACAGCCTCAGCTGTGTGGTTCACGCTTCTATTCCGTCGTCTGGCACTTGGCACTGCAACATTTGACATGCCTGATGCGCTCCGCTTGTCACAACCTACACATTGCTGCTTTTCTATAGAGTCGTTCGGCGGACAGCGCCAGCGGATTTTGCCGATGAGCGACGCTGCGGGCGGCACGATGGCAGATTCTGAATTGCCAGGCATTCCTGACACCTTGTCCGCAATCAGAGCCGCGCTACGGTTGTGGGCAGTTCATTTCACCCCCACGGCTGAAAGGAGTCATTTCCATGGGAAAGAAGAACTGCGACTATTGCGGAGAACGAATCTTTTTCGCGGTTGGTACGAGCGGAAAACTGACGCCGTTCAACGACGGTTCCGGTGCACGGCATGACTGTCATTTTACGAAGTCTGCAGCACGGGGTCAGCGTCCGCAGAGGGTGATGGCGGCCGAGTCCACGCCCACATTTACCAGCTCCGAGAGGAACTACGAGACGGCTCTGCCGGTTGCTGGAGTTCTCATGTCACCACTGTTGTTTATGGTGGCCGTTCTGGCAACGCTCTTTGCAACTCTTCATTTCCTGCCGACTGCCATTCACCTCATGTTTCAGATCCTGGCGCCGAAATAGGAACAGGTTCCCATCATACAGTTTACGGCGGCGTTCCGACGTCTTTGAGTGATAAGTGACGAAGGACTTCCGCGATGACGGGTCGGCATCTCTGGCTCACGGAGAACACCGCGGCTCGCAGCATCTTGTCGCTGCGTCACCAGGAGGTATTGTTGACTAGTTCAAGCCGACGGAGCGGCTGGTCTGCGTAGTTTCGCCGCTCCGTCGGCGAAAACCATCCTGGGCACCTGCCCAACTTGAGTAGTAGCGAAGCATTAGCCGCGTAGCATTGGCAAGATTTTTGTCCAGAATACGAGCAGCGCGATTCCGGAGTAGAACACTCCGCAGCTGGCGATTCCGATGCGTTGATACCAGCGAGGACGGAGTGGTTCCGGGAGCAGTCGACAGTTGATCCACAGAATATGAAATGCGGTGAACGCCAGCGCCACGTTGTTCACGTTCGCGATCACAGTCACCATGACTTCAGGGGCGTTGCCGACCATCAGAAACAGTGTCGCAACCGCAAACGACCAGACCACATAGAAAATCAGGATCATGTAATACAGGTAGTGCACCTGATTACTTTTCAGCCGGTTCCTGACGCGACGGCTGCCCGACCACAGAATATCAGTCCAGCGGCGAGCAAAGTCGTCCACGATCGACATCTGGCTGGGAAGAAACACCAGCAGGCCAACGATCAGAGACAACGTCCAGAGCAGCGGAGCCCAGCTGCCAAGCGACTCAGTCTGTCGGATTCCATCAGCCGCAATCAAGGGCTGCGAATAGGCGATCTTCTTTCCATACATCGCCGAATTGCGTGCAAACTGAATCGACATCAAAGCAGGCAGTGCCATCCCCATAAAGCAGCCGGGCACCCACACCAAAATCTGATCCGCGAGGATGTATCTCCACCAGCCTTTCCATCGACGCATATTCTCGGCATTGATGGGGAAGACTTTTCCAACATGACTTAAAGTGACCTCGTGCCCGCCCACAGCGCTGGGAATTGCTCCCACTTCGCTGCCCATACCCCAACCTTTATCACGCACGAAGTTGGAGTATGTGGAATTGCTCAGCCCACCGCCTCCCGCATATCCCGCGAACGCACCGAGCATGGCGATGTTTCCAAGTGCCAGGACCGGCAGAGTCCCATCGGACCACAACTGCTGGAACACGTTCGTGACGGTATCTTTTCCGGAGGCATCCGTCGTTGGCACATTGCCAAACTTCAGGAAGCCACTGAAGACGTCGTACCAGCCACTCGCGTCTACAAAGAACAGACCGAGCAACAGGCAAAACCCAAGCACGGTGAACACCTTGATGGTCATCACTACCTGCAGAGTGTTGTAAACTTTTCCTCCAACCAATACCGGAAAGATGACGCCGCCAAGACACAGATAGGCAATCGTGTTGACGAGAAAACTGTCGGCTTCCGTAGGCGGACGATCCAGCCACAGCGTCGCGACCAACACCGCGGCATTGGTGGACAGACCGGGAATCAGAAACGAGAGACTCATCAATAGAGTCACGCCCATCCAGAACGCGGGTCCTGGCGCGGTTCTCATAAATCCCGTGAAGACCGGCTCGCCGCAGTACAAGGCATACCGGCCGGCTTCGATGTTATAAAAGGCCTGAGTGATGATGGCGATTGTGGCAATCCACATCAATCCTCCGCCGTATTTGGCAGTCACGTCGGGACCGAACAACCACTCACCGCCGCCGATTTGAATCCCGCACATGACAATGCCAGGCCCGACCAGCCCGGCGAGATTTCTCAGCCCAAGCGGTTTTGGTTCCGGCAAATCGGCCGTGCCCCATGGTGGGATTCCACGAGCAGTTGCCGTTGCAGAATCGCTGGCCGCCGACACCGACATCGATGCTGAAACATGACCCGACGCGTGGACAGTCTCTTCCGCCATAGCCAACCAAAGCCTGAAAATGCGTGGGAACAAGCACGACGCCTTCTGACTGAACATCAGGCGACACGTGGACGCAATTACAGAAAACATGAATCCCGAAAGCAAGTCACGGGACACAGTGCCAGCAGACAATTCGCACGTTCACCCTGAAACGTGTTGTCGTTTCCGGCCATCCCGTGTATGCCGAGCAACCACCGCGGTCCTTCGACGCTTGCACGGATCTGCGAAACACCGGTCAAGCGTACCGACTTTGAAGAGCCGGCACGGCCTTTTACCCGACGCCGCATTTGCACAAATTTCTCTGCGGTTTATTGGGCGTTGCTCGCTGTGGCTCGATTCCAGTAGTCATGAGCCGACGCAAGGATCGAGCAATCAACGAGCATAGGATTTGCCCAGGCTGCTGGAACTAATTCAGACGGGACGTATCGATCCCAGCTTTGTAGTGACTCATCGCATGCCTCTTCGCGACGCAGCACATGCTTACAACATCTTCCGCGATAAGCAGGACGGCTGTGTGAAAGTGGTGCTGGACCCTGCCGCTTGATTCGCAAAAGTCGCCAGAGACCATTGCCACTGGCTCTATAAAACTCACGGCGTCATTGTGCGAAGATGAACGCGGCCGGTGGGATGTTTGACCGTCATCCGGACCGGCAGAACGGGGAACTGTCGTCGCTGAGTTTCTTCCAAATGCTCCAGCAGAATGCGACGAACCTCCGCCACAGTCTCTGAGTTCTGAAGAACCTCTCGATGGCCGGCATGAATGACTTTTTCCGACGTCACATCGTCGCGGTGAGCACTATGATAAGATACCACTCCGTCGGTCCAGGAATTTTCATTCTTGCCTTTACGCACACCGATGATGTTATGATGTTTGACTTCGTCCGGGACTTTGGAATCTCGGATCAGTGTGAGTAGTGCTGATTTATTCGTAAGCGAATCCACGCTCGTTTTAGGAGCCCGCATTCGATCCCACCAACTGTTGTCTAAGTTGTTCTGTTCAAAGATCACACGAGTCAGCTCATAGGTTTTCGCCGGGAGCCAAACGAACGAGCCCGTTAGCCAGCGAGTGAACCGGTTCGAAAATGAACTGCCACCGTAGGGACTCGCAATGGTAATGACTCGATCAATCGATGAATTGGACTGAAAGAAGAAGACTCGCCGGATTTCTGACTTCACGTCATCGGTCGCATGCAGCTCCTCAACAGACTTTCCACTGACGGAATTCCAGAGTCTCGACCCGCTGTCCAGTGTCAGCATATGACTCATCAGCCCGCCCATGCTGTGCCCCACCACCACCATTTCATCCAGCTTGTCATTGCGCCGATACGGGTCGCAATCGTTGCGAACCTGAAGCAGCTCGTCTCGCAGCCCGGCCGCCGAGAAAGCAAGAGGCTCGCCGGTCGGATAGAGGTAGAACCAGAACTGGTACTTGCGCCGGATCTCCGGATCTGACTGCAGTTCGTTAAACATCTCCATCCATGTCATCGGACTGGACCAGATTCCGTGGACCATCAGCACGGGAATTCGATCAGGATCGTACGGCTGAACCATGTAAAGCCCGGCAACTTCCTGGGCACGGTCGGGGCGAAAAAATCCCCACGTATCCAGCAGACTGATATCGCGATTGCTAAGGTACCGAGCCAGCGGAGTACTAACGTCCGTCTCCAGCGGCATCATCGTATTTCCTACGGCGAAGCCGTCGGACTCGCGAGGATCAAAGATCTGCAGACGCACGTCGGAAGCGAGATCCAGCGTAGATTCCTGCTGATCAAACTGCAGGACCATCGTCGCCGCGAAGCTCATTCCTTTTGTGTAATACTTCTCGAACGGATCCGGCTGCTTTGACTTGGGGCGGATGGCAATCACTGGTACTCCCAGTCCCGCCGTCGTGTGCCGGTTCTTGAGATTCTTCAGTTCGTAGTCCGACACGAACTCGAACTCACACAGTTGATCAGGAGTCAACAGTCGCGAAGGAAATGGAATCTCAAACAACAAGCGACGTGAAGTCAGAGGCATCACCATCGATTGGCCGAGCTTCACTTTTCCCAGTCCATGTGCGATTCTCAACAGACCTTCCGTCGACGCGTTATAGACCTCTGCCGTGCTGCGATGCTCAGGACCATTCGGACTTAAGTTCTGACCATCGTCCCCCGGCACCGCGAAGTAACTCCACGCTGCTTTGGATGAATCCAGGTAGAGCTCCGAGGCCAGTTGAGGGTCACGAGTGCGAACGACTTCCGCAGCCAGATAATTCAGCTCGGCCAGCGAGTAGGTGGCTTCATGGAAGTGCTCATCAGTTCGATGCACTTTGGCATGACGAATCATGTTCTTTAAGTCATCGCCGCCTTTGAATCCCGTGCGACGAAGAAAGCGATCGGTCCGTTCCGAGTGACGTACAAGACCAAACGCCGTGGTATTGAGTCGCTCGGTCAGCGGGTTGTGAGGCTTCTCACGGAGCTGCACAAATTCGGTCGTCGCGCAGCCCGAAACCGTCACCATCACGCTGAAAAAAAATAGCGTGGGCCAGAGGCTGAAGACAATACGGCGAAGGGACGCCATGGATGGGATTTGAAGTCGAACGAGACGACCGATGGAAGGAACAAAAAGCGAAAAAACACGTGGTCTAATGATCAGCAGCCCACACATTTTTCGACAGGTGACGTAGAGTCACACGACATTGAAAACGGGTCAATATGACCTTGGCCCAGCAACCGAAAGCCGGGGAGCTCAGGCAATTTGGGGACTTTCATTTCGCAGCTTGAACGGCTCGGGCGTATCTGGAGCTGTCGATTTCTGCCAGGATCTGAGGCACATTGAAGATTTGCCGCCCGGATTTGTTTTTCGGATTCCGAAAAGCCGACGTCCAGGAAGACGAAGGCCGAATGATAAATTTGTCTCCGGAATCGATCTGCGATCTTTAAATCCTTCCTGCTTTTTTAAGCTGATAATTTCCTCTCATGGCCAGGGCTCGTCACCAGAAATTATTGCTCATTTCCGTGAGTATTTCGCTTGCGGGATGCGTAGCACTCAGCAGCATGTTCTGGATCATCGGCTCCGACGAAGTGCTCGCGAACGTCTTCTGGCCGACCGACATTCATGAAGCCGTTATGCGAGCACTCGGCGGAACAACTCACGTCTCCGTCACCGGTGAAGCTCGACTGAATCTGCCGTGGCTGGCTGTCTTTGTTCGAGTCTGCACGACGCTGTTTTCGATGGCTGTTGTCAGCGTGCTGTTGAATCGTCGACGTGCATCCAACAAGGGGATTGAAAACGTCGCCGATGCGCCTCAGGGCCTGACAAGTCACATGGCGGCAATTGCCTTCCCATGGCTGTATGGATTTCTCTGGCTGGCGATCTGGTTCCTGTCTTCATTCACAACTCAGGCCTCGTTCCTGGCGTTTGTAGTGACGTCGACTCCATACTGTCTCGCGCTGGTGCTCGCGGCTTCATTCAGCGTGTTTGTGGGATCGTGCCACGTCAGCACGGCCGCTATCGACGTCGATAAGAAACAGGGATTTGCTAGCAAGGAATTTCTGTTCGTGCTGCTGGCCATGTTCGCATGGGAAGCGTCTTCGTTCTGGATGAATGAGAGACTTTATGCCGGCCTGCTGGTGCCTCACGGTGATTCCGCTATGTACGAAGAGCACCTGTGGAACACGTGGCATGGCAAGGGATTTCGCAGTTACCTCGATCAAGGATTGTTTCTCGGTGAACATATTCAGGTCATCCATCTGTTGCTGTTGCCGGTTCACATCGTGTGGCCGTCGTACTTGATGATGGAACTGGTCGCCTCGTCGTCGCTGGCCATTTGCGTGATCCCGATTTACTCGATCGCGCTCCGCCACTCGGGCAGTTCCAAAGCCGCCATGTGGCTGGCTTTGGCATGGTTGTGTTATTTTCCAATGCACTATCTGGACATCGCGATCGACTTGAAGACGCTTCGCCCGAGTTGTTATGGCCTTCCATTTCTCTTTTGGGGAATCGATCTGGCCGAGCGACATCGACGGTTCTCGGCGTCGGTTTGCCTGCTCGTAGCAATCTCGACGCAGGAAGATTTTTCATTGATCGTCGGGGCGATAGGTGTTGTCCTGTTTCTGACGTCGTGGAAAGAAACGACAATGCCCGAACGACGGCGGATGATGCTTTGGGCTGCGTCCGTTTTCGCGTTTTCTGTTGCCTATCTTCTATTGGCGGTGCTCGTGGTGATTCCAGCGTTTCGAGGCGGCGAGGTTGTGCACTACAGCCGGTACTTCGGCAGCCTGGGCCGCAGCCCGGGTGAGCTGGTCCGCAACGCACTGAAGAATCCCGGGCCTGTTCTTGCGGTCGTCTGCAGTTTCCGCACGCTGATGTATCTGATCGTGCTGAGTGTTCCCGTGGGTCTGCTGACATGGCGTCGGCCAGTTTATCTGCTGGCCGGGGTGCCTACTTTTCTGATGCTCAGTCTGATCCAGCTGGGAAATGAATCGAACATTCCCGCACAGGATTCTTCCGCATCGACGGAAGCGTCCAGCGATCAGACATCGCTGCTCCCGCCGGTTCCGTATCATCATTTTCATGCTCCGCTGCTGCCTGTTTTGTTCTGGGCTGCTGCGGCAGGGCTTAAGGCAGGCAAAGATAGTTCGAACAAATCCGCGCCTTCAGCGAACGTGTCAACGACCGCGCTGGCGACCACCCCCATAGCGACCACACGACTGGCCGAACGATGGCGTTACGTACCTTTCAGAAATGACCAGATCGGCAACGCTCGCTTTGCTTTCTTCTGCGCTCTGTTCACTGCGGTGACAGGTTCGATGATGCCGATCGGAGTCAATTTTTGGTCATCAAATTCTGCCTACGGATGGAGGCAGCTCTATGTACCTGGGCCTCGCGCCGCTGAATTCGCCAAGGTGCTGGCAGACCTGCCAACGAACTCCCGCGTTGCCTCGACGGACTACGTGCACACGCGGCTCACTCATCTTGAGCGGTCTTACGACTACAGCGATTACCTGCGAGCGGTCAACAATTATCAGCCTGGGGTTCCGCCCGATACTGACTACATCCTGATCGACACCAGCCATCCTTACAGTCGTATTCGATCATTGAACGACGTGCCCGAATTGAAGACTCAGCCAGATCAATGGGATGTTCTTCCGGATGAAACCGGCGGACTGTTTATCGTGCTGAAACGCCGCAAGTAGACTGGTTGAGAATCAAGTGAGTTCCTGAACTGCGCCTTCGTCGGTTGTCGATTCTTTCGGACCACTTTCAGGAGGCGGAGCGGCCGGGCGAATTCCCGGCATGATAATTTTCGGAGGTGCGGGGCGAGGAATGAGCTGCTCCGCCGCCGTCACCAATTCCAGCAGTTGCTCACAGAGAAATTTGGATGCGACTGCGGCCTGCTGAAAATTTGTATGCGTTGACGCATGCCATGCGTCTTTCTCGAACTGTTCCGCGGCCGCTTGCAGACGAGATAATTTCTTTCGCACTGTCCGAAAATAAATGACAGGGTCATTCACCTGAGTCTCGACAGCGCGGAACACGTCGAAGATGGTTCGAGCCATCTCATTAAGCTCCGGAAAGTCTTCGACTTCGTCAGAATGCTTCACAAAAGTGCGAATCATCCAGGCATGAGCCATTACCTTCTGACTGCGTGCCACCAGGCTCAGAAGTTTCTGCTGAACCTCGCTCGGCACGTCAGCGCCAACCATAGAATTATTTGCAGCGGCATCGTCGGTCATCGAATTCACACTCAGACAGAAAGCAATCGGGCAGGACTTTGCAGTTTAACTCGACAGCACAACATCTGGGTAGCATTCCTGTTTGTTGATCGCAGAGAATAAATCGTTTCACTCCCTCTGATCGAAAGTCTGCAGCAGCCGACCAAGTGCACCTTTAAAGGAACCGGCGATGAAGCCGGCTCGTCGTTGATGGTTCGTTGATTATGCAATGAAACCCAATCAATCGACGGAGCTGTGATCGAACGCGACGTGAATATGGTTTTGTGACGACCAAAGCTGCTGTGAGAATTTCGGAAGTGCGACGGCCAGACTTCGTTGAATGAGAAACTGCCGGCGTGGACGCTCGGTTGATCGTATAGATAGAAAAAGATGCTGGACAAAACTCTGGTCACGATCACGACGGAATTCGGACGCCCTCCGGAATTCGACAGCGGCGGCGGACGCGGTCATCAGGGAACCGCCTTCACGTGTGTACTCGCTGGCGGTGGCCTGAAGCACTGTGGTGCCTATGGTCAAACGGACGAAATGGGCAAGAAAAGTATATCGAATCCAGTAAGCGTCCCAGACCTCTTCGCCACCATTCACGCGGCGATGGGAATCGACTACACAAAGAATCTCTACGACGGCGCCCGCCCCGTCCCCGTCCCCGTCACCGACACCGACACCGACACCGACATGGGCCAACCCATCGCCGCTTTGTTTGGCTAAACATCCAGTGGCTTTTATAGTCGCCTTTCGCTCTGCGAAAGTAGTGGATTCGTGAGCTTTTTTTGCGGAGCGAGACGGGACTATTACTTTCCTCTCGACGCTAGACAATGCCCGTAAAAAAAGTGAAATGACCGAGTCCCCGCCCGAGTCCGCGGCCGCAAATTATTCGAAGTCGTAGCGTCCGACCCGGGCCTCACAATACAACGCAACAACTTTTCGCTACGATCTTGACGTCATAGCCTGCAGCCTGTTTTTTAGGAGCAGCATGTGAAGTGCTGAGGAAACTCCTGACCGGACCTCAGCACCGTTATTCGTCCCGCCCATGTTCATTTGTTTGAGAGGAATTTGATACATGTCTGCATCACGCCAAAGCAGTCGCCGCAGTTTTCTGCAGGGAGTGGCCGCAGCCAGTTCCGCTGCAATCTTTGCTCCTTCAATGAGTCGCGCGTTCGGTTATCAGTCACCGAATGAACGCCCAGTCTTCGCCACCATTGGACTCAGAAACCAGGGCTGGACGATTACGAGCAAGTCTTTCGAGTACGCGGACTTCGCGGCGCTCGCAGACGTGGATTCCAATGTTCTGGGAGTGAACGTTGAGCGGACAGAGAAGGCTCAAAAGAAGAAGCCGGACGCTTATAAAGATTATCGAGCGACTCTCGATCGCAAAGATATCGATGCCGTCATGATTGCCACGCCCGATCACTGGCATACAAAGATTGCTGTGGAAGCAATGTATGCCGGCAAAGATGTTTACTGCGAAAAGCCGCTTACATTGACGATCGCAGAAGGCAAGCTGATTGAAAAGGTCGTCAAAGAAACAGGCCGTGTGTTTCAGGTCGGAACAATGCAGCGTACGGAATCGGATCAGCGATTCCTGCAGGCCATCGCTCTTGTGAAAGACGGCCGAATCGGCACCGTCCAGAGAGTGACATGCGGGATCAACGGCATGGAAGCGTCTCCTGTGATTCCCGTGGCGGCTGTTCCTGAAGGGCTCGATTGGGAATTCTGGCTTGGCCCAGCTCCGAAAGTCGATTACCGAGCACTACCGGAACTGCGTGAAGGTTACGGTGGCGGCGTTCCTTTGTTCAGCAACGCCCACTACTCCTTCCGTAACTGGCATGAATACTCCGGCGGCAAACTGACCGACTGGGGCGCTCATCATGTGGACATCGCCTGCTGGGCGTTGGGTGCAAGTGACACGGGCCCGAGCAAGATCACCCCGGTCGAATTCAAGCTTCCTGTCGAATACAAAGACGGCAATCCGGTTGTAGATGATCAGTACAACGCGGCAACAAGCTTCCGAATCAAGGTCGACATGCCAAACAATGTCGAGATGATTATCACCAGCGAAGGCGACAACGGTATTCTGTTCGAAGGAACGGAAGGGCGCTTCTTCGTGAATCGCGGGAAGATCTCCGGCAAGCCTGTGGAAGACCTGAAAGACAAGCCGCTGCCGGAAGGCGCGATCGAAGCGATCTACGGCGGTCCCGTCAGTGCGAATCATACGGCCAACTTTACGGACGCGATGAAGTCTCGCAAACAGCCAATTTCCGACGTATGGTCTCACAATCGAATGCTGGAAATCTGTCATCTGTCCAACATCGCGATGCGTCTGAACCGACCTCTCAACTGGGACGCGGTTAAGCGAGAAATCGTCGGTGATGCTCAGGCCAATTCCTTCCTGACGCGAGAAACTCGCAAGGGATACGAAATCAACATGTAGGATCAAATCCTGCAGTATTGCGCGGATGATCTCGATGGCCAGCGTGAATGCGCTGGCCATTTTCGAGTGATCGTTCTCAATCGATTCCGAAGTCCCACGACTCCGGTTACGAAATGCGGACCGTGACTTCGGGGAAACATCGTTCACAGCGTTGCTGGTCACTACTTTTTGAGGACATCATCGCTCAGCTGAAACGTGGCCGGATCGAATCGGTAAAGCGTGCGATCCGGAAACGCCTGCTGAAGCTCAACGAGGTCAGATGTCTTTGACGGCAGTCGGCAGACGAGCACATCCGACACAAGATCGGGCGGGTTGATGATGTAACTGAGCTGCGGATCCGAGCTTGTTTCATCCACCAGAATCAAACTTGGTTGATGCACAGCAGGTGAATGAGTCAGCCGACGAAACTGTTCAAAACGAGCTCTCGAAAAGGTTTGTTCGCTCACCGCCAGACTCATTCGCGATGGTCCCCAGAATGTTTCGGCAGTCAGCCAGCTGGGAAGCAAAGACGCCGCAACCACTGCGAACAGCCAGCACGCCATGCTGCGTGGGATACCGAGCGGTTTCAGGCTGTCTGCAGCATTCTTCAGGCCGACGGTCGCCAGGATCAGCAGCAGCGGAGCTGTTTCAAAAACGTAGTGCCAGTGCAAAATTCCATCGAACCAGTACGGTATGTGAACGGCATGCAGGCTGATAACTGAGCACAGAACGAGCGAAATCCGCAATTCATTTTTCCCGCGCGGAACGCACGATGGCAATGCGGCGATTAGGCCAAATGCCAGGGCACCAATTCCAAGTGTCCATTGAAAGCTGGCGATGATTCGGTTGCCAACGTTCTGCAGAGATTTCTCGACGGTCAGATTTGTGGCCCAGCGGTCGTAAGCTGAGAGCACCTCACGCCCGGCACGCTTCGCTCCAATTTCAGCGTTGTTAAATCCAAACCGATGCCGGGGTGTCCACGTGTCTGTGTAGTACTGGTAGGCTGAACGAGTCCATTCGCCGGTAATCTCGCGGTTCATCGCGGCCAGAATCAGGAAGCCACCGATTAGCGGAAGTCCTGTGGCTGCGATCAGTCGGACTCGAAACACGGGTGATTGTGAAGTCGTTCCACGCAGACGACAGGACTGAACAATCTGAAATAGCAGCCATAGACCAAACGGCAGTGCGAATCCTGCCGCTGTCATGGGGCGACCGAGCATTGCACAGGTAAGCGCAGTGCCGGAGATCGCCGCATCCCGAGTCGCGCCGGAATCCATCAGTCGCAGAAACGACCACAAGAAGACTGACAATGCCAGCAGCGTCGGATGATGGGCCAGCAGCAGGTTACTAAAAACTGCCAGACCCGGACTGACGGCAATCAACAGGCCCCCGAAAAGAGCCCATCGAAATTGCAAGAATCGAAGCATACTGCCGTAGAAGCACACACAACTCAACGCCCCGGCGGTCCAATGCCCGACGTATGGATACCCAAAGTGCACGAATGGCGCCATCCAGAAACCAGTCCACGGAAAATATCGACTGGCGGTTCTGGGTTCATTCAGCACATGAATCTGATGAAACAGATCGGGGTGCACTGACATCGCCGGCCATGCAACTCGACCGGCTAAAAACGTTTGAGCCTGCAACAGATAGCTGAACTCATCATGATACGCCGGCGGCAGCTGGGAAAACGAAACGACTCGGGGATCATGGCCGCTCGCCGCATTCAAATCCACGCTGCGCATTCCAATTGATGCGCTGCAGACAAATGACAAAAGAAACAGGCCACCAGCCACGGCGGCCTGCTGTCGCCGCGAGCGAATGGTTGCGGCCTGACGGGAAGAGTCCGCAATGATTGCGGATCGATAGCGTTTCCCGATTTCTGACCATGATGTCTGCCAACCAGCAGAAGCGATAATGATTGGCAGCGAAGCAAAAACGAGGAAGGAAAGGGTTGTGTCCAGATTCCAGTTGGCAAACCATCCAAGAATGCCGGCAGCGCTGCCAGCGGCTTCAATCAGTCGACTGAGTTCAACGCTGCCACAAATCAATGACGCAGTTAACCAGGCGACGGCAACTGCGATGAGTTTGAGTCGAAGTATTTTCCGGCCCTCAGATCGTGTGACAGCATCGGACACAAGATCACTCATGACTGTCGACCAATCTGCGAAGAGACAGTCTGAACGACAGGATCAGGCTGCGCGTGATTTGAGGTCTTCACTTTTTTTTTCGTATCCCCCCCATCGGCTGAACACGCCCAGCTGGCCGGTTGCGAGCAGCATCAGCAGTGACGGGACCATGATTGGTCGGATGACGAAGGTGTCGAGCAACACGCCAAGTGCCAGCGCGAACCCCAGCTGATCCATCCCGACAAGGCTGCCTGCCATCAGCGACGAGAACGTGCCGGCCATGATAATCCCGCAGCTGGAAATAATGCTGCCCGTTCGTTCCAGAGCGACCGTGATCCCTTTCGCAGGTCCATAGACCTTTTCTTCTTCCTCAATGCGCGCCATCAGGAAGATGTTGTAGTCTTCTCCAACCGCAATCAAAATGGTGAAGAGGAACATTGGGACCTTCCAGTCGAGCCCCGCAAAGCCCTGTGGATCCATGGCCCAGAACACCAGATGTGTGATCCCGAGCGTCGCAAGGTAGCTGTAGAACACCGTGAACATCAGATACGCGCAAATCACCGGGCGTCGCAGCAGCACCACAAGAATCAGATAGACACCGAACATCACAAGCGAGTCAATTCTGAGCTGGTCGGAATCAGTCACGTCTTTCAGGTCGCTGATGTCTGCAGTATTGCCGACAAATGACAAGGAAGCATTCTTTAAGCCTTCAGGAAGTTGCTCCCGAATGTGGTCACGCAGATTGCGAAAGTCGCTGATGCTGTCCCGAGAAAACGGGTCCTGTTCAAAAATCAGATCCACTCGAGTGACCGAAGGATTGACCGAGCTTACGAAGTAATCCCGAGCGTGTTTCTTGGCCGCCTGACGCACAGCCAATGTCATTTTCGCGCCTTCTCGCTGACCTTTCGGTGCATACAGCGAACGCACAGACTGCAGACCGAGTTCCTTTTTCTTTTCGATCAGGTTCGTCGTGAACTGCTGAATCATGGCAAAAGACTCGCCCTGAATCGGACTGAAGTCCACAACAGGAGCCTTCAGACTCCCGACCCAGCTTTCACCTTTCAGCCGAAATACAAGATCGTAATCTTGTCCATCCTGTAACCATTTACCAACGATGGTCTTCCCGTCAGCAGACGCCAGTCCTTCGTAGCCGGCACCTTTTTCCGCCGCGACAAACTCGATCGGACTATTCGCGACCGGTTGAAAATCATCAAGCTGATAAACCTGATCACTCTCGTCCAGACTTACGATCTGCCAGCCCGATGGCGATGTTGCGTTTGCGGATTTTTCAAGACGAAACCGGAACTCCCGCGATCCGCCATCTACAAGCACCGTCAAGGGAGCGACTTCGCCGGCAGGGAAGTGTCGCTGCACAGCTTCTGCACCGTAAACACTTGCGGCCGTATCGGGCAATTCTGACAGAAGGCCGTAACTCAGGTTTCCGAAGAAGATGATTCCGATGATCGTAAATGGCAGCATCAATGCGATACTTCCAAGCCACGCTGCCCATGCACGTCGTTCGAGAATTCCGCCGATCCAATGCCAGCCGGCCGTGAGAAGGTTTTTCTTCTGGATACGAGACACCAAGTCAGAGCTGCTGGGAAAACTGGCCTCGCGACGAGATCCCTGAGCGGGCACATTCGGCCAGAAGGCCCAACGGCCAATTAAACGCAGAATCGCCGGGGTCAGAGTCAGAGCCGCCAAAAGACAGACGGCCAGACCAAAAGTAATCGCCAATCCCGCCTGACGAAACTTACCGAATTCAGCAAACACCAGCATCCCAATCCCGCACATGACGGTACCGGCACTCGCCGTAAGCGCTGCCCCGATCTTGTGCAACGTTCCGGAAATGGCATCTTCAATTGTCTGCCCGCTATCAAGCTCCTCGCGGTATCGAGCAATCAGGAACAGACAGTAATCCACACCCGCGCCGTAAATCAACACGGTGACATAGGTCTCAATGCCGTTGAACAGACTGATCAGACCTGCCTTCGCCGCAATCGCAAGCAGCGTGAGCGACACGGCAGTCGAGACAGCGACTGTAATCAGAGGAATCATTGCCAGGGCAGGAGCGCGGTAGATGGCAATCAGCAGGCCCACAACAAGAATGACAGTCCACTTCTCCGTGGACTTAGCACTGTTGGAAGCTTCACGAATCATATCGCGACCAAATGTCGCACTGCCGCTGATGGCAATTTCCAGCCCGCCGGGAAGTGATGTTTTTTCTTCCGCTGGAGTTCTTGAAAGCTGCTGGACAAATTTTTCGACCTTATCCACTAACTTAATGTTGGCCTGGTCAAGGAACTCCGTTCGAAGCCCCATCACGATCGTTGTGGCCTGCTTATCATCACTGATGAACAACTCGCCAATTTTTCTATCCGCAAACCACGTAATGTTCTGAACGATGTTAGCATCGACAGATTCAGCAGGCACCGGCCTGGTAACAGTAACTTCGCCGTCAACAGGGCTTTCTGCCGCAATCCCGGCATCAGCCGCAAGCTGATCGGACGGCATCGGCAAATCTGCGAGCCGGTGAATTTCCGGAATCACATGTTCCGTCACGAACTCGTAATCAGAAGGCAACAGACCTTCTTCGCTTTCTCTACGGACCAAAAGCACCAACGTGCTGGCGAGCAGGTCATTTGGAAACGCTTCTCGAAAACCCTCAGTCGCAACTCGGCTCGGAGCGTCCTCGGGAAGAAACGCAAATTCCCCGTTTCGGACGACGTCTTCCCATTTGGGGGCCGAGTAGATGCACACCACCAATAACCCGATCCATGCGGTCAGGATAAGGGAAGCGTGCTTAGCTGTGATGTCTCCAAGACGTTTAAACAGCATGAAAAAACCTGACCACCGTATAATTGAAGTGTGTCGCCGCGGTAAAGCCAAGCCGACTTGGCATCTGCGTTACGGCCATTGAACTTGGGCAAACTGCGCAGTTCGGGACTAAAAACCCATTTCCGCAGTTGTGTGAATGCTCGAAACGTACAAACTAACGACTCTGAATTCAATCTCAGTCGACCGTGTCCTGGATTCCGAACCAACGAAACGGGACAATCTGCAGAGGTCTCAGCCCAATCGGAAAAGTCGCCTGGCAATCCATTGCTCTGACGCGAATCGCCCGAGCACCCATCGAAGTGCATCGCGTGGCTTTTCCAGTTCTGAACCCCGTAGCGGGTTCCCACTGGCATCACGAAACCCATCGGCAGTTAGAACTCCCGTCCACTCTTCACGGATCGCAAACTGATTGACTCGATCCTGCACTCGACGAGCCCATGCCAGGCCATAGAGGTTTTGAAACAACAGCCATGTCTGATCCGCTACTCCCCCAATCGTGGTGGCTTCTTCAACAGCACGGTAGCGACTGGCGATAGAACGGGTGGCGACAACCGCAGCGATCAAGAGCAGCAAAGGAGCGAGGAGAGGCCAGCGCGAGTCCGGCGTTGCCCAACCGGTAGATGGCAATACCGTCACGGCGATGCTGGCAGAGTACAGCACAAATGGCAGCGACAGCGACGTCCCAAGGCACGTGCCTGCGCTCATCAGCAGCACGACAATAATCCCTGCAAATGCGGGAACGCCGAGTTCCAAAGAGTCCTCGCCGCGATTATTGACAATCTGACTGACCCCGGGCCACATCAGGACAATAATCATCGGTGCCACTACAAACCACTGCCAGGCAGCAACTCCGGGTTTGCGAGCTCCAAGAGTGGAAACCCCGGGCGTCAGCAACATCACAGCTGCCAGCATCTGCCCGCCGCTCCTCCAGCCCAAAGAAACTGACAAGCCACCGGCAGTCAACGCACAGGAAATCAGAACTGAAAAACTCGCGGCGAGTGCCCAGCCCCATGAATAGAGCAGAGTTAACTCAGACAAGAATACGCGTGCTTTCCATGTCGCCGCCAACACAAACAAGGCGCAGATGATGGAGAGACAGCTCGCAAGACTCAGCATTCAAAAAACTTTCGCGAGGCACCCGGCCTGGGTTCCGGCATTCTGCAGATCGCAGCCGCAACTTCGGTCTGCTTTCCCGAGATCCCAGGGCAACTCAGCCTTTGCAGACGCACGAAAACACAGCAGAAGTTGCACCACCGACAATGAGGCAGCATCGTCTCTGACCGCTCACACGTCAATCGACGCCTGTGCAGGCGGAAATCGCGAGTGCAGTCGCGTATCTCGGCACGTCCTCCTTGATCTCGCGCGAGTGGCAAAGAGGCAATCGTAAACGATAGAATGGGAGATGTCGGCTGCCACAGTGACAAAATCGAATGTCGCCCCTTTTAAAAGCAAAGCACAATCTCGGCCACTTGGAACTCTCATGTGGATATCATCAGCTTAGTCGATGTCCCACATGCATTCAGATGCATCCAATTGCACCGGTAATCAAGGATTTGTGGCAGAAGTGTGTAGGACAGTGCTTCCAGTTTTTCACTTCTCGCTTTGCAAATGAACATCACTTTTTGCCCTATCCGTATGGGATGGAGCATTGCCTTCATTTGGAACCTCACTGCTATCACGACCGGCCCTTGGGACTGGATTGGGCAGTGACAAATTATGAATGGATGAGTCATCAGAGTTTTTACCACCGGTAACAACTTCCTCTTCTTTCACTGCTCGCACTTGTTTTAACAGGTCTTCAATGATTCGCAGTGCCTGTCTGGGCGTATCTTCAGTCGCCTCCTTTGTAGAATGAATCGTGGCAATTGTAGCCCAAGACAGCGTCAGAAAAACCGCAGTGAAAATCACCTGTCCGCAATACCAACTCCAAATTCGCGTGAGTTCCCCAATCCCATTCTTAGCTGGACGCATATTTTCACCGTTTATCGGTTCCGATGGCAGCGACTTTTTTCCATTCCATTGAGCCATTCGCAAGTAGTACTTCCACCATGCCTTGTCGTCAAAATGCGCTCTTTGAACTGGAAGCAGGAAACAAAACGTCGCCGTGAGAAACAATAGTAGGTAAACACCGCCTAGCATTGTCGGCAGATGTTTTGGTACTTTCGGTTGTGGTACAGCGATGCAGGCGCTTGTGAAGACCGCTATAGCTGCCCAGAATCCGAACGCCAATTTCCATTCAAGTTCGCGACGGTCTTTGAAACTTGCGAATGCGCTTTCAGCAAGACTCACCCATGTTTCTCGGGGAACCCCACCGGGCTTCTCATGAGTGATCTCATCAGTCACGTTTTCAGTCATGAGTTCACCTAAGCCCGAGGGTTCGTTACTTAGAACAATGTTCTTAACATTTGTTTTTTCCCCATCGCTAATCATGGCTGTGGTTTGTCGTTTTCGGCTTCTCTTAGTCATCTACTCTTTGTTTTCGTTCAGATCAAGAATCAAGCGATTTGCGAATCCTTCGGCACACGGCAGATCGATTACAATCCATTCGTCGCTCTGCATCTGAGGTTCAAGTTCAGTGGTTCAGGTCAGCTAATGATTGCAATCCATCGCCATTGCGTCGTCGTGAAAGAGCATTTCCGGTCACTCAATCGCCTGCCGTTCTTCGTCAATGAACTTGTTATCAATGGCCTCACCGGCACTGGCTGCCAATCAGATTCGGCTGATTTTCTTTGCTGCAGCATCGTACGTTCCACGAACTTTGCCAGCGGAAAAACCAGCGATGCCGTCAGCGGCGATACCAGGGAAGCACCTTCAGCAAAGGCATCCTGATTTGCCGCAAGGAATGTGAACTGCCAGCGGTAGACTGACTGCTGATGCTCGATCATCTGTCGGATCTGACCCCGGTGAAACTCGCGACTGGCATTCTCCTGACCGTCGGTGACGATCACGAACACCACAAGGCCGGGACGTTGCGTTTCTTCCATCGCTGCCAGTCTGGAACCCGTCTCATTGATGGCTCGACCGACCGCGTCGAGGAGTGCTGTGGAGCCACTTGGCTGAAGTCGATAAGCAGGCACCTGCTTGATCAAAATCCCGGAATGGATGAAGTCGTAGGTCGTGTTGAATTGCACCAGCGTCAGCAGTGCTTCACCGGGCTCTTGTTGCTGCTGTGAAACGAATGAATTGATGCCGCCCTCCGCGTCGCTTCTGATGGAAGCCATGGAACCACTGCGGTCCACCACCATCGTGATGTCTGTGAGATCGTTTCGCATGACGAAGCCCCTTCGTGTGGAGAATGCGGTTGTTCTGAATGTTGTTCAATGCCAGTGTCAGCGACGAATCCTTTTCGCAACCGAACTTCTAGAACGAGAAAACGAACGATTTGGATCATGCTTTTCGCAATGCTGCTGTCAGAATCACATCGTTCGTTCAACGCCCATGAACTCAGCAATGGCCAATCATGCCCTGATGGACTGACATTGCGTTACCAGCGTTTTCCCTGACCTCTACGATCCACAATGGTCAATGCGAGATTTCCGCTTCCACGCGACCGAATGACAGTCTTGTGCCAAGGACAAGCGGAGCACTCCTGCCAGGTTCGACGTCCCTTACGGAACCGTCAGTCGTAGTAATGACCCATTTGTCGGTCGTCAGATTCTTCAAGCCCCAGATATTTGGATCCTTCGGGTGCTGGACCACCTCAGCCACCGGCTTTGTGAAGTCAAACGGTTGATGATCATCCAGATGATGAGGGAACAGTTTTGCCCGGTGGGTGAGCATGATCACGGTTTTACCCAACCGCAGTTGATAAGGAATCCGTGGTATCTTTTTGCAGAAAGGACACACCGCCGCAGTCGAGGGCGAATTGAGCGATTCCTGGTCATAGAAGTTCTCACGACTGCATTGATCGCAGAAGAAAATGGCATCACGCAGACGGGACAGCACGCCTCGCCATTCTCCTTCCATCACACGATCGTCGGGGTCGCGCAGCCCCGACGTGAAGGCTTTCGTAAACGTATCTCGCAAAATTTGAGGATAGACCGGCCAATATTGTGCTGCGTTGGCACCGGCCTCGCCGCTGGGATCGTCGTCGCGGGCCACTGCAGAGTTAGAACGGTCCCGCGGATCGAAAATGAACAACGGTTCGGAACCGCAGAGCTTCATCCTTGCAGGTAAGTCCCAGCAGCGAATCGCCAACACCTTTCGGCCGAGCAGCGGATGGCTGACGTGGAAGATGTAGAACAGCAACACGGCCAGCGAATAAAGATCAGTTTGCCGGCTGGGAAGTGCTTCGCCTCGTACGATTTCAGGAGCCATGAAATCCGGGGTACCGAGGATACCGCAGTGCGGCGAACGGTTTTCAGTCACGTTGTCGTTGTCGCACACCAGAACTTCGCCGGTCTTCGGATCGAAGAACACATTGCCAAAGGAAATGTCGCGGTAGCACAATCCATCCGCATGCAGTCGAAAGAAACTGTCCGTCAACTGCAAACCTGCGGTGACGAGCGCTTGGAACGACGGATCGACGCGCCCCATCATTAAGTCGAGCAAGCCATGAAAGCGAGGTTCGCGTAGACGCATCACGTATCCAAAACCGTCACCGGTGGTGGAGTCGATGAGATCCAACGGCCACAGAAAGTTCTGACTTGGAGCCTTGTGAGTCGTCACGAGTTTTTCCAGCGACGCCTGCTGTTGAGTCGTCGCGGTGTGGCTGAAGTACCATTTCAAAGCGAACGACTCGGTCCCCCATTTGGCTCGATAAACTTCGCCCTGGCCTCCTCCACCCAGAAAATCCTCAACCGTACAGGTCTGATTTGAATGCCGCGAACGCAGCACTTGGCCGCGTTTCAACAGGTTGCTCATGGGAGGCGTCCTAGTGCAGTGTCGCATTTGAGGCCGCAGACTGGCGAGTCATCGTCTGGGACCAAAGTTGCGTTACGGCCACAAAAAGAGAAGAGATGGCAAGGGAAACAATTCGACAGAATATCTTGGATATGCAGCAATGGCTGAGATCGATTAACCACCGTGGCCCCTAACTAAAATTCTAGACTCTTTGTCACCTTTTCGGAGTCAATTTACTCGCGAGTAGGCTCGTGAAGGGCAAGGTGATTTTACGGCTGGCCGGGCAGTCTCAATACAAGCCGAAATCCAGTGTGGTAGTCCCGAAATGTGGAGTTGAAATATTCTCGTGCCGCCGACCGGCAGCGTTGAGCCGGCACCTGCCAGGCGCCGCCCCTGCACACCTTGTGTCGGCCAGTTCCGCAGGGATCTTGTGGCATGGCACGACGTCGTTCATATGCGCTGGCATCGTAGCCATCCTGGCACCATTCCCAGATATTGCCGTGCATATCATGCAGTCCCCAAACGTTTGGCTTTCTTTCGCCGACAGGATGGGTGCGAAGCCTGGAGTTTTTGTCGAACCAGGCGTACTCATACAGCAATTTTTCGTCATCACCGAAACACCACGTGCTGGTCGAACTCGCGCGGCAAGCGTATTCCCATTCCGCTTCGGTTGGCAAGCAATACCTCATCCCAGGCTGATCTTTGCCGTGTGATTGAGTCAATGCCTCGCCGAAGGAAACAGCCGCGTTCCAGTCAACATTCTCTACGGGGAGCCGTGGGTCACCGACAAAATGGCTGGGATTCGTACCGATGACCGTGCGATATTCAGCTTGGGTCACGGGATAAATTCCTAGGTAAAATGGCTGTGTAATCTCAACGCGATGCGGCGGCGTTTCATTAATCCCTGCCTTCGATCCCATGGTAAACTCACCGGGGCAAATAAGCACAAACTTCATACCGATTGCGTTCGTAAGCTCCCGGGCCACTTCCGGTTCGTCCGGCAAGACTTCGAGGAGGCGTCTCATGTCATCCCGTCTGGGCTGTAACTTCAACAACTCCCGCACATGACTCCGTAAGAAACTGATTCGCCCTTTATGAACAGCATCATGGATGGTCGCATTTAAGTGCGACACGCGGTCGCGATAATCTGACATTTTCTTGAATAGCGTACGATTACGCCATTTCGGATCTATTTCCTCCAACAACTGAACGGCGGTTTCGAAGTCTCGGGACTTCTCGGCAAATTCAATTGCCTGCTTCTGCGCGCATACTGCGTTCGCTCTGGCTTCCAACTCTAATTGCTCTGTCCGAGCTTTCTCTTCTTCTTGCCTTTGTGAAGCAAGTGTTGCAGCTTTAGCTGCCTCTATGCGATGCAGTTCAATTTCTACCTGTTTCTGACGTGCATTCTCACGATGGTGCAGAGCCAATGCAGCCAGATCAACGCTTACGGCTGCAGAAGTTGTCCTTGGTGAGGCGATAACCGGAGTCGCTGGTTTCTGGGGCACAGTGGAGCGTGAAGTGATCTTAACACCTAGTGCCAATGCCCAACTTTCGACGCTCCATTGCGCAGCAACTTCGTCCAACGCAAGATTGTCGCACAGTTGCCGCGCGAGTTTAGCTGCTAATGCCGCTGCAGGCATCCCGGTTGTCGATTTATGCAGCTCGTCAACCACGCCTTCACGAAGGGTGCTGATCAACACAAACGTTTCACGTTTGTATTCGTTGCGCAATATGTCCTTAAGGAACGCTTCCATGCGTTTGGGATCGTCGCAAAGGCTGTGGCCGTGTTTCGCAAGTAATTCAGATAGCTTTTGACGTGGGAGATCGTGCATGGAGGTGATCAGGACTAAAGATTTCAGTTCTACAATCAGCAATTACCGAACTACCTTGGGTCAGGCATTGATTCAGCAACGGGGTGAGCGATTGTGGGCAGAGTTAGTCGGTCGCTTTTAATTGCGTCGTGGTGTTCGTCTGGATCGTTAGGCGAAGATCGGTTTCGGCATCGCTGAGTTGCGGCGATCCGTCCGTTTGCCCGTCGTTTCGGAAAACCACTGCCACTGTGACGTCGTCGCCACTGCCGATACGTGAGACGTGATCAAGTTCCTCCGCAAACTCTTGCGAAACAACCTCAACCCCTTGTTCACGCAGTACGCGCAGCATGTCACCTCCGACCTGCGCAAAACCTTCGGGCGACTCAAAAGCGTTTGAGTAGCCGTCAGTACACATCAGAATCAGACTCGGACGTGCGCCGTCAAAGATTTGCAGCCGCACGCGAAATCGACGTTCAGCGTCATCGCGGCAGAGCGACGTAGTCTCATTGGCGATGAGTGATTCGTCTTTAGGCAATGGATGCGAAACTTCAGTAACAATCTTAGACGGATTGTGCTGGTCTGGTGATTCGTGCACGACCAGCATTTCGCCGTCTCCCAGTTGTAAGTACAGAGCAAAGTGCTCGGTTAACATCAGAACCAACAACGTGGCACCATAGGCATGCACGATCTGCTCACTGGATAAGCCGCAATCATCGGGTGGTAAGCTACTGGCAGCGATCCTTGAGAGTTCTCCATCTGTGAAGGGATTTTCGCTCACATGCTCATTAATGCGTCTTCGCCATATTCGAACTAAATGACCAAGAAACCGCCGTTCTACGGTGTCCTTAATCTCGGTCGGTGAAGCCCCAATTAATCCGTCCAAACAGGATCGGCATTCCGTCAATGCAGTCTCGACGGCCAAACGTGCCCCTACGTCACTGCGCACACAGCGCTCACTGCCGTGCCCATCTGAGACGGCGACCACCATCAAAGGCGAGCCGTCGCTCCCGACGTCGAATAGAAATGCATCCTGATTGGGAAGGTGCTTACGAACGTGAGTAGCGCCACGCACACTGGCGGCAAACACTTTCCAGGGCAGCGGCGCTTTCATTACACATCACCTCACGAATACAATCCGATTTAGAATATATCGTTGGGGTCAACGGGGGTGCCGCTAGTGGGGGGGGCCGGCACGGGAACATTTCCTGCGGAAGCCACACCCCCTATCGCCTGACTATTCGGATTGGAGGCCGCCTTCAGAGGTACAGTAGATGCCCACTTGATCATCTTTGCCAGGTCATTGGCGTGCGTAACTTGAATCGGCTTTCGTTCCGGGTTACCGATAAACTTCTGCAGGCAGGCGACATCAGCATCGTCGCCAATCGCGATTGCAATGCGAACTGCCTTACTACCCCAAGGCTGGTCCATCAAAGCCTTCAATCCATTATTGAAGTCGTCGGTTGGCTGACCGTCGCTTAAGAGAACCAAAACTGGTGGTAAGCCGCGTTCGGGCATGTTTTCGGTCTTGAGAGCGTCAGCCGCCAAGAGCAGCGCCTTTCCCATGTCAGTCGTGGCATCTGCAGTGAGATCACTCCATTTGAAATCATGAATATCAGTGGGCTGCGATACGTGCCATTGTGCCCCGTCGGAGAATTTGATGGCGCGCACCATTACTTTCGCATTTGGATTCTCGTTGGCAACCTCACGCATCGGCTGAATCGCCTCTCGGATACCGAAGTTCAGGGCTTCGATTTTTTTCCCTGCCATCGAGCCAGAACAATCCGCGATCCAAATAAACTGCAGCGGGCGTGCCGCCAAGGCACCTCCAAAACGATTCGCCATGTAGATGACTCCAATAACACTGAAAAACAATGCGAAAGTCGATCCGTATGCTAGCCGACAAGTCGGAGATACATTGCACAATATCAAAACAATTTCTGATTTTCAGTGTCTTGTCCGTAAGGGAGATTTAACGACCGTGTCAACTGCCGTAATCGGCCTGACTCTAATGGACGCTGAAATCTTTGCGCTTCGAGTACGGACTGACTTCACCATACCCACTGCTGCGTTATCATTGATTTCCTGAAAGCCATTCCTGAATGCTGATCGCTTTGTCAACTCCGACCACGATGTGATCAATCAGCGGAATGCCGACGACTTCCGCGGTCTGTTCCAGCCGCTCAGTGACACTGAGGTCCTGATCACTCGGCGTCGGATCTCCGGACGGATGATTGTTGGACGGATGATTGTTGGACGGATGATTGTTGGACGGATGATTGTTGGACGGATGATTGTTGGACGGATGATTGTTGGACGGATGATTGTTGGACGGATGATTGTTGGACGGAT
>CAMTWR010000017.1:0-70201 GCA_947085455.1 uncultured Planctomycetota bacterium | reverse complement strand
TTCCAATCGATCGCGAATCCACTGTTTGCGATGCGAATAGTCCCGGCCAGTTTCTTCATCCCGCCCGCACAGATACGTTCGACGCACGCAGCGATTCACCAGATGAAACACCTGAATCTCGTCGTCCGCAAAGATCTCCACTCGATTCACCCGTGGCATCGTGGTCACTCCCGTCGATCGCAAAGAATCCCGCCGAACTCCCAATGAACGGCATCCTGACCACTCAAATCCCTTTCGTCAAGTGCATGGCACCTGTGTGTGTGGCACCTGTGTGTGTGTGTGCACGACGTCATAAGGTCAAATGCAGATGACGTAGGTCAAATTGCGAAGAACCTTTCCATTCCGGAGCGTATGGTTGCATCTGTCAAACAACATTTGTTTCATGGTATACATGAAATGCTTGATGGACAAAAACGACGATTCATTGCTGATCAGGTGTATGCCGATTGGTGGACTGCCGCAGCGAAAGGGACTCTTGGTGACTTGGAAGATCAGTTTCGGGCATTTCTAGCTCATGAGTTTGTTGAGAGTTGTCTTATGAAATCCGGTGTGCCATTCAGAGTGGTGGATAACCCAAGTTCGATTGATGAACTTGGTGCCCATGATTTGGCACCGCATGTTTGGAAACTACTCGATCCTTGGTTCATGTGGAAAAAACACGGACTACTGGGAGACTAAAAATGGGTTTAATCAAAGAGTCGTGTGTTGTGAGAGTGATCCCTTCAAATACGGGATCAACCTTAATGTTTGGGAGCGGAATGGATGCTGAATTCAGAGTGACTGAGCGTGTTGGAGAACTATGCTGTACACGGGATGCGAAATTGGAAAACGTATTAGATGGTGATGCGTTTGTTGCGTCCCTAGTTGATGCGGCTATTTCAGAGATCACGAGCAGTGGGCGTGAAGTATTTGCCGAGTTACTGAAGATTCGTGGATTGCAAGTAGATCTATCAAACATTAGTACTCATGATGTTGATTCAAATCCAATTGCATTCCGCCGAATCGGAAGACGACTCGTCATAGAAGCTGGTGAGAGGCTCTGGCAAAGTTGATAAGGGTCTCAAGCATGGCGGCCCGCCATTCACCATTGGATCAAATGCCACCGGCAGCAACTTGGGCAACGCACTGATCGATACGGGCTGGGGCTTAGTCACGCTTGGGTTTGGCGAACCATGGAACGCCTTTGACACCAGCGGCGAAGGTTATGCGCGAGCCTACGGAATTACTCGCGTAACCTTTGAAGTGGCGCTCGGCTTCGGACTCGGTGCCGCCGCGAGCGCACCCGGCAAGCTTGGTAAGATCGCATTCGCTGTTGATATGGCTGGCAACGGCACCGCTGTCGTCCGCGGCGGTTACGGCGTCTACCGAGACGGTGAAGTCAATTTCTCCAACGGTGCAGAACTCATCGGAGGGTCACCGGCGGAGGGTCACTGGGGCCATCCAATTCACATTGACATCGGAAGTCTGACCGCTATTCTGCACTTCATCAAGTCCGGCCGTTTTCGAAGATCCCGGGAAAGTCAGGAGGCAAGAGCCATGGCACGCATGAATCGTCGCGAGGTGTTGTCGGATGGAGAGATTCAGGTTGTGCATTGCGTGAATCGTTGCGTGAGACGAGGTTTTCTCTGCGGTGTCGATGAGCTCACAGGGAAGAATTACGAGCATCGTCGGCAGTGGATGCGGAATCGGCTGGAGTTCCTGACAGGGATTTTCGGTGTCGACGTGATGGGATTCTCGGTGATGTCGAATCACCTGCATGCCATCCTGAGAAGTCGGCCGGATGTCGTGAAGACATGGTCAGACGAAGAGATTGCTCGTCGATGGTGGGACTTGTTTCCTCAGCGACGAAACAAAGATGGTTCCCCGGCGGAGCCTGCTGAAACGGATCTCAATCATCTGATGGCCGATGAGAAAACTCTGGCCGAACTCCGAGCTCGTCTGTCCAGCATTTCGTGGTTCATGCGTTGCACGTCGGAAGTGATCGCTCGCATGGCGAATGCTGAAGATGAATGCACCGGCCGATTTTGGGAAGGTCGCTTCAAGGCTACTGTGCTTGCCGATGAATCAGCGATCGCGGCGTGTATGGCGTATGTGGACTTGAATCCAATTCGAGCGGGCATTGCTGCAACGCCCGAGAAGAGCGACTTTACGAGTGCTCAGGAACGCATTGCCGATCTCAAGTCTGCGGACGACGTTTCAACGGCGGATGCGAAAGACGTACGGATCGAACACGGCCAGAAAGCCGGCTGGCTTGCTCCCGTGGAATTGGAACCGAAGCGGAAGAAAGTTCGCGAGAAGTGCTCGAGCCGCAGGGCATCAAGCAAGGGCTGTGTATTCATGACGCTGTCAGAGTACCTGCAGTTGCTCGACTGGACCGGCCGACATCTCAAGCCCGGCAAACGCGGGGCGATCCAGAAAAATGCTCCACCGATTCTGGATCGATTGAACCTGTCGCCGGAACTTTGGTTGCACGCCGTTGAGCATTTCGGTAAACGCCGCGCCGCCAATCGCATCACGCCCGCCTCGAGATTCAACGCCACTGCGAGGCCTGCTCTGCAGACAGTGGCAGTTCAGTAGGTCGAGAGAAAAATGTGCAGAATCTGCCCCGGACACTACAGTTCCCGTTTTAAGTTTGGATGGCCCCAGTTGCGTTACCAGTTGCGTTACCTTAAGTTTGGATGGCCCCAGTTGCGTTACCCTACAGTTCCCGTTTTAAGTTTGGATGGCTCCAGTTGCGCCCCAGTTGCGTTCGTTTGGATGGCCCCAGTGCGTTACCATTAGGTTTGGATGGCCCCAGTTGCGCAGTTCAGTGCGTTACCAGTTGCGGCCCCAGTTGCGATGTACCGATGGCCCCATTTGCGATGTACCTTTGGTTTGGCTAACTCCTCTGAGAATCGCAGAAGGGGTGTCGAAACCACCTCGCGGAATTACACATGCGATTCAGACCGCAGGGCTTTCAGGCAGTAGCCGGTGGTCGAGCGCAGCGAAAACCACCGCGTTGCTATTTCGGGGATGCGGTGAAGACGATGGCGTAGACGGCGTAGGTTCTGGGGCCCATTTTCCATCGCCACGGCGGCAGAATTTGGATGTCGCGGAGGTGTTCACTTAAGGTCGGTTGAGTCTGCAAATCCTGAAGCACGACGCCGGGGTTCAGGCCGGAGAAAAAATTGCCTGTGGACAGACATTGAGCGAGCAGTCGTGGGAGATCGGCATCGGGGATTTGGTGCAGAGCCGGAGTTGTCTCCGATGAGACCAGGTCGCAGATAAAGATTGCCTGGCCGCCCGGTTTCAACAGCTGCAGCATCCGCCGAAAATGGCCTCGTCGCAACGACTGCAGGTATGCCGCAAAGTTTGGATGCTGTTCTGTCGCAAGCATGGCCAGCGGACTGATCAGCTGACTTAGCATACAAGTCGATACGACCACATCGCAAGGTGTGCAAGGCAGCCCCGACAGCGGCGCTTGCAGACTTTCACAGAGACGTGAAACCTGAGATGGATCGCGAATATCATCCGCACGCAACTGTGTCAGCGGCTGCGCAAAATCAAACGGCGCGATCAGACGAACAATGGGCAATCCTTCGCTGTTGATTTCGTCGGAAGATTGCATGGCAAGTGCATATTCCAGTGCTGCACGGTCCAGATCCAGAAGTTCAATCCGTTGAAATTGTCCGGCAAGAGTTTTCAGATCCACGTCCAGACAATTGCCAGCTCCGAGTATCGCGAGTGACGCAGCTTGAGCGTTCGGCAGACCCTGAACGGCAATTCCGATCAGTTCCATTACTCTTTGTCGATGGGAACCGTACGTTGTCAATTCGCGAGTCTGAGTGTTCAGTTCGGCCGCTCGCAGGGCAGCGGAAGTCAGAGGTTCCAGCGGCATCGGTTCCTTTATGTTGTCGTTATGCAGA
Source organism: uncultured Planctomycetota bacterium (assembly GCA_947085455.1). Taxonomy (GTDB): domain Bacteria; phylum Planctomycetota; class Planctomycetia; order Planctomycetales; family Planctomycetaceae; genus SXXK01. The sequence goes on along the minus strand of CAMTWR010000017.1, from coordinate 66,296 downwards.
TGTACGGGCAATGGGCGGGCCGACTGGCGTCTTACATGAGCAACGGTTCAGTCGCGCCGGTGGCGTACTCAACAGTCGCCCAATGGCTTTTATACTCGAGTCACCGGAAAATGCGATCAACGCTTTTCAACCCTATCGAGGCATTCAGAAGCCCTGACAAACTCGTAGCTGGACTCGCGAGAATTTAGAGACGCCTCCGAATTCTCAAGAATCCGGTTACTTGAGAGCGTTTTTAAGCACTCCAAAGGCTTTCCGCGAATCGTGATCGAAGTTCTGGCATCGAAGCCAAAGTTCTGCCTGGGTGCGGGCGGATTCAGGAATTGGCGGGAATGCGTTGCCATCAGCATTCGTTGTGGAAAGCTATAGAATCACAGAAGCGACGCAAACGCTGCGGTTCAGGCCCGGCGGGCCGAAACATCCTCTGCCGGGGTCGAAGGCCCCGGTTTGCACATCTCCGCATAAGAAAGGCCTGAAAGGCCGAGTCTGGCGATCGTACGTAAAGCGACAAGCGGGCGCGTTGAACTTGCGGGCAGTTTTGTTGATTGGGGCTGTTATCTGTGGGAAATCTGATTAAGCTTTGCACTTCCCGCCACTGCCCACCGTCCCGGTCCATTGTCTCACCTCGCTGGAGTTTTCAATGATGCCCAGCAGCACTCACTCTCTTCATCATCCGCGCATTGGACGACGCCATGCTGTCCAGGCAGGAAGCATCGGGCTTCTCGGTCTGGGTATGAATCATATGGCGGGACTGCAGGCGATGGCCGCCGGTTCTTCCGCGCCGTCTGCACCAATTCGAGCGTGCATCTACATTTTTCTTTCTGGCGGTCTGGGACAGCACGACAGCTTTGACCCTAAACCGAATGCGCCGGCGGAAGTCCGTGGAGAGTTTCAGCCCATCGCGACTCAGACACCGGGCGTTCAAATCTGCGAACACCTGCCGGGGCTTGCCATTCGCAGCGAGATGTGGTCAATGTGTCGCACATTGTCACACACCACCAACGATCATTCGGCCGGCCATCACGTCATGCTCACAGGCCGCAGTGATCTGCCGCCCGGCTTCAATCCCAGCCTGCCTCGACCGCTCGACTGGCCCAGTATCGCCGCCGTAGCAGGCTCCGTCACAACGCCGCGAAATAACTTGCCACCCGCTGCCGTATTGCCGGAGCAATTGATTCATTATTCCGGCCGCGTGATTCCCGGACAGTTTGCCGGCGTGATGGGCACCAATCGCAATCCGTGGTTTGTCGAAGCGTCGCCGTTTCATTCGACTTCCTACGGCGCGTTTCCGTCTCATAAATTTGATCACCAGGATCGAGGCCAGAAGGACGCCCGCCTGTTTGAAGCGCCCAGCCTGAATCTGCCTCATGGTTTGACTCGGCCACAGCTGGACCGCCGCGTTTCACTGCTCAGCGAACTCGAGCGTCAGTGCGGACTGCTGGAATCGAGCGCCAGCATGAACGAGTTCGATCGCTACCGGCAAGGAGCGATCTCCCTGCTGGTCGATCCGAAGATCCGCGAATCGCTGGATGTGACGCGAGCTGATGACGCGGTGCAGGATCGCTACGGAAAGAATTCCTTTGGCTGGTCGCTGCTTATGGCACGTCGCCTTGTGGAATCCGGTGTGAACCTGGTTCAGGTGAATCTTGGCAACAACGAAACCTGGGACACGCACGGCAACGCCTTTCCGCATCTCAAGAACAACCTGTTCCCGCCGACCGATCGAGCGCTTTGCGCGCTGCTGGACGATCTGAAGGAGTCCGGGTTGCTGGAGAGTACTCTGATCGTGATGGCCGGTGAGTTCGGCCGAACGCCAAAAATCAGTCTCCTGCCGGCTCACTACAAGGAACCGGGACGCGATCACTGGGGAGCGGTTCAGTCGGTGTTTCTGGCAGGCGGCGGGATTCAGGGCGGACGAGTCGTCGGTGCCACCGATTCCATCGGCGCGTATCCCGAATATGATCCTCAACGGCCCGAGAACTTCGCGGCCACGATCTATCAGTCACTCGGACTGCCTCAGACCGTTTCCTGGAAGGATGAAGTCGGCCGGCCCCATCAGGTTTATCACGGCGATCCGATTCCCGGACTTGTGTAAAATTCTCAGTGAGGACTCCCGCAGCAAAGACATCGTAAATGTTGAACTTCGCTGCGGAAGGAATCCTGCATTTTCGTTTCGGCCGCGACGTTGACCTCGCGTGCGACTACTTCAAAAGGCTTTTGTCCAGAACGGCTCGTGCCTTTTCGAAGTAATCTTTCCACTCAATCTCCGGCTTCCCGTCTCGCAGACAATCGCGAACTTTCTGCAGCGTGTTGCGTGACATATGCGGGCAACGATTGCAGGCGCACGTTTCGCCCGTCGATGCCGTAATGCCCGGGACCGGAATGTAGGTGTGCTGCGGCGCTGCTTTGGCCAGCGGATGAATCATGGCGGCTTCAGTCGCAATCAGAAACGTGGTCGGTTCTTTCACTGACATCACGTACTGTCGCATTTTCTCCGTACCGCCAATGACGTCAGTCAGTTCCAGAATGTTCTGAGGACATTCTGGATGCGCCATCACGACGCTGCCAGGGTTCCGCTTCTTCACGCGAATCAGGTCTTGGATGCTGAAGACTTCATGTACCATGCACGAGCCTGGCCACAGAATCATTTTTCGACCGGTGACTTCCATTAGATACCGACCGAGATGTTGATCGGGCACGAACAGGATTTCTTTATCCTTCGGCACGCGATCAATGATCTCTCGCGCGTTGCCGCTGGTCACAATCCAGTCGACAAGACTCTTCACTGCCGCCGACGTGTTGATGTACGCAACTGTTTGAAAGTCGCGTCCCTGTTCACGCAGCTGTTCCTGAAACGCGGCCAGCTGACCGGGCGGGCAGCTGTCGGCGAGCGAGCATCCAGCCAGCATGTCGGGAATGAGCACTCGTTTTTTGGGATTCATGATCTTGGCGGATTCACCCATGAAGTGAACACCGGCAAAGACGATTGTCGAAGTCGTCACACGAGTGGCATCGCGAGCCAGCTTAAGACTGTCTCCCGTAAAATCGGCGATGTCCTGAATTTCTCCGTCGACGTAAAAGTGAGCCAGGATGGATGCGTCTTTTTCTTTCTTTAACGCATCGATCTCCTCCATCAAGTCCAGAGGATCCTCTTCGACAACCGGGCGTTCAGACAGCAGCGGCAAAGACATCAGAATGACCTTTCGATGATCGTCTGCCGCCAGGGAACTGAGTGAGCGGCGGTCAGGTAGAGGACAAGGTTCTGCAAACGGCCAGACTGCAGATCAAAACGTAAATGTTGCAGAAGAGATCACAATTTGCGGAACGGGTTTGTGACATTATTGCAGGGAGCGGCCCGGACGTTGGGAAATTTAGGACGTTCATTCTCCGAAAATGCTGTGTTTTTCCAATGTCCACCGTTCGAAAGTTAACTGGACGATCAGAATAACCGACACAATCCCACTGAACGGCCAATGAATTGCTCTGCGGACGTTCCTTTTGCCGCTCATCCAAATCGTGAACTGCAGCCGTCTTTTGTCGGCCGCGACACATGAATCGCAGCGGGAAAAATGCATTTTGATGGCATTCGGCCGTCCGTTTTGCAACTCTGCGGCTCAAGGAAGTGTTCGATGCAAACTCTTTGCCCGAGCGACTTTTTGGCATAGGATCTGCGTCCCATTATTTGTGGCATGCGGCCGGGCCTGCTCTGTCCGGCCGCAATCAACATGATTTTTTCATTAGTGCTGACGAACTGAGGATACTTTCAAATGCGTTTGTTGATAACTGGCGGCGCCGGATTTATTGGAAGTCACATTGCAGAACGTTCTCTGGCGGCCGGATGGCAGGTGGCGGTACTGGACGACCTCAGCAGCGGTCGACGCGAGAATGTTCCAGCCGGAGCTGAATTCTTCCAGGTGGACATTCAGGATCGTGCGGCGGTGATGAAAGCATTTGCTGCCTTTAGTCCCGAGGCCGTAAGTCATCAGGCGGCTCAGGCGAGCGTCGCGATCAGCGTCCGCGAACCGCAGAAGGACGCGTCCATCAACATTCTCGGTTCCTTGAATATCATGCAGGCCTGTGTCGAGCACAAGGTGAAACAGCTCGTGTTCGCCAGCACCGGTGGTGCGATCTACGGAGAAGTGCCGGAGGGAGTTCGAGCGTCCGTGTCGACGACGCCTGTTCCGGTGAGTCCGTACGCGTGCAGCAAGTTCGCGGTGGAAAAATACCTGGAGTGTTTTCGTCAGGGGCAGGGTCTGAACTATACGGTCCTGCGTTATGCCAACGTCTATGGACCTCGCCAGGATCCGCACGGTGAAGCCGGTGTGGTTGCGATCTTTTGCAATCGGATGCTACTGGATGAATCCGTCAAAATCTTCGCCCGCAAAACGTCCGGAGATCCGGGTTGTGTCCGCGACTATGTCTACATCGACGATGTCGCGCGAGCCAACTTCGCGGCTTTGGACGGCAAGATTCCCGACAGAATTCTGAACATCGGCACCGGTGTGGAATCCACGACACTGCAGCTTGCCGAACAGATCGGAAAATCGCTGGGCAGCCGCAGCGAAATTCTCTTTGGTGAATGCCGAGCTGGCGACGTCGAGCGCTCACTGCTGGATGCCGACCGACTCGTCGAACTGTTCGGCCCTACGGTGCCCATTGCCGAAGGTCTGCGTCAGACAGCCGAATGGTTCCGTGATCGCGGGGCGAAAGCTGTGGCGAAGCACTAAGCGTCGGACGGAAAATACGTGTCGGTTTTCGCTCCGCAAAAGTTGCGAACGTACGCGCTTCTTTCGCGGAGCGAAAGGCGACTCTAGCAACCCGTTTATTGTCGTCGAAGGATGTTTCGATGGGATCATGGCGCTGCGTTCTGGAACTGAATTCGCGACGTGAGACTATCAGCGGATCGGCTGATGCTTTGGCCCACGCCATTCGCAACGCGGCGGATCTCCGGATCGGCACGGAGTTCCTGCACAACGAACATATCGATGTCACGTCTGACAGCAACGAACGGATTCGCGAAGTTGCGGAGTTCGGCGTGACCTATCTGATCGACGATCGCTGGGCGACCGGCGTCATGAGTCTGCGACAGCCGATCAATCTGCCGACAGGCTTTGGCCCGCGGCCGTCTATGTCGTTTTTCTTGTACAACGAAGATGGCACGCAGGGGATTGCGCGTCCGTATCTTGACGCAGTCGTCCCACAGAATTCGCCCGGAGTCTCCATCCCGCAGCCGCCGGAGGATATGCCAAAATACCATATCGGTGACGCGTGGGACGACGGCACGAACGCACCCTGTCACAGTTTTGTCTACGACTTTGATGTGTTTCGCTACTGCGTGAACGATGCGTGGCGGGAAGTGCTTTCGCATTCGAGCGACGGTTCAGTTTGCTCGGGGTCCTTAGAAAGTCTCATCGAAGCTTTCTCATCGGGCCATGAGATCAAGCTGGGGATTGAGGGACTGTGCACTCCACTGTTGAACGGGCAGGCCGAGCTTCGTCATGAAGTTTTCGTTCAGGGCGGATCGGGCTACTACTATACCGAGCAGAAGCTGTTCATCATCGGCACTCATCCGGTCGTGCGAGTGCGGCCGGCGATACCTCTGACTTACAGCAGCGGCAACTGGGACTTCGGATGGCTGATGGTGCGAACGGATGGCCGCGTTGTCTACCGCCGCTGCGATCCGTACACGCTGCAGTTCTCTGATCACGTGACGCAGAACGCGGTACGCTGGTTTGTCAGATAGATCTTTCAACTCCTGTCGCAGGGCTGCTCCCGCGTAACTGCGAGGGAGGCAATGCCCACGATAATTTATTTGTCAAAATCGAAATTCAGGACTGGATCAGGCCATGTCGGCGGATAGGTGAAGTCCGGGGTCATTGGGAGCTCTATCAGTCGCACCTCACCCTTGCGTTCAATCTTCATGGGAAGAGTACCCTCGAACTGTCGGAGCGAATCCAGAATACTCCAGAAGGAAATCTCGCTGACCGGCTTGCCTTGAAATTGCAGGATACGGTCGCCAGGCTGCAGATGATCGCCGTAATCAGATTCGTCAACGATCTTACGAACTCTAAGATGATCGCTGGCCACGAATTCGGGGAAGAACACACGCGTCAGCGGTCGAATCTGAATTGCCGCGTTATCCTCATCATTTCGCCAGAAATAGGCCTTTTGTTCGGGGAAATCGAGTTCCATGTTCAGTTGGCGTAAAGCTCCAAGGCCAATGGTATTAACCGCAGCGCTGTCTTCGGCCGAGACATTCTCAAAGACAATTGAGCCCAACTGGAACTTCCGAACAATGTATTCGGTGGTGTGGCCGGTAAGCTTTGTATCGCCATCCGGTTTGTTCCGCCTCAGCGGCTTTGCCTGCCCCATTCGCTGCAATTGTTCGGCTGTCTCTGTTGTCAGGTGTAACACCCTCGGCAGCATGAGATTCAATTGAAAGTCTCTGATGCCCCAGACATCAAATTTCAAAGGAACCTTGACCATGAGGTCAGCGGGTTTCAGGGGAACACAGGACGCGTTTTCCGGTGGACTTGACGATGTCGCCAGTCGGAACGGTTCTGCACAGCCATTCATTTGCAGTCGAAGAAATCTTAGCTGGTGTGGGCTGACCACCGCATCAATACAGAGAGTCGAGTCCGGCGAGAGTCTCTCAAGTTGAATGGTTGCAACGCGTTCCTCCTGCATTGGGCCGCCGAAGACAGAGAACTGGAATTTCGGATACACAAAAGAACTATCTTCCCCGGTGCCGACAGAAAAGCTTGGAATGTCTGGAAATGGATCCTGATTATTTTCAATAGCAATGTAACTACTGAAGGATTGCCAATACACCCCCGCTAATCTGGGCTGGCCGGCTAATTCGACAGGAACGCACGGAATGCCGTAACACCGAAAATACTCCTCGCGGCGATGTTCAACATTCTCAGCCGCTGCTAAATCTTCCTTTGCAGGAACGAAACTACTGATCATCGTCAGTAGGCTAAGAGCCGACAAAATTCTGGCTGCGATGTTCATGCTTTTGAGTTCTCCGGTGGGGACTGATCGCCGTCAGAGCTAATCGCTTAGCTATAAGATGACGTTCAGTGCTGACGTCAATATTTCTTCCTCATGCGCCCGGCATTCGCAGCTGTCACAGCCAGCCCTTGCGGCGAAAGAAGATCAGGAAGCTGGAAGCGACGACCATCATGGTCACAATGACGGACGGATAGCCCAGCGGCCAGGTGAGTTCCGGCATGTGCTGAAAGTTCATTCCGTAAAAGCCGGCGATGAAGCTGAGCGGCATGAACAGCGTCGCGATAATCGTGAGTGTCTTCATCACTTCATTGCTGCGGTAGCTGATATCCGCCAGATGGTAGTCTCGCAGATCTGCACACAGTTCGCGGTAGGTTTCGGTCACATCCATCAGCTGAATCGTGTGGTCATAACAGTCCCGCAGATAGGTTCTGGTCATGGGCTGAATGAGCTTACAGTCATCGCGAAGCAATGCGGCCATCGCTTCGCGCTGCGGCCAGATGGTCTTTCGAATCAGCAGCAGATCAGATCGCACTTTGCGAATTTCCAGCCGGTGACTGCGGTCGAATCCGCCTTCCAGAAGTTCATCTATTGAATTCAGACGATTACCGATTTCTTCGATCACCGGAAAGTAATGGTCAATGACGGTGTCCAGAATGGTGTAAGCCAAATAGTCGGCTTTCAGTTCGCGAACGCGGCCGCGAGCCCACAGGATACGGTCTCGCACAGGTTCCAGAGCGTTGCTGCCTTCATGCAGTGACACGACAAAATCGTCGCCGACAAACAGACTGACCTGTTCCGTCGTAAGCTGTCCGTCCGGCTCATAGACAGGCAGACGAATCACAATGAACAGATGGTCGCCGTAGTCTTCCACCTTGCAGCGCTGATGAGTATTGACAACATCTTCCAGAGCCAGTGCATGGAGGCCAAAGGCTTCGCCAAGGTCTCGCAATGTTTCCGTATCGGCAACACCTTCCAGTCGAAACCAATAGATACGTTCTGTGGGGACCTCTTCATTGAGTTCCCCAACCGTATCGATCACTTCTTCGTCGGCGTTGTCGATGTTGAAGGAGATGCGAGTCAGTCGGCACTGAGAGGGGATCAGATGCGGGCCGCGATCCAAAGTGCCTGGTACAGCACCCACGCCCGTCGCCCGTCGAAATCCGCGGAGGGCTCCTTTTTTTTCTGTGGTGGCCATACGTTCGAGATCATCATTTCAGCGAGCGTTAAAAGGCTCTGGTCTTGGGGAAGCAGGCGTCGTCCGCAGGCCGGTAGCCGGATTCGGGAGAATTCGGATGCGTAGCTCAACTCTGACGAGTTCAGCTACGTTTTTTTGATCATCGGACAGACTTATGGTACTGCGTGGAAGTGCTCAGCAGTGGTCGTGTCAATGAAGCTCGCATAAACGGTGTCACGCCGTTGTACGAGTTCGGAGCGACCGGTACCAGAGCGGCTGTTGATGTCGAAACTTCGTGATCGCCCATGATGTCACCGGCCGGAGAGGCATCGGCAGACATCATCTGAGCTGTCATGGGAGACACCATCTGTGAACTGGCCATCGGCATTGGAAGCGTGGAGTACATTCCCGAAGAAGAGCCTGGAACCATCGATGCCTGTGGCGCGGACCACTGCTGTGGCATGGTCTGCATTGATGTTTGTGGTGCCGACATCTGCGGTGCCGACATCTGCGGCATGGAATAGCCCTGCTGATATCCCATCTGCGGGTACATCGGCTGAACCGGTTGGCCATAGCCGAAAGGCGCCATTCCGGTGTTTGGATATCCGTACGGCAAGTACCCCGCATGGTGCATCATGCGTCGGTAATGGTAATTGGTCCGACGCATTTCGCGACGTGCGACTCGTGGCCGATTGAAGAATCCATAACCGTTTGGCGGAAGAGACGAGTGAACCGCACGGTTCGGAAATCCGCCGCCCGGATATCCCGACTGAGGACTCCAGGCCATTGATGAGTTCGGTGACCAGGCCGCGGTCGGTGCATAGCCGGGCAGCATGCCTGACGATCCGTCGTAGCCCATCATGCCGTCATCACCGCAGCAGCCTTCGGTGGACTGCATGGCCTGTGGCTGCATCATTGGGCCGTTCATCATGGGTGATGGCATCATGCCCGGCTGCATTCCTGACATCATGGACGGGCCACCGACTCCGCAGTCTCCGTTGCATCCCATGTCCATCGCCGGGGCCTGCATCATCTGAGGAGCGAAATGTTGTTGTGGCATCATCGGCATTGGCGCCTGCTGATACTGGACCATTGGAGCGGCCATCATCTGGCCGCCACACTGTCCCATTCCGCAGGGATCAAGACATTGCTGAAAAATGGCCGGCATTGGCAGGCATGGTGGCATTCGGAAGACTGACACCAGTGGAGCGATCGGACAAGCCGGCGCACACTGGCCGCACGGTGACATCACTCCCGGATAGGCCGGCTGGTATCCGCCGTAGCCTGGTGAATAGCCCTGAGGCTGTCCGTAGCCACAGGCTGGGTAACAGCCGCAGCCGAACAGCCAGTGAAATGGGTCCAGCAGGCAGCCAGCGCTGGCGGTCGTGGGCAGACTGCTCAACAGAGCAACAGTCAGAAGCAGGGTTCTGATGCGAAGTCTCATACAGGATCCCTCATTATTTTTTCGAGCGGAGGACGGCTTGATCGGCAACCAGGCGAACGCTGGTAAGAATTCCAATCAAAGAGAGGTGAGATCAATGAAAGTTAAACACGAGGCGTCTGCAATAAAATTCGAACTTGACTCAAGTTCGACGCTCATCAGTGTTTTGAAGGAGGTCAGATCTTCACATCGGCTGCTTTCGCCGCTCACCGCAACAAACCGGCAACCAACGCAATTGAAGCCAGCAGTACCAGGGTGATCAGGATCGGCAGAATTCGCAACTGCCAGGCAAAAGCTGCCGGTTTGCCGGACGATGGAAGAAGCTGCTCGATCGACTCCGTGGGCTCAAACAATTCGACGATGATCGATCGCTTTGATCCACCGGAAAATTCCCTCTGATCCACAAGCGGCATCGAATCATCTTCGCTGCCAATCAAAATCTCGCCCAAACGCCCCTGGAGCTCTCGAGCACTAACAGGCTGCATTGCAGGGTTTGTGGATGTCACTCGAGCCAATAGCCGATCCAGCGGGGCTCGAGTCGCCAATTTCGCGGTTTCGACAACATCACCGGACTCGGGGACCGCCTGCAGCAGCCGCATCAAAATGGCGGCAAGATCCTGTAGATCGCCTTGAACCTGTTCACGGGACGCAAGTGCACTGATCGTGATTAATGAAGGGCCAGAGGCTGCAATCGCCGTAGAATCCTGAGCCGCCTTGAGCCAGCGCGAGACTCCGAATTCTACAAGCATCACCTGCAGATTGTCGGAGAGCAGCACAGAGTCCAGCCCAAGCCCGCCATGAGCCAGTCCAAGATTATGAGCCTGCTGCAATGCCGAGCAAATCTGCCAGCCAATTTCGATCACGTCTTCAGACGACAACGCTCGCCCGGAATCCAGTTGCACAGACAGGCTGTCAAATTCGCAGGTCTCGGAGCAAATAAACAATTGCCCACCGGACTCACCGCTGCCCAAATATCGCACAATAGACTGATGCTGAAACATCGACAGCATCGCACGGTCCATCTTCAACGCGCGACGAAACTCAGCGCGTTGCGACATTTCGGGGGAGAAAACCGTGAGCAGCACCGACTGGCGATTTTCGCAAAGGACAGCTTCAAAGCACTGCCGATGCTCGCACGCCGGAAGTTCTCTGAGGATCTCAAAATCATTCAGTTCAAAATCGGACACAGGTCGGTCCTGTGATCTGGAGCACGCAAAATTCAGCTCGCCCAAAACAGAAGCCCGACCTGAAAAAGTCGGGCGTTCTGAGTTGAAATGAAACTGCAGACAAATGTCCGCAGGTTCCTGCAGTCACAGCGTAGGCTCAAATCTTCGAGCCCTGCTGCTTCCGAGGACTATTCGGTGAAGTCGGACGGATTGCCGAACATGCCTCGACCGCTGGAACTGCCTGTACCGCCACGCAAATTTGTATTGCGTGGTCGACGTGGTTCCGATGGTGCTGGTTCTGGCTCTTCTTCTCTTTCGGGCTTTGCCGATTCAGGTCGTTTTTCGAGTGCCTTCAGTGACAGGGAAACGCGTTTACGTTTCGTGTCGACTTCGACCACTTGAAAATCACGAGTCTCGCCGACCTTCAGAATTTCGCCCACACTGCCAACTCGACGCCACGCCAGTTCGCTGATGTGAACCATGCCTTCAAGGCCTGGTTCCAGTTCAATGAAGGCACCGAATTCTGTAAGGCGTGTGACCTTACCTGGCACAGTGCGACCCTGAGCGTATTCCTCGCCGGCACTGGACCATGGATTCTGAGCCAGCTGCTTCATGCCAAGGCTGATACGCTTCTTGTCATTGTCCAGCTTCAGAACTTTGACGTCCACTTCCTGACCTTCGGCCAGAACATCCTTGGGATGATTGATACGAGACCAGCTGATTTCGCCAATGTGCAGAAACCCGTCGACAGGTCCGATATTAACAAACGCGCCGTAGTCCTTCAGGGTCTTGACGACACCCTTGAAGTCCTGACCGACTTCTACCGTTGACCAGAACTCGCCTTCGCCTTCGGAGCGTTCAGCTTCCAGCAGGGCACGGCGGCTGACCACCAGGTTTCGCTTCTTGGCGTTGACTTCGGTAATCTGCACGCTGATCTTTTGATTAATGTAGCCTTCCAGGTTTCCGGCAAACCCAATTTCGACCTGGCTGGCAGGCAGGAACGCTCGCATATTGCTGACCGTGACCTGCAGGCCACCCTTATTGACTGCCGTAACAAGGCAGTCCACAATCTGACCGACAGCGAGGGATTCCCAGTTGCCACCGGCACGATGCCGTGCTCGCGGAATCCGGCCCTTAATCAGTCCGTCCGCACCTTCTGCTTCAATGATCACATCCAGCTGATCGCCGACAGCCGGCACTTTGCCTTCAGGAAACTGAGTCGCCGAAAGGACAACGTTGTGACGCAGGCCTGCGTCCATAAAGATGTCGCCGCCATGAATGGCCTGAACAGTGCCGCGAACTTTCGCTCCCGGAGCAATCGCTTTGGCACCTTCTTCCGGTGTTTCTTCTGCATCTGCCGACAACTCCACAGGAGTCGTCAACGAGCCGGTCAGCATCGCTTCGGAAATTTCGGCTTCCAGTGAGGAATCCAGATCGTCAGCAGCGGGGATTTCAACTCCACGAGCCTTCGGTGCGGAGCGTTGAAAAGTCGGCTCTGCAGCCGCGTCAGGCCGTTCCGAAGAACCGGCCATCTTTTCACGCACTCGCGAAGCAGCGGAAGACGAATCTTCCATGGAGACTGCCTGCGCTTCGGCAATAACATCTACTGCAGGCACTGAATCTGCAGCGGGAGGAGTTGGCTGTTCGACCGGTGCTGGAGCAGTTGCGACTTCTGTCGCCGCCACTGGCGGGGTCTCTGGTTGAGTGGGATCCGTTGTCATCTCATCTGGTCCTGTCAGAGCCGACGTTGTTGAAAGAAACTATGGAAGAATGTCAACAAATTCCTTAAGCGATCCGTCTGACTTCGAACACGCAAGGAGAGTGCAACAACCACTAACACGGTGAATCCCAAACTTCCGGCTGAAAGTCCAGCGCCTGAGCCTAAATTGCCGAGACATCTGTCCGGAAATTCCGGACCAGACTGACCCAGCGTTGAGTTCACCAGGGAAAACTATGTCAAAACTACCTCCGGGAGGATATCCAAACACGCACGACTTCGCCAACGGTCGGCGATAAATACGTACAGTTTTCACATCGTCCCAGAGTTGTTTCGATCTGCCGTAAACTTACCCTTTGATTTCAAAGATCGCTTCGACTTCAACGGCAGCTCCTGTTGGCAGCGCCGCGAATCCCAATGCACTGCGTGCGTGATAACCATCGCCCGTTTTGCCGAAGACTTCATGCAGAAAGTCAGAACAGCCATTGATCACCAGATGCTGGTCGGTGAAATCGCCGGCAGAATACACACAACCCAGCACCTTCAGCACTTTCAAACCATTGAGCGTGCCATGGGTGTCATAAACCGATCTCAGGATTTTCTTCGCGCATTCTTTTGCGGCTTCGTAACCCTGCTCCACGGTCAGCCCTTTGCCCAAGACACCCTTCATGTCGCTTACATGTCCCGAGGTCATAAGCTGGTTGCCGGAGCGAACGCAGAGATTCAAATATCCGGGTGTCAGTGCTTCAAAGCTCACTCCCAGTTCTCGGGCTTTGTCATCAGGCTGCATGATACTGTTGATTCCTGTGGCTGTAATTGATCTGCAAAACGACAACGCGTCACCTCAGTGGCTCCGCGCGACTCTTCCTGTGTTGTAGGATGCCGCCTTTCCCGGAGCAAGCAGGTGCTGCGGGATGACGTGAAAAGTCTGCCGTACCGGATTTCAGTGGTACTGAACGGAACGTTTGTTCTCGGGACGGCGAAGCTCCTGCCGCGATCACGAAATCGCGACACTCACCGCTCGACATGAGCCTCACCCTCTCATCTTCAACATGCGCAGTGCTATTTCAGGACCTCAACCGCTTGCAGGCGAACGCGTTCCGACGAATGCTGCAACAAGGCAGATTCGTTCAATTGCTTTCGCGCCGCGGCGGAAAACTTCGAGTCCCGAATTGCGTCCAGCAGTTCCAGCGAACGACGCTCGTCACGCGTCAGTGATTCGACTGCCAGCTTGAGATTGACGTCCGGAAGGTATCCGCTGGCCTGAATCATCAGACCGGCAACACCGTCTTCATCACGATCGGACAGCCCGCTCACTGCGCCCATCTGCAGCTCCGCGTTTGTGCCTTCTGCCAGATAACGCTCCAGCTGCTGGCGCGCTGCTGGCGTTTTAATCATGGCGACCATCCGCAGTGCGTCGTATCGAGTTCCCGTCGGGACCGATTCGTCGTCGGCCATCTTCACTGACAATTCCAGCGATCGCTGCCACGACGACAACAGTTGCGAGTCTTCTCCGATGACTGTCGCCAGCTGTTTGTCGGGCCACTCGCCGGCCAGCCCAATTCCATTGATCAGTCCGCCACCAATCACTACCGACTGCCAGTGTTGCAACGGCTGCCCGTCCGCAGGCATTGATGTCGCAAGGACGCTTCGAATCTGTGAGTCATCGCGACCCTTGCCCACGGCAATCGCGACACGCCAGATCCACGGAATCCGGCGGTATTCTTCTTTGCTGCCTCGTTCCGGCGGCAAACCTGCCGCCATCAGCGGAATGATTTCGCCGGCTTTCTCCCACGATGCCGCAATCAATCGTTCTCGTTCTGCTGCCGGATGTTTGTCGTCCAATAGCCATGCCGCAATCTGGCCTGGAGCTGTCGGAAGCTTCGCATCGGCCTTCGCTGCTGCCACCATTCCGGTGGCCAAAGGAACGCCGCCCACGCGGACAAGATGCAGTGCACGAAGATCGACAAGTGGTGTCCGCGGAGACTCGGCAGGCCGCATCGTGATTTCTGATTCCCCTGCGCGAATCAGAGTCTCGCCGAGAAACACCAGCTGATAGCGACTCCATGCGCCGGTTGATCGTACCGTGGACTTCAGAGCAGGGTCAACGCCTTCGATAAGAAACTTGTTACCCTCCGCGCCGGTGTCACAAGCCCACTCGGCCCACACGGCGACTCGTCGCGATTCCGACGATCGAACACGCCATCGCACGTGGTCGTCCTGCGCATGCCAGTAACCAATGTTCTGAAAAGGTGTTTCAAAAGTAATATCGTTTCCATAAATCTCGGCCTGTGATGCGAGCAGTGCCACGTTGCCCTGAACGGGCACGTCGACGATCGCCGGTGCATTGCCTTCGAGGGACTTCGGAGGAAGTCGAACAGATCTCAAGAAGGCCCACAGATCGTTGACGTCCGTTACCGACGCATTCTGCTCAAAACCTTCGGGCATCAATGATTTTCCTGTGCTGCGAATCTGTTCCACTTCGGACCTCAATACGGTCTCGCGTTTGGCTTCTGCAGCCATCAATGTGAGGCTGGAAGCTGCTTCCTCAGCGATAATTCCTGTGACGCTGCGACCGTCATTCAGAACGGCCAGATACGCCTGATAGCGAGGATCAATGGCCTGATTCGGATCCAGCATTGCGATCAGCAGAGATTGCACAGGCTTGCCGGAATAGGTGGAAATGTCCGGGCCCACAACATGGCCAAGATCCTGCACACGATGACAGCCGGAACAATGTTTCTGAAAGACCTGTCGTCCTTTTCCGGAATCACCGTTCTCATTCATTGCTGCCGTGTAGCGATGAATGGCTTCCTGACGCGCCGCGGATGTTCGAGGCTGAAAGCTGTGGCTTGCAGTTTCCTGAATATTTTCCTGCGGATGATCCAGCAGCGCCTGCTGCTGAGGCAGATCCAGTTCGGTCGCAGCGACCTCACCCGCGGCGATCGCGCTTAATAGTTTGATTGTCCACGTCGGACGCGATAGCAGCAGTGCCACGCATTCTTTGCGCAGTCCCGGTCCACGAGTGGCCCAGTTCACAAGGATCATGTCCGGGACAAAATCGCTGCCATCTTTTCGAAGTGCGGCGATGGCGGTGGATTGTAATCGCGGCGACGTTCGAGGCGACAGCAAATCTCCAATGGTCGTCGTCCGTGAATCATTCAGAAACGTTCCGTGTGACAGAAGCATCACCGCGGCCGCTCGTTCGTCCTCAGGCAAATCAGCATTCATCGCGATGTGTACCGCAGCATTTAGCGCTGGGTGCAGCAACTCGCCTGTTTCGGCCGCCGCGAAATTAAGCCCACTCTCCGTCCGTTTGCGGCCTGCTTCCAAAAATCGCGACAGACGATTCATTGAAGCGGTTGAAGGACTGCTCGTCGCGTCCGACGAAAGAGCTTGTAGAATAGAAAACAACGCCGTCGACTCCGCCATCGTTGCGGCCTGAGCCAGGATCTGATCGACCACGTTCGCCGACGCGTCAATCGCTTTCAACTGTGTCAGCACATCGACCACATTGGCCCCAGTCAGAGAACTCTGCGCCGCTGACATGAGATGCGGATCGGATTCGTTTTTGGCCAGCAGAGTCGCCAGAGTCATAGCCGCATCAGACGGCTTGAAGGCTCCGACCGTGTATGCGAGCTGCAGTCGAACTGTGGCACTCGAATCCGTAGCCAGACCTTGCAGCGTGGTAACCAGTTCCGGCGACTCCGCGATAGACTTCTCCGAGTACTCAACCGCATAACGGCGGATGTGCTCGTCCGTGTCACCGAGCAACGTCAGCAGAATGTCGGCCGACAAGCCGTCCAGATTTGCAAGAGTGGCCAACGCCTGGACGCGAATCTCCGGACGCTTGTTGGATGTCGCCAGTGCCTGTAAACCGGGGATGGTGGCCTTATCCTGAGTCCACTGGATCTGCTGCTGCACGATGTCTCGCTGAGTTCCGTTGGGAGAATCCAACGCAGCGGCCAGATCCGCTCCGCCCCGCTTGTGTAAAGCGGCCCGAGGGCGAGGCGGGTGATCATCACGAACGACTCGATAGATGCGGCCCTTTGTCGAGCCCGCTCGCGGATCCAGCGTGGCCAGCGTGTCGGGCGGAATCCAAATCGGATGTTCAATCACGTAGCGATACATGTCCACAACCCACAACGCTCCGTCCATTCCCGTGCGGACCTGAACGGGACGAAACCAGGGATCTGACGATGCCAGAAATTCGCGATCCTGTTCATCTTCCGCCCGACGACTTGAGAACGTAGCCGCTTGAGGAATCAAGACCTGTCGATGAACAAGATTGTTGACCGGCTCACAGGTGAAGGCATTCTGAGAGTACTCTTCCCCCAGCAGGGCGTCTCGATAAATTCCCAGTCCGCACGCAGCCGTCGGTCGATTGGGTGGACCCGACAACATGAACAGAACCTGATTGGAAAGAGAGAACAAACGACCCGGATCGGGCCCGGCCGCAATGTTGATCACCGACTGCGCAGGAGCCAGCCATGGATTTCGCTGCAGGTAATGACTGGCCAGCGGATAATGCATCAACATGTTGGTGTTGTTGCAGCCGAACCAGTCGCCCCAGTCGTTGCGAACTCGACCCTGCTGAGTGGCTCCGCTGGCAGGTTCCATGATTCCCGTGTCCGGGTGAAAACGAAAATCACGCTGACCCAGAGCGATCACATCCCCCGTAGCCACGCTGGTAATTTCGCCACCAAAGAGGCCGCAAGATCCATAAACCCAGCCGTCCAGTCCGTATTCAAGACTGTTGACTCGAGCCTGAAAGTTGTGCGTTGCAAAGCCGGTGAATAATTTACGAACCACATCAGCTTGTCCGTTTCCGTCCGTGTCTTCGGCATACAGAATATCGGGCGCGGCGCAGACCAGAACGCCGTTTCGCCAGACAGTAACACCAGTGGGAAATGGGATGCCGGTGAGAAAAAGTTCTGAGCGATCGTAGCGACCGTCTCCATCATCGTCGTGGACGCAGCGAATCTGTCCACCGCTTTCACCTTCCGCGCGCCCTTGCGGATAGTCGTTCATCTCAGCAACCCACAGCCGCCCGTCGATTCCGAAAGCGATCGCCACCGGGCTTTCAATCAGGGGCTCAGATGCAACAAGCTCGACGTGATAGCCGGGCTTCGTTTTCAGGGACAACACTGCGTCCGCGGGAGCCAGCGGTTCAATACCGTCGGTTTTACTTACGTCCACCGCCGGTGCGAACTTTTGTTTCAGCTGCTTGTTCACGGCATCCACAATGATCTGCTCAACCCCGGTCGCGTACGGTCCGGAGATGTCATAGTAGACCATCGCGCCGCCACCTTCGTAACCGCCTTCACGCAGGATCCGTTCGGACGGAACATATCCCGGACACGCATTGGAATACGCGTTCATCCAGACCTTCGCGCCGTCAAGTTCCTGCTTGAGACGCAACGCGTAGTCGACCACCACTTCGCCCGGCAGAAAGATCCAGGCAAGTTCATCGCCGAATGCGATGCTTTGAACCGGATAGCTGATTTCTGTCATCATCGCTTCGCCGCGATCCAGTCGGCCCAGCTGGGTTCTGGCATGATATCCGATGGCATTCTGAGCGGCCGCTCGCTCTTCCCACTGAGCGCGAGTGGGCAGCGGAGCCAAAGGCAGAGTCACTCGTTCCAGCATCGCGACTGGAGCGTTCTTCAGCGGTTGAAGCGGAGTGCTCAGCAGTCGTTGCACTTCTTCTGCCAGTTCCTGACCGAGACTATCGGCCACGTCGAACTTTGAACCCAGCACGCCTCCGCGAGGATTCGCGTCCGCTCCGCAGCCTATCGAAATCAGTGCCACGCAGCCGGGATTTCGTCGCTGAATATGATCCATCGCGTAGCCGGCCCAGTCGCCGCTGATCCAGTCATCACTGAGCGTCACGCAGTGGCACGCATAGTTGGTGAAGACGGCTCGCAGCTGGCCAGTGATGTCATGCACGGCGAGCAGCGGCAGGTCATGATCGACGGGGCCACCAGCGGTTCTACGGTTCTGAGCGAACTTGACTTTTCCGATGCCCCATGACAGTCGCGACGGTCTGCGATCGGCCAGAGCGGCGATGGCCACTTGTTCCAGTTTGGATTCAAGTTCCGCGCTGTATTTGAGAATGTTGTCCCAATGAACCGTTGAGATCGGCTGGCCAAACAGAGTGTTTGCACAGTTCTGAATCATGGGGCCGCTGTGAGTGTGCGACGCGCAGATCCCGAGGCGGCTTCGATTAAGTCCGTGAGATACAAGTTTCTTCGCAAGGCGTTCCGTCAGATCGTCCGGAATTCCCAGCGTATCGACCGTGATCACGACGACCGTATCCTGATCGTTGGTGCCGACTGCCAGAGCCTTGGCCCACAGCTGCTGGCGGACGCCTTCGGATTCCTTCGATCGGCCGCCGAATCCGTTCAGTCGAACGGGATAGGCGGGCGTGATATCGGCCGTGGCGACTCCGACGGAGTGCTCAGTCACTGTCCCATCATCAGCTCCACTGGCCAGAGCTGTCTGCACAGCGACGAGTGAAAAGCAGGTGAAGACACAAAACACGGTCCAGCAATGAATCAAACGCCTCATTGAAGACATTCCCGCAGAGCGATAGCGAATCTCATGGAAATCATTTCCATTCGGAACCGCAGGATTCCATCGGACGGTCAGGCTGTCAATTGACGGAAGGGCTCCGGCGACGCAGATTCAAGTCTGGACCTTCTGCGGGGTGTACGATTCTGACCGATGTTCGGCCTGCGAGTGCTCAGACTGCCTGAAATCCGCCAGTCAGCAGCGGAATCGCTTGTCTCATGACAATGATGGACGATAATTCTCTGACCGAGGCGTCGTGTGCGTTCAGAAAGCCAAAGGGCTTTTGCTCTGCCGAGGGCTCATCCAAAGATTGTTTTTCCACCAGGCTTTGCAGGACAGGCCAAACTCACCATGCTGGCTCAACTGATTCCCAAGCAGGGAGGTGCGCCGATCACACTGACTCGCGCAATCACGGTCGTGGGCCGGAGTTCGAAGCTGTGTGATCTGGTGGTCGAGCACACCAATGTGTCGAAGCAGCATTGCATTCTGGTCAAAACCGATGGCCTGATTTATCTGCGAGATCTCGGCAGCACCAATGGGACTCGCGTGAACGGTCAGCGAGTCATTCGAGGAGCTCTGCTGCCTGGCGATCAACTGTCGCTTTCGGGTGTCAGTTTTAAAATCCATCTCGGGCCGGATAAACCCGTTGCGGGAAAAGTGTCGGCAATCCAGCTGACCGAAATGGTTCCTCTGCTGGACGATGACGGCCTGAACAGCGGCGCGAGCGATGCAACGTCCCGCGCTGACGATGCCAGCAAAAGCGATGTGCGTTTTCTCCGTGACTCCGACCTGCTGATGCCCGACTAACGAACTCCGGGGCGACAATTGCTGTGTGGAGATTTGGTTCTTTGAAAACCGCAACACGATTCTGAAGTGCGTCAATTTTTTCCAGATGTCAAACGGTACGCATACGGCTGGTGGAGTATTGGCGGTCGAACGCATCCCCAACTACGTCGCATTTTCAACTATGTCGCATCACTGAACTGTCGAAAGGCGTTGCCAGTGGAGGTGGCGAGTTCTCTGCCCTGGACTGATGAATTGTATGCCGACTACTGTGAGCCAATCGGGATTACATCCATGCTTGACGCGGGCATTTTCCATGAAGGTTCCCTCGTGCGAGCGTTTTGTTTAACGCACGTTGGTCCGGTGCGAGAATGGACCACGGATGATCGTGACTTCGCGTCTGCTCTGGCTAACTTTATCGCCAGTCGATTGCCCGCCAGAGCCGCAGTTGCGAAATTGAGTTACGGGCGGGTACTTACGATCGCAGGAAGCCTTTGGATTTCAGCAGTCGGATGATGGCATTGGCACATTCTTCGATGGACTGTTCACCTGATTTTACGATCAGATCCGGTGATTCAGGAACCTCGTAAGGTGCTGAAACCCCAGAGAATTCCACCAGCTTGCCAGCATCCGCCTCGGCGTATCTCCCCCGGGAATCACGTTCGCGACAAAGCTCGATCGGAGCGTCGACGTAAACCGTCAGGAATCGTTCGGTTCCGATAACGCCCGCCACTTTGTCGCGAACGGTCGCATTTGGGGCAACAAACGCTGCGATGCAAATGAGCCCGGCGTCGTTCAGAATGCCAGCGAGGTACGCTGAACGTCGCAGGTTTTCTGATCGCTCTTCGAAGCTATAGCCCAGGTCTTTGCTAAGTCCTCGACGAACCTGAAGTCCGTCCAGCACTGTCACTCCTCGACCGCTGTCGAACAGCTTGCGTTCAACAGCTCGGGCAATCGTCGTCTTGCCACTGCTGGCGAGTCCGGTCAAAAGGACGGTTACAGGCTTCTGCCCGTAGCGTGCTTCTCGCTCTTCAGAAGTGACGTCGTTGAAGTCGCCTTCCTGCTTCGCGTCGTCTTCAATGCGGATGTCCAATTCCCATGCGGCCATTTTCTTACCGCTGGTGTTGCGATCAAGAATCATTCCGGCCGCGACCGTCGCATTGGTGATTCGATCGATCAGGATCAGAGCGCCCGTGGCACGATTGTTTTTGTACGGATCGAAGCAGATGGATTCGTTCAGCGACAAACGGCAACGACCAATCTCATTCAATTTCAAATGCGGTGCAGGACTGCTGTGAAGCGTATTCACATCAATGCGGTATCGCAGCGATTCGATAGCTCCCGTGATTAGCTGAGCCGAATGCTTAACCATGTAGGTCTTACCAGGCACCATCGGCTCTTCGGACATCCAGACCAGCATCGCTTCGACGGCGTCGGATGTCGCAGGAACATTGCCCGGCTTAACAATCATATCGCCTCGACTGGCATCCACTTCGTCTTCAAATGTCAGAGTGATAGCCAGAGGCGCGAAGGCTTCTTCCATGCTGCCATCGAAAGTGACGATGTCTTTGACATGCGTCGTCTTCTTGCTTGGCATGATCATCACTTCGTCACCCTTGCGGATGATTCCGGAAGAGATCGTGCCACAGAAGCCGCGGAAGTCCAGATTTGGTCGATTGACCCACTGAACCGGCATCCGGAAGTCCTGCAGATTTCTGTCGGATCCGATGTAGACGGATTCGAGCCGGTTCATCAGCGTGCCGCCGTTGTACCACGGCATGTTCTCGCTGCGGTCCACTACGTTGTCGCCGTTCAATGCAGACAGCGGAATGAAGTGGAGGTCAGGCAGATCCAGACGCCGCGAAAACGTGCTGTAGTCGGCGCAGATTTTGTCGTAAGTTGACTCATCAAAATTGACGAGGTCCATCTTATTGATGGCGATGATCACGTGACGAATCCCGAGCAACGAAACAATAAAGCTGTGACGTTTGGTCTGAGTCATCACGCCGTGTCGGGCGTCGATCAGAATGATGGCCAGGTCGGCGCAGCTGGCTCCGGTCGCCATGTTGCGAGTGTACTGTTCGTGGCCGGGAGTGTCCGCGATAATGAATTTGCGTTTGGCCGTGCTGAAGTAGCGATAGGCCACGTCGATCGTGATGCCCTGCTCGCGTTCTTCTTTCAGCCCATCAGTTGCCAGTGACGGGTCGAACTTGCCGCCGACTGCTCCCTGAGTCTTCGAATCCGATTCAATCTTGGCGATCTCATCTTCATACAACATCTTTGAATCGAACAGCAGACGACCGATGAGCGTGCTTTTGCCATCATCGACGCTGCCACACGTAATGAATCGCAACAGCTGCTTTTGTTCGTGCTGCTTCAGATACGCTTCAATGTCGGTTGAGATCAGCTCGGATTTGTGCGACATGGATCTTGTTGTCTAGAGATGTTTGGCGGCAGAGGCCGATTCTTAATGCAGGCCGCAGATACCAATACGTGTAGGTCGAAGTGAAACTGATCAGAGAGATTCGCGGGAGACGTGCGGGATTGCTTAGAAGTAGCCGCGTTCTTTTTTCTTCTGCATACCTGAGCCGCCTTCGTCCTTGTCGATGACGCGGCCCTGACGTTCACTGGTTCGAGTGAGCAGCATTTCCTGAATGATCTCGGGAAGCGTGAACGCTTCAGATTCAACCGCGCCGGTCAGAGGGTAACAGCCGAGCGTTCTGAATCGGACCATCCTCTCCTGAGGCACCTCGCCGGGCAGAAGCTTTAAACGATCGTCGTCCAGCATGATCAGCACGCCGTCGCGTTCCACAACTTTCCGTTTGGCCGCTCTGTACAAGGGAACAATCGGAATGTTTTCCAGATGAATGTATTGCCAGACGTCCAGTTCGGTCCAGTTGCTGAGCGGAAAGACGCGGATACTTTCGCCCTTGTTGACCTGCGTATTGTAGATGTTCCACAATTCAGGACGTTGGTTCTTGGGATCCCAGCGATGCTTCTTGTCGCGAAACGAGAACACACGTTCTTTCGCACGGCTTTTTTCTTCATCGCGTCGAGCCCCGCCGAACGCAGCATCAAAACCGTACTTGTCGAGCGCGGCCTTCAGAGAGTCCGTCTTCATCACCTCGGTGTGCTTTTCGCTGTTGTCAAACGGATCAATGTTAAGCTTCAGGCCTTCTTCATTGATGTTCACAAGCAGTTCAAGACCCAGCACTTCGCGAATCATGTGATCACGGAAAGTGATCATCTCTTTGAACTTCCACGTCGTATCAACGTGAAGCAAAGGAAACGGTGGCTTGGCGGGATAAAACGCCTTCATAGCCAGCTGCAGCATGACTGCGGAATCTTTGCCGATCGAGTACAGCATCACAGGATTTTTGAACTCCGCGACAACCTCGCGGATAATGTGAATGCTTTCGGCTTCGAGTTGTTTCAGGTGTGTTAGGTTGTAATCGCTCATGGTCTGTCTGGAGCCGATGTTCTGTTGATAAAGTTTTGGCGAGTCTGTGTTCAACTCTGGCGTTCACTTAGGTGCAAACCAAGCCGTTGATGTTCGGTTTGCGTGACGGCATTGTTTTTTTTAACGAGTCAAACACAACATATTTCCAATGAGTTCCCGGAGGATTATTGCAGGAAGATCAGACGCTATCCAGCTCTCTTTCGGCCGAGAAATGAGCCCATCGGAATTTCTTTCGATCGGAGTTGGGTCTACCTATTTTCAGCCCCGAAACCGGCCGCGGACCGGTTGAAATTCGTGACTGTAGTAGTGCTCTGGTGTGGAAATTCATTCAGATATACCAGCTCGGAGCGTCAGTTTCGAAGTTGCGTGTCTGCGACTATCCCAACCCGCTGCGTCAGCGAGGGATTGCGTTTTTGCTTTCCGCCAGTGTTTCGGAAATCCCTCGCTAACGCTTCGGGTTGGGATAAAGCCCTGTTTTTAGCACTGAAAAGACGGGAGGGCGATCGCTCGCATCTTCTCAACAAACGCGACAGCCCCCGGCCTGAAGCTTTCCTTTCAATCGTTTCAATCTGAAGGCACTTAGTTGCAACCAGTTCACCCGGCTGCCTCGCCAGGATACATGGTCTTCAGGTACCTCCGCCTGAAACCGCCACGCATGGAATTTTGAACTGAGCCGCGAATTGCCGAGCGCTGTACCAAGTCCCAAATTCCTCGAACATTGGCTGATCAGCGGCCATTATTGACTCTTTGCACTGCCAAGTGGTTGTTCGCAACTCATCCCATGGGTCCCATTTGTGGCAACCGAAAAAGTCAATGCAGATAACCTATTTGGCTCTGCTTGACAAACAGACGTAGTCCACTTAGTCTCCCTGGCTGAGTGACTGACGTTCTGAAAAAGGAGCGTCTAAAAAGGCAGCGTTTTGTGGCTGCGATTCAACAAACTGGAGGTTGGTTATGAAGAAGGTATTTGGCGGTATTGCTCTTTCGCTGGCACTTGGCGCTCTCGTTCTGACGGGGTCTGCAGAAGCTGGTAAGAAGTCACATGGATCATGCGGATCTTATGGATCAGCACCAGAGGCTTCTGATTCCTGCGGATCTTACGCTTCATGCGGATCACAGGGTTCAGCTGCTTCTTACACGTCCTGTGGCTCCACAGGTGACTCTGCAGCATCATCCGGGTCAGAAGGCTCAAGCGGCGGATCAAACGGAGCTCGCAAGGCACGCAAAGCCGCTCGCAAGGCAGCTGCGTCACACGGATCCTACGGTTCTTACGGCTCACATGGTTCAAACGGAACTCATGTTGCCGCCGCTGCTTCCTGCGGTTCAGTCGGTCACTAAGACCTGGCTGGCGATCGTTGGTTGAAAATTGAAGAGTAGAGTCGCAGCAGGAAGAATTCCTGTTGCCGCAAGTTTGTGAGTTAAGCTCCATTTCGTGTTGGACTTCAGCACGTTATGTCGTTCTATTCACTCGCTCTCAGGAAGCATCCTGTCGGGGCTGGCGATGGTCAGTCCCGATCTCTTTCAATTGTCCTATTAGTCAGATGTCTGGTGTCCGGACATGGTCAAGACTTTAAAAAAAATCGGCTACGTGCTGCTAAGCTTCGCGCTGGCATTTCACGTGTTTGCCGTGTTCGTTTCTCCCGCAGCAATGCCGCCGGTTTCTCCGCTGCTGCTCGACGGGTACGAGTTGGCGCTGCCGTACAATGAAGCCCTGTTTCTGAATCACGGCTATCATTATTTTGCACCGGATCCAGGCGCAAGTACCCTGATCTCCTACACCATTCCCCGCCGTGGTGACGCGCCGCTTGTGGGACGATTTCCAAGCCTGTCCATCAGGCCTCGACTGCTATACCATCGCTATTTCATGCTGGCTGAGAATATCTGGGCCTTCGATGATACGACCCAGGCCGACGTGCAGAAGGCGTACGCTCGTCATTTTTCAGAACTACATAACGCTCCGACCATTTCGCTGGCGCGAGTCAGTCATTCGCCGTCTTCTATTCTGCGAATTCAGGCCGGCGGTCATCTGGACGATCCGGAAACGTTTGAATCGGAAGACATTGGAACCTTCGAATTTCCGATGGCGGAATCCCCCGACTCAACTGTTGTGCAGAGCTTCTGAGGACCGTGGCCATGTCGCATCTTCAAGGGTTGCTGCACCGCACGGGTGCAGTTCGGTACGTTCGTGATTCCCTGAATGAAGCCGCGGACGCCTGGCACCGTTTCTGGTTTGAGCCCGCCGATGCTCTGATGCTGGGAATTATTCGACTGCTTTGCGGCTGGATGCTGTTTTACAATTTGCTGATCTGGACGCTCGATCTTGAAGCGTTTTTCGGCGACCACGGCCTGCAACCCCTGGAAGCCGTGCGAGCTATTCATCAGTCGCGATTTGTCTTCTCGTTCTGGCTGTGGATTGGCGACACCTATCTGTGGCCGATCCACTTTTTGTGTCTGCTGATTTCCGCGATGTTTTGCGTTGGCTTTGCGACTCGCATCACTTCGGTGCTCAGCTTTCTCATTACGATCTCTTATTCGCAGCGAGTTCCTGTTGCGAATTTTGGATTCGATCAGATCCTCGGAATGCTGTGCCTCTATCTGAGTCTGGGGCCATCCGGCGCGGCTGTTTCGGTCGACAATCTGATTCGACGGTGGAGGTCGGGTGCTGCGGTCGCGGGCAGTATCGACATCCGCAAGTTTGCATCCGCCCGCATGGCGATGCGTCTGATTCAACTGCATCTGTGTGCCATCTATTTCTGGGCCGGATTTTCCAAACTGAAAGGCGCATCCTGGTGGACGGGCCAGGCCATGTGGAATGTTATCGCCAATCAGGAATACCAGACCATTGATATCACGTGGATGGCATGGATTCCATGGCTTCCCTTCCTGCTCGCGCACATTACGATCGCGTGGGAAGTCTTCTTTATCGTTCTTGTGTGGAACCGCAGGCTTCGTCCACTGATCTTTACCATAGGAGTGTTGATGCATGTCGGCATCGGCGCTTTCCTGGGGATGTGGACATTCGGGCTGATCATGGCCTTCGCGTACCTCGCCTTCTCGGATCCCGATGTTTGGCGGCAGCGATTCGTCATGATCGAGCAATGGCTGCGCTCGCAAGGAACGGGTGATTCGATTGCCGATCTGGACGAATACTTCAGCACTGCGGCAGTGGGTTCGACTTCGGAAGTTTCAAAACCAGCATTGGCATCGTTTGCGACAACGACTCAGGGTTCTGCCAATTCGATGATGGCCTTAGCCTCAGTGTCCGGAGAATTCGGCGAAAGAGCAGTCCCGGCGCTGTCCGCTCAGGGAATTTCTGCAGAGCAAATCTGTTTTGTCGCAGCATCGTCCAATGATCGTTCGACGATGCGTCGTTACTTTCGTGAGCATGGATTGGTCTGCCGCTGTGTCGCCGATATGGATTGTGGGCAGGATGTGATCAGCCGCTACCGAGACTCGTTTGTGATCGTGAATGCGACACAGTTCCCATCGGCGGCCATTCTTGATTTTGCGGCCGATGCGAGTGATCGGACAAACCTGCCGGTGCTGGTCATGCTGACCCCGGCACACGAGAGCATTGCGAGTGAAGTCCGGAAGATCTATCGAGCTGATACGATTTCTTTGCCGGCTTCGCTGCGTGAGATTCGACTGAAGATGCAGCAGATGCTTTGCACTGGCGCAGACGGTGTGTCTCCTTGTCCGACCGCGGGGCAGCATTTGCAGAATTCACTTTCCGATTCTGAAATAAATCACACGGACTGAATTCACTTTTTTCATCCTCTTTAAAAGCTTGTGCGTGCCTATCTTTTTCCCGCCCATCAGCCGCATCGAACATATCGTATGAGTGATCTCAAGTCATCGTTTCGCATCCTTCTACTGACCGCAGTGGTAGTTCTTCAGGCGGGCTGCAGCGGTTCACCCGATTCGCCGGAGGTCAAACTGGAGCGTGCGCGGATCTTGATGGAGCGTGATCAGGCGGCTGAAGCCGTGCCGCTGTTAAACGAAGTGATCGTTGCGACTCCCAAGGCCCCTGAGCCGCGGTACCAGCGAGGCGTGGCCTACGAAAGTCTGGACGTTCTGGAAAAGGCTTTGGCCGACTATTCCGAATGTCTGGCACTCGATACCGAACGTACCGATGCGCTCAACAACAAGGCGGTAGTGCTGGCAAAACTGAAGCGATTCAAGGAAGCTGCCGCAGAGTTTTCGAGGCTGGTGGATTTGGATCCGCAGGGGCCACTGGCTTATCGAAATCGCGGTTTATGCCATTTCGATCTGAAGCAATTTGATGAGGCTCTGGCGGACTATGCCAAGGCTCTGGAACTGGACCCTGAAGAGCCGGCAAGTTGGTTTCAGCGAGGCAGCGTCTATCTGGCTCAGGGGCGATTCGAAGAGGCCGAACAGGACTATTCGAAGGCGATCAGCCTGGCACCCGATCTGGCCAAAGCGTGGATGAATCGCGGAGTCGCACGGTACAAGCGCGGTGAGAAGGCACTTGCTGCCGAGGATCTTAAGAAGGCTCAATCACTGGACGACGACATCGTCCTGCCGGACATTGATTTCTTTGCGTCCGCAGAAAACGGGGCACAATCTTACACAGCACCAGCGGCCCCGCCATGGGCTGGACTGAAGACGTTTGCAGAAGCTGATCTGTCATCACGAGGATTTGAGAAGCTTACGTTGATCCGTGAGTTCCCAGAATTCGAATGTGCAGAATTCTCTGCTGTTCAGTCGGGCCAAACCTGGAGGATCGTTGTAGGGTCAAAAGCTGCCGGCGATTCATCATTGACGCTTCCCGGGAGTGTTTCTAAAGCCGAGCCAGAGACCAGTACGGCTCTCCTTGTTCTGGAGAAGTCTCACGACGCAGCACAGGCGAAAGTGGATCGTTATGAGCAGCCCTGGAATCCCAACGATGCTACTCTGGAGCCGCTGCTTATGCGGTACTCTGAGACCGCAGAGTAGTGCGATTGAGTAAATGGAGTCGACGAAGGCAACTTCCTGTTTCTCTCGTCGGTCGATTTCTCGTCCAACCGCGCCGCTAAGCATCCAGACGTTCAGGAGGCGTGTTGCTGCATTCCAGAAGCGGTCGAAAATAGTGTTTGTAGCGGCCGCCGCGAATACTTCCCGACACCAGCAACTCGCCGTCCGGGGAAGGGTTCGGCGATAAGGATGAAGGCGAAGTCCAGAAGCCGTCGATGATGGCGATATCGTCAATCATCATTCCGCGAACACGTTCGAGCGAGAGTGGAATTCCGGCCGTCCAGACGGTTTCATTCGTTTCGCTCATCGCCGCGACGAAGGCCCGGCGGCTGTGGGAGTCTGAACTTTCCGTTCCGAACAGCCAGTGATTTGGCAACGCCTGGGCAACACCATTTCTTCGCCGTGACAGCCCACCGTAGGCGAACACGATTTTCTCATTAGACAGTCGACAGCTGAAGAAGACACGTGCGGCCTCCGCTGAAATTTCCTCAGCCAGCTCCTGCGGATGACAGTACCATCGCAGTTTTTGTTTCCATGCCAGTGCAAGCGCTGTGTCGGCCTCTTTTAAGGGTCTTCGAAAGTAGCCGAACGTTTCAGCGATCAATTGTTCGGCGTGCGAATCGGGTTGCTCGACCACGGCCGAGCAACTGGCGAGGTCGCTGAGAAACGTCTGAGTCTCTTCGGAAGCCGGGTCCAGCTCAGGAGGTTCAAATGAATGTTCCACACGCCTCAGCACGGACTCATTGAGCACCGAATCTCGTTGTGACTCCGGCAACAGAGCCAGCGTCTTGAACGCTCGAGCCGCCGATTCCAGGGCCGTATCGTCCAGCGACATCACGTGTCGCAAAAACGTCACCAGCGAACGCAGAGACTGGCGAATGTGTTGTTCGTGCGAGGACACCGTGCGTTGTTCGACTGGTTCCAGCTTCAGACGCAGGTCAAATCGACGCTCAAATCCCTCTCGCCAGCGTTTGACGTTCGAAGCGTTGGCCCCATGGATATATGACAAATAAAACTGTTCCAGCTGACCGGCAATGGCCTCGCGTTCTTCGCGAGTCAACATCGCGGAATCCGCAAGATGCAAACCGGCTGAGCGATGGGATGCCAAACAGCGATACAGATAGATCCTGTCATATTCGCTGCGCATCGGCAAAGCGGTGATTTTTTGAAGTCCGAACTTCAGGCTTTCACCCGACACGGGGAAGCAATGGATCAGTTCGACAAGCTCCGTCCCCAGGATCCACGCGGGATCTCGCTGTCGAAATCCGGTTCCATAGATTCCTGCGGCTTCGACGCCAATAATGGTGACCAGATCATGCAGAACGGAAACGGCCTGACGGTCGACTGCACCTTCGACCATCTTCTGCGCGCCGCGTTTTCCCAACTCTGTCGCCAGCCACCATGCACCCAGTGCCGCCGGATTGGTGGCCGCGACCATTCGGCCGGCGTAGATACTGCGACTGAGGTAGGACAGCCATGGCGTCGCTTTTTGATAAACTCCGTAGCCGACCACCGCTTTTCGTATGTACCCGTACAACGTATTGATGTTGTACTGCTGCACGTTTACAGGCAGCCGTTCGAGAAGCACCAGCGTGTGCAGGCAAACGCGGCTGGCCGCGCGAGCGAGCTGCTCGAAACTGGTTTCCAGCAGCGGAAATTCGCTGTCCGGTTTGTAGATTTTTGCAACCTTCCGGATCAGTTCCATGGCCTCGTCGCGCACGGCCACCGCATCGACTCGACCGTCGATCGTGTAGCCATTGTTGCGAATCTTCTCGTAGACTCGCTCGGCCTCAACGTCCAGAATCTGACGGACGGCACGATCATTCTCGCTCAATCGCTGAAGTTCGCCTGAAACCTGTTCAGCATGAACATCTTCTGTGGGGTACTCCAGAAACTCGTGGAATCGTGCAAAACGGGTGACGAGGTCTCGTTCACGCTCATCGAGTCGTTGAGTTCTGGAGGACAGATCGACCAGCAAAAGTGAACGAGCTTTCTCGAACGTCTCCGTCTGCTCGTCCATCCTGACGCGAGTCGCGGCCAGCTTCGCGCGTAATGCAGTCACTTCTGGGTCTTCATCACTTTTGCGAGGCCACGCCCAGTACAGACTGAGGATGCTGCTGGTTGCTGCCAGTAACAGGATCCACGCTCGCCAGTCGCCAAGGGAGAAAGAAGCGATGTCTGTTGCAAGTGTGAGAATGGCTCCTGTCACGATCAATAACAGAGCAATTTGAAATCGACTAAAAAACATGACGGAAGTTTTGTCCTGCGTGTTTACTGAAACAGTCGCTGTGCTTGCTGATGGCGGAGAACTGTCTGTCAACACTCTGGCGGGGAAACACGAAGGTCGCAACGCCGGAACACGGATTCGACGAGAAAAATACGAAGCTGTGAATTAAGCCGAACGCTTCCTTGATTCGATCAATCGATCGAAAGCAGACCATGATTGACCGCGCAACGCAGGGGAGCGGCAGATAGCTTACACATCGCTGATCATGGCGGCATGACGCAGGGCCAGCACCGGATCGTTCCACGTCGGGATAAATTCCTGAGCCACGAAGCCGCGATACCCGGTAGCCACGATTGCATTCAGAACGGCCGGATAGTTGATCTCCTGAGTGCCATCGAGTTCCTTGCGGCCGGGATTGCCAGCGGTGTGATAGTGGCCGATCAGAGCATGATGTTGCTGAATCCGTCGGATGATGTCTCCATGCATGACTTGCACATGGTAGATGTCAAACAGAAGTCGAAAATTGGGAGAATTCATTCGTTTAACGAGTTCCACACAGCGTTCCACATCATCTCCAAAATAGCCTGGATGCCCTTTCATTGGATGCGAACTGTCACGAGAATTCAGATGTTCAAGCACCAGCGTTACGTTCTTTGATTCGGCGTAGTCGATTACCTGATTCCAGCAGTCGAGGCAATTCTGTTCGGCCACGGAGTCGTCCATCCCCGGCACTCGCATGCCAGTAAACGTGATCACATTCGGTGCCTCAAACTCGACGGCGACATCAATCGACTGTTTGAGCTTTTGAATACAGAATTCATGATTCTTTGTGTCGACCGGGCCTGTCCCAAATCCGTGACTGCTCACGAGGGCGATTTTTAGACCTTTCGCTCTGGCGGCGGGATAGTATTCCGGATCAATCCCTTCAATGGCCTCAATGCCGACTTTGGCACAGTGGTCAATCAATTCAGGAACCGGCATAGGCTTGAAGCACCATCCCATGACCGACTGACGGATACGCTTGTAAGTGACGCGAAAATCGTCCGGAACAACCGGTAATTCATCAACGACGGTCGCGGACGTCGCGACTGCAGGAAGACCGCCCAGGAGCATGACGGAAGCGGTCGCTGTGGTTGCGACGGCAGACCGGCGAGACATCAAATGATCACTGTTTCGAAGGGCATTAGACATTCGGCCACTCCTCATACTGAACTTCGTGGATCGGTATTTTGCAGCTGCAGGATAACATCGTGCGGCTTTTTAAAGTCGCCTTTTGCACTAAAACAGACGCGTGGATTTTCGCTTCTTTTGCAGAGCAAAGGGCGACTATCATAAATTCACAGCCGCAAACTGAAAGGCGACACCAAATTTTCTGTTCGATGCTTAACCGGCCGCGCGTCGTCGTTTTTACCATTCGGCTCCGGCAACGAGATTGGACATGCGCTGGATCACGGACTGACTTTCCTCATACGGCTGATTGGTCAGGATCACACACCAACGCTGAGATTTCGGGTCAATCCATAACAATGTGCCGGTGGCTCCCCAGTGGCCAAAAGCTCGAGCTGGAAGGAAGTCGCTGAAACATGTGGAATGGTCGGGCCAGTTGAATCGCCATCCGAGTCCCCATGGACGATGCAGGCGGTCGGATTCGGACAGGCCGGGCATATGTCGCGTCTGGTTTTTCGTCGCAGCATGCACGGCCGTGGTAGAAAACACGGCTTGCCCTTGTAAAGAACGGCCATTGGTAAGCAGGCACATGGCGAAGCGGCCGAGGTCTTCTGCCGTTGAAATCATCCCGCCCCACGGAGCACCAAGGCTGCGCCAATATCGACTGTTCCAGTTCCAGTCTGAATCCGTCTGTTGCCCCGGTGGCAACTCGGACGGGACAATGGTCGGCATCAGTTGGCTTGCCAGATCGATTGGAAGTCCAAGCCAGGAGCTGGTCATTTCCAGAGGCCTATAGATATGCAGTCGGGCCAGTTCATTGATCGAATTCCCGAGCAGCCTCTCAATGATGATGGCAAGCACGGCGATTCCCATGCTGGAGTACCGACAATCGCTGCCCGGTAAGAACTCCGGCGTGACACGCGCTGTTTGGCTTACGAAATCTGCGAGTGTCGCGTGCTGCGTCCTGAGTTCCACGTTGTTCGGCAGCATGTCGGGCAGCCCGGACGTATGCGTCATCAAATGACGAATCGTGATATTGCGCAGCGGTCCACGATGAAAACCTTCGACGTAATCGCGCACGGGTTCGTTGAGCGCCAACTGTCCGTCGGCGGCCAGTTGGACGGCCAACATGGCTACCAGTGGCTTGGTGATCGAGGCAATCAGGTAGCGTCGATCCGCGATGTCAGCCGCATCGTCACTTCTATTTCCGGGTAGCTCCGGTACGGGATTCGCGGAAGATATTGCGGTCGAGCCGGTGAAACGAAATCGCAGCTGAAGACCGTCCTTGTGGCCCGCTGCGAGATCGGCGAAACCCAAAGAACTTGCTTCCGCAATTGAGCCCAGCCGGCTCATCAGATGCGCAATGTCCGCCATACTTCGTCCCGTCAATCTGCCGCAAAGGCCTTGTAAAACTGTATCATTCTGAGACACGTAAACCCGCATCAGGCAGCGATGCGTTCTTTTTTGCTGATTTTAACGGGATTTTAAAAAATGGCACGCAGGATGCTTAACGGATTAACGTTTAACACCGCATCGCGAATCTGAATGAGTCGTGCCGGCATGGACCTGAACGAACGTGCTTCGGTTTTAGAGGTCTGTTGCGTTGCTGACGATGTAAAGTCCTGGGCAGGCCGAAAACAGTTTTGCCGAGTTGTTGCATATTTTAGTCGTGGTTCTCGGGTGCGAACTGGCGAAGTGTTCGTTGACGCCACCTCCGAACCGTTTACACTTTTGAGTTCGCGGATTCGGGGTCACGACAAGTGTGTGACCTGAAACTCGACGCTTAATTTCATAGCGGGATAACCCGCAAAATGGTGCGTTCCGAAATGCTTGAAATGCGTCCATTAAGAAATCGCTCCTTCCGAACATCGCGGGCGTTGCTGCTGGCATTTGGATTCAGCTTCTGTGGGCCGCTCGCGTCTTCATCATTTTGCGCGGCGGGGGAAGAAACGCCTTCGCTTGGCGCATTAGCTCAACATGATCATCAGCCGATTCATGTTCGGTCAAAACCCGTGATCGAGCGATTGCCTGTCCGGGTGATTTCTCCCGTCGATCTCGCGCTCAGCGACGATGGCTGCGTGTTCATTGCCGACAACAAGGCCAACTGTGTCTTCCGTCTGGACGGCAGCGGGTCTGTTTCTCTGTTGGTCGAAAATCTTGCGGACATTGAACGCATTCGAATTGATGCAGATGATTCCGTCTATGTCCTGACTTCCTCGGCAGGTGAGTCGTCATTGCATCAGATCACGCCCGGTGGCCAGCATGTCGTTCTGCAGACGTTTGGCTTCCCAGCTGGCGCATTTGTGCGCGACAGTGCGGGACAGTTTGTACTGTCGGTCAAGCAGACTGGTCGCCTTGTTTCCGTATCGTCTGAGGGCGACGTTTCCGATATCGGAATGCTGACTCAGAATCCGCTGGATCTGGCCTACAACGCCGGCGGACAACTGGAAGCATTGA
Source organism: uncultured Planctomycetota bacterium (assembly GCA_947085455.1). GTDB lineage: Bacteria > Planctomycetota > Planctomycetia > Planctomycetales > Planctomycetaceae > SXXK01. Next base: position 32,146 of record CAMTWR010000017.1, on the reverse strand, counting down.
TGCCATCGGGCCATGTGGTCCGCATTCCCTCCAGTGGCGAAATTCAAGTTTCCGGCTTTGCTCAGCTGGGTTCTCGCCGCTTGCTTTCCCTGCGTGACGGATCGTTGCTGACCCTGTGCAACACTGACGTCAGCCGGACTCAGGTGATCCATGTGTCTCGCACAGAAGACCGGCCGGAGAAATTTCAGATTGAAGCCAATGTGCCAACCGGGACGAGTTCGGTCGGCTTCGACGCGCTCGGCAACCTGTGCCTTGCCAATGCAGATTTGCGAGCTGTGACGAAAGTCACAAATCACTTTGAGATCCCGTGTCCTCATTGCAGTCAGCCAACTCGCATGATCTTCAGTGTGGACGGTGATCCGGCGACCGGGGCTGATTCGCGAAGTTTCTGATTTCATGTCGCCATGGCTTCGTGCAGACCGAGCACGGCCGTTGCAGGGCGACTCTACCGAGTGTTAGAAACGCTCAGCAAATGTGTCCCGGGATTGAGTTGCGTGTCTTCGTTCTTCAAACGAATCGGAGATTCTGAACCGCGGCTGTAGTCTTCCAACCAAACCGTTTCCGTGTCCGCATCGACCATTGCTGCTTTGTGCTGGCCAGAAATATGGCCCACAATTGCACCGCCCAGTTCAAATGCCAGTGTCGCTCCGATCAGGCTTCCGAATGATCCGCCGACAGCAGCTCCATAGTTGGGATACAGGATTGCAAGTCCCTCTTTGTGGTCATGAGTGCTGCCATAGGAGGCAAGGTATTCGAGTGAGTCGCTGGTGCTGATCGTTTCTCGCCAGACCGAAACCACCGGCAGTTGATTCACTGCCGCATAGGTGCCTGGCAACTCGCGAGTCTGAATGTCTTTCGCATACGCTGCCGCTTCAATCGCCAGCGCGGGAACGTCCGAATAAACATAGACACTATTTGTGTACGGATTGTACTGATCGCCACCGAAGACGCGTCCCGGCAGAAGTGTGTAACCAATAACGCTCAGCGAACCCATGGTGTACCGCCAGCCAGCACTGATATCATCATTGGTTCGCAGACGACGCCACTCGTCCACGGGCGCATACTGATTCGCTCGAATGCACACGTCGTGCAGCTGATTGACTTCGATGTAACTGGCGACTTCCGCGAGCGTTTCCGGCTGCACTGCGTGATTATCCACACGAGCATCCCAGAGCATGAGTTTGCGAGGAACGCCCATCACCCAGCCGAGTCCATCCACCACGGCGTTAGGCTGTCCCTGCACCACTTGCGCGCCGCCGGACGGCCGCGTAGTGTGCTCAGCCAGATCGCTGCGTCCTGTCTGATCGGAATGCTTCCGCGAAGCGTGAATTGTCATCGGTCCTGATACGCAGCCTGTCGCGCTGATAAGAATGCACGGAAGCAGCAAAGTCAGAATGCTGGATGGATGAAACATGCGGGATGCTTTCATGGCGAGGCAGGTAGGCAGGTAGGCAGGGACGCGAGGTCCGATCAGGCAGGTAGCAGTTATTATCGAGACTGCCGGGAGCCGGCTGCATAAATTCTCTGATGGGAAAGCCTTCCGCAGGTTCGCCACTTGTCGCAGTTAGCGTCAGGCACTCAGAACTCTGCGGACTGAAAACATTCAGCGGTGAAAATGGCTGAGGAGCAATGCGAAACCGCGAAATCCGCCGAACGGCTCCCGTCTTCTGCGGGGAGCTCAGCGGTCGGCATGAGAAGCCGGTCTATTCTTCGTCCTGTGACTTGCTGGCCGAGAAGCGGGGCAGAAGGCCTTCTTCAATCATCTTTACGGCGGTATTCAAATAGGCGCTGTCGTTGGCCGCTTTGCCAAATCGGGCAGCGAAGTGGCGTCGATTGTCGAGCCAAAAAAATGCGATCCCGAGAATCATGATGCTCAGTTGCAGAGACCGCAGGTCCTTTCGAATCAGACCTTCAGCCTGAGCCACTTCAATCCTCTTCTGAATCAGGTTCAGAAGGTCGGGCTCTCCCGGCCAGACCTGGTGATCACCATCGATATGCGTCCGAGCACAGAGCTTCAGCGCGAGTTCATTTTCTCCGACATACGTCAGAATCCGTTTCAGTTCGACACGCAGATTTATCGGACGGTTTACATCACGAGCGGCTGCAGGAAAGCGCGCGGCATAGCCCTCGACCACTCGCCGTTTGACGGAATCGTAAAGTTGCTCTTTGCTGCCGAAATGATGCAGAATCAAAGGGTGAGAAACGCCCGCCTTTTGGGAGATTGATCGAAGGGAAGTATCGGCGAAACCATGCTGCGCAAAGAGTTCCAGCGCGGCATCCAGTACGGCCGTTTTGACTGACTGAGGATCATGAATTTGTCGTTTGTTGCCTACCATGATGGCTTTCCGGACATTCGTTCAGAAGAAGCACCGCGATCCAAAAGTGGCGTCGAGTGAAATACTGAGCATGGCCATTCTAGTCAAAGACACATGCCTGGAATCTCACGAAACAGCGAGAAATAATCAGTGGTCTGTGACTTCGATGCAACCGTATTCAGCACCATGGTTCTTCCCGCACGGATTGTTGAGAGAAGTGTTTCTCTGGCCCGAAAGGCTGTTGACGCCCATAAATTCGCTGTTAGGATCTTTACCAATTGGTAAACTATGTTGACCCCTCGGTCAACTGTGGAAAGGGTGAGTTGGATGAAAGTCCCGAAGTATTACATCGTTGTGCTGGCCGCGATCGGCTGTGGATCGCCAAATAATTATGTGGCCCCACCGCCTCCGGAGGTGACCGTTGCGTCGCCCGTTCAGCAGGCGGTGACGGAGCATCTTGAATTCAGCGGGATGACTCAGCCGGTAGAGACGGTTGAGATTCGAGCTCGCGTGCGGGGCTTTCTGAAAGAGCGGCGATTTGTCGAAGGTTCAGAAGTCGGCAAAGGCGATTTGCTGCTTGTGATTGATGAAGAGCCATTTCAGATAGCGCTCGAGGCTTCTCGCACTCGTTTAAAAGAAGCGGAGGCCGCTCTTGAACAGGCCACTGGCTCAAAGGCACGCGAAGTCGCTCAGGCCCAGGTAAATCTGATTCAGTCGCGAGTCGTGCTGGCTCAACAGGAAGAAAAACGTGTTCGCAGTTTGTTTCAGAAAAATGTGTCGCCGCAGGCCGAGATGGACAAGTTGTCCGCCGAGCTGAAAGCCCGTGAAGCCGAACTTGAATCCGGGAAAGCAAATTTTTCGGAAGCTGAAGCGACTTATGAGACGAAAATTCTGGCGTGCCGCGCGCAGCTGGAATCTGCGGAAATTGCCGTTCGCAGTGCGGAACTGGATCTTAGCTACTGTCGAATGACTGCTCCGATATCCGGTCGAATTAGTCGCAGCAATGTGGATGTTGGGAACTTGATCGAATCGACCGGAGCGACGGTCCTGGCAACGATCGTGCGAATGGAACCCATCTATGCATATGCAACCATCAGCGAAGCCGATCTACAGCGGATTCCCGCTCTACGTGGAATGACCGTGGCCGCGGACGGATCTGCTATGTCAGGGAAATTGCCTCTTGAATTGGGACTCGCCAGCGAGTCGGATTTTCCGAAGTCGGGAGAGATCGATTACATGGATCCGGGATTGGATCCCGGCACGGGAACTCTGCGCATTCGCGGAGTTTTTCCCAATGCTGACCGCTCCCTGCTGCCGGGTATGTTTGTGCGAATGCGTTTGGCCATCGCCGAGCGAGCGGATGCGTTGCTCATTCCTGAGCGGGCTCTGGGGACTGATCAGTCCGGGCAGTACGTGCTGGCCGTTGATGCCGCAGGTCTCGTTCAGTACCGATCCGTTAAAACGGGTGTCGCTGTCGGCAGGATGCGAGTCGTGGACGGCGAGATCGCAATCACCGATCAAGTCATTGTGGAAGGTCTGCTGCGAGCGAGACCAGGGTCAAAAGTTGTCCCAAAGAATGCCGTAGAAGCGACGCCGACAGCAGACAAATCTGACGCAGCACAGGTCGCCAAATAGGTCTGCCTGGATTTTCCAGCGGGCAGCGCGCGGCGATTTATCTGGGCTACTTTTTGCTTTCATCGCCTGCGAACGATCAATTGAGTTTTAAGAAACGACCGGCAATTCCATGTTTTCAAAATTCTTTATTGATCGGCCGATCCTTGCGAATGTGCTGGCCATTGTGACCATGCTGGTCGGGCTGGTGTGTGCGTATTCGCTTCCCATCGAACAGTATCCGGAGATCACACCGCCGACCGTTCAGGTGGCGGCTGTCTATCCCGGAGCCAGTGCGGAAGTGCTGTCTGACACGGTGGCTGGTCCGATCGAGCAGGAGATCAACGGCGTCGAAGACATGCTCTATATGAACTCGACGTGTTCCAGCAACGGAGCCTACACGCTGACAGTGACGTTTGAGGTCGGGACCGATCTTGACGAAGCGCAGGTTCTGGTACAAAACCGCGTGGCTGTAGCGATGCCCAGACTTCCTCAGGAAGTGCAGCGGCAGGGCGTGACAACAAAAAAACAGTCGACCAACATTACCCTTGTAGCGTCGCTGATCTCAAGTAATCCGGCTTACGACGACCTGTATCTCAGTAATTTCGCCACGCTGCGAGTCAAAGATGCGTTGACGCGAATTGAAGGCGTCGGCGATGTGCAGGTCATTGGTGGCGGCACGTATGGAATGCGCATCTGGGTGAATCCGGATACACTGAAGGCCCGTAATCTCACAATGGAAGACGTGCTCGCCGCGATTCGCGAGCAAAACGTGCAGGTGGCGGCCGGACAGGTTGGCCAGGCGCCGACTCCGAAGGATCAGGGATTTCAATTCAATGTTGCAGTGCAGGGACGGCTGACCAATCCAGAGCAGTTTGGTGAGATCATCATCAAGACAGTTGATGACGATCGTACCGGGATGCGAATGACGCGAGTCAAGGATGTGGCACGCGTGGAACTTGGCGCACAGACTTATGACCAGTGGTGCGAAATTGCAGGGCAGCCGGCGGCCAGTTTGTTGGTGTATCAATTGCCGGGTGCAAATGCTTTGAATGTTGCAGAACGAGTCAAAGCGGAAATGGATGTTCTGCAGAAGAATTTTCCGGAAGGCATTCAGGCGATCATTCCATTCGACACGACAACGTTTGTGGAAGAATCGATCTATCAGGTTTACAAGACCCTGGCGGAAGCGGGTGTCCTTGTACTGATCGTGATTCTTGTGTTTCTGCAGGACTGGCGTGCCACACTGATCCCGGCTACGACAGTTCCCGTCACGATCATTGGTGCGTTTGCGGTCATGGCGGCCCTGGGTTTCTCCATCAACATGCTGACACTCTTCGGGCTGGTCCTTGCGATCGGGATCGTAGTGGATGACGCTATTGTGATCGTCGAGAACGCGGTCCATCACATCGACATCGGCAAGCTCAATCCGCGAGACGCCACTATTAAAGCGATGAGTGAAGTGATCGGCCCGGTCATGGGCATCACGCTTGTCCTGATGGCCGTGTTTCTTCCGACCGCGTTTCTGGGCGGCATCACCGGACAGCTCTATCGGCAGTTTGCGTTGACGATCGCCGCCACAGCCGTCATCAGTGCGATCAACGCGGTGACTCTGAAGCCGGCCCAGTGTGCTGTGTATCTGCGGCCGAGTTCGACAAAGAAGAACTGGTTTTATCGCGGGTTCAACTACATTTATGGCGGTTTCGAGGCGGCGTATACATCAATCGTGCGTGTTGCGGTGCGACAGACGGCGATTGTCATGCTGTTGTTTCTGGGACTGGTCGCGCTGACTGGCTGGTGGTTCGTGCGACTTCCGACCGGTTTTGTGCCGACTGAAGATCAGGGCTACGCAATCATCGCGATTCAGCTGCCCGACGCTGCGTCGCAGGAACGAACTCGCGGGGTGACTCGCCAGGTCAATGCGATACTGAAAGAGACGCCAGGAATTCGTTCGTGGTTTCTTCTGGGCGGTATGTCGCTATTGGATTCGTCGGTGACATCCAACGCGGCAACAATGTTCATCACGTTCACACCGTTTGAAGAGCGATCGGCCCGTCCGGAACTTTCTCAGGAAGCAATTCTTGGCAGTCTGATGGGACGATTTCAATCTGTCCGCGAAGCCCTTGTGCTGGCCTTTCCACCGCCCGGAATTCGTGGACTCGGTGTTGCAGGCGGCTTTGAAATGAAGATTGAAGATCGCGGTGGCGTGGGTCTGTCCGAGATTCAGCAGGTCGTCGGCGAAATGGTTGATGCGGCGAATGGGCAGAGCAGTCTGGCTCAGGTGCAATCCACATTTCGCGCCGGGGTGCCACAGATTTACGTCGACGTCGACCGAGTCAAAGCGAAGACACTCGGGGTACCGCTTGATTCTATTTTCAGCACCATGCAGGCCGCTCTGGGGTCGGCTTATGTGAACGACTTCAACAAGTTCGGAAAGACATATCAGGTTCGTGTTCAGGCAGATGAGCAGTTTCGACTGCAGCCCGAAGATATTCGACGACTGGAAGTTCGCAATCAGAAGGGGCAGATGATTCCGCTGGGAACTCTCGCCAGCATTCGCCGTACTCTGGGGCCGCATATCGTTCCTCGATACAACCTGTATCCATCCGCGACGATTAACGGGGCTGCAGCGCCCGGAATCAGCTCTGGGCAGGCACTCTCGCTGATGGAGCAGCTTGCAGCGACGAAGCTGCCGCAGTCGATGAGCTACGAATGGACAGGAATGTCGTTTCAGGAGAAGCGCGTCGGATCGCAGGCGATGTACGTCTTCGCGCTTGGCGTTTTAATGGTGTATCTGGTGCTGGCCGGACAATACGAAAGCTGGCTGATGCCCGCTGCAGTGATTATGGTGGTTCCATTGGCGTTGCTCGGTACCGTCGTCGCGGTTTCGGTTCGAGGAATGGACAACAACATTTACACTCAGATCGGGATCGTTTTGATTATCGCCCTCGCAAGTAAGAACGCGATCTTGATTGTCGAGTTCGCTCGGGAACTTCGACAGCATGGGCGTTCAATCAACGATGCTGCCATTGAAGCTGCGAAACTCCGCTTTCGACCCATTCTGATGACGTCTTTTGCGTTCATTCTTGGGATCGTGCCGCTGGTCAATGCCACGGGTGCTGGGGCCGCCAGTCGTCAAGCATTGGGGACAGCTGTGATGGGCGGCATGATTGCGGCTACCGTGCTCGCCGTGTTCTTTGTGCCGGTCTTTTATGTGCTGATGCAGCGTCTGTCCGAATGGCGGCATCCCCTGGAAACGAAGCCTGCTGAGAAATAGTTGGATCCCGCGAGGCACTTCGTCCTCGTTCCATTCTGCCGGAATGCGGCCGCGTTTTGGCATTCCCGAGTCTTCAGCCTGGGAAATCATCGATGCCAGAAACAGTTCGGGCGTTTGATTGTTTGTGCATCCCAGTCACGGTCCTATGACATGGACAAGGTCGTTGCCAAACAGGGGAAAAGTAGTCAGGCAGACTTAAGGGTTGCGTTAGCCGTTTGTCCCCCTTAACCTCACTGCACATTGAGCAGCTTATTTGGAATTCGGATACGTTCAGGATTTGTCATGCCATTTGAAAGTGAGTTGCGTACGGCTTTGGAAGCCGTGCGTCAGGCCGCCAAAGTTTGTCGATCTGTGCAGTCATCAATCACGACAGAATCGTTGGCAAAAAAAGATAATAGCCCGGTCACAGTGGCGGATTACGCAAGTCAGGCGTTGATTTGTCGAACGTTGCAGGCAAAGTTTCCCTCCGATCCGGTGATTGGTGAAGAAGGCGCTGCAGAACTTCGACTGCCGGATGGGGCCACTTTTCTCAGCCGAATTGTCGAAGAATGTCGTTCCGCAGGCGTGACCGCGAGTGCTCTGGAGATCTGCGACTGGATCGACCGTGGTGGCACGTCGACGTTTTCTCCTCGTTTCTGGACGCTCGACCCGATCGATGGCACAAAGGGATTTCTTCGCAAAGAGCAGTATGCTATCTCGCTCGCGTTGATTATTGATGGGACCATTGAAGTGGGTGTGCTGGGTTGTCCCAACATGCCGTTCGAAGGCGCGGCATCTTCCGGCGTTTTAGCATGGGCTGTGCGTGGACACGGAGCGTGGATGCAGTCGCTCGATGCTCCGGAGACGACTCCTGTGCAGATTCATGTGAGTGAGACTTCCGACGCGGCGGAATTACTGTTTTGTGAATCAGTAGAATCCGGTCACAGTTCTCACGACTGGTCAGGTCTGATCGCTTCGGATCTCGCCATTCACAAAGAACCCGTGCGAATGGACAGCCAGTGCAAGTACCTGGCTGTGGCCCGCGGGGACGCGGATTTGTATCTCCGCCTGCCAACTCGAAAGGGCTATCAGGAAAAGATCTGGGATCATGCCGGGGGAGTGCTGGTTGTTACCGAAGCTGGCGGCACTGTGACTGATATTCACGGCAAGGCTGCCGATTTTTGCCATGGTTCCAGTATGGCAGTCAATGAGGGTATGGTTGTTACCAATGGTAAACTCCATGAGCGGATCATCACTGCGATTTCTCGGAACGCCCCATAATCCAGATGCATACGACCGTCATAGTCTGTCGTGATGACACCGTAAGAAACTCATCTCGCTAAGGTTGCCAGGAAACATGAGGCCGATGGCGATTGACGTAGTAATCTTGCCTATAGCCGAGGCGCAAGTGGTGAATCACCTTGCCGGGGTGCTGTTGCATTTTCGAACGTAAGAGGAAAGCAGCCGGCACGTAACCGGGACGAAGAACCCAAGGGATTACTCATCTCCCATTACACGAGGCCTCTTTCTTCACTCAAGGGCATACTTTCGTAAAATCGTCAGTGTGGCACATTAGTTGCAAACAGGTGTGGATCTCTGATCTTCACTTATGCTAAATGGGTTGCTCAAGAAACCATCTTTGGCTGAAGAATCATGTCCGTTTCAACTCAACCAAGACCTGCAGGAAAAAAGATGAGTGCCCCGAAGCATTCACCAAAGTGGACGGATTCCATTCGCTACAAATGCCATTTCTGTCGGAACGTTCTGTTGAAGGTTCCGTCCGACAGTGTGTGGTTTCTGTTTTTGCTGCTGGGATTTCGCCGCTTCTATTGCCCTCACTGTTTTGAAATGAGAATTCGACCGTGCGGCTGGTCGCGGGTGTTACTAGCTCCGGCCTGGATTCTTTTCAACGTTCTGCGCGGCAAATAGAGCATGGCACCGATCGTGCCTTTTACGACCCCGGAACTGCCGTATTGAATGATAGTGCCTCAGCGGCCCGATTCGCGCAGCAGTGTGCCCAGGCTGAAAATGCAGATGCCGAACAGCAACGAGATTGGCATTACGATCAGCTTAAAACCGTAAAACAGCTGAAACACAACGATTGCAGGCAGCATGGATAGCGCTACCAGCTGCATCAAAAGCCCCACAATTTGCTTCATAACGAACGCGTCCTTTCCCAAATCTCGGCCAAAGGCAAGTCCCCGATAGTTTGGGGGACTGCAGTTCACAATTCAACGCAAACGCCTGGTCAGATTCTATGTTCGCCAGCTTTAGAAGTGCGCTGGCTTGCCTTTCGAGGTCGTCGGGTAACAATGCTCAAAAGATTCTGCTTAGGTTTCAACAGAGTGAGTGCTGGTGAAATACGGAGCGGTCGTGTTGTTAAGCCTCAGGTTTTCTGTTTGCGACTGGAGAATGATTATGAAGTTCTGGAGTTCACTGGCTGTTGCGTTGTGTATGGTTTTTTCTGGAGGAATGGTGTTGGCTGCTGATTCAGTGCATGAGTTCAAGATGAAATCCATCGACGGCAAAGACGTCGACATGTCCGAGTTCAAAGGGAAAGTCCTGTTGATTGTCAACGTGGCCAGCGAATGCGGTCTGACACCTCAGTACAAAGAACTGCAGGCGATTCAGGAGAAGTACGCCGACAAAGGTCTTGTAGTGGTTGGCTTCCCATGCAACCAGTTCGGTGGCCAGGAGCCAGGCTCCGAAAAGGACATCAAGAAATTCTGTACAGAGAATTACAAAGTGACCTTCCCGATGATGAGCAAGATCGACGTCAACGGTGATAAGCAGGCTCCACTGTATGACTTCCTGAAGAGTCATTCTGAGAACAAGGATAAGATCAGCTGGAACTTCGAAAAGTTCGTCGTCGGCAAAGACGGCCATGTCGCTGGTCGCATCAGCCCACGTGTCAGCCCGGACGCTGACGAAGTCGTCAGCGTGATTGAAGCTGAATTGAAGAAGTAAGCTGCTGGCGACAGCCACTGGCATCAAGAAGTTACCGGGGCGACAGATGTTGCTCGGGGCTACTCAATGAAAAACGTCCGAAGGAAGCCTCGGACGTTTTTTATTTGTACACTCCACGCCAAATCCGCATGCCTGTTTTCTGGACCTGCTTTGATTCAGATCGATAGCGGTGCGTGGATGCAAACCAGATTCCTTGTTTATTCGAGATCAATCACGACCTGATTGTTCTCAACACGCGAGTCATACGTCTTCTGACAAAGTCGCTGATTCAGGCAATGATGGCCCGACTCCACATTGAACTGCCAGCCGTGCCACGGACACGTCACGATATTTCCTCTAAGCATGCCCTTGCCAAGTGGCCCGCCGGCATGGGGACAAATTCCGTCGATCACGCGAAACTGCCCGTCGACGTTAAACACGGCAAAGATGCGACCATTCGCCACCACTTCGGCTGCTTGTCCTGTGGGCACTGCGGTTGCTTCAATAAGATTGACGGCTGCCATTCTGTTACTCCGGTGTTGCGAATTCCACATCGCGAATGTTGTTCAGTCTGCACGTGTCGCCAAGGCCGCAAAGCCTTATAACAAGTTACTTCTCTTTCAGCTTTGTGCCGACAGACTCCGCTTCGCGGAGGACTCGCATCATGTTGCCTCCCAGAATCTTATGGATCGATTCCCGATCATACCCCCGATTGAGAAGTTCCTGCGTGATCAAAGGATATGTGGCCACACTCTCCAGTTGGTCAGGCAGACGTGGAACGCCATCGAAGTCTGAGCCGATCCCCACGTGATCAATGCCGGCCACTTTCACGATATGATCAATGTGATCTACGACGTCATGCAGCGTCCCGCGAGCTTCCTTATTCTTTTTCAGGATTTCGGTCGGGGCAATAAACGCGGAGAAAAAATTCACCATCACAACTCCGCCGTTGGCTGGCATCAACCGCAACACATCATCAGGAACGTTGCGCGGATGATCGGTAATCGCACGCGCGCTGGAGTGAGAGAACATTACCGGCGCCTTCGTTGTGGCCAGTGACTGCCGCATCGTCTCTGGGGAAACATGCGACAGATCAACCAGCATGCCAAGACGATTCATCTCCAGAATCACTTCACGGCCAAAATCTGAGAGGCCGTTGACTTTTGGCTCATCCGTTGCAGAGTCGGCCCAGGTCAGCGATTTGGAATGTGTCAGAGTCATGTAGCGGCAGCCTTCGTCGTAGAGCCGCTGCAGATTGCTGATTTCATTTTCAATGCTGTAGCCGCCTTCCACTCCCATCATGGAAGCGATCTTTCCTGATGCGACGATACGCGGAATGTCGTCCGCAGTGGAAGCCATTTCAAACGCATCCGGGTAGCGTTTCATCATTGACTTGACGATCGAAATCTGATGCAGCGTCTGAGACAACGCGTCGCCGGTTTTGTCAAAAACGGCGGGAACGTAGACAGACCAAAACTGTGCTTTGACCCCACCCTTTGTCAAACGAGCAATGTCCGTATGCAGCGTCGGCTGGTCGAGTGAAATATCGAGTATCTCAAACGACGAGTTGCCTTTCTCGCGAATCTCCCACGGCAGATCATTGTGACCGTCAAACAGCATTCCATCGAAGTGCACGGCTTCGGCAGCCGGAGTCAGCACCACGGGCGCGCGAACCCGATCTTCTGCGATGCTGGTCGAGCTAAGTGACAGCGTGACCACTGGCGCGGTAAAGCAAAGCCACCGGAATACTCGCGTGAACTGATTCGAACCTGAGCCTGCGGACATCTGCAACGTTTCCTGAAAAAAAACTGGCAAGTTCCGCTGAGCCGCATGATAACGAACCGGCCACGAGCGCGCGAAAGCCATTACTTTGTCACGGTCTGGGTGCTCTCAAACAGAAGTTCGGGGTTCACAAGATTCAGCATATGACCGTGGTCCGCCGTGACAATGACGAGCGACTCATTCCAGTTACTGTTGGCTTCGACCCAGTCGGTAATAATCTTCACCGCAGCATCGCCCGAGTTTACGGCTCCGATGGAGTTGTCAATGTTGTTGTCGTGATTGGCCCAGTCCACATCGCCTGATTCGACCATCAGCCAGAATGGCTTCTTTTCACTGGCCAGTACGGTGATTGCTGCCGTCGTCATTTCTCCAAGAGTTGGGTTGCCTGCCACATCGTCCGCCGCATAGATCTCGACCTTGCTGTTCACTCCCGGAGCCGGATCGTAACGACCGTCGGCAGTGGCAAAGGGAAGATGCCCGTTGTACGCACCAACGCCAAAGAAACCGAAAAGTCGATGCTGGCCAGCAATCGCTCGTTTGGCTGCGTCTGCCAGAAGCTGCGTCCCATCCTGGCCGGCGGTACGAACTGCAGTCACATACTTGCCTCCATTCTGCACGTCGACGGCTTTTAAGTCGCCTTCGGCCAGATAGATGTTGCCCTGCACATAGTTCTCTCCCTGACTCTCACCGCCCCTTTTTGGATTTCCTTCTGCTCCAAATCCGCCACCGACCAGCACATCCAGGCCGACCAGGGGCGTCGACGGATGACTGATGGAAGTCAGACCAAGCATGTCTCGCGTCAGATCCTGATAGTCATCACGCGAGACATTATGAGCATAAGCGGCGGCGGGTGTCGCATGACTGATGGGCACCGATGAGACCGCGCCGACTCGCCAGCCCTGTTCCTGCAGCAAATGGGCGATCGTTGGAACCTGTCCGCCGACCGCATCCACGTTGATGCCACCGTTAAACGTTTTGATTCCGGCCGTCATACTGGTCGCCGACGATGACGAATCTGTGTAGGCATGCTTTGGATGACCTTCACCTGGCTGTGCGATCAGGTAACCCGGATCCGGAGCAACAGCCCATGGCGAATCTCCTGCACTGCCCGCGTCGTATCCTCCGCGAATCGTGCCGCCGGGATTATTGACAGTCTGCGAATTCACGTCCACATCGGAGCCTTCATTGTGAGCGCTTGTCACCATGAAACCGAACTGAGCGGTGTTCTGTGCGTTGTACGACTGAACATGAGTTCCCTCACCGCGGCCTTCGGTATAACTGATTTTCTTCTGATTCCAGATTGCCGCAGCGCGAATCGTCTGCCAGTCCATGCCGTCGAATACAACCAGGAAGATGTATTTCTTTCCGGCGGCGGCAGCGGCTTTTTGCATATCAAAGAGGTTGGTTTGGTCCATCCAGACGGCATGCAGATTGACCGTTTTCTCCGGCAGATTTCCATACAGATTCTGCACTTTCTGCTCAGATCGATACGGACTGTTGTCGCCGAAGTACGAATTCACATCCACGCCGGCACCCGCGTCTCGCGTGCCGTATGCGTAGACAGGAATAAGTCGATTGGAATGCGACTTCCATCCGGTGTACTTGTCCGCATCCTGGCCCCAGTAGCCCAGCGACGACTTGTCTTCGGCAATCGCTTCCGCCTGTCGTTGCTTCGGGATGTCCGCGGCATCCGCGTTGATGTTCGCAGTCTTCTCTTCACCGTGACTGATCGCCAGGGGTGCGACAACAAACATGAACAACGTTGTTTTAGTCAGAAACAATACGCACACAGATTTTACTTTGAACAACAATGTCACTGAAGTGGTCCTTGTCACTGAAATGGTCCTTTGCGATCCGTGAAGAGCAGTTCTGGTTTCCAATAGTGATGCATATCGTGAACAGGTTTTTGCAGGAAACAAGTCACACGTGTTAAACTTCGGAGTAGTATCGACGCTGGCGAGTGTTCACAGCGATCGAATGACATCAAGCACCTGATGTCCGGTCTCTACCATGCCATGAACATTCAGGCAGCGTTGGTCCAGCGGCGTGCGACGATTCTCCTCGGGATGTTTTCTGAGTTCCAGCAGTGCTGTTTCGAGTGCGTCAAGAACTGCGGGATCGTACAGTTGCCCAGAACCCAGCGTGGCGATTCGCTCGGGGAATGCCCCGTGCGATGGAAGCAACGATGGGACACCCACAAGCGCCGCTTCCAGAACATAAAGTCCTTTGGGTTCTCGATATTCCGTGGGAACACACAGCCAGTCGAACGATCGCAGAAGCGCAAACTTTGCTTCACGTGTGGCCGGACTTCCCGCCCACGTGATCCGGTCATTGTGAGACTTTTGCAGCGTCTGCAGACGCTGTTCAAACCTCTTGTGATGTTGTTCCGGCAGAAAGCCACCGATGACAAAATGCAGATCGGGTCGCTGCGAGAGGACTCGTTCCGCGGCCTCCAGAAATCGGAAGGCGCCTTTCTCCGGACAGATCCGAGCAAAGTAGCCCACCGTGAGTCCTGCAGAACGCTCATTCGAATTCTGAGGCACGATCGTGTCGGACGAACTTGTCGTGGGAGGCAACTCGATGGTGAGCGGTATGTTGCGAAACTGATTGGCCGGCAGGTTCAGGTAGGCGTGCATGAAGCCGGAGTAGTAACGGCTGTGAGTCAGCAGACCATCAAAGTGCGCTGCGTTTTCACCGACAAGAGAAATCGCTCGTGCCTTCCAGGGTTCGGGCAGGCCGTCCAGAAAGATGTCGTCACCTTGCAGAAGGCACACAATCTTTCCGGAAAAACGGCGGCGAAGCTCAGGCACAATTCCCGACAAGAGGGCGTTGCTGAACAAGATGACGTCCGGACGCAGGTCTTCGCACAGATACTGAATGAGTTCTTCGATCTCCTTCCTTTGCGGACCATGACTTCCACGCAGCAGATCAATCGTCAGCGGTCCCAGATCAGAAGCGTTCGTGCTGCTGCTGAGCTTCGAAAGCAGCTTGACGAGCCCCGGTCGATCGAGCCATCGTTTCATAGTACGAGGCAGAAATCTCCAACCGGGAAGTTTTGAATCCAGATAGACATTGATGCCGCCCAGAAAGACGCGCCCGCCGCTCACGTCGGCTTCGTCGACTCGAATCGGAGTGTACGTTGGCAGCAGCAACGCGTCGGCTCCCGCCATCCGCAGAGAGCGTGCAAGAGTGTTGTCCTGCATGCAGGAGCCGCAGAACATCCCCGCTCCGCCGGCTGTAATAATCGCAATACGCATGAAAGTCAGATCCGAACAAGGACGCCGCACAGACTTCGGCAATGATCGAGCGGTATCGAAAGCAACAGCCCGCCCCATGCCATCATCATATCAGGGGATTGTGTTTTTGCCTTTCGGTGGTGTTTCCCCAAATCCCTCGCTCACGCTTCGGGTTGGGATAAATCTCACTGTTTTCGAACGCTTGATCGACCGCAGGCCCGATGACTGAATGACCGGCAAACAAAAAAAGGAGCCCGACAACGTCGAGCTCCCTGGGAACGAATCAACGGGACGAATCCCGGCTCTGTCATGAAGTGATGAAAAACGTCTTCACCTCATGTCAGGAATGCAAACGTTTAATCGTTCAGGCCCCACGTACCGTCCCAGCGAACGAAGCCTTCGATGGCTTCGTATTCAGCCAGACCCAGTTTGTCGTAGCGACGCGCGGTGTCGGCGTTGCGGGCTTCCGCACGCTGCCAGAATTCTCGCATGTCGGCTCCAGGAAACAGAGCACGGTCTTTTTGTGATTCGTGTTTGAAGATTGCGTTGCGCTTCTGCTTCACTTCCTGTGGGCTGAGCGGCACGGCCATTTCGATCTGGTACACCGGCCATTCCTGCCATGCACCGCGATACAACCAGACTTCGCTGTCTTTGAACCAGTCATCAGTACGACAAATGTCACACGCGCGAATGATCGCCTTCAAACAGACTCGGTGAGTTCCATGAGGGTCCGTCAGGTCGCCGGCCGCATAAATCTGATGCGGCTTCAATTTCCGCAGCAGGTCGACGACGATCTGAATATCGTCATCGCCCAGTGGCTTCTTCTTGACGCCGCCTGTTTCGTAAAATGGCATGTTCAGGAAATGCAGATGCTCGTTAGGAACTCCGCAGCAGCGAGCTCCCGCCCGGGCTTCTCCCTGACGAATCAGACCCTTGATCTGCTGGATCTCTCGACTGTCGACCTGGCCGGGCTGCTTCTGCTTGAGAAATTCTTCTACGTGCTGTTCGAGATGCGTGATACGGTCAGACATCAATCCGAACGCGGCACAGTAGTCGGATACAAACTCGGTAAACCGCAGTGTGTCGTCATCAAACACCGCAATATTGCCGGACGTCTGATAGGCAATGTGAACCTGATGTTCCTGATTGGCCAGACGAATCAGCGTTCCACCCATCGAGATGACATCGTCGTCCGGATGCGGTGAAAAGCACAGAACGCGTTTCGGGAAGATGTGGTCAAACGGCTGAGGACGGTCGCCCGGACGCTTGGCGTGGGACGGTTTGCCGGCCGGCCAGCCGACGATCGTGCTTTGCAGATGCCGGAAAACTGTCAGATTGATTTCGTAGGCAGAACCGTATTCCGCCAGAAGCCCCTGCAGACCTTCTTCGTTGTAGTCCGAATCGGTCAGCTTGAGAATCGCCTTGTTCATCTTTTCGGACAACCAGATCACAGCACGTCGGATGATGGTCGGTTCCCACACCACGTTTCCGACCAGCCATGGCAGTCGAATTCGAGTCAGCCCTGTGGTGGCTGCGTGGTCGAGCAGCATCTCCACGTTCGGATGGCGCTGCAGGTAAGTGGCCGGAATTGAAGGCGTCATTTCCCCTTCAACGGTTTTCGTGACGATCCCCGCTTTGTTTTCACCGAACGCAAGAATGATGATTCGTCGGGCTTCCAGAATGGTGCCCACGCCCATAGTGATCGCGCGGCGAGGAACATTTTCGGTGCCGAAGAAGTCACTGGCGGCATCAATGCGTGTCACCGTGTCCAGAGTAATCATGCGGGTCCGAGTGCTCTGATCGGAACCCGGTTCGTTGAAACCGATGTGCCCCGTTCGCCCAATCCCCAGAATCTGAATGTCGATCCCGCCCAAGGCAGCAATCTTCAGTTCATAGTCGCGGCAGAAGTCGGCCACTTTTTCCACGGGCAATGTGCCATCGGGGACGTTCGCGTTTTCCGGTTTGATATCAATGTGATTGAAGAGATGTTCGCGCATGAAGCGTACATAGCTCTGCAAATCTTCCGGTTGCATCGGATAGTATTCGTCAAGGTTGAACGTCACGACGTTGTCAAAGGACAGGCCTTCTTCTTTGTGCATGCGCACAAGTTCGGCGTAAATCCCTGTCGGTGTCGAGCCCGTCGCCAGGCCCAGCACGGCCTGCCTCCCGTCGGCTTTGCGCATTCGAATCAGCGTTGCTATTTCGGTCGCAACCTTGCGAGCTGCTTCTTTGGCGTTTCCAAAAACCGTGCATCGCAAACGTTCGAGCTGACAAAGGTCCTGCTTAGGGTTCATTTCTCTCGTTGTCCATGAAATTGTCTGAGGAAAAATCGAGCGAACCTTAAGTCTAACGGCTCTCGTTGAGTTTTCATGCGTCTCGTCTGACTTTGCCGCGGATTATCACGTGCACGAACGCAGGAACTCGTTGACAATGCCTGCTTAATGGCAGGATTCTGACTGAGCGTGTCTGCTTTTACAGCTTCGCAACGAATAACTACTCACCACCGGCTACTGAGTGTGCTGGTTTCGAACGAAAGGTATTTGACTGGAAGGATGAACAGACTCGCGAATCCCACACGATCAGGCTGACCGATGTGATTCGCATTAACAACCAGAATCCTGCCGCATTTAAGTCCTCAGGGAGCCGTGGCCATCCACAGATCACGGGAGGCGGGAAGTCGAAGAAAATACTGCAGCATCGCTGGCAGTTGACAACAGCGAATCGGCTTCCAGATACTCCGCCTGCAAAACATGGCGAGCTTTTTGAATTGTTCACACGATTCGCATGGTGTCACTGGAAGTGGCATCCTGGCAAAAGCGATAAAAATCCCCGCCCAGTTTCCTCCTGACCACCCGGAAGTGAAAACATGAGAACCATCGTAATGAATGCAGCCCTGCTTCTGACACTTGCACTGACCATGCCGGTGCGGGCTGCGGATAATGTTCAGCCCGTGCGAATGGGCTGTGGCGTGATGACATTTGACACGGTTCCCGGCTGGGGACTGGGTGAAGACGGCAAGTCAGTCATCGGGCCGACTCACGGCAGCGTCGTGATTGACAAAGCTGGCAACATCTACACCAGCGCTAACATGGGCGTGTTTGTGTTCAGCCCGGACGGGAAAGTCATTCGTCGATTCATTGGCGAAGATTACACCAACATCCACGACATGGAGATTCGTGACGAAGCTGATGGTGAATTTATCTACGGGGCTCGTAACGCCAATGCAGAAGGCATCAAATTCAGCGCGGAAATGGGCGATGTTGTCCTGCGTTTGAAGTTTCCTGAAGAGTCTGGCCTGAAACTGACCGCGTTCAATCCTACGGCCATCACGGTCGCTCCAAACGGCGATATTTTTCTGTCCGACGGATACGCCAGCAACCACATTTTCAAGTTCGATAAAACTGGCAAATATCTGATGCACTTTGGGACAAAAGGCAACGATCTAAAACAGTTTAATACGGCTCACGGCATGACGCTTGACACTCGCTACGATCCACCTCGCCTGCTGATTTGCGACAGAAATCACGAGCCAAAAGGCCGACTGCTGCACTATGATCTCGATGGCAACTACATCGAAGAAATCATCACCGGTCTCGGTATGCCGACGTCTGCTGCGATTCAGGGTGACTTCGTTTCCGTTCCCGATTTGCACGGACGACTGGTCATTCTGGACAAGAGCAACACGATTATGGCAGTGCTGGGGCACAACTCGGATCCGGCAAAGCGAGTCAACTTTAATGTGCCGCAGGATCAGTGGGTCGAAGGCGTCTTCAGTGGAACTCACGGTTCTTTCTGGGACAAGGACGGCAATCTGTACGTCCAGGACTGGAACGTCTCCGGACGGATCATGAAACTTGTGCGAGTGCGTTGATTTCAATTCCCTTTTGAAACGCATGTTGAAGAGTGAGACAAAGGATCAGTGCTCACGACAGAAATTTTCTCAGCCAGGGCCGGTTGAATGTCCATTGTTGTTACCACGGATTTGTCTCGCACCTATGGATCGCGTCGAGGAATTTCGCAGGTCAATCTTTCCATAGAACCGGGTGAGATCTTTGGTTTTCTGGGTCCCAATGGGGCCGGAAAATCGACGACCATCCGGATTCTGATGGGATTGCTTCGTGCCGGTTCAGGCTCAGCTCAGATTTTTGGCAAGGATTGCTGGCGGGATGGCGCGGCTATCCGTGCGAGTATTGGCTACGTTCCCGGCGACGTCCGACTTTATTCGTGGCTGACGCTGCAGCGAGGCCTAAGCTTTCTGTCGAAAATTCATGGCCGAAATCTGCAGTCGGCCGGACTTGCGCTGGCCGAAAGATTTCAGCTGGAGCCGGATCTCCCGGTTCGCAAGATGTCGAGAGGGAATCGCCAAAAAGTGGCGTTGGTGCTGGCTCTGTGTCACGCGCCGCGGCTGGTGATTTTGGACGAGCCCACGTCCGGGCTTGATCCGCTGATGCAGGATACTCTGATGGCCTGCCTGCGCGAGATGGCCGGGCAGGGTCACACGGTGATGTTTTCCAGTCACACGCTTAGTGAAGTAGAAATGCTGTGCGATCATATCGCGATCGTCCGCAACGGCTGCATCGTGGAAGATTCCACGGTGACGGCATTAAAGTCACAGGCTCCGAGGCAGATCGTGGTGACTCTTCGGGCTCAGCAGGATGCTCGATCATTCCGCTGGCCGGACTTCGTGAAGATGAACTACCTCCCCGGCGACAGTTCAGAAAATTTAGCTCCTTCGACAATTGCGATGGTGGCATCACCGCAAAAGAGTCGAGTCTGCCTGATGGAGCTCACGGGGGCTTCGGCGGCATTTTTGCAGTGGGCCGCTGTGCAGAATTTCGAAGACGTAATGATTGGGCCTCCTGCCCTGGAAGTTCTGTTCCGACGCTACTATGACCTGAAGGTGGAGGTGGCGTGATGACAGGACTGCTTCAAAAGATCTGGATGGAAGTTCGCTGGCCAGTGCTGTGGTTTAGTCTGGGGCTGTGTGCCGTCATGAGCCTGCTGACAGTACTGCTCCCGAAAGTGCTCGGCAATATTCATCAGATGTTCGACAAGATGCCAATCGTCAAGCCGCTGTTGACGGCGCTGCTGGGCGTCGATCCCGGAGACCAGGTTTCGGCGCAGTTGTCACAGGCATTTTTATGGGTTCATCCCACCGTGCTGACGCTGCTGTGGGCTCACGAGGTGATGTACTGCTCTCGCATGCCGGCCGGGGAAATTGACCGGGGTACGGCCGACTTTCTATTGTGTCAGCCCGTCTCCCGGTGGCAGATTTTTACCGCCGAATCGATTGGCTGGCTGATTTCCGGCATCTGCATTCTGGCCTTCGGCTACGGCGGCCATCTGGTGGCTTCGCTCAGCGTTCAACCGGCCATGCGATTGTCGGTTCATGATACGATGATGGTGATGGCAAATCTGGGCGCCGTCTATCTGGCGGTCGGCAGCTTTTCGTTTTTGATCTCTGCGTTAAGCGACCGCAGAGGCCGCGCGACGGGTGTTGTTTTCACCGCATTGCTGGCCTCGTTTCTGCTCAACTTTTTGGCTCAGTTTCTGGACTGGGCTAAAGCCGTTTCGCGCTGGATGTCGGTGATGGAATATTATCGACCGGCAATCATCATTCAGACCGGCACGTTCCCGTGGTCGGACGTCGGTGTGCTTCTCATCATGGCAGCCGCACTATGGCTGTCCGCCGGATTAGTCTTCCGGATGCGGAACGTCTGCACCGTCTGATGCGGCATTTCACTTCTGCTGACGTTAATCACTTCTGCTGACGTTAAACCGTCGGCAGCGGCTGAGTTAACCTTCCGTCGAACGGCCGGCTCGACCGGTAGATTCGCCAGCGATCGATTCACGCATGCGAGTGTCGGCCTGCACATTCTTCAGCTCGTAGAAATCCAGCAGCCCTAGTTTGTTGTCTCGAAACGCATCGGCGACAGCTCGGGGTACTTCCGCTTCTGCCAAAACCACGGCCGCTCGATTCTGCTGAATACGGGCGACCATTTCCTGTTCGCGAGCACGAGCTGCAGCGCGACGTTGTTCAGCTTTTGCCTGAGCCACTCGCATATCGGCTTCAGCCTGATCAGCGGACAGTCGAGCACCGATATTCTCGCCGACATCAATGTCGGCGATGTCGATGGAGACGATCTCGTAGGAAGTCTGAGCTTCCAGGCCCTGAGCCAGCACGGCCTTGGAAATGGAATCCGGATTCTCCAGAACTAACTTGTACGATGCCGTAGAACCGATGGCCTGTACGATACCCTGTCCCACGCGAGCGATCACGGTTTCTTCAGTTGCCCCGCCGATCAACTGCTGAATATTGGTTCGAACGGTCACGCGTGCTCTGGCTCGCAATTCGATACCGTCACCTGCGACGGCTGAGAGCGTTCCCTGAGAACGTTTCGGATCCGGACAGTCGATGACTTTTGGATACACGCTCGTCTTAACAGCTTCCAAAATATCGCGGCCCGCAAGATCGATGGCCTGAGCGGTGCTCCAGTCCAGGGGGATGCCGGCCTTGTCGGCAGCGATCAAGGCTCGAATAACGTTCGGAACATTTCCGCCCGCCAGCGAATGCGCTTCAAGCGCCTGAGTGGAGATGGGATACTTTTTCAGAAGCCCGGCCTGCACGGCCATGATCTTACTGCGCACGATCACCGCCGGGTTGACTCGCCGAAATCGCATAAAAATCAAATGCGTCAGACTAATGCCAGCCCGCGTCATTTTGCATTGCAGCCAGAGACTTGCGTATTGTGCAAAGATGGCCAGAAAAACGATGACGCCAAAAAGGACGAAGACAAGAATGCCCCATTGAATCGCATCCACTTCAGCCAGCATTCGCACGTTCATCGATGTCTCCATTGAATTGACCAGAGAGGACGAAATCTTTTTTGTCCTCGACAGAAACCTGATGCCGTTAGCCGGTTTCAAATTCTACCAACGCAGAATGTAAAACGGCGGATCAAACGATTTCTGAACGGTGGGTTTAATCCTCGGGGATGTCGAAGTCAAGCGGCTTCGGCTTCGGAAGCAGTGGCTCGGGCAACGCAGCGGAAGGTTCCGGGCTGCCACCTTCTGAATTCGCAGGCACTCCCGATGGCTCGTGCTGATCCGCGTCAGTAAGCGGACGGACGACCAGTCGACTGCCCCTCACCGAGACCACTTTTACCGGCGTTTGGCCTTCAATCAGCATGCCCATGCTTTCTGCATGATGCCGATTACCGTCAATGACGACTATGCCGCCAGGAGTCATCAGCGACTGAGCCGCTCCTGTTCGTCCCACCAGTTTTTCCAGCGGATTAGGAGGTAAATCAGCCGCGGGCGAGGGTGCAAGGATCATGCGTTTACCTAACGCCGTCTTCTGGATCAACGTCACCGCACCCAGAAGAATTCCAGGAACACCGGCCGTGAGAACCACGACGTAGGTCCAGAAAAATACCGGACTGACGCCCCACCACGCCTTGTAGGCACTCCAAAATGAGACGATCAAAAAGACAATTGCGGCGACCAGGATCATTCCGAAACTGGGAATAAAGAATTCCAGTCCCAGCAGGAACAATCCCACAAGCAACATCAGAGTTGCCAGAATTCCAGCGTCCGGCATCAGTTCATCTCAGGAGGATTTTGCAACAGAAATAGAAAAGTTTCTGAACAACTCCGTCGCACGCATAGAGACGCCTCGAATTGAGTTTTCCAGTCACGAATTTCATTCTACGCCCTCTGCCGGATAAAACTAACCAGTGGGCAAAGATCCCGTTTCGCCGACGGTCGCACTTCGTATCCCGAGAACGAGAGCGAGGCTGAACTTGAAGCCAGAAATCGATGCACGACCTTGGCCTAAACCCTCTGCTATAGGGTCATTTCATGCGATTTCACAACCCGACTCGTCAGTGATGGATTGCGTTTTGGCGTTTCCTGAGTGTTCGCCAAAATCCCTCGCTAACGCACAGGACTACAAACCCCTGAAACTTGCCATGATCGAAGAGCGATGTTCAAGGCCTGCGTTACTGAGCCTTTGAGATTAGCGCGGCCTGCTGATAAGCGCGGAAGGAAACCTCCTTCAGACTCTTTGAATTCAATCGTTCTTCCCAGCGAGCGATTCTTCGATGGTCATCGTCGCTGACCTTGTGCGTAAGTTGATGCTCAGCTCGCAGACGAAATTGCTCCGCGGGACGCAGGTCCAGTTCAACACTTACGGGCAGACGATCTTTCAGTTCTCGTATGGCTTTGTTCAGGGCAAGTCGCGGTTCGGGAAACAGGCTGCTGGGGTGAAGGATGGAATTCAGCTGCGATGTCCAGTCTGCATAAGTCAGATAACGCGCCACCTGTGGCGCATCGCTCCACTTACGAGTCTCCACACGATAAACGAAAGACGCAGACGACAGGACCAGCGTGCCTTTCATTGGATCAAATGTCTGACTGAACTTTGGAGCCAGCTGAAACTTCAGCGACTCCGCCAGATTCCGATCAGCCGGCTTTTCACTCGCCAGCAATTCTGCAATGTACTGTCCCGTCCGGGGTTCTCGACTGCTCATCAAATGACGAATTTCGTCAAATGTGATCCGCGTTGTCAGTTCTCGCGATTCGTTGATGATCGTAAAACGCTTTTCCACGGAATCGAAAATCACTGCTTCGTCCGCGGCGTCGACGTAATCGTATACGCGTCCATTGTGCATCAGTGTCAAACTGCTGCTGACAATCTGCGACGCCGAACGACTGTCGGCTTTTGCGATATCATAGACATGCGTTGAGATTCTCATCCCCTGCGCCAGACATGTCGAGCTGACGACTACCAGGACCGCGATCAGGATTCCACAACGCAACATGACGAGCCTCCTGCTCAGAAAACACCGACCAATTACCGCCGCCGCAAACCAACCAGCACGCAAATCAACGTCCCTGGAGGGAATTCAACTCGCAGCATTTATGAAATGCGACAAAACTTGCTGATACCGGTCAGTGGTGTAACAGGACGGCTCGTTCAAGTTCAACGGAAGTCCGCAGAACTCGAACATCTCATTCAAATGCTCTTCGCATTGAAAACGCCAATCGGCAGTTCATGCCGATTGCGTCGCATTAAGAGCCATTGCACTGTGAAGACATTATTCTGGCGTGGAACGGGCATCCTTGCCCGTCGCACAACAGTCGTACAAGCATGTCTACATCTTGAGACATCTGGAAGTCGCACGGAGGCTGTGAATTTATGACCCAGCACTTCATCCAGTCACGAAAAGACTTCCCATACAAGCTCGAAGCACCAGCGAGTGAGCCCACAGGCACACCAAACTGTTGCATAGCGGAACAGCGGTTTAGACTCGCAGATCTTCAGACCCGGTGCCGAGCTCGGAGGCGAACTTTTTTCGCACCGGTTCAACGCAGTTCTTAATGAACGCATCCACCTGTTCCGGAGCACGCCCGATATACAGCCGGGCGTCGAGCGTTCCTTGCAGATCCACAGAAGCGAAGGCAGGCTCGGTTTTCAATCGTTCAATCAGGTCGTTGGCATCACCCTGAATTTTCACGCGGTCGGCGGCTTTCTGGCTGTGGACTCGAATGACTTCATGCAGTTCCTGACGATCGCCACCGGCCTGAACTCCGGCCATCAGAATTTCTTCTGTCGCCATGAACGGGAGTTCTGCATTCAGATTTTTCTCGATGACTTTCGGATAAACCACCATGCCATCGCTGATGTTGCGATAGATGATCAGACACGCATCCACAGACAAGAAGGCCTGCGGCATTGAAAGCCGGCGGATGGCACTGTCATCCAATGTCCGTTCCATCCACTGAGTGGCCATGGTGTTATCAATGCCAGACTGCAGGCTCATTGCAAAACGGGCCAGCGCGCACATTCTTTCACTCCGCATCGGATTGCGTTTGTAAGCCATGGCGGACGAACCGATCTGCTCCTTGCCAAATGGCTCTTCGACTTCCTTTCGATGCTGCAAAATACGGACGTCTGTTCCCGCCTTGTGGCAGGTCTGAGCGACACCATTCAGCGCGGCCATGACCTGCGCATCCACTTTTCGCGAATACGTCTGGCCGGTTACCGGATGATATTCTGAGAACCCCATGCGTTCAGTGACCATGCGGTCCAGTTCTTCGACCTTACCATGGTCGCCTTTGAACAGCGACAGAAATGTGGCCTGCGTTCCCGTTGTGCCTTTGACGCCTCGAAAGCGTAACGTTGCAAGTCGATGTTCCACCTCTTCCAGATCCAGCAAAAGATCCCAGCACCACAAGGTCGCTCGCTTGCCGACTGTGGTCGGCTGTGCGGGCTGCAGGTGAGTGAATCCGAGGCACGGGAGATCCCGATACCGAACCGCAAACTTCGCCAGCTGATCAATCACCTGAACCAGACGACGACGAACGACCTGCAGACTTTCCCGGATCTGAATCAGCTCGGAATTATCTGTCACAAAACAACTGGTTGCCCCAAGATGTACGATCGGTCTCGCGGTGGGACACTGGTCACCCCACGCGTGCACATGAGCCATCACATCGTGTCGCAGCTTCTGCTCGTATCGTTCGGCAACTGCAAAATCGATGGTGTCAACGGTCGCACGCATTTCTGAAAGCTGAGCGTCCGTGATGTTCAGGCCGAGCATCTGCTGACATTCGGCGAGTGCAATCCAGAGTCGCCGCCAGGTGGAATGTTTTGTCTGCGCTGACCAAATGGATGCCATTTCGCGAGAGGCATAACGAGTGATCAACGGATTTTCATAAATATCGTGCGACACATTAACACCCTTTGAGAGCCCTTTCGACACACAACGAAGGACGGCAGTTTAGCAGGCCGCTGTCCGTTGTTCGCGGCTGCGTCGAGCCCTTATCGATTTTGAAAGTGCTTTCCGCCTTCGCAGCAGATCGAGCCGAACGGACTACTGCGCGCTGTCGTTCCGGAAAACGTCAGTTCCCAGGCACGGCTGTGGAGACGCCTTCGTTCAGGCGATACAGATGCTCGCCGGCTTTGCGTACCAGCAGAATTCCTTCGTGCTCGCGATTGGCAAACGATTCGACATCAATCGTGGCCGGGTCTCTGTAACCCAGATTGATGCGTTCGCAAACTTCCCGAGAGATCCCTGATGCGACCGTGACCTTAACTCGAGGCCGTTCGATGCCACCTTCAAACGTGCCTGTACCGCGAACGTGCGTCGAATGCGCCAGCACGCCCCACGGCATCTGGCTGAACTTATCCCACTGCTTTGTGAAGTAGTCACGGACGTGATAACCAATCCGTTCGATGTTCGCACCATGAGTAACGGAGATTTCCTTCATGTGCGGAGCGTAGATGATCAGTTCGCCGCCATCAGCCACAACCGGTTCCAGCTTATACATGCACTTTCCGGCAACCCACAGTTCGTCATACATCTCGGGAGCACACGAAAGCACCTGCTGATACGGACGCGCATGGCGTTTGATGTGAACCTGCCCGGACAGCTCCGAGGCACCTCGCCACGCCTCCTCGGGTGTTCCGTAAAACATTCCATACGGAGTCGCATCTGTTGAAACAACAAATGCCAGACAGCGCCGTTCGGCCTTGATCAGCTTTGCCGCGCGGTCCACCACGCGACGCACAGGAGTGTCCTGCACGCCAATGATTCCGACGTTGGTGATCAACGCGCCCAGCCAGTGAAAGAAGTTGAGCAGCTCAGGGCCGGAGATTCCGGGGAAGAAGTACTTATTACCGCCACTGAACCCCACCACCTCGTGAGGAAAGACGGGCCCAACAACCAACGCGATGTCGTAATCCAGAATGCGCCGATTAATCTGGACGGGCACCTCCATGGACAACACGCCGTCCGAGATCTCCCGCGTTTCTGCTTCAGTCAGTATTCCAATGGTGGCGAGCGACTCTGGATCATCCCACGCATGGTTGAACAGACCCACGTCGCTGCACGGATCGTTGTCTTCGATCCCGATCATGGCGCGAATTTTCGCTTCCGGCATCGGCGGATGAGTTCCCAGGGCCACCAATACGTCGAGCGATTTTGTGATCGGACGCAGTAATGCTCGCAACGCCGGAAATAACACCGGCAGCGGTGCTGTGCGAGTGTTGTCCGGGATAATCATCAGAACACGTTTACCGCGAAAATCTTCTACCGGCACGTTCTGATGAATCCAGCTTCGCATCTGGTCAGCGTTCAATGTGGGACGTGAAGAACTCATGAAGGACCTGACAGAGAAGAAATTGAGCCAACTACGGCGGTGTTCAACGTCACATTTTTTTACGACGCGAAGTTATAGTACAAGGCACCTGGAATTCTCAAACCGTCGCGGCCCCCAAAGGCCGCTTATTGAATCGTGAAGAGAACCTTGAGCGAATCTTTCCGAGCCGCATGTTCGAAAGCGACTTGCGCATCCTCAAGCGGATAGCTGGCGGATAACATTGGCATCACATTTACGACGCCGTGACTGAGTAACTCGAGGGCCTTGTCGAAGGGACCGCAGCGCGAACCTACCAGCTTGATTTCGTCAATGACAAACGGGGCCATATGCAGCGACTGACTGGCGGCCACGGTTGTCTTCAGCACAATGGTTCCACAGGGCCGCACAATTTGCAAGGCGGTGCTCAGCCCTGAGGGAGAACCGGTGCAGTCAACCACAATGTCCGATGTTCGCTCCGCGGCCAGATCACTAAGACTGACCGTGGCGATCCCCAGCTCGTTTAGCAGACGCATCTTGTAGTCGTGCTTTCCGACGACTCGTACTTTGCAATCATGATGCTTCAGAACCTGAGCACACAGATTGCCAAGGCGACCATCCCCCAGCACAGTCACTCGGTCGCCACCTGTGAGAGTCAGCTGTTCTGGAATCCGACAAGCGGCGGCTACAGGTTCGACGAACACAGCCTGCTCATCCGACACATGCCCGGGAACCGCATGCAGATTCACTTCCGGAATACTGACCTGCTCAGCGAACGCACCATCATGCTGAACAATTCCGACGACCGTCCGATTCGGGCAGTGACGCCCCAAATTCCGTCGGCATAGTTCGCAATTGTGACAGGCACAGTTGATTTCACCCACGACGCGCTGGCCGGAAAATCGACCGGACTGAGCGATCCCGACGAACTCGTGCCCCAGGATTCCTCGGAAGCCCATATACCCCTGACACAGCTGCAAATCTGTCTCGCAGATCCCAGCCCGGGTGACTCGCACAACAATCTCGCCGTCCTTCGGTGCGCGGACTTCCGCCTGACTTGTGAACTGAAGACGATCATCAAAAACGACAGCTCGCAAAACACTCTTCTCCCAGTTTTACAGTGACGATTTCTAGGAAAGTCTACTGCAGTCGATTTCTCGACGCGAGTGATTGCCGGTTTTCCGCGTTACTCGAGCGGACCTTCTGCTCTCGGTACGCTCGCCCTGCGGAGGAGACCTTCGCGTCCTGCCGAGACCTTGTGTGCAAGAGGTGCCGGGATGTTGCGCGTGCATTTCGCCGAAAACGCGACGTGCGAGGAAAGGTGCGAGGCATTCCCCGCTGCAGCCTCAGCAACGGGCAAGCACGTTGACAAGCCGGTCGAGGTCAACCGCGAGCTGAAGCGAATTCAGACGATTATATTGATCGTTCAACCTGCGGCGGGCTGCGCGTCGGCGCTCTTGGACTTTTCAGAATTCGAGTCGAAAAGCCGAGGCATCTGATCGTCAAAATCGTCGTAGCGACAGATGTAGCCGGGCTGTTTTGATCGGATCTTTTCTTCCTCAAAAGCCGTCAGCACCGCAGTCTCAATTCGTTCGCGACAAAGCGGATTGATCGGGTGTGCAATGTCTGCAAACATCCGATTGCGGCCGGTACCGGTCGCGGGTTCCGGCTGAACGCTTACAGGAAGGCCGACACCACAATGAGAACAGTAGCGAGCTTTCACGTCATTCTTGGCGGAGCACCGGACGCATTTCTCCATCAGTTTTCGACTGGGCATGGCCACAAAATGTCCGCGTTGCCCCTGAATGATCTTCAGGTCTCGAACCACAAACTCACCGTCGAAAGTGATCGAACAGAACGCTCTCAGGCGATCGTCGATATCGGAAACCAATTTGATTCGAACTTCGGAAATCTGCATGGTGTAACCTCAGGATAGTTTGGATAGGCCGAATTAGGTGCGATCAGGGTACACATTCCCGTTGTGGGAAGGATAGGGAATGCGGGTGACAAATTGGCTCGAGCCGAAGGATGCACGTAATCGTCGGAGCGGCACACTCTGCCACGTTGCTAAAAGTGATGATTCGAGGGATACTCCCAATCCCTGAACGGTTGTTTTGTTCAGGTAAATTTCCCGATAAACGATTCAGTCGTTCTCTTCGACACGGCGTTATTCGCACTTATGCAGGTTGCAAATTAGATCCCGGAACGAAGTGAGTTTCCCGCTGGGGCATCCGAAGGCCAGCGGCATCGGTCGTTCTCGGTGACTCGTTCAACTGGTTCTTACTCTAATCGCCTACGTTGCGAGTCACACTTTTCGCACAGACAATTTGTTTGACCACACACAGGAGACGACACAGCGATGGTAGCTGAGACCCCAGGGGCCGCATCAACACCCAACGCATTGCCGATCAG
The DNA here is from genome assembly GCA_947085455.1 of uncultured Planctomycetota bacterium. Lineage (GTDB taxonomy): Bacteria > Planctomycetota > Planctomycetia > Planctomycetales > Planctomycetaceae > SXXK01. The sequence continues at coordinate 2,447 of CAMTWR010000017.1, read as the reverse complement.
CGGTGCGGTCGCTACGGCTGCGTGTGCCGTATTTGGAATTACTGCGGCTGCGGTCAGCCATTCGCACATGGGAGACAAGTCGGCTCTGTATGCCGGTCTGTGCATCGGTGCGTATCTCGCAGGCGGAATCCTGCCGACGCTGAACGCCTTCAAATCTCTGCGAGATGGTCAGCCCACCGTTGACCTGTTAATGATCGTGGCGGCCGTGGGAGCAGCAGCGATCGGCGACTGGATGGAAGGTGTCGTTCTGCTATTTCTATTTTCGCTGAGCGGCACATTGGAAGCCTTTGCGATGTATCGCACGAGTCGCTCCATTGAATCGCTGATACGACTCCGACCCCGTGAAGCCTGGTTGGTCACTGCCGGCAGTTTGGAAGATCGCCGAGTCCTCGTCGAGACTTTGAACATCAACGATCTCGTTCGAGTTCGGCCCGGGGAACGATTTCCTGTTGACGGAACCGTAACGGATGGCGAGACGTGGGCGGACGAGGCGACACTGACCGGCGAGAGTGAGCAGATTCATAAGAGTGTCGGGGCGAAAGTCTTCTCCGGCACGATCAATGGCAACGGGAACGTGCTTGTTAAAATGACTCGCGCAGTTGCTGATACAACTCTTGAACGCATCGTGCACATGGTTCAGGACGCGCAGTCCAAAAAGACGCCGACTCAGCGGTTTGTCGAGTCGTGGCAGAAACCCTACGTGATTGGCGTACTTCTCGCCGCGGTCTTCGTCCTGTTCGGGGCCAGAATTCTGCATACAGACAACTGGCACGACGCTTTTTATCACGCCATGGTATTGCTTGTGGCTGCCTCCCCGTGCGCGGTTGTGGTTGGAGCACCGTCGGTGTTGCTCTCTGCAATTGCGAGAGCCGGCCGACATGGCGTGTTGTTTAAAGGCGGAGTCCATCTGGAAACGTTGGGGAAAGTCGATGTGATTGCCTTCGACAAAACGGGCACGGTGACTCTGGGACGTCCGGGTGTCATGGAAGTCTGGACGCTGCCGGGAGCCGATCTGCCTAAACTGCTCAGTCTGGCTGCAACCGTGGAGCAGCGAAGTGAGCATCCTCTTTCTGTCCCGGTCATTGACGAGGTCCGTCGGCGAGGAATCAGTTTGTCGGCGTCAGCAATTTCTGAGTTTCACAGTCACACTGGCCTTGGCGTCCATGCGAGGATCGACGGAGTGTGGACCGGTGTTGGCCGCGAGAATCTGTTCGCGACGCATGAAATGACGGTGCCGCCGGAAGTCATCGAGGCGGCTCAGCGCATGCGATCGCTCGGTCATACAGCGTTGCTGATTGGTACCGATCAGCCCGGCATGTGGGGCGTGATCGGTGTGGCCGACAAGATTCGTCCCGAGGCCGCGGAAACCATGGCTGCGTTGAAGAAACTGGGGGTTCGTAAAACCGTCATTCTGACGGGCGACCATGAACGCGTCGCACTCGCAATTGCCGCACAGCTGGGTGCTGATGACGTCAGAGCCGGACTATTGCCTGATCAGAAAGTTGTCGAGCTGGGTCGTCTGGCTGCAGGGGGCAGCGTTGTGGCAATGGTCGGGGACGGCGTGAACGACGCGCCGGCGCTCGCTGTTTCTCAGGTCGGAATCGCCATGGGCGGGGCGGGAACGGATGTGGCGCTGGAAGTGGCCGATGTCGTGCTGATGCGAGACGATCTGCGAGGCCTTCCGATCGCGGTGTGGATCAGTCATGTGGCTCGCAAACGAGTGCGTCAGAATATGATCTTCGCATTCACCGTCATTGCCCTGTTGGTGATTTCCACATTCTTCAGCCTGCCTCTTTGGATGGGCGTTCTGGGTCATGAAGGCAGTACGGTTCTGGTGGTACTGAATGGGCTGCGACTTCTGTGGGAAAAAGTACCCAACTTCAGCGACAGCGTTCGTTCTGTTTGATCCATTCAGCGTCTGCGTTTCTGCATTGGGACCAAAAGAACAACAGCCCGGCATTCACGAATGAATGAGGGCTGTTGATCCCGAAACAGGAGACGCATAAAAAAGCCAAAAGCCAAACGTCGTCTACATTCTGAATACCGCGGCAGACAAGAGAGCCAAAGCAGGACAAAAAGTGCGGCGTTTAGCTTTGGGCTTTTGGTAACTGGTTCAAACGAAGAAGTCATTTCGATCGCCGAATTCTGATCGGAGTCGAATTCGTACGACTTTGGGAACGCACTCAGCATTAAAAAATGCTAATTTCGATTCTCAACGTTCAGGGCTGAGGCAACTTTGCCTCAGCCCTTTTGGAACGCTGACTCTTCATCGGCAACCTGCCGTGGCTTAGTAAGGGCCATTGCCGCCTGATCCGCCACCGTATCCGCCACCGTTGCCTTTTTCACCCTGAGCCGGGCTGTTGCAGGTGATGTCGCAGCTGTTATCGCAGTCGTCCTGGAAGTCCAAGTTCGTGCTGCCGACAACTTCGCCCTTCTTGCCGCTTCCA